>QHBO01000018.1 GCA_003243965.1 Chloroflexota bacterium
CACTTGAAGCCGAAGCCGAGGCCACCGGCATACGTGGGCCGCGTGACGCCGGGGAAGGCGGTCGACTCCTCCGCGATGGTCACGATGCCGGGAAACAGTCCGTGGCAGCGCTCGTTGAACTCGCGGAGGAAGGCGATGGCCTCCAGGTTCTCCCGCCCGCCGTACCGATTCGGGACCCATTCGCCCGCCTCGCGCGAGTAGTCGAGGTAGAGCATCGAGGCGACGGCATCCACCCGCAGGCCGTCGACGTGGTACCGGTCCAGCCAGAAGAGCGCGTTGGCGACCAGGAAGTTGCGTACCTCGCGACGCCCGTAGTTGAAGATCAGCGTGCCCCAATCGGGGTGACGGCCGAGCTGTGGATTCGCGTGCTCGTACAGGGCGGTGCCATCGAACTGGGCGAGGGCGAACGCATCGGTCGGGAAGTGGGCAGGCACCCAGTCGAGGATCACCCCGATGCCGGCCGCATGCAGCTCGTCGATCATGGCCCGGACATCGTCGGGGGTCCCGAACCGGGAGGTGGGGGCGTAGTAGCCGGTCACCTGGTAGCCCCAGGAGCCGTCGAACGGATGCTCGGCGAGCGGCATGAACTCGACATGCGTGAAGGCGAACCGCCGGCAGTGGTCTGCCAGCTGCCGGCCGGCGTCGCGGTAGCCGAGCCACGAGCCGTCGCCGTTGCGGCGCCACGATCCGAGATGCACCTCGTAGATCGCCATCGGTGAGCGGTAGGGATCGCGCTCGGCGCGCTGTTGCAGCCACGCCTCATCCGTCCAGGCGAAGCCGTCGAGGTCCCAGACGCGCGACGCCGTCAGAGGCCTGACCTCCATGCTGAAGGCGAGCGGATCCGTCTTGAGGCGCAGCTGGCCATCAGCCCCCAGGATTTCGAACTTGTAGAGGTCGCCGGCGTTGATCCCCGGCACGAACAGCTCCCAGACGCCCGATGCGCCCAGGCTGCGCATCGGCAGCAGCCGGCCGTCCCACAGGTTGAAGTCGCCCGCCACACGCACGCTGCGCGCCGATGGCGCCCAGACCGCGAACGCCACCCCATCGATGCCGTCCACGCTGCGAGGGTGCGCGCCCAGCACGTCGTACAGCCGCTCGTGGGTTCCCTCGCCGATGAGGTGCAGGTCGAGCTCGCCGAGGGTCGGCGCGAACCGATACGGATCGGTCCGCTCGTCGACCGCCCCGGGGAAGCTGAAGCGGAGCCGGTAGCGCGTGTCGACGGCGCCGCCGTCGCTGCCTGGAAGCAGCGCGCCCCAGATCCCGTTCCCCACGCTCAGCATCTCGTGGGGGCCATCTGGGGTGAGGACCGTTGCGCCGGCGGCGGCGGGATGGAAGGCGCGCACCACGATGCCCTCCTCCGCCGGATGCGCGCCGAGGATCGCGTGCGGGTCATGGTGCTCGCCGCGGGCAAGGCGCTCGGCGTCCGCGCGTGGCGGTGCCAGGAGATCGAGCCGTGACGGCATGGCGCTAGCGGGAGGTCCGCCGTCGATAGAGCACCAGCGCCAAAGGGAAGAAGACGGCGACGAGCCCGATCGACCAGGCCGCGCTCCCGATCACCGCTCCGGAGTCGGGACGCCCCAGGATGAACCCGCGCACCCCATTGATCACCAACGTCATCGGCTGATGCTCGGCAAAGAACCGCAGCCACGATGGCATGGTGCTGGTCGGCACGAACGCGCTGCTGGCGAAGGTGAGCGGGAAGACGGCCACGAACATCAGGCCCTGCACCGCCTCCGGCGTGCGCACCAGCGCCCCGGCCGCCACGCCCACCCACGAGACCGCAAAGCCGAACAGGAGGAGCAGCGCGGTGGCAGCCACCCAGCCGATGGGGCTCCCGGCCGGCTGGAATCCGACGAGCAGCCCGACCAGGGCCATCAGCGCGATGGCCAGCATGCCGCGCAGCAGGTCGGTGAAGGTGCGACCGGTGATCACCGCCGACTGGGACATCGGTAACGATCGGAATCGGTCGATCATGCCCTTGGCCAGGTCGGTGGCCAGCAGGATGCCGGTGCCCATCGCGGCAAACACGATGGTCTGCACGAAGATGCCGGCCATCAGGTAATTCACGTACGTGGTGCCCTGGATCGGGATCGCCCCGCCGAAGACGTACCGGAAGAGGAGCACGAACATGACCGGCTGGATCGTGACGTCCAGCAGCAGTTCGGGCGTGCGGCGGACATGGCGCAGGTTGCGCTTCACCATCTCGACCGAGTCGCGGAGCCACCACTTCAGGGGAGCCCCCGCCGCGAGGTCGGCGGTTCCGGCGACCTCGGAGGCGCTCAGCGGGCGGGCAGCGCCGGTCATGCGGCCTCCTCTTCGTCCGCCTGGCCCCGGCCGGTGAGGCTCAGGAACACGTCGTCCAGGGTGGGTCGATGCAGGCTGAAGTCATCGACGTTCAGGCCGGCATCGTCGAGGGCGCGCACCGTGCTGGCCAGCATGCCGGGCCGGACATCGACCGCGACACTGACCCGTCGCAGACGGGACTCGACCGTCGGCCGACCGTTGCCGATGCGGGCCAGCACCTGCTCCGCGACGGCGAGGTCATCGCCGTCGGCGACCGTCACCTCCAGCCGCTCGCCGCCGATCAGGCCCTTCAGCTCGTTGGCCGTTCCACGGGCGATGACCAGGCCATGGTCGATGACGATGATCTCGTGCGCCAGCCGGTCCGCCTCCTCGAGGTACTGGGTGGTGAGCAGCAACGTCGTGCCGCCGGCCACCAGCTCCGCGATAAGGTCCCACATGCCCAGACGAGAGCGCGGGTCGAGGCCGGTGGTCGGCTCGTCGAGGAACAGGATCGGCGGCTCGGCGACGAGGCTCGCGCCCAGGTCGAGGCGACGCCGCATCCCCCCCGAGTAGGTCTTGGCGATGCGGTCGGCCGCCTCGACGAGGTCGAAGCGCTCCAGCAGCCTGGCAGCGCGCTGTCGCGCGAGGCGGGCGGGCAGGTGGTACAGGCGTCCGATCATCTCCAGGTTCTCGCGTCCGGTGAGCAGCTCGTCGACCGCGGCGTTCTGTCCTGTCAGCCCGATCCGCCGTCGCACTTCGGCCGGTTGGGTCCTGACGTCGTAGCCCGCGACGGTCGCCTTGCCGGCATCGGCCCGCAGGAGCGTGGTGAGGATCCGGACGGCGGTCGTCTTTCCCGCACCGTTCGGCCCGAGCATGGCCAGGATGGATCCTCGCGGCACTTCCAGATCGATCCCGCGCAGCGCGTGGGTCTCGCCGAATCGCTTCTGCAGCCCGCGGGCGCTGACCATCACCTGATCTGTCATCTCGGCATGGTAGCGGGCAGGCACCAACCGGGCATTTCGGCGGCGGAGTCGGCCGGCGGCGCATGTTAGGGTTGTCACCCCGCACAGCTCGTTCGCACCAGCCCACGGAGGCGCCTTGGGATTCTTCGACGGCCTGCTCGGGCTCCTTTCGCACGACGTCGGGATCGACCTCGGCACGGCCAACACGCTGGTCACGGTGCGGCACCGCGGGATCGTGATCAGCGAGCCGAGCGTGGTGGCCATGGACACCCGCACGAAGAACGTGCTTGCCATCGGCGCCGAGGCAAAGCGGATGGTCGGCCGCACACCGGCGAACATCGTTGCCATCCGCCCGCTCCGCGACGGCGTGATCAGCGACTTCGACGTGACCGAGCAGATGATCCGCTACTTCATCAAGAAGGTGCACGACCGATACGCTCGCATCCCGCGCCCCCGGGTGCTGGTCGGCATCCCGTCGGGGGTGACCGAGGTCGAGAAGCGCGCGGTGCGGGACGCCACGATCAATGCTGGCGCTCGCTGGGCGCGGCTCATCGAGGAGCCAATGGCGGCCGCGATCGGCGCCGGGCTGCCGGTCTCCGAGCCGACCGGAAGCCTGATCGTCGACATCGGCGGCGGCACCACCGAGGTGGCGGTCATCAGCCTTGGCGGGATCGTGGTCAGCCGCTCGATCCGGATCGGCGGGGACGAGATGGACGTCGACATCGTCAGCTTCGCGCGGCGCGAGTACAACCTGCTGATGGGCGAGCGGACCGCCGAGGAGATCAAGATCGCGGTCGGATCGGCATACCCGATGGCCAACGAGCGGACCGTGACCTTCCGAGGGCGGGACCTGCTCACTGGGCTGCCGCGCAGCGTCGAGGTCGGAGGAGACCAGATCCGCGAGGCGCTGGAGCCGTCGGTGGCGCAGATCATCGACGCGATCAAGGAGACCATCGAGGAGACGCCGCCCGAGCTGGTTGCCGACATCATGGATCAGGGCATCGTGCTCGCCGGCGGCGGAGCGCTGCTCGGGGGGCTCGACAAGCGGGTCGCGGAAGCCACGCAGATGCCGGTGCACATCGCCGATGACCCGCTTACCTGCGTGGTGCGCGGCACCGGGCGCGTGCTGGAGGAGCTCGATCAGCTCGAGCGGGTCCTGGTCAGCGAGCACTACGTGCGCCCCCCACGCTGACCGCCCGGCACGCCGCGCGGGCAGAATGAGCGCGATGCCGATGCGGGATTCACTCCGATGCTGACCGGGAATCGCCCGCGCTCGCGCAGCGGCCTGCTGTTCGCCGCGTTCACCATCATCTCGCTGCTGATGCTCCTCTCCTCCCGGACCGAGCAGGCGGCGATGCTCCAGCAGGCGAGCACCCGGGCGCTCAACCCCGTTCGCTCCGGGGTCGCCGGCATCGGTAGCGGAATCGCGGGCCTGTTCCGGGCGGTCGGAGAGATCGATCGGCTCCGCAGCGAGAACGATCGGCTGCAGCGTGAGCTGGCCGGCACCCAGCAGCGAATGACCCAGCTGCAGGAGGCGGCCGCGGAGAACGGCACGCTACGCCAGCTGCTGGGCCTCACGAAGTCGCTGGACATGAAGCTGCTGCCGGTGCGGATCATCAGCCGCGATCCGAGCAACTTCACCTGGGAGGTCGGGATCGACGCGGGGACGGCCGATGGCGTCCGGCCCGGGATGCCGGTGGTCGGCAGCGCCGACGGCGCCGGAGCGCTCGCCGGAATCGTGGTCTCGGCGGACAGCGACACGGCCCGGGTCCGATTCATCGTTGATACGCGCTCGACCGTGGTCGCTGCCGACCAGCAGAGCCGGGCGCTGGGCGAGATCCAGGGCCAGCTCGGCGGCCAGCTGGTACTGGTCAACGTGCCCGTCACCGAGCGGCTGGCGGTGGGCGACACCGTGATCAGCGCCGGCCTGGTGCTCGGCGCCGCGGGCCGCAGCGCCTACCCCAAGGGACTGCTGATCGGCACCATCCAGGCCATCCAGCAGGACACCAACGCCCTGACCCGGACCGGCTTCGTCCGACCCGCCCTCGATTTCAACCGGCTCGAGCGCCTATTGGTGGTCACCTCCTTCACCCAACGCTGACCCAGGCGGCCACCAACCCACCATCGAGCCGGCCGGTACCGCGGCGGGACACCTGCCCACCGCACGTCTCGGTTCGGACCGTTGCGTTTCTCCGTTGCGTTTCTCCGTTGCGCCGCCGCACATGGGCACATCGTCCGCGCCGGGTGCGCGGACCATCGCGCCATGTCGCTCACGGGCCTCGACCGGTAGCGTCCGGAGCGTCGCCGCCATCCCCTGTCCCGAGGTCCCCGCATTGCACGTCCCGCCCCCCGTCGCCACCTTCGTGGCTGCTGCCCTGCTCGCCGCCGGCCTGATGGCCGGCACACCCGCCACTGGCCGCGCGGCAGGCCCCAAGGTCGCCATCCTGGTCGGCCCGACGGCCATCACGGACAGCACCTATGTGCCCTTTGCCACCAACATCGCGGCCGCTGCGCGCGCAACGGGTGCCACCGTCGACATGCGCTACTGCGCGACCCCGGCGGACGCCCTGGCCGCCACGGCAGGCGCGTCGATCATCGTGTACCTGGGCCACGGGAGCGGCTATCCGAACCCCTACGGCGCGGTCCTCGACCCCACCGTCACCAACGGCTGGGGCCTCCGCAACCCTGCGGTCGCGTGGGCGGGGCGCACGGCGGGCTGCACCGACCGGGTGCTGAAGTACTACGGCGAGTCGTGGGTCGGGGCGAACGTCAAGCCCGCTGCCGGCTTTGCGATGATCTACTCGAACGCCTGCTATGCGCCGGGCGCAGGCGAGAACGAGGCCGCGAGCCCGGCCTCGGAGCAGACCGCGCTGGCGCGGGTCGCCTATTACTCGCGCACCATCCTGCGCATGGGCGGCACCTACTACGCCACCGACCTGTGGCAGGGGTCGGCCAAGCTGACGCAGCTGCTGCTGACCCAGCCGACCACCACCTATGGGGACATCTTCAAGGCCGGAAACGGCTTCAGCTCGGGGGCGCTGCGACGGTTCGTGCATCCCCAGCTGGTCGGCGACCAGGTCTGGGTGCAGCGGACGCCGGACTACGCGGGCACGATGGGCTACTGGTACGCCTTCGCCGGCAACCCGGCCGAAAGCGTTGCCGACCCCAACGCGCCGCCGCCGCCGGCCCCGGTCAACCCGGTGGCCCGCTACAGCGGCAGCGACCGCTTCGCGACGGCCGCCTCCATCTCCGCTGCCTCGTACCCGCCAGGAGTGCCGATTGCCTACGTGGCGACCGGCGTTGACTTCCCCGATGCGCTGGCCGCCGGCTCGGCTGCTGCGGCGACCGGCGCGCCATTGCTGCTCGTCGGCTCGAGCGCCGTGCCTGCCGCCACGGCGGCGGAGCTGACGCGGCTCGCTCCGGGCCGAATCGTGCTCATCGGCTCGGCCGGGGCGGTCTCCGAGAGTGTTCGGTTGATGCTCGCCAGGTACACGTCCGGCGGCAGCGTGGTGCGCATCGGATCCGCCGATCGCTACCAAACTGCGGCAGCCGTCTCGTCGGCAAGCTTTGCCCCCGGGGTGCCGGTCGCATATCTCGCCACCGGGACGGCGTTCCCCGATGCGCTCGCCGCCGCGCCGGTGAGCGGCCGGCATGGCGGGCCGGTGCTGCTCGTCGATCCGGCCGGCCTGTCCGCCGTAACGGCCACGGAGCTGGCCCGCCTGCGTCCTGCGTCGATCGTCATCCTGGGAGGCACGGGCGCCGTCCCGGATGCGGTGGCTGCAGCCGCGGGGAGGTTCACCGCCGGGAGCGTCACCAGGCTCGCGGGGGCGGACCGCTTCGGCACGGCGATCGCCATCTCCGCCGCGACGTATGCCTCCGCATCCACGGTGTTCATCGCCAACGGCATGAACTATCCCGATGCGCTCGCCGGCGGCCCAGCGGCGGCACGAGCCGGGGCACCGCTGCTGCTCGTGCCAGGCTCAACCATTCCGGTTTCGGTGCAGCAGGAGATCAAGCGCCTGGGGGCAACACGGGCCGTCGTCCTGGGCGGGACCGCCGTGGTGACCGACTCCGTCCTCCAGCAGCTGCAGGGGCTCCTGGCGCAATGATGCTTCCGGCACGTCGTCCGTCCTCGCCCCGCCGCCCCACCGGCCTGGCGCTGCTGGCCGCGCTGCTGCTCGTCGCCGGCCTGGCACCGGCAGGCACCGCCTCTGCTGCCGGCCCACGCGGGGGTTCGGTCACCCTGCCCGGCGGCAGCGTGGTCATGGGCGGCCGCGTGCTGCCGCCCATGCCGAGGGAGTACGTGCGTCCGTCGGTGCAGGCCGAGGAGCTCAGCCAGCACCCGGGGCTGCCGGCCGGGGTTGGCGGCGTCGGGGCGGTCCCGCAGACCAGGCTTGCTTCTCCGGCCTCCGGCTCGGTGGCCGGTCCGGTTTCGGTTCTGGGTCCGACCGCCACGGGCACGACGAGCGCGTTCGCAGGCCCCGGCGGCTGGCTGCCGAATGGGCTGCGCCGCGAGGTGCTGGGATTCCTGCCCCATTGGATGCTCGACGCCGGCACGCTCTCGGCGCTGCGCTACGACCTCCTTTCCACGGTCGCGTACTTCGGCATTGGGGCTGCGCCCAGCGGCATGCTGATCCGGGGGACGAACGCCGGCTGGCTGGGCTGGAGCTCATCGGCGATGACCGGCGTCATCGACGCGGCCCACGCCCGTGGCGTCCGGGTGGTGCCGACCATCACGATGATGGCCTGGAGCGGCGACTACTCGGGGATGACGGCGCTGCTGACCGCCCCAGCAAACCGCGCGCGGCTCATCTCGGAGATTGCCGGAATCATCGCCGGGCGGCGAGCCGACGGCGTGAATATCGACTTCGAGCCGGTCCCCACGTCCCTCCGAGGCGCCTTCACGACCTTCATCCGCGAGCTGAAGGCGGGGCTGGTGCGCGCTCGCGTACCATCGTACGTGACGGTCGACACCATGGCCGGAGCCGCTACCTGGGCGACCGGCTATGACGTGGTCGGCCTGACGGCGGCCGGCGCCGCCGACGCGTTGATGGTGATGGCCTACGACCTCTCGTGGTCGGGCTCCGCGCGCGCCGGCGGCGTGGCACCCATCGACAGCCCCTACATCTTCGCGGTCCGCGATGCGCTGAATGCGCATCTCGCCGTCATGCCGGCCAGCAAGCTGATCTGGGGCGTCCCGTACTACGGCCGCTCCTGGCCGACGACGAGCGCAGCGTTGAATGCCGTGACCCGCCCGTCGACCTCGAGCAGCTATTCGCGTGCGTTCGGCTACATCGCGTACGACGGCGCCGGAAACGAGACCGGCGCGCGGGCCGCCGCGCGCGTCTACGGCCGTCGGTGGGACGCCGTGGGCCAGGTTCCGTGGTTCGCCTCCTGGGATGCGGCGAACAGGACCTACCGCCAGGGCTACTACGACGACGGCGCCTCGCTCCAGGCCAAGTATCGGCTGGTCGGCGGCAGCGGCCTGGCCGGCATCGGGATCTGGTCGCTCGGGATGGATACCGGCACGAACGAATTCTGGAACGTGATCTACGACCGATTCGTCAAACTTGACTTCCGCCTGGCCGGTGCCGACCGCTACGCGACCGCCGCCGCGGTCAGCGCCGCCAGCTTCGCGGCCGATGGCCCGGCACTCGTCTACCTGGCCACCGGCACCACCTTCGCCGACGGCCTGGCCGCGGTCCCCGCCGCCGCCCGGGCCAGTGCTCCACTGCTGCTGCTGCCGGCGGTCGGCCTGCCGGCCACGGTGGCCAGCGAGCTGCGCCGCCTGAACCCCTCGCAGCTGATGGTGCTCGGTGGCAGCGGAGCGGTGTCGCCCACCAGCTTGGCCGCCATCCGGGCCCTGTGGAACTGAGCCCGGTGCGGCCGCGGAGCGCGACCCGGCCGCCGACCGGCTGGCGGTGGGGGATCGGGGTCGCCCTGGCGCTGACGATGTTGGCCGCCAACGCGCCGATGAGCCGGTCGCTGGCCCTCGATGGCGGCAGCTACGTGAGCCTCGCCAATGCGCGGCGGGCATCGGTCGGGCTACGTTCGGTGACGCTGGCCGCGGCGGTCGATCAGATCGCGGTCGAGCGTGCCGCCCACATGGCCCGGCAGGACCTCTTCGTCCACGACATGACCTACGTTGCGATGCGACTGAGCCAGCTCGGTGTCTGCACCCGTGGCGTTGGCGAGATCATCGCCTGGGAGCGGGGCTACGCATCGTACGACCCGGCCCGGACGGTGGCCAGCTGGTGGGCCTCGCCCGGCCACCACGCGGTGATCGTCGGTGACTACGACGCGGCCGGTGGGAGCTGGGCGCGGTCCATCGGCGGGACGACCTACGCGGTGATGATTCTCGTCAAGCTCTGTCAGCCGCCCGCGGCGAGCGTGCCCCGCACCGGCATCCGTCGCCTGGCCGGCGGTGATCGTTATGCGACCGCCGCGGCGATCAGCTCGGCAGCCTTCAGCCCGGGCGTGCCGGTCGTGTACGTGGCCAACGGCAGCGGGTTCGCCGACGCCCTCTCCGGCAGTGCCGCCGCGGCCGTCCGCCGCGCCCCGGTCCTGCTGGTCCAGGCCTCCCGGCTGCCTGCCCCGACCGCCCAGGAGCTGGCGCGGCTACGGCCGCGACGGATCATCGTCCTCGGCGCACAGGGTGCCGTCGCCGACCGGGTCCTGCGCGCGCTGCGCGCCTACGCACCGAGCGTGTCGCGCGTCGGTGCCGCTGACCGGTATGCCACCTCCGCCGCGGTCAGCGCCGCGACCTTCGACCCGAATGTCCCGGTCGCCTACGTGGCCACCGGCGAGACGTTCCCCGATGCGCTGGCCGGCGGGGCGGCGGCCGGCCGCGAGGGTGGCCCGGTGCTGCTCGTCCGCCACGACCGAGTCCCGTCCGCGATCACCACCGAGCTGGCGCGGTTGCGGCCCCAGCGGATCGTGGTCCTCGGGTCCACGGCCGCGATCTCGGCCCGGGTCGCCCACCAGCTGGCGCGATCGACAGCCAGCATCTCCCGGCGTGCCGGGGCAGACCGGTACGCGACCGCCGTTGCGGTCAGCGCGGCGGGCTACCGGAGCGGTTCGCCGGTCGAGGTCTTCGTCTCGACCGGCGCGGACTTCCCCGATGGGCTGGCTGCCGGTCCGCTCGCGGCGCTCGTGCCGGGTCCGCTTCTGCTGGTGCGTCCCTCGGCGCTGCCGAGCAGCGTGGCTGCCGAGCTGCGGCGGCTGTCACCCCGACGCGTGGTCGTCCTCGGCAGCAGCGGCGCGGTCTCCGACGGCGTCGTGCGCGCCATCCGCTCCGCCCTCCCCTGACGGCTCGGGCCGCCCGCCGGCAAGGCGTCCGATGACCTCGCTCCAGACTCGATCCATCCCCGCACGGTGGCGTTCGACCGAGAATCGCGACGCTGTCGCGGCCACCGCCCACGGATCGTAGTCGGGAATCCGCGACAGGGCACCGGCAACGTCGCCGTCCACCACCAGCGTGCCGTTCAGGCCGTCGGTGACGATCTCCGGGAGGCCACCCACCGCGCTGGCGACCACCCAGCGTCCCGAGGCGATCGCCTCCGCGGCGACCAGGCCGAATGGCTCGGCGACCGACGGAACCAGCAGCACGTCGTGAGCGGCCAGCAGCGCCGGGATCTCGGCCGGGGCGAGCTCTCGGATGCCGGGACCCAGCACAGTGTCCGCGTGCCGGCGCGCGACGCCGATCCCCTTGTGGGCAACGTCGCCACCCAGGTACAGCACCCGTCGATGCGATGGGCGCGGGGAGGGAGCGAAGCGCGAGAGGTCGATCCCCGGCGGCACGATGCGAGGCGTCGCGCCCAAACGCTCGACGTGGGCGGCGCTCTCCGCGGAGTTGGTGACCACCGCATCGGCGCCCCGCACCACGCGGGCTGCGAGCCATCGGTAGACCCGGTTGCGGGCGGCCATGTCGCGGACGTCGCCGCCGTGCGCATAGACGACCAGCGGAAGGCCGCGGAGGCGCGCCGCGAGCAGCGCGACTGGGCCGGCCGGCAGCACGAAGTGGCCCTCCACACCGTCGAACCGACCCCGCGCGGTCAGCGCGCGCCACGTCAGCGACAGGTGCCGGCGCCAGCCCGGCTGCTCATAGCGCGTGGGCGCGATCACCACCGCCGACGTGCCGTCCAGCCGGTCCCGGACGAAGGCGCCGGCCGCCGGACGATCGCCGGTCGGGTAGCGCGAGGTCACCACCAGCAGGCGCATCGGTCCGGACGGTAGCACGGGTACAATCCGCCGATGGCCTCCATCGCCCCGGCCCGCCGCGTCGACGGCCGCCTCCCCAACCAGCTGCGCCCGGTGAAGATCGTCGCCGACTACCTGAAGTTCGCGGAGGGATCGGTCCTGATCCGGGTCGGCGACACGCGCGTCATCTGCGCCGCGACCATCGAGGACCGCGTCCCGGGCTGGATGCGCGGCAAGGGGAGCGGCTGGGTGACCGCCGAGTACTCGATGCTGCCGCGCGCCGGGACCGAGCGCAGCCAGCGTGAGGCGAGCACCGGTCGAGTCGGGGGCCGGACGCACGAGATCCAGCGGCTGATCGGCCGTTCGCTGCGCGCCGTGATCGACCTGCCGCGTCTCGGCGAGCGGACGATCACCCTCGACTGCGACGTGATCCAGGCCGATGGCGGCACGCGAACGGCCAGCATCACCGGGGCCTACGTGGCGTTGGCCCGGGCGCTCAACCGATACGGGATGGGACACCTGGTCACCGCCCAGGTGGCTGCGGTCAGCGTCGGGATCGCCGATGGGCGTCTGCTCCTGGACCTGAACTACGCGGAGGACTCGGGCTCGGAGGTGGACTTCAACGTGGTGATGCTCGACAGCGACCGATTCGTCGAGCTGCAGGGAACCGCTGAGCATAAGGCCTTCGGCCGCGACCAGATAAACCAGATGGTCGATCTGGCCGCGGCGGGGATCCGGCAGCTGTTCGCGCTCCAGCAGGAGGCGATCCGCGCCGACGCGCCCGAGTGAGGCAGCTCCTGGTTGCCACCAACAACGGAGGCAAGCTGACGGAGTTCCGGCGGCTGCTGTCGGATCTCCCGGCGCGGGTGGTGGGTCCGGCGGAGATCGGGCTCGAGCTCGATGTTCCGGAACCGCACTTCACCTACGCCGAGAACGCGGCGGCCAAGGCGGATGCCTTCTGCCGCGCGTCGGGTCTGCTGACCCTCGCCGATGACTCCGGGCTCGAGGTGCGGGCCCTCGGTGGCGCTCCCGGAGTCAGGACCGGACGATACGGCGGCCCCGGGGTCGCGGATCGGGTCAGGTACCTGCTCGGCGAGTTGGACGGCGCCACCGATCGGAGCGCACGCATGGTCTGCTGGCTGGCGCTGGCGATCCCACTCGAGCCGGTCCCCCAGGTCGAGCTGTTCGAGGGAACCATGGAGGGCTGGCTGACGGCCGAGCCGCGCGGGACCGGCGGCTTCGGCTACGACCCAGTCTTCCAGCTCCCGGTCGGGCTCACCACCGCCGAGCTGCCGGCGGGCGACAAGGACCGCATCTCTCACCGCGGCCGCGCGGTCGCAGCGGCTCGCCCCCGGCTCATGGAGCTGTTGCAGCCAGGCTGAGCGAGCCGTGAGTCCGGGAGGCGCTGCCTTGCGGGGGTCATCGGTCCGGTTCGTCCGGAAGACGGTCGGGTAGAATCCGCGGCACCAAGGAGGCCGCATGAGCGATCGCTCGTCCGTGCGCATCCACCCCACGGCGGACGTGTCGTCCGATGCCGTGATCGGTCCCGGCACCAGCATCTGGAACCAGGCGCAGGTGCGTGAGCGGGCCCGAATCGGGGCCGGCTGTGTCATCGGCAAGAACGCATACGTCGATTTCGACGTGGTCATCGGCGACAACGTCAAGATCCAGAACAACGTCAGCCTGTACCACGGGGTGACCATCGAGGATGGCGTGTTCATCGGGCCGCACGTGTGCTTCACCAACGACAAACTGCCGCGGGCGATCAACCCAGACGGCTCGCCCAAGGGCGACGAGGACTGGGAGGTCGGGGAGATCCGTGTTCGGCGCGGTGCTGCGCTCGGCGCGAACAGCACGATCCTTCCCGGCGTGACCGTGGGGCGCTGGGCGCTGGTGGGTTCCGGCAGCGTGGTGACCCACGACGTGCCCGACTATGCGCTCGTGCTGGGCAACCCCGCGAGACGGGTGGCGAGCGCCTGCCCGTGTGGCCTGGGGCTGCCCGATGACGAAGGCGGGCGCGGCTTCCGGGGCGTCTGTCCCCGTTGCGGACATCCCTTCCCCCCGCCCGATGGTGCCGGCGAGCAGTCGACTGCGCCAGGATCCGTTCGCGGGCCGATGACCGCCGCCGCCGTGCCTGCGAAGCCTGGACGCGGATGAAGGTCCTCTCGGTCGTCGGCGCGCGGCCGCAGTTCATCAAAGTCGCCCCGGTGACGCGTCTCCTCCGACGTTCCCACCAGGAGCTGCTGGTCCACACCGGCCAGCACTA
>QHBO01000019.1:0-1253 GCA_003243965.1 Chloroflexota bacterium
TTCGAGATGGACTCGCTGATCCCGCACGAGTTCGTCGGCTACGCGCGCCTCCTGCTCTCGACGATCGACCCTACCCAGAGCTGGGGAATCCCGGTGATCGCGCGTCCACTCGGCTACAAGGTGTTCTTCAAGGACGGGTCAGAGCCGACGGGACTGGGGCAGCTCGTGCACCAGATCGGGCGCCTAGAGGGCCATCACCGAACGTTCGCGATCGCGGTGATGACCGACGGCGATCCCACGATGCAGTACGGAATCGGCACGATCCAGGGGGTCACGCATGCGCTGCTTGGCTGAGCGCTGGGCGGGGCGTGGCGAGAAACCCGAGACTATCTTGGGTTTCTCGCCACGCCTCTGGAGGGCCGGGTTTGGCTGAGCTGCGCCCGTCCGGCCCGTTCTCGCTCAAGGCAGCGGCGGAGTTTGGCTTCGGCCCGAACCAGGGCGGATCGTCCGACGGCACTATGCGGCTGGCGTTCCCCGTCGACGGAGGCGTGGGCCACTCGGGCGCCGTGTTGAGCCAGTCCACGACGGATGGCCCGGTGGCGGTCGAGCTTCAGACCCGCGGCGGTGCCGACCCAGACCGGGCGCTCGCGCAGGCGGCCCGGATCCTGTCCCTCGACCACGACGGCGAAGACTTCCTCCGGGTCGGCGAGCGCGACCCGGTGATCGGGCGGCTACAAGGTGAGCATCCCGGCCAGCGGCCGGTGCTGTTCCACTCGCCCTACGAGGCCGCCGCCTGGTCGATCATCTCCGCTCGGCGCCCGTCCTCGCAGGCTGCCCGAGTACGAAGCGAAATTGGCGAGCGGCTGGGAGCGACATTCGGGCTCGCCGGCCAGACGGTTCATGCCTTCCCCCAGCCCGAGGCGCTGGCAGGACTGCCGGACGAGTTCCCGGGGCTCAACGCCGAGAAGGTATCCCGCCTACGCGGTATCGCGAAAGCGGCGCTCGCCGGCGATCTCGATGTCGAGCGGCTGCACGCGATCGGAGCCGAGCACGCCTACGAGGAGGTCCAGCGGCTGAAGGGCCTCGGCCCGTTCTACGCAGGCCTGGTGGTGCTACGAGCGAGTGGGTTCGCCGACGCCATGCTGCATGTCCCCGAGCCGAAGGTGTTGAAGCACGCGGCCCGCTTCTACGGCCTGGACGCGACCCCGAGCCTTGAGTGGCTCACGCAACTCGCCGAGCCCTGGCGCCCGTTCCGGACTTGGTGCACGGTGTTGATTCGCCTGGCAGGCGATCGAAGCGCCTCGGAAGCGGGC
>QHBO01000019.1:1259-1543 GCA_003243965.1 Chloroflexota bacterium
GGCTAGGCCTGAACCACGTCGGACTGCGGCTGGCCGCTCGCGACCGCTGCGCGGTACTCGGGGGCGATCACCTTGACGAAGCGTTCGCGCGTGCCACGGTCCCAGGAGGCGATCACGTTGCGGGCGACCATCGAGCCGGTGCGGGCGATGTGCTCTCGGAGAAGATCCTGGACCTCAGCCGCGTCGTCGTCGGATAGTTCCTCGAGCTCGACCAGATCGAGGTTGCAGCGGCCCTCGAAGCGGCGGTCCTTGTCATACACGTAGGCGATGCCGCCGCTCATGCC
>QHBO01000020.1 GCA_003243965.1 Chloroflexota bacterium
GGGTCATAGCCCCACACCTCGTCGAGCAGGCGCTGGCGCGAGATCACGATCCGCTCGTTGCGCATCAGGTACTCCAGCAGCTCGAACTCCCTTTGCGTCAAGTCGATGCCGCGTTGCGAGCGGCTCACCTCGTGCGTATCGGGATTCAGCTTCAGGTCTCCGACCGTCAGCGTGGCCTGGCCTCTGGGCGGGCGGCGCCGCAGCAGCGCCCGCAGGCGCGCCAGCAGCTCCTGGCGCTCAAACGGCTTGACCAGGTAGTCGTCCGCACCGGCGTCCAGGCCCTCGACGCGGGACTGCACGGCGTCGCGCGCGGTCAGCACGAGGATCGGGACGTCGTCGTCCTTGTGCAACGCCTTGGCGACCTCGATCCCGTCGATCCCGGGCAGGCCAAGGTCGAGGATCACCAGGTCGGGAAGGAACGCCGGCGCCAGCTCCAAGGCGATTTCGCCATCGCCGGCCAGCTTCACCTCATAGCCCTCCATCCGCAGCGAGCGCTGCAGCACCTGGGCGATCGCCTCGTCGTCTTCGACCACCAGCACGCGCGGGGGACGCTCGTAATCGGCCATCGTCATTCTGAGAGATGGTACGGGGAGGGCCAGGCGGACGGTGCGTCTGGCAAGGCCGGACTCGCGTCGGCGCTGCTGATCGAGCCGTGGGGAGCTATACCCAGATGTTGTGTATGGGGTTGAGAAGGAAGGCGGCGTACCTTCCCGGTTGTTGAAGACCGATGCCGGTGTTGGCCGGCAGGAAGCCCCGGCATGGCGAACTGTATGCAATGGCGATTGGGGATTCTCGCCACCTGAGGGGAGCGGGATCGAGTGACGGATGGTGACTGTTTCGTTGTCGCCGCCGATGAGGACGTCCCGGATGAGCAGTTGCAGGATGCGCGCCTGCTCGTCGGTGTCCATGTCGTCTAGGCCGTGGGTCAGGCGGCTGGTGAAGGTCTCAATGCTGTCGGCGAGCTTGAGGTAGTTGGTGGCGTCGTCGATCTCGGCGTTGATCGCTTCTTGTTCGGCGCGCAGCGCCGATTCGCGGCGGCGTAGCTCGGGCATGCGAGCGCGGAGCTCGTCGAGGGTGATCTGCTCGTCCTGGTAGGCGTCGACGAGCCTGGAGATCGCGCGCTCAGACCGGGTGAGTTCGGCCGTGAGCGTCTCGCCCCGGCGCTGGGCAGGGTCGGTCTCGCGCATGGTTCGCAGCCGGCGATCGATCTCGGCGCAGACCAGGTCTGGTTCGCAGAGCAGGCGTGTGATCTCTCCCCAGACGAGCTGCTCGAGGTCTCCTGCCGGCACCGGCTTGGTGTTGCAGCGCCGCTCGGTGGTCCGCAGGCAGCGACTGCCGCATTGGTAGAAAACCCGCTTGGACTTGCCTTTCTCGACTCGATGCCACGCGTAGCCGCACTCGCGGCAGACCAGCAGACCGCGGAGCAGACTCGGTTTCCTGGCGTTGCGCGCGGCGAAGCGGACGCCCTGCTCAAGGCGCGAGCGGGCCAGCGCGAACGTATCGAGGTCGATGATCGCCGGGACCGCGATCATCGACCAGGAATCCTCGGGCACACTCGTGCGCTGTGGCGAGAGTGACTGGCGCGCTCCGCGCTGGCGTGCCTGGCG
>QHBO01000021.1 GCA_003243965.1 Chloroflexota bacterium
CTCCAGGACAGTCGGCAGCTTGTCGGCGGGGATGCTGCTCGCCAGGCTGGTCAGGGTCTTCAGCAGGTTCGGCACGTCCACCTTCGCCGACGGCGAATTGAAGCGGGCCAGGAGGGCGACCAGCACCTCGTGCTGGCGCTCCGCCCGAGCGAAGTCGTTGGTCGTGTACCGGCTCCTGCTGTACGCCAGGGCGGTCTTGCCGTCCAGATGATGGCGGCCGGCGGTGATGTCGAGGCCGATCTCCCGGTCGTGAATCGCTTCGGAGACCACCACGTCGACCCCGCCGAAGGCATCGATCAGCGACACGAAGTCGTCCATGTTGATCACCACGGTGTAGTCGATCCTCACGCCCAGCAGGCTGTCGAACGTGCCGCGCAGCGTGTCGATCCCCTTGGCGACGAACAGCGCGTTGAGCTTCTGCGGCCACGTCCCACCGTCGGGGAGCGGCAGATCGACGGTGTCGCGCGGGACGGAGACCATCCCGACCCGGGTGTGCGTAGCGTTGACGCTGACCACGATCATCGAGTCGGTCAGGACCGATTCGCCGCTCTTCTGGCGCTGCGCGTTCTGGTCGGTCCCGAGCAGGAGGAACGTCACTCTGCGGTGCAGGAGCGCCTGGTCGATGGGGATCGGCGTCGGCGAGGCGGCGGTTGGCGCTGGAGACGAGGCAGAGGCGTGCGGCCGGGTCAGCTGAAGCCCGACCACCAGGGCGATGATGCCAAGTACCAGCACGACCGCCCCCGCGACGAGGCCACGTCTCATGCTGTCGTCGATCCGTCCATCACGATCGCGCGAACCATACAGGAGGAGCAACCGACGGAGCAGCAGACATCACACCAGTGCAGGAAGATTCGGAGCGGCTCGGTCCGATATGCGGCATTCGGGGTGCGTGGAGCTGAGCCACTCCCCGATCTCGACCGCCGCAGCCTCCGCAGCTGTCCGGTCGACGTCGACCACGTGGTTCGCCACTGCGCCATAGAGCGGGTAACGCTCCTCGACGGCCCGTCGTGTCCACGCCGCGGCATGGCTGTCGAGCCACGGGCGGTGAGCCGCGCCCGCCGCGCGCTGCTGCAGCGTCGTCGAGGTGGCGCGCAGCCAAACCACCAGGCCGCAAGCCTGGATGGCGCGCCGACTCGCCGGATCCAGGATCGTTCCCGCCGCCGCGCCGATGATGCAGGGCGGCGGCTGCTCAAGTCCAAGGCGCAGGGCGGCGGCCTCGGATCGGCGGAGCCGCTCCTCGCCTGATCGCGCGGCGATCTGACGGGGCGTCGCGGCCACCAGCCGCCGCAGCAGCTCATCGTTGTCCAGGTACGGCCAGCCGATGCGCTCCGAGAGCAGCCGGCCGATGGTCGTCTTGCCGCTTCCCATCATCCCGACCAGGATCAGCCTGCATGCCTCGGCCACCCCGGGAGTATGAGATCGCGTGAGCCTGCCGGGGCGGATCGCGCTCGCGCTCGCCCTCCGTGCCCCACAATCGCCCGGCAGTGGCCAGATCATCGGGACCGGAACCGACCCCCGGGGACCGCGCGGAGCTGTCGCGCGCCGCGGGCGCCCCGGTCATCCGGGCGGAGCGTGCCGCCTGGGGCTTCAGCAACCGCACCGACCTCGTCACGACGGCAGACGGTCGACGCCTGGTCATCCAGCGCTACCACCGTCGTCGGGACGCCGAGCATCGACTGTCGGCGATGCGTCAACTCGCGCCGCTGCTCGCTGAGCGCGACATCCGAATCCCGACCATCGTCGCTACGTCGCTCGACGCACAGCCGCCGAGCGCCACATTCGAGGTGCTCCCCGGGGAGCCGCTGCCTGTCCTGCTCGGCTTCGATCTCACCGGCTCGGACTTTCCGGTGATCGCCGCCGAGATGGGCCGCCTGCTCGCCCAGCTGGCCTCGACTCCCACTCACGGCGTGCATCTCCCGCGCCTGTGGGCCAACCCCACGCGGCTGGCGGCGCGCGCGTCAGCCTGGCTGGAAGTCATCGCCGCCGACCTGCCCTCGGCCGAGACGGCCGTGCTCCATCGGCTCATTCTCGAGCTGCCGGACCTGTTCGAGGCGCGCCCGGGGGTGGTGGCCCACGGGGACTTTGGGCCGGCGAACGTGCTCGTCGCCGATGGCCGGATCTCCGGGCTGCTGGACTGGGAGTTCGCGCGCCTGGCCGATCCCCTGTTCGACGTTGCCTGGTGGGGCTGGCTGGTGCGCTTCCACCATCCGGACGTCCTGGGCGCCGCCTGGCCGGCCTTTCTGTCCGCGCGCGGCTTCGACGGCGGCGATCCGCTCGTTGCAGCGCGCATCTTCAGCCTGCAGGCCCTCCGGGTGCTCGAGGTGGTGAACGATGCGCCCGCGCGCGGCGCCGGAGTGCGCGACGATTGGATCCGACGGCTGTCCACCACGCTTGCGTGGGCTCCGTGGACGGAATGGGCGCGGCGATGCGTCAGCTCCGCGCGACGACGCTGACCAGCGGCCTGCGCCACACCAGCTCATCGGGCTGGAGGTCGCCGAGTCGTTCCAGGAGCGCGGCGCGGAGGCGCTCGCGACGGGTCGGAGAGAGTGCCGCGATCGATTCCTCCTCCAGCCAATGCTCGAACAGGTCAACGTAGCCCCGCACGCTGAATTGGTGCTCGAGCCACTCCTGCCGGGCGTGAACCTCACGGAACCCGGCGCGCCGGAACTCGGCTGCCGCGCCGTCCGGGGAACGGTACGGACGCGGCTGCGGACCATGTTCGGGGACGGGCACCTCCAGGTCCTCGAAGATGTCATACACCAGCTCCTCAGGCTCGAACGGTTCGTCGTCCGCGAGCCAGGTGAGCACCCCGCAGACGCCCTCGGGGCGGAGGACGCGGCGCATCTCCCGCAGCGCGGCGCGGCGGTTCGGAACGAGCTGGATCACGAATGACGAGAGCACCAGGTCGACGCTGCGATCCCGGACCGGCAGCCGATCCGCCTGGCCCGTGACCACCTGGAGGCGCTCCGCGATCTCCCCGCCGGCTGCTTCGGCCCGTTCGCTGGCGAGCTCCAGGATTCGGCTCGACTGGTCGACGCCGATGACCGTCGCCGCCGGCCATCGCTCCAGTGCGGCCAGCGCCAGCGTGCCGGTCCCGGTTCCGACGTCCACGATCCGCATCGGGCCGCCGTGACCGCCGCGGGCATCAAGACCATCTAGGCCGTCGAGGTCATCGACGAACCGGATCACCGACGCCGCCAGCACCGGTCCCCACCAATCGCGGTACGCCTCCGCGAAGCGGTCGTAGGGCGCGTCGATCGGCTCAGCCACGAGTATCTGACCGGTCCGCGATCTCCCAGGCGTGGTCGAGCACATGCCAGGCGGCGCGGCGGATGAAGTAACGGGCGGTCCACCTTGTTTTCCGGCGGCCTGGCGGCAGGCCGCCGCGGGCTGCCGACGCCACATCCCGGATGACCGCCGCGCGCTCACGTCGCGTGTCGCGGGCCATATCGTCGCCGCGGGGCGGCGGACTGCCGCCGAGCGCCCGAAGGTAGCCCTCCTCCGCGCCGAGCACATGGTCGAGGATCTTGTCCAGGTCCCTGCCACCGCCGCGCGGCCCCTTCCGCAGCTCGACGCCATGCGCCCGGCGAGCGGCCGCATCAAGCCCCTTCCAGCTCGCGCGGAGCAGCGTGAGCTGTCGCCGCAGCTCCGCGGGCGGCAGCGGATCCGCATCGGCGTCGGGAGGCACCCCCGGCGCACCGAAGTCGGTGGTGGCGTTGCCGCGCAGCCGTTGCACCACCTCGAACCACGCTCGATCCCGAGCGCGCGGCGGGTCGAGATGCGCAAGGCGGACAACACTGCCGTAGCGCTCGGCATACGCGCGCAACGCCTCGGTGGCGAGCTCCTCGGTCCGGCCCGAGCGGCTCCAGCCGGGCCAGTCGACGGCGACGGCGAACGTGCGCGTGCTGCCGACCTCTAGATATATCCGGATCGCGCCGCGCACGATGGCTTCCCCGGTTAGACCCGACCGGCCTGTGCGCGCCCGCGTCGCGCAACCGCGTCCACGGTGACCGCGGCGAGCAGGACCACGCCGGTGATCATCTGCTTCACCGCAGGCTCGAACGACAGCAGGTCCATGCCGTTGGAGATCGACTGGATGACCACGATCCCCAGCAGCGCCGCCCAGACCGAGCCGCGGCCGCCGAACAGGCTCGTGCCGCCGATCACCGCGGCGGCGATAGCGTTCAGCAGCACATCGCCCGACCCGGCCGATTGGTTCACGGCCAGCAGTCGAGACGCGGCCAGGATGCCGCCCCACGCGGCGAAGCCGGAGGCGATGACGAATACCGCCAGCCGCACCCGCTGAACGGGAATCCCGGCCCGTCGTGCCGCCTCGGCGTTGCCGCCCACGGCGAACACCATGCGGCCGAACCGCGTGCGGCGAGCGACATAGTCCATGGCCACGATGATGCCGACCAGGAAGACGAGCGAGAGGGGCAGCCCACGGTCCTCGCTAAAGACCAGGATGGCGCCGGCGGCACCGATCGCCACGACCAGCACCCGGAAGCCGATGAAGAACAGCGGCTCGGCACGCAGGCCGGCCACGATCCTGGCGCGTCGCTCGAGATACCCGGAGGCCGCGATGTAGATCACGAACAGCGCTGCCATCAGCCAGGCCACGGCGCCGGTGAAGAACGTTCCGGCCAGGCCGGTGATGAACGGATCGGCCAGGTTCAAGGTGCCGGTGCTGCCCAGCACGAACAGCAGGGTGCCGGCCCAGCCGATCAGGCCGGCCAGAGTCACCACGAAGGAGGGGATCCCGAAGCGCGTGATCCAGACGCCGTGGATGACCCCGATCCCCATACCCACTGCGACGCCGGCCACCACGGCGACGGGGCCGGGGAACCCCATCTTGACGTTGAGCACCGCCGTCACCGCGGCGCACAGGCCGCTCACGATCCCGACGGTCAGGTCGATCTCACCCAGCAGCAACACGAACACGACGCCGACGGCGATGGTGCCGACCGCGGCCATCTGCAGCGCGAGGTTGACGAGGTTCAACGGATTGAAGAACGCGCCGCTCGAGGCCCACCAGAAGATCGCCCAGATGACCACCAGACCGATGACCACCGGCACCTGCCCCAGCTCGCCCTGCGCGAGGCGAGTCCGGTACAGATTCACCAGCCCGCCGAGGCCCTCCTTCTCGGCGACGAGACGCGGATCGTCGACGATCGGGCCGCTCACGATTCGGCCGCCTTGACCGCCCCGGTCATGAGTCCAACCAGCTGCTCGGGGCCCACCGAGGCGGCATGGTAGGTGCCGACGTACCGCCCAAGTCGCAGGACGGTGATGCGGTCCGCCACCTCAAAGACGTCGGCGAGGTTGTGGCTGATGAGCACGACCCCGTGTCCCTCGTCGCGCAGGCGCTTGACGAGGTCGAGCACCTCCTTGGTCTGCGCCACTCCCAGCGCGGCGGTTGGCTCGTCGAGGAGCACGACCTTGTTGTCCCACAGCACCGAACGCGCGACCGCCACCGATTGGCGCTGGCCACCGGACAGTGAGGCGATCGGGATCCGGACGCTGGGGATCTTCACTGACAGGCGGCGGAGGACCTCCACCGAGCGCTGCTCCATGCCGATCTCATCGATGATGCCCAGCGGGCCGGTTGGGGCGCCGGTCTCCCGGCCCAGGAAGAGGTTGGCCACCACGTCGAGGTTGTCGCACAGCGCGAGGTCCTGGTAGACGGTCGCGATCCCGAGCGCCGTGGAGTCGTTGGGGTTTCGGATCGTCACCTCGCTGCCCTGCCAGCGAATGGTGCCGTCATCGACCGGGTAGATGCCGGCGATCGCCTTGACGAGGGTTGACTTGCCGGCCCCGTTGTCACCGACGAGGGCCATCACCTCGCCTGCGTTCACCTCGAATCGGACATCGGTCAGGGCCTGCACCGCGCCGAAGCGCTTGCTGATGCCCTCCATGGTGAGAAGCGGGACCCGTTGTGCGACGGCCATTCGACCTCCGGCGCTGTGGGCAGTGGCAGATAAGCCGAGGCGGCGGGAAGCCTACGCCGCCCGCCGCCTCGTTGCGTTCGCCAACGACGAGCTACTTCACGCCGGCCGCCGTGCAGGCACCCGCGAAGTCGGCGGTGCAGATCTGCGTCGCGGTGTAGAAACCATCCGCGACCACCGAGTCGAGGATCGACTTGGTGCCGGCCGTCTTGCCGTCAAGCGTGACGCCGATGACCCCGATCTTCTGGGTCGGGATGTCGGCCGTGCCGTTGTTCTCCTTGGAGTTGAACTTCGCGGCATCCGGCGTCTTGCCGTTCAGCAGGTCACAGGCGACCGCTGCCGATTCCTCGGCGAGGGTCTTGATCGGCTTGTAGACGGTCATGAACTGCTCGCCGGTGACGATGCGCTGGATCGCGGCCAGCTCGGCATCCTGGCCGGTGGTCGGCTTGGTCTTGGGATCCACCCCGTTCGCCTTCATGGCCGCGATGGCTCCCCCCGCACCGCCGTCGTTGGCCACGTAGACGCCGTCGAAACCAGTCTTGCCGACCGATGCGATGGCCGCTTCCATGATCGCCTGGGCCTCTTCCGGCTTCCAGTTGGCCATGGCGTCTTCCTTGACGATCTGCACCTTGCCGTCGAGCGCGCTGTGCGCGCCGGCCTTAAAGAGCGAGGCGTTGTTGTCCTTGGGCGAGCCGTTGATCCAGACCAGCTTGGGGTTCGTCTTCCCGTCAGCGGTGAGCTTGGCGAGGAGAACGTCACCTTGGAGCTTGCCGACCGCGGAGCTGTCGAACTCCACGTAGTAGTCGGGCTTGGAGTTGCCCTTGACCAGGCGGTCGTAGCTCACCACCTTGACGCCCTTGGCCTGGGCCTCGGTGACGATCTTTCCGGCCGCATTCGCGTCGTTCGGATCCAGAACCAGGACCTTGGCGCCCTTGGCGATCTCCGCCTCCGCCTGCTGGAGCTGCGTCGCGTCCGACCCGCCGGCATTCGCGTAGTCGAGCGTCGCGCCGGGGCACAGCTGCTTGAACTTCGCGCTGAACAGCGGGTTGTCGGCCGCTTCGTAACGGGCCGTCTGCTTCTCCGGCAGGAGCAGCGCCACGGTGCCGCTGCCGCCACCGGCGCCGCCCGCCGACGGGCTTGTACCGCCCGAGCCCTGCGGCGTGGAGCACGCTGCGAGCAGCATCCCTGCGGCGAGCGTGAGGACGCCGAGGCGGCGTGCCCTGGTCAGCATTGATTCGAATCCTCCGTCAACTTCCGATGGGGCGCCGGCGGGGCGACGTGCCCGCGCGCGATGCCCCGCTGGTGTGACCGCGGGGCGTGAGCTGCGGTGCTCAGCTGGTCCGGAAGACCCGAGGCGGGTGCAGCGTCGCGCAACGCGATTCAGAGGCTGCCCTTATCCCGCATTCCGATGACCTTGTCAACAATGTCTCGATCTCGATCGGGTGGCAGACTCAGTCTTCCTGGCCCGCTGCGTCACCGAGCTCCTCGACGATGGCGGCCGATGGGCCCACCGCGTCCGCCGACCACGTCTCTGCCCATGCGTAGCGGCGGCTGGTGACCTCCAGCACGCGCAGCAGCTCTGCCCGAGCGTTGCGCAGAAGGGTGCGGGTCTGCAGCGCCTGCGCGTGGTCGCCGGTCGGCTTGGCCAGCTCCGTCCTGACCGCGCCGGTGGCGCGCCGATAGGCCTGGATCGCATCGTTGGCGGTCCGCGTGACCTGGTTGGTGGTATCGCGCAGCATGCGCAGCCGATCGCTGGCCCGATGCTCGTTGAGCAGACGGCGGTCGAGCGATTCGATCAGCTCGAGAATGGTCGGCGCGGCGGCCTGCACGATGCGCAGGTCCATCGTCCGCCGGCTGGTGCGCGTGTACGGCGTCATGCCGCTCACGGCTGTCCCCCGCGGAGACCCGGTGCAGGCAATGAAGGCGTCCTCGTAGTTGGCGCCCGGGCGATCTGTCCTGCCCTGGCGAACGAGAGGAGTGATCGTCGAGGTGCGCCGTGATGCGTCGATCTGGGGTGCGAGGATACCATGATTGGGCCGATTCCCCTCCGGCGGCGGCTCTGGCCTGGCCGTCCCCGAGCGCCGCGCAGGCCTCGATACGACTGATTGGCGCGGCGACATCGGACCAGCCGGCGCGGCCCGATGAGTCCTGTCCGAACATCGTTTCGCGCGTGAATGGCCGAAAAGGGGCCGTCAGGAGCGCATCTTGCGCACCGTGAGGAATGATCGCGCTGCGAGACCGCTCCGCGGTGCAGATCGATGTCCTGTAGGGACTTCCGCGACCCAGCCACCGCGCGACTACCCGCCACCCCGCGCCAGCACCCGCCGCCACTGGCCGCTCGTGGCGCTGGCCGCAGCCCGCTCGGTACCGATGAGACTGGGTTACCCTCTTGCGAGTGACAAGGCCCGCCGCACCTCGACCTGCGCCGATCGGCGCAAGGGCCGGGTTCCGAGCGGTGTGGATCGCCTCGCTGGCCGGCCTCCTCGCAGCCGGATGCGGTGCGCAGACGATTCCCGCCGCCGGGCGGATCAGCGCTCCGCCGATCCTGGCCGGCCGTGAGCCGGCCGCCACTCCGGCGACGCCACTCTCGATGGTCGCGCTGGGTGACTCGATCGTCGCCTATCCCGCATGCGGCTGCGAGTCGTACCCGCAGATCTACGGCCGGCTGGCGGCCCGCGCGCTGGGCCGCCCGGTCACGGTCAGAAACCTGGGCATCGGCGGCACGACCAGCGCGGACCTGCTGCAGTCCGTGCGGTCAGATTCCGCGGTGCGCGCGGCGCTGCGGGGTGCCGACATTGTGACCATCACCATCGGTATCAACGACATCGGCTCCTGCGAGGCTGGAGCCGACCTGGAATGCTACGGCGCCGCCAGTGGCGCCCTCGGGCCGAACGTCGAGGCCATCCTGGCCGAGATCGGCGGGCTGGAGGCGAGCCATCGGTACATCCTGCGCGAGACCGACTACTACAACCACGTGATCGGTAAGGCCGACCGGGCGGAGCTGGGCCCGTCCTACCAGCTGCTCTTTGCGCAGCAGCTGACGACCGTCAACTCGGCGATCTGTGCGGCCGTCACCGCTCATCACGGCCGCTGCGTCGACCTGCTGACGGCCTTCAACGGGCCAGCCGCGAACCAGGATGCGGCCCCCTTCCTGCTGCCGGATCACGTTCACCCGTCGGCGGAAGGGAACCGCATCATCGCCGCCCAGATTGCGGCCGCCGGGTATCTTCCACTACAATGAATCTGTTGCAAACTTGCGCCAAGGGGAGTCCATGATGCCGATGCCGCCCCGCGCAGGGCGCGTTTCCAGTTCCGAGCTGGAGCCACTGGACAACAGGGTGACACGCGCCGGGGGCGCAATCGGGTACCTCGAGGGCGCGAGGTACGGGATTGCCACCTCCGTCTATCACTCGCAGGTACCGCCCGGCGCCGGCCCTGGCGAGCACACCCATCCGTACGTCGAGCTGTGGGTGCTGCATGACGGCCAGGCGCGCTGTCTGGTCGGTGGCTCGTCGTTCGACGCGGAGGCTGGCGACGTGGTCATCGTGCCGCCGGATACCCCGCACTCGTTCGTCAACAACGGAGGCGGACCTCTGCGCCAGACGGCGATCCACGAGGCGCCGGTCCACGACACGCGCTACCGCGACGAGAGCACATCGTGAGGTGCCTCCTGGACGGAGGCTGCGTCGAGGTGCAGATCGTTCGGACGAGCTGAGCTGGTCTCCGGCTGGTCAGACGCCGATGGGGCCACGCCGCGTAGTCGAGCGGGACGATGCCGTTGGCTACCGAGTGATGTCGTCAGCCGGCAGGATCCGGTACGGCCTGCCGTTCGGACCGCGGAGTGCGCGAAAGTGACGCTCGTCGAGCGTCACCAGGTCATGGATGCCGTAGCGATTGGCGAGCACCACCACGGACGCATCCGCCAGACCGATGCCCAGGTCGGCGTGGCGCGCGATCACGCGCTCCGCCGCCTCGATGTCACTCGCATCGAACGCCTCCAGGCGATACACGCCGCGCCCGACCTCTCGCAGCAGGGCGCGTTCCGCCGACTGACCCACGCGTGTTGCCAGCAGGTAGTCGAGCTCCGCGAGGACGAACGGTGAGAGCAGCCAGGGCGGCCGTGCGGCCCGTAACGCCTGCTTCGCGGCCGCGTGCTGCCGCTGGCTGCCGTCGATGGCCGCCAGCAGGCCGCTGGTGTCCACGATGATCACCGCTCGCCGAAACCAGCCAGCAGTTCCTCCGTTCGCTCGGCGAGGTCGGGCCGCTCGCTCTCGAAAAGCGGGAGCGTGGGTTCCGCGATCCGATGCGTCCCAGCCACCAGGCCGATTCCCTCGCGGATGAGGTCCGCCTCGCTGCGACCGCTCGCCCTCGCCGTCCGACGAAGCGCCTCCTTCAGGTCACCACCCAGATAAACCGTCGTCTTCTGCATGCCACCCACGGTACCATACGTCCGCAGCGCGCAGCCTGGCCCCGCCATGGGGCATCCGGGCTGAGCCAGCGGATGACGCGCGCGGCAGGCGCAAGGCGCGCTCCCCGGATGGAACAGGCAAGTGGGACGGCTGAACGCCGCGTGCACGTGTGGCGGTTCGGAGCGCTCGTTGCTCCAGAAGAAGAACCGATACGGCCCGGCTCGAAGAACAAGTCGGCACGGGCCGACGGTAGGCAGGTCCCCCTTACCACCGCCTTACGGATCACCTGACGGATCCGATCAACGTCGAGGGCCGGGCAGCAGCCCGGCCCTCGTATGGCGTTGGGGCGAAGGTTCAGCTGCAGCCGCTCGTGCCACCGCAGTTGATGCACTTGTAGCAACTGCCATTGCGGACCATGATCGAGCCGCATTCGCTGCACGCCGGCGAGTCGGCGGTGTCGAAGATCACGGGCGCCTGACCCGCCTCGAGCCGCTCCGTGCGCTGCTCCTTGTGCGCTCCCCCATTCTTGGCCACGATCTCCAGGCCGTCGAGGAGCGACGATCCCGGCTTCTCGGCCGCGGATCCAGGTGCTGACGCGCCCACCCCCTGCGCTGACGTGGCGGAGCCCGAACCGGAGGTCGCGGGATCCGCTGGAGCCGCGTCAACGTTCGCTGGTTCCGCGCTGTCCGAGATGACTGCCTTGGTCGAGGAGCCAGCCGCTGCGGGCGCCGCGCCTGCCGGCGCGGTGCCCGCGGGGGCCGACTCACCCACCGACGCTGCCTCGGGTAGCGTCACCGTCCTGTTGATCACCCCCACCACGTCCTGCTCGTCCCTGCTCAGGAACTTGGTCGCCAGGTAGCGGAAGATGTAATCGATCAGCGACTTGGCCATCGGTACATCGGGGTTGGTGGTGAAGCCCGCCGGCTCGAAGCGCAGGTGGCTGAACTTGTTGACCAGGTCGCGCAGCGGCACGCCGTACTGCAGCGCGACGCTCACCGCGGTGGCGAAGGCGTCCATCAGGCCGCTGATCGTCGAGCCTTCCTTGGCCATCCTCAGGAAGATCTCGCCCGGCTGGCCGTCCTCGTAGAGGCCGACGGTCAGGTAGCCCTCGTGTCCGGCCACGTTGAACTTGTGGGTGAACGCGGCACGCTCGTCGGGCAGTCGCCTGCGCATCGGCTTGTAGACGGTCTCGACCGATGCCGCCTTGGCGGCATCGCCGCCCTCCCGCTTGGTGTTGAGCGGCTGGCTGCGCTTACTGTTGTCCCGATAGACCGCGATCGCCTTGAGGCCCAGCTTCCAGCCGTCGATGTAGACCTGCGCGATCTCGGCCGGCGTCGAGGCCTCCGGCATGTTCACCGTCTTGCTGATGGCACCCGAGATGAAGGGCTGCACGGCCGCCATCATCTTCAGGTGGCCGTTGTAGTGGATGCTGCGGCTGCCGTTCGCCGGCTTGAAGGCGCAGTCGAAGACGGAGAGGTGCTCGGGACGCAGGTGCGGCGCGCCCTCGATCGTCTCGTGCTCGTCGACGAAGGCGATGATCTCCTCGGTCTGCTTGGCGTCGTAACCGAGGCGCTTCAGCGCGTGCGGCACCGTCTGGTTGACGATCTTCAGGTAGCCGCCGCCGACCAGGCGCTTGTACTTGATGAGGGCGATGTCCGGCTCCACGCCGGTGGTGTCACAGTCCATCAGGAAGGCGATGGTTCCAGTTGGAGCAAGCACGCTGACCTGCCCATTGCGGAAGCCGGCCCTCTCGCCGAGCGCGATGACCTCATCCCAGGTGGTGAGGGCAGCATCGAGCAGGTCCGTGGGAATGAGGCTCCGGTCCAGCCGATACGCGGCGTCGCGGTGCTGGTTCATGACCCGGAGGTACGGATCCCGATTGGTCGCGTAGCCCTCGAACGGGCCGCCCTGATCGCGGCTGATCCGCGCGGACTGGAGCTCCGCCTCGCCCTGCATCACCGCCGTGATGGCGGCCGCGTAGGCGCGACCCTCGTCCGAGTCGTAGGCGAGGCCACGGTTCATGAGCAGGGCGCCGAGGTTGGCGTAGCCGAGGCCCAGCGGCCGGAACTTCTGTGAGTTCTCCCCGATCCGAGGTGTCGGGTAGCTCGCGTTGTCGACGATGATCTCCTGCGCGGTGAGCACGATCCGTACGGCGTGCTTGTACGCCTCGACGTCGAACTCGCCGCCGTCCCGCACGAACTTCATCAGGTTCAGGCTCGCCAGGTTGCAGGCGGAGTCGTCCAAATACATGTACTCGCTGCAATTGTGGACAACCAGGCCGTTCGCCACGAAGTGGTTTGTAACGGCCTCCGTGAGATCGAACACCGGCGCCTCGCCCAATGGACTGAGGCCGGCGAAGGTGTCGACCAGCTCGTCGCTGTAGGTCCCGATGTTCCAGTTCATGCGGTTCAGCGCCTCGGCCTTCTGGCTCTCCGGCGCGAAGCCGATCTCCTTCTCGAAGCGCAGCCTCGAGGCGCGCGTGATGCGCAGCGAGTGAGTTTCCTTGACCGCGTATTCCTTCACGGCGCCCTCGCCGTCCGGCAGCATGGCGATCAGCTTGCCCTTGCGACGGTTCTCGTAAATCTGCGACTTGATCCCGAAGCCGAGCAGCATCCGCTGAACCTGGACAAGGAGCTCCAGAGACGCTGAATCCAGGGCAACGTGCTGACTCTTCGCGCCGCTGTTCTCGACCGTGCCGTCGGCGGTGAAGAGGCCGCGCAGCAGCGCCGCCATGCTCGCACGGTCCAAGCTGAACGCCGCATCGGTGAAGCGCTTCATGTACGCACCCTCGTCGAGGACGGCGTACTTCAGGAACTGGTCGACGACCACCTTGGAGCCGAACGCGAGGCGCGACCCCGTTGAGCCGAGCATGACCGTGACGTTGTCGGGGCGGCCGGAAATGCCGACCGCGCGGAGCAGCCGCTTCTGCGCGTTGACCTCGTTGGCCACGGCCTGCAGCACCCGCGCCTCGTTGCGGTGCATGGTGAGGATCACGGTGGCCTGGTCCCGGCCGCCTGCGCGGGAATGGCTCAGGTAGCCATCGCCGACCGCCAGCCCGATGGCCTCGGCCATCTCCGTCGAGATCGCATCGATTCCAAACCCGGGGGCGTTGAGGAAGATCCGGTCCTGGGGCGTGAGGTCCTTGACCGCGACGCCGCCGCGCTGGGTGGCGACCAGGTGGTCCTCGGTGATCCGCACGCGATAACCGGCCCTGGTCTTCAGCTCGAAGACGGGCTTCGTCCCGGTCGGGAAGATCCTGTCGACGGGGTGCGGCTGGCCGTCGGCGCCGATGATGTTCGCGTCCTGGCCGACGAGGCTGTCGATCCGCCTCCAACCCTGATCGGTGGCGACCAGCGTGTCGCCGGTGACGCAAGGGTTGGAGGCGTTGATCGGGGCGGTGTTGGCGCTGGTGTGCCAGCGGTTCACGTTGTCGTGGTACTGGATCCCCGGATCGCCGCAGATCCACGCCGCCTCGGCCATCTTGTTGAGGAGGTATCGGGCCTTGACGGTGCTGATCGGCCGCCCATCGGTCACCGCGTGGGCGGTCCAGTCGCCATCGGTCTCCACGGCGCGCATGAAGTCATCGGTCACGCGCACGCTGTTGTTGGAGTTCTGGAAGAAGACCGATTCATACGCGGCGCCACCGTTGAAGTTGCCGTCGTAGCCGGCCTCGATGAGGGCCCAGGCCTTCTTCTCCTCGACCAGCTTGCAGTCGATGAACTCCTCGATGTCGGGGTGATCGGCATTGAGGATCACCATCTTCGCCGCGCGGCGGGTCTTGCCGCCGGACTTGATGACTCCGGCGAAGGCGTCGAAGCCCTTCATGAAGCTGACCGGGCCGGACGCGGTGCCGCCGCCGCGCAGCCCTTCGGTCTTGCTGCGGATGGTCGACAGGTTGGAGCCGGTCCCGCTGCCGAACTTGAAGAGCATCCCCTCGGTCTTGGCCAGGCCCAGGATCGACTCCATGGTGTCCTCCACGGAGTTGATGAAGCAGGCGGAGCACTGCGGGTGCTCGTCGATGCCGACGTTGAACCAGACCGGCGAGTTGAACGCCGCGCGCTGCTTGAGCAGGATGTCCTTCAGCTCGGCGTGGAAGGCGTCGCGGTCCTCATCGGTCGCGAAGTAGCCGTCCTTGTCGCCCCAGCCGGCGATGGTGTCGACCACCCGGCTGATCATCTGCTTGACGCTGCTCTCCCGCTCCGGGCTGCCGAGGTGGCCGCGGAAGTACTTGCTGGCCACCACGTTGGTGGCCAGGGCGCTCCACGACTTGGGAAACTCGAGGTTCTTCTGCTCGAACACGACCTTGCCGTGCTCGTTGGTGATCGCCGCCTCGCGGTAGTCCCACTCCACGGTGTCGTACGGGTCGACGCCGGGCCGCGTGTAGCGCCGCTCGATCGTGAGGCCCGGCCAGTCGCGCGTCTCACCGGGTCGAAGCTGCCGGTACCCGGTGCGCGCATCGACATCGGCCTTCGCGTGACCGTTTCCCCCGTTGTGACCATTGGCCTTGTGACCATTGGCCTTGGCTGTTGCGGTCGCCGGAGCGGAAGAAGCGTTACGTGCCATGAACGGTCTGGTTCCTCATGCCTCCGGGATCACTCCCGGCCTCTCCTCCATGCGCTCCGTCGGCGAGACCAGCCCCAGTGGCTGGGCACAGAATCCCCGGCTCGTAGGGGTCTGTGGGGGACCGATGCGGGCCGCCGACGACACGCTCGGCGTCGTCTTCGACACCGATCTGCTAGGGCGGACACCATACGCTCAGACCGGTCGAAAGTCAAGGCCAAACCACAACATCTTGTGGGGTCCGCGACCGCAGACCCCCACATGGTGGGTCTAGGCCTCCTCCCCGCCGATCCGGATCTCGCCCTGGGTATCGACGTGCAGGCGCTCCTTGCGCACCTTGCCGCGGACCTCTCGGACCTCGCGCCGCATGCCGCGCGTCAGCTCGATCTCCTCCACGACCCACGGGATGCGCCGGACCTCGAGCCGCTCCTCGATGACCAGGACGCGCGTCGTGGAGCCCATGGTGGTGACCGGCGCCTCGTCGCCCAGCGGACGATCCACGGTCCGTCGCTCGACGTGAACCTCGTCCTGGACGATCGGCACCTCGAGCGTGGCGTCCTCCTCGACCACCTCCTTCCAGACACGGACCGTCCCGGCCTGGCGCTGGGTGACATCCGCGCGCAGCCGCTCCTCGACACGCTGCATCCGGACCGATGCATCGGCCGGCAGCGGGTCGGACGCCGCGGGCTCGACGCTCGGGGGTGCCTCGGCCGCGAGCCGCGAGCCGCCCGACGGCACATCTGGTGACCGCGGTCCGGACGGGCGAGCCGCGTCCTGAGCTTCGCTGACCGGCTGTGGTGCAGCGGCGTGCTCGACCGTCTCGGCGCTGGCGCGCGCGGAGCCGGACGCTTCCGGCGTGCGCACCATGTCGAGCAGGTCGCCCGCGACCCGAAGTCGAACCACCTTGCCTTCGGTCCGCTCCACGGCATTCATCGGCACCAACACCTCTCGGGAGGCACCCGGCTTGCCGACGCGCAGGTGGCCGCGGTCGACCCGGGTCACGGCACCGATCAGCCGACCGTTGTTGTCAACCACCTCCATGCCCGCCAGCACGCCGGCGCCGGGGGCGGCAGGCCGTCGCCTGCCGCCGCGCTCCGTGGTCATCGGTCGGCCCTACCCGTCCGCGCCGCTGGGCGGGGCAGGCCGGACCGTCGCCGAGGGCGGCATCGGCTGACCCGCGGACTGAACCCGATCCGAGTCGGCCTGGCGGCGCTGGGCGTACTCCGCCACGCGCTGGCTCGCATCCTGGCCCTTGGTGTACCAGCCGTGGGTGATCTCGGCCGCCACGTCGCGACCGCCGAGCCCGAAGGCCAGCGCGGCAGCCCCAGCGACCGCCGCCACGGCACCGATGAACAGGATGTTCACCACCGTCGCGGCGATCCCCAGCTGGTTCACCGCCGCGATCACCGCGAACACGATGATCCCGTAGCGCGCGATCGCGCCCATCAGGTCCGGGCTGGTGAAGCCCATCTCCGCCGTCGCGCCGCGCACGATGCCTGCCACGAACTGCGCGATCAGGGCGCCGACGACGATGATCAGCAGCGCAACGACCAGGTTCGGCAGGAAGAGCAGGATGGCGTTGATGATCTGCGTCAGCTGCGGCATCCCGAGGATCTGCGCGGCTGCCTGCAGCGCGATCAGCCGGATGAACCACTTCACGATCTCGGCGACGATGTGGCTCACCGTCCACGTCGACCCGGAGCGCTCGACGAACCCGGAGATCCCGGTTCGCTGTGCGGCACGCTCGAAGCCGGCACCGGTGAGCAGGCGCTCGACCAGGCCGGCGATCAGGCCGGCGATGATCCAGCCGATGACCAGGACGATGATCGCCCCGATCAGCTGGGGAAGGAATCCGAGGAAATTGCGAAGCGCGGTGGTCACCGAGACCAGGACCGCGTCGCCGATGTTGCGGATGGGCTGCAATGCGTCGGTCATGGCGTCTGATGTTCCTCCTGTGGGCTGGACTCATCTTGCCGGGCCGCTTCCGATGCGCCCGAGCCTCCGGACGCCCGTGTCGGAGCGGCTGCGGGGTTCGAGAGCTGGACGCGCTCCGCACGGAGCGTGCGCGTTTCGTGCCGCTTTTCGCGTACCGCCTGCTTTCCGACATCGACCTCTTCGACCACGTGCGGCGCCACGCTCAGCTCAATGTGGTCGGTCATGATCGGGATCTCGAGCAGCAGGCCGGGCTCCAGCACGCCGAGGTTGGACGTGGTCAGGGGCGCCACCTGACGGCGCCGGCCCAGCTCCTCGGGGCTGATGGCCACGCCCGTGTGGTGCGTCGACGCACCGCGTTTGATCCTGCCGCTCGGCTGGTCGTGCTGGTGAAGAACGCCGGCGCTTGTGACGCGTCCGGCTGGCGGCGCGGCCGGATCGGCAGAGGCGGAACGCGAGGGTCGCTGCCAGCCCTTGAACGCGACCTCCGGCTTGGGAACGTTCAGAGTGACGCGATCCTGCCCGATCGAAGCGACCGCGGAGTGCGGCACGAACAGATCGGTCCGGCGCAGGATGCCGGTGGTCACCACCACGCACTCCGGTCGCACCTCGGACACACGCCCCACGATCCGGTGGTCGGAGCCGAACACTCCCCAACCCCGCTGAATGCGGCCCTCACCAACCATGTCGCGTCGTTCCCTTCGACATCGGACCCGCAGCCGCGGATGCGAGGCGATGTACGCAACGTGCGTGCCACGCCGGCAGCGAGGGGGGCACGGGAGCATGCCCGAGGGCGAAATCGGTCCTACCATGGTCCGCAGGAGGGCGAGCCGATGGCGACCGGACTGCCGCGTTGCGAACCCGGCTGGAACCGTTGGCCGGCCGCCGGGGTAGAAGCAGCGTTGACGCATCTCCCACCCATCGGTCGTACGGCCATCGGTCGGTCGGCCATCGAAAGGAAGCCACCGCCATGAAGCGCCTCGCCATCGGGATGGCCCTCGCCTCCAGCCTGCTCGTCCTGAGCGTAGGCTCGGTGCTCGCCAAGGGTCCCGGATCCACGCCCACACTCGACAAGATCGGCACCCCGCGCGCCGGCGAGCCGACCACGGTCGGCGTGACGCTCATCAGCGACACCGGTGGCCAGGTGGTGGGCGACAAGGTCACGTTCATCTTCTCGCGGATCGCCGATAGCCAGACGGTCCGGGCGGAGGCCGCTCCGCAGGGCCAGCCCGGCCACTACGCCGCGCGCGTCACGCTGCCGGCCGGCGGCGGCTGGAATCTGCTGGTCACCGGTGTCAATGGCGCCGGCGAGTCGATGACCTGGAACATGGGCGTTGTCCGCGCGGCGGCGGCAGCACCGGCGTCCAGCGCCACGTCCACGGCGCCGACCGCAGCGGCAATGCCGTTCTGGGCAATTGCGGCGGTCATCGGGGTTGCGCTGCTGGTCGTCCTCGGCGGCGTGGTGGTGGCGAACCGTCAGCAGCGCGGTCGCCGGACCGCATCCGCTCGAGGCTGAGCCTCGCTCCATGGGCAGTAGCGGGATCCCGGGGTCAGCGGCCCCGGGATCAAGCTGCTCAGCCGATTTTTCCGATTTTTCGCGCGGGTGACGGCGCGGTGCGCCGATGCAACGCATTACACCAAAAGTACTAGGCACCGGGTCCGCGGCCTAGTACGGTCCCGCCCGAGTGCCGCCGAAGGCCACGGGCACCCACCCGCGGCCTTCGGCGCTCTGACGTCCAAGTGCCCTGGCCGTTTGGAGTGCGCCCCTTGTCCTTCGCTGCCGGCGGCCCGCCGCTGCGACTCGCGGTCCGCGGACGGCGCGCCGTGCTCGCCAGTGCGGCGCTGGGGATCGCCATGGTGCTTCCGCCCTTGGGCCATATCGGTGCGGTGACCACGCCCACCGGCTTCGCCGACCAGGTAGTGCTCGGCGGTCTGGATCGGCCGACGGTCATCCGGTTCGCGCCCGACGGCAGAGTGTTCGTGGCCGAGAAGAGCGGGCTGGTCAAGGAGTACGACAGCCTCACCGACAGCACGCCGACGATCGTCGTCGACCTGCGCACGGAGGTGCACAACTACTGGGATCGCGGCCTTCTCGGGCTCGCCCTCGACCCGAACTTCGGCACGAACCCGTACCTGTACACCCTGTATACGTATGATCACGTCCTTGGGGACAGCTCGGCAGCTCCCCGGTGGGGAAGCGCCGGAGCGACGAGCGACGGCTGCCCGAATCCGCCCGGAGCCACCACTGACGGCTGCGTGGTGAGCGGCCGCCTGTCCCGCTTCTCAATCGACGCCAGCTCACAGGCGGGCCCCGAGCAGGTGCTGGTCGAGGACTGGTGCCAGCAGTTCCCGAGTCACAGCGTGGGTGCCATCCAGTTCGGCACCGATGGGGCGCTGTACGCCAGCGGCGGGGAGGGAAGCAACTTCAACGCGGTCGATTACGGCCAGTGGGGTGGCACCGCCTCCGGCACCCCGACGCCGCGCAACCCGTGCGGCGACCCGCCGGGCGGGGTCGGCGGGGCCATGACGGCGCCCAGCGCCGAGGGTGGCGCCCTGCGCGCCCAGGACGTACGGACCACGGGGGACGCGACCGGGTTCAGCGGCGCGATCGTGCGCCTCGATCCCGCGACCGGCGCCGCGCTGCCCGACAACCCGCTTGCGGCAAGCACCGACGCGAAGGCCCGCGCGATCATCGGCTACGGGCTCCGCAACCCGTTCCGCTTCGCGATCCGGCCGGGGACCAGCGACGTGTGGATCGGCGATGTCGGCTGGAACGCGTGGGAAGAGATCGATCGCATCGCGAGCCCGACCAGCGCTGCGCTCAACTTCGGCTGGCCGTGCTACGAAGGCCCGTCACCGCAGAGCGGCTACCAGTCCGCCAACCTGGCCCTCTGCCAATCCCTGTACACCGATGGCGGAGCGACCACGGCCTACTATGCCTACAGCCACAGCAGCGCGGTGGCCAGCGGGGATGGCTGCGGCACCGGCAGTTCGTCGATCACCGGGCTCGCCTTCGAGAACGCAAGCGGCTACCCGGCGACCTACACCGGAGCCCTGTTCTTCGCCGATTACTCGCGCAACTGCATCTGGGCCATGCTGTCAGGCCCGAATGGCCTGCCCGACCCGGCGCAGCGCCAGATCCTGGTCGCCGGAGCGGATGCGCCGGTGAACCTGGAGATCGGTCCGAGCGGGGACCTCTTCTACGTCAGCCTCAGCGGCAGCGTGCACCGCATCACCTACAGCAGCGGCTCGACCCCGACGATCCGCGCGGTGGCCCGCGCTGCGCCGAGCACCGGAGCCGCGCCCCTGACCGTGCAGTTCGACGCGTCGTCCTCAGGCAGCAGCGACCCGTCCGCGGTGCTCAGCTTCGCGTGGGACTTCACCGGTGACGGGACGATCGACTCGACCGCCGCCAGCCCGACCTTCACCTACACCACGCCCGGAATCTATACCGCGCGCCTGACCGTCACCGACGGCTCGCGGACCACATCGGACAGCGTTGCGATCGACGCGCGGGGCAACCAGGCCCCGGTGCCGGTCATCGACGGTCCGTCGATGACCACGACCTGGGCGGTGGGGCAGGCGCTCTCCTTCACCGGGCATGCCACCGATGCCGAGGACGGCACGCTGGGCGCGGCATCGCTCCAATGGTCGCTGGCGCTGTCCCACTGCCCATCCAACTGCCACAGTCACTACCTTCAGGCCTGGGCCGGCGTGAGCACCGGCTCCTTTGCCGCTCCCGACCACCAATATCCCTCGTACCTGGTGCTGACCCTGACCGCAACGGACAGCGCGGGGGTGAGCGCCAGCACCAGCATCAAGCTGAGCCCCAAGACCGCCAAGCTGACGATGCAGAGCACGCCCACCGGTCTGAAGCTCACCGTCGACGGCACCACGTCCACGACGACGTTCAGCAGAACCGTGATCGCTGGCTCGTCGCACACGGTCAGCGCCGCGAGCTCACAGAAGAAGGGATCGACCCGATACCGCTTCTCCTCGTGGTCGGACGGGAAGCCGGCCACGCACACCATCGTGGTGACCGCCAGCCGGACGCTCACCGCGCGTTACCGGCGCTGAGCGCCGGTAGGTCGCAGGGTCGGCGGTGGCGTCCTGGTCGGTGCCGCGCGGCGTCCCGCGGCGGTGCTTCAGCGCTTCAGCGCTTCAGCGCTTCAGCGCCAGCGTCAGGCCATCGCCTATCGGGGTGATCACCGGATCCACGCGACCGTCCGCGTGGATCTTGGCGTTCAGGGTGCGGATCGCATCGGTATCGGCGTCGGACGTCTCGGGCTCCGCCACCCGGCCGCTCCACAGCACGTTGTCGATCGCCAGCAGCCCGCCTGACCTGAGGAGGGTCAGCGATCGCTCGTAGTACGTGTCGTAGCTGGGCTTGTCGGCATCGATGAAGGCGAAGTCGATGCTTCCCGCCGCGCCCTCGGCGAGCAGCGCGTCGAGCGATTCGGCGGCAGGACCGAGACGGAGCTCGATGCGGTCCGACACGCCCGCTTCCGTCCAGTAGCGACGGGCGACATCGGTCCATTCACGGCTCAGGTCGCAGCAGGTGAGCCGCCCGTCGGCGGGAAGCGCGAGCGCGACCGCCAGCGAGGAGTATCCGGTGAAGGTCCCGATCTCGAGGCAGCGACGAGCGCCCATCAACCGAACGAGCAGTGCGAGGACCGCACCCTCTTCCGGCGCGATCTGCATGTTCCGCTGCTCGAGCCGTGCCGTCTCCTCCCGGAGCCTTCGCATGATCTCCGGCTCTCGCGTTCCGACCTGCACGAGGTAGGCGTGCAGCGTCTCGGAAAGACCGATGGAGCTGGTGGACATCGTAGATACCTTACCCTCCGGGTCCGGGCCGCCCGACGATCCGAGGCCAAGACGCCCTGAACGCGTTGCTCACAGCTCGGCGAAGACGGTCGCCTCGCGGTGGTCAGCTGGCCATTCCCGGCCGCGCCAGCGTCTGAGGACGAACCACTCGGTGGTCAGCATCCCGAGCTGCAGGTCCTCGGGGAGGTCGAGCAGCCAGCCCATGTCCTGGCGCTGCGTGCGATGGCACTCCATTGCCCGCCGTTTTGGGTCGCGGAACGGGAAGACGTCGACGCTGGTGGTGATGTCCGCCTCGGGCGTCCCGAAGTCCTCCGGGCCTGCCCCGGCGGCGAGATCCTCGCTGATCTGCCGCACGGCCTCGATGTTCGTCGGATTCAGTTCCTCGGCCGGTGGGGCGGCTTCGGTGGCCGCCCCGGTGCGGGCATCCGGCTGTAGTTCTAGGTCCCACGGGAGCTTGATCCCGCGGTCGCGCATCTCCTGCATCAGGGCATACATCGCTTCGCGGTTCCACGCCACGTGATAGAGCTTCGCAACCTCGTGCGGCGCTCCCGCCTCCGGGTATCGAGCCGGGTCGGCGGCCGCGTCGAAGGCGGCGCTCGCAACCCGGTGCGCATTGATGTGGTCGGGGTGCCCATAGTTCCCGTTCTCGTCGTAGGTCACGATCACCGCCGGGCGCGCTTCGCGGACGATCTGCACCACGCGTCCGGTCGCCTCTTCGAGGTCGGCCTTCCAGAACGACTCGGCGCGCTCGTTGGCCTGGGTGCCCATCATTCCGCTGTCACGGTAGCCGAGGAGGTGAAGGTTGATCAGGCCATCCCCGAGCGCCAGCAGCGCACACTCGAGCTCCGCGCGCCGAATCTCCGCCAGGCGCGGCGTCGCCTCCGCCGGGTCGAGATCGGGGTCGTGGATCTCACCTTCCTCGCCGCCGGTGCAGGTCACGAGGTCAACCCGTCGACCTTCGGAGACGCTGCGGGCGATCAGGCCGCCGGTGGCCACCACCTCGTCATCGGGGTGAGCGTGGACTAGCAGCAGCCCGCCCGGGCCGCGCTCGGTCGCCATCGGCTCAGCCACCGGAGGCGTTCTGAGGCGCCGAAGCGGCCGGACCGCCCGGAGAGCTTCCCGCGTGCTCGGGGCACTCGCACAGGTCACGCAGCTTGCCGTACGGGAAGAGGCCGGTATCGTGGCCGTCGGCCCATATCGGTGCCAGGGCGTATCGGCCGATCCATTTCACGCGCTCCATCGTCGACTGCGCCGGGGTGAGCACGGTCTCGAGCGTCACGAGCCCCGGCAGGCTGCCTTCGCCGGCGCACAGCGCGCACGGGCAAGCCCGGCGCAGTGCGGTCCAGCTCCATTCGCCCAGGTGCCCGTCATCCCAGCGGATGCGCATCCGCCGCGCGGTTTCGTCCAGCTCGACACCGATGGGGTTGACGATCGGTGCGCGCATGTTCATGGCACCCAGGATTGTGACGCGCCGAGCCAATCCGCGCCGAACGTGGCGCCATTGTTGGTGAGGGCCATCGGCGCCTTGTTGGCGGTCAGGTCCCAGATGTAGAGATCCTGGCGGACGCCGCCGCCGCTCCCGATGCCCACGGTGAAGACGATCTCGGAGCCGTTCGGCGACCATCGCACGTGGCTCACCAACCCCTGGGCGACGGTGCTCGCCAGGGCCTTGCTGGCCTGGTCCCGAAGAACGAGGACCGTTCCCTGGCCGCCGGGGGTGACCTCGACCCGCCGCTTCTGATCCGGGGAGAAGAGGCGAGGCGGGCTCGCCACCTTGCTGCTGGTCCCGGTCGCCGGGTCCATCAGGTACGCACCGGGGCCCAGGATCCAGAGACCGAGCCGGCCGTCGGTCAACGCGTAGATCCGCACCGCGCCTCCCTCATCCGCGAACTGCGCCTCCTTGACCGGCTCCTCGGCACCGATCAGCGGATGCGGGTAGGTGATCGATCCGACCGATCGCGCCGCGCCGCTGGCGAACGAGATCTGCAGCACGTCGGCCCGGTCGTTGCTCCCCTGGGACACGACGCGCAGCGCGTACACGGTTTGTGCGTCGGCACCGAACGTCGCCGATGAGATGCCGTCGGCCAGCGCCCGGCTCCCCTTTCCGGCCTCGATGGAGACCAGCCGCGACGCGATCAGCGCGGCGCCGCGGCGCCCGTCGGGGGCCCAGGCGTAGCTTCCGATCCCCTGGGTCGCGGTGCCGATCACCGTCGGTGCGCTGCGGGTGCTGAAGTCGTGCCTCCACAGCTCGACTGGGCTCACCACCGTAGCGCGGCTCAGGTAGATCATCTCCAGCGGGCCATAGGTCGGGCGCGGCGTCCCACTCGGCCGCGCGGTGGGCGATGGTGTCGCGGGCCGGGTGGCGGTCGGCGTGGGGGTCGCCGTTCGGCCCGCGCTCGCCAGCGGGGAGCTCCTCGGGGCGGGGCTGCCGCTGCCGACCCCCTTCTGGCTCTCGTTCGTCAGGGCGAACGTGAGCAGCACGATCCACAGTCCGGCGAGGGCGAGGATCACCGCGACCAGCCACGGGCCGGCCTGCTCGGCGAACGTGGGTCGCCGTCGCTCCCCGTGCAGGCGCGGGTCCCAGCCCTCTTCCAGGGTCTCCAGCGGCTCCTCGCGCTGGAGATCGCGCTCCGGCCAGTCGGATATCGATACGCTCGGCTGGTCGGGGGTTGGATCTCGATCCGGCGGCTCGGGCGCCTGCTGATCTCGCGGACCGCTCATCGGCCGTTCGTCCCTGGGCTCCGACGGGTCACCGCGGCATCATACCCAAGGCTCGCCATCCCGATCCCGCAGCCCGCTCCGCCGGTGGCCTGTTCCGGAGGCGGCGTTCCGCCTTCACTGGTTCCGGGTCCACCGAACAGATGCCTCGGGCCGTGACGGGGAGCGATTGCGCCAACCCGCGCGCGTAAGATGCACCCATGAGCACCGTGCGCGTGGCCGCGTGCCAGATGACTCCGCAGATCGGCGAGGTCGACCGGAACCTCGACGCGATCGATGGCTGGGTCGGGCGCGCGGCCGAGGCGGGCGCCGCGCTGGCAGTCCTCCCCGAGGCCGCCGTCACCGGCTATGCATTCGCGTCGATCGATGAGGCGCTACCGGTTGCCCGTCGCGCCACGGGGGTCGCCGGGGACCGCCTGGCCGGGATGGCGTCCCGGCATCAGATCGCGCTGATCGCCGGCAGCCTGGAGGCGGAGAGCGACGACGTGTACAACGCCGCGCTGGTGGTGACGCCCGATGGCCAGCGCTTCCGCTATCGGAAGATGCACCTTCCGTTCCTCGGCGTCGACCGCTTCGCGACGCCGGGCGGTGAGGCGCCGGCGGTGTACGACGTTGCGGGGCTGCGGATCGGGGTCCTGATCTGCTACGACCTCCGCTTCCCCGAGGCGGCGCGCATCTGCGCGCTGGAGGGCGCTGACCTGATCGCGCTGCCAACCAACTGGCCGGTGAGCGTCGAGTTCCACCCGGGGCTCTTCGCGCCGGCCCGGGCCGCGGAGAACCACTGCTACCTGCTGGCCGCCGATCGCGTCGGGACGGAGGGCGGCACCACCTTCATCGGCCGTTCGCTGCTGGTCGACTACGACGGCCAGGTGTTGGCCAGCGCAGGAGCTGACGAGGAGCTCCTGGTGGGCGACGTGGACCCGGAGGCGGCCCGCGAGACGCACGTTCGCCGGCGTCCGGGCGAGCACGAGTGGGACACGATGGCAGATCGGCGGCCGGGACTCTACGAGCGGCTGCTGCAGCCCGCCACGGACCGGCTGCATCCCCCGTCGGCGACGATCTACTCCGGGGACGCGGACTAGCGGGCGGTCGGCTCCCCGGTCGCCGGCTCCGTGGTCGCCGGCTCCGTGGTCGCCAGCTCCGTGGTCGCCAGCTCGACCCCGTCGCGGAGCGTCTTGGTGACCATCTCGTACATCTCACGGACGTACATCCCCGCAGATTCGTAGAGCCGCGTGGCGCCGGTCAGGCTGGCGCCGTCGACGCCGAGCGCGACGCTCCGAGCGCCGCGCCTCCAGAACTCGGCGAAGCTGTGCATCAGGATCGCGCGGCCGAGGCCCTCGCGCCGCCACGGCCGCCGCACGGCGAGCGAGTTCACCCAGCCGCTGCCATCGGGCATGGTCGAGCACAGCGAGGTGGCGGCGATCTCGTCGCCGGCCACCGCCAGGAACCAGATTCGCGGATCGAAATCGGGCCGGCTGGTGCGACGCACGAGGTCATCGAAGCGGCCCGGAACGTGACCCCAGTGATCGCTGAACGCCTCCTCGAGCGCCTCGAAGGTGGCACGCTCGTCCTGTCCGGCAACGAACTGACGGATGCTGATCCCATCCGGCACACGAGGAGCGGCCGGCGGCGCCTGCATGTCGATCCGCATCCGCAGAAAGCGGCGGGTGGCGGCATATCCGAGCCCCTCGGCCCACGCCATCTCCCCCGGGCTGTCGCCCTTCAGCCAGCCGCCCAGCTGCACGCGGGCTCCCTCGGGGGCCTCACCGATGCGGGCGCGGGCGCGCTCCTCGAGCAGTGCAACCAGCGCCGTCCCGATCCCCCGTCGGCGGTGCTCAGGGAGCACGGCCGCATAGGCACGCAACAGGACGCCTCCGCGCTGTTCGAGCGCCGCGTACGCGAGCGGCGCGGCCCCCGCGCTGGCCTCCACCAGCCAGGCATCGGTCTGCAGGTCGATGGCATCCCACTCTTCGCGGATGTCGTCGACCGACATGTCGGCCTCGCCGTAGTCCGCGTCGTCACACGCGTTGATCAGGTCGGTTACGGCCTGCGCGTCATCGTCGTCCGGGCGGCGCACGGCCAGGCCGCGAGGAAGCTGGGATCGAGTCATCGGTTTCCCCATCGGGCGGCGAGGGCCGCCCACACGTGAGTTACTCGGAGGCGGCCCACATGATGAGCCCCACCGTCACCACGCCGCCGACCAGGCCCACGAACGCGGCTGCGCCATCAGGCCCGGCACCATTCACGGTGGGTGCGATCTGGTTGAGGAGAGCCAGCCCGAACACCATGTAGCCGAGCCACAGCACGGTGGCGAGCGCGGCGATCAGGTTCCGGCGGCCGCGGTCTCTTGTCATCGTCGGGACACTCCTCGACAGGCAGGGATACTGACGGGAAGCCGAGGCGGAGGAAGAGCCGGCGCCGATGCTAGCACGAGCCGGCATCCGCGGCTTTGCCGCCGGCCGGGTCCGACCTCGCGCCCCCGGCAGCAGCGCTGGCGGCTCGCCCGGACCGATCCGGAACCCGGTGGAAGAGCCGCTCGTCGGCGCGTCCGCGCAGCATGCGCAGCTTTGCGGCGGCGACCAGTCCCAGCGTCACGCGCCGCTCGTCGCGTTCCAGCGTCATGGTGCCGATGTGGTCGGCGACATCGGTCACCGTGAACACCGACCCCGGGCGCACGTCATTCTGCTCCAGGAACGTGAGCAGCCGCGCATCTTCCTCCGCCTGCTCCGTCACCCGCAGGATGGTGATCTGCTCGCCAGCTCGCGCCTCGCTGAGCGGTTCTCCCGCCGGGCGTTCGGCGGTGCGCCCGTCGCGCGGGATCGGGTTGCCATGCGGACAGGTAGGCGGCTCCCCGAGTAGCAGGTCGATCTTGTCGGTGACCCGGTCGCTCATCGCGTGCTGAAGGTGATGCGCCTCCTCGTCCGCCTCGGCCCAGCCGAGCCCGACCACCGCGGTCAGCAGCCACTCGGCCAGCGCGTGGCGCCGGAACGTCCGCTCCGCGGTGCCGAGGCCGATCTCCGTCAGCTCCAGCTGCCGCGTCTGCTCATCGACCCGCAGCAGGCCGTCACGGACCAGGCGGGTCACCATCTCGCTGACGGTCGCGGGGCTGACGCGCAGCCGCTCGGCCAGACGCGCCGCGATCACCGGCTGCCCCTCCGCGTGCATGTATCGGATGGTCATCAGGTAGTCGGCAGCAGCGTCGGTCGTTGCGGTCGTCGCCGGGTGCGACTGGGAAGCGCTCGCCATCGGCGGATTCTATCGGGCCTGTGCGCCTCGATTGACGGCCTGGCCGAGGTCTCACCGGGAACCAGTCCTGCCAGGACATCAAATTCCACGCGTGGGCCGGGTTTCGGTGCCGTTGGCGTGCCTTGGACAGCCCTCCGGGACTATTCGACGCGGGAATGGGCGTGCGGCGCGTCCTTTGACGGCCTGGCAAGACTGAGAAGCCGCGCGCACCATTCTTCACCGGTGAAAGCGCCCACGCTCAGCCCCCGCCGGAGAGGGGGCGGTAATTCCGCAGTACGGGCCGCGTGGCAGGCTGTACCGATGTCGACGGAGGACGACCGGCGCACTGCGCGGCTCGCCCGCCGGCTGGGAATGGAACTGCGCCTCGCCCGCGCGGCAAGTGGGTGGAGCCAGCGACAGCTCGCCGGTGCCACCGGGATCACGCAGGCTTACCTGAGCAAGGTCGAGCGCGCGGATGCTGTGGCAAGCATCCCGCTGCTCGTGCGGCTGGCGCACGCGGCGGGCTCGGAGCTGTCAGTTCGGCTCTATCCGGGGCATGGCATCGGACTTCGAGATGCCGGTCAGCTGCGACTGGCGGCAGCAATCACTGCCCTCCTGCCTGCGAGCAGCACCTCGCGCTTGGAGGTACCCGTCGCGCCGCCTCCCGACCGGAGAGCGGCCGACCTGGTGGTCGAGACCGGAGAGCAGACCCTGGTGGTGGAGATCGAGCGGCGGCTGGTCGACCTTCAGGAGCAACTGCGGCGTGCGCAGCTGAAACGAGCGGCGCTGGCTGAGCGCCTCGGTCGGCCGGTGGCCCTGGTCTTCGGGCTTTCGGACACGCGCGGCAACCGGGCGCTGGTCGCCTGGCACGCGCCGTTGGTGGGCTCCGCCTTCCCGGTCCGGTCCGCGGCTGCCTGGGCGGCGATCCGCGATGGCAGACGCTTGGAGGGCGATGCGCTGCTCTGGATCCGTCCTCTCCCCGCAGAACCGTCGCGAACGTCCGTCAACCGCCCGCAAAGGAGCGATGTTGAAGGTCAGTCACGCTTGGACGTGTCGCCCGTGCGCCGGGGCAGCCGCCAACGAGAACCAGTCCTGTGAGAATAAGGAACCGACGTGCCCGGGCCGCACCAGTGGCTCTTGGGTGCCGTCTTAGACCCCTCAGGACTTGCTTGGCACGCCACGATGGCTCCGCGGTGACAAATGATGTCCTGCCACGACTACTTCGGGGCGGACTGCGTCCTGCCAGGACTACTTCCCGGCGGACTACTCCCGGGCAGCACTACTTTCCACCAGGACTACTTCCGGCCGATGGCGCCGTGCCACCGTCCACCCGACCTGTCCCCCCGCTCAGTCCTCGTCCTTGCCGGACTGGCCGCGGATGGCTTCGACCACGCTCTCGTCGGCGAGGGTGGTCACGTCACCGAGCGAGCGCTGCTCAGCGATGTCGCGCAGCAGGCGGCGCATGATCTTGCCGGAGCGCGTCTTGGGCAGATCCGGCGTGAACATGATCTGTTTCGGCCGAGCGAGCTTGCCGATGGCCCCCGCGACGTGCTCCCGCAGCTCGGCCGACAGCGCGTCGGAGGGCTCGTTGCCGGAGCGCAGGATGACGTAGCAGAAGATCGCCTGGCCGGTGACCGGGTCCGTCCTGCCGACCACCGCCGCTTCGGCCACCGCGGGGTGCGAGACGAGCGCAGACTCGACCTCGGTGGTGGAGATGCGGTGGCCGGAGACGTTCATCACGTCGTCGACCCGGCCCAGGAGCCAGTAGTAGCCCTCGTCGTCGCGCTTGCAGCCGTCGCCGGCGAAGTAGCGGCCCGGGTAGCGGGACCAGTAAGTCTCCTGGTAGCGCTCGGGATCCCCGTAGATGCCGCGCAGCATCGCCGGCCAGGGGCGCTCCAGGACCAGGTAGCCGCCCCCGCCGAGGGGCACCGGCGTCCCCGACTCGTCGACGACATCGGCCTTGACCCCGGGGAAGGGAAAGGTCGCGGATCCGGGCTTGAGGGTCGTGATCCCCGGCAGCGGGGTGATCATGATCATGCCGGTCTCGGTCTGCCACCAGGTGTCGACCACCGGACAGCGCTCGCCGCCGATGTACTTCCAGTACCACGCCCACGCCTCGGGATTGATCGGCTCGCCGACGGAGCCGAGCAGCCGCAGGGAAGAGAGGTCGTCGCGCGCGAAGGCATCGGCGCCGTACTTCATCAGGGCGCGGATGGCGGTCGGGGCGGTGTACAGGATGGTGGCGTGGTACTTCGCCGCGATCTGGGCCCATCGGTCCTTATCGGGATAGTCGATGGCGCCCTCGTAGATGATCCCGGTCGTGCCATTGGCCAGCGGGCCGTAGACGATGTAGCTGTGCCCGGTCACCCAGCCGATATCGGCCATGCACCAGTACACGTCCTCGTCGTGGATGTCGAAGATGTACCGATGCGTGGCCGCCACGCCCGCCAGGTAGCCGCCGGTGGTGTGCATGATGCCCTTGGGCTTGGCCGTCGTCCCCGAGGTGTAGAGCAGGTACAGCAGGTCCTCGGAATCCATCGGTTCGGGCGCCGCGGTGGCGGGCTGGTCGGCGATCAGCTCGTGGTACCAGTGGTCGCGACCCTCGGACCACTCCACCTCCTGGCCGGTGCGCCGCACCACGACGCTGTGCTTGACCGATGGCGAACGGCGCAGCGCCTCGTCGGCGTTGGCCTTGAGGTTGACCGCGGCGCCCTTGCGGTATCCCCCGTCGGCGGTGATCAGCGCCACGCATTGCGCGTCATCGATCCGGCCGGCGAGCGCCTCCGAGCTGAAGCCGCCGAACACCACGCTGTGCGCGGCACCGATGCGCGCGCAGGCGAGCATCGCGACCGGCAGCTCGGGGATCATCGGCATGTAGATCGCCACCCGGTCGCCCTTGCGCACGCCGAGCGAGCGCAGCGCGTTGGCCAGGCGGCAGGTCTCCTCGAGCAGCTCGCGGTAGGTGATCGCGCGCGTCTCGCCGGGCTCCGCCTCCCAGTGGTAGGCGACCCGGTCACCGTGGCCGGCATCGACATGGCGGTCGAGGCAGTTGACGCTGACGTTGAGCTTGCCGCCGATGAACCACTTCGCGTACGGCAGGTCCCAGGTGTAGAGCTCGCCGTACGGCTCCATCCATTCCAGGCGTTTGCCCTCCGCGTCCCAGAAGGCACGGAAGCCCTCCTCGGTCGATGCCTGCTCGAGGATGGCGGGATCGGTGATCAGCGCCCTGGACGCAAATCCCGCGGGAGGCGGGAAGGTGCGCTCCTCGCGGAGCAGGTTCTCGATGGTCGCGCCCTCGGCGGGCGCGGGCTCGGCCTTGCCGGCATTCTGGGTGGTCACCTGGCAGCTCCCTCTTCCATCCCCAGCTGGGCGCCGCCTATTGTAGTCAGCCGTTGAGCCGGCTTCGATTCGCCAGATCCACCGCCTGTTCGCGCGTCGCCACTCCGAGCCGACGGTACCGCCGCCAGCAGCCTGGCCGAGCTGAACGGCACCACCACCTACACCTACGACGCCCTCAACCGGCTGTCGAGCGCGGTGCGCACCACCACCAACGGCGGAC
>QHBO01000022.1 GCA_003243965.1 Chloroflexota bacterium
CAACAACAACTGGTTCGCGGCCTGGGCCTACTGGCAGCTTCGCTACCAGGGGCTCGACACGCCGAGGCTCCTCGACGGCGGCCGCAGGAAGGTCGAATCGGAAGGTCTGCCGCTGACGAGCGAGGCAGCGGCGCTCGTGCCCGGCACGGTCACGCTTCCGAGTGTGACCCGCGAGGAGCTGCGTGCGTATCGGGACCAGGTGCTGGACGGCATCGGCTCGCCGGACCGAGGCCTGATCGACGTCCGGTCGCCGGAGGAGTTCAGCGGAGAGCTCGCCGCGCCCGCCCATCTCCCCCAGGAGGCGGCGCAGCGGCGGGGCCACATCCCGGGCGCGATCAACGTTCCGTGGTCAAGCACGGTGCGCGAGGACGGTACCTTCAAGTCGCTCGAGGAGCTCGCTGCCCTGTACGCGTCCCGCGGCATCCGTGGCGACCAGGAGGTGGTCGCGTACTGCCGCATCGGCGAGCGATCGAGCCACACCTGGTTCGTGCTGAAGGAGCTGCTGGGGTACCCGAACGTTCGCAACTACGACGGCTCGTGGACCGAATACGGCTCACTCGTCGGCGTCCCGATCGAGACCGGCACCGGAAACGGCCAGCGCAATTGACCGATCCGGCGACGGACGCGCCCGCCGACCAGGGGCTCGCGCTTGGCCCGGTTCCGGACGACATGCCGCCGCCCGACATCGCGCCACCCCAGGTGGCCCGGCCGGGCGATCCGTTTGGCGCATTGCGGATCGTCCATTTCCTGGCTCGGGTACCGCGCAATCGGACGCTCCAATTGCGGGATGTGGTGACGGCGCTGAATGCCGCATTCCTCGACTGGTCGTTCAGCGAGAAGGCGGTCCTCGCCGAGGTGGTGCAGCTCCAGGCGAACTGGGGGATCAGCTTCCACGGCGAGGATCGCATCATCCTGGACCGCAACGAGCGGGGTCACACGCTGCTGGTCGTCGACTCGCAGAAGATGACCGCCTTCCTTGTCGGGGAGGCACGTCGGTTGGCTGCGGCGTGCGAGGATCAACTCCGCAGTTTCAGCCTCCGCGAGGGTGCCAGCCCGGACTGGTGAGCGCTGGCCTGATCCTGACGGCGATCGGCACCGCTGGCTCAGACTCGGTCCGAGGTTCCCGCCTGACCGATGCTCGCGCCGGCCGCAGCCGTATCGGTCTGCCCAGGGTGTGAGCCAACCTCGGCCTTGCCGATCGGTAGGGGCACCCGGCGCGGCCTGGGACGGAACGGAGACGTCTCAGCCACGACCGGACCGTTGGTCTCTGTCAGCTTCCCTCCGCGGTACGCCTCCCAGACCGCCATGACGCTGTCTCGATGCGGGCGAATGCGGCAGTGCTCGTCGCGGTTGCCCATCTCGTCGCAGTAGCCGAGCGGCACACACTTCGGTGCCAGGAAGCTGCCGAAGAAGGGGGAGACGCGGAAGATCTCGTGCCGAATCTGCTTGAACAGCTGCCGGATCTCCCACTGGGCCATGGTGCACAGCCGAAGGCCACTCATGTGGATCAGCTGCCGCAGGTTGACGGTCATGATCAGGTTGGTCTGCATTGCGTTGGGGAAGATGAAGCGCGCGTCTTCTGCCGGCACCTCTGCCTGGAGGAGCTGAGCGTAGAGATCGAGATTGGCGTCGACCGCCTGCTGAAAGCGCTCCGCCAGCGCGTCCGGAAGGTCTCCCTTGACGATGGAGTCGGGGACGGTGTAGTTGTCGCGCTTCTTGAAGCTGACGTAGCGCTGCGACTGCTGGTCGAACGCCGTGCCTGCTCGATGCCGCACCAACTGGTGGCTCAGCGTTCGCGTCACGCCGCTGATGGCGAACGTGAAGTTCACGTGCTCGATGGTGCTTCCGTGCCCGGATTCCATCACCTTGCGCACCAGGCCCTGCTGCTTCTCGTCGGCCACCTGGCGGCTGACCGCCCTGTCCCAGATCTGCTCCGGCACCTGCTCGGAGTAGCAGGTCCGGCAGGCGGTGTAGATGATCGGCAGGTAGTACTCCTCGACGATCTCGCGTGTCGGGAAGATCAGCTTGGCGGAGACGGCGGTGGATGCGGTCACGGAAGGCTCAGTGTAGCGCGGCTGCGGTCCGCTGCGGTCGGGTTATCCACAACATGTGGGGGTGTGGATAAACACGGAGCCGCGCATGTTGTGTAGTGAGCCGTCAGGCGGAGCCCTGGTCGTCTCCCTGCACCGATGGCGATCCGTCGCGGCGTTCCTCGAGGCGAGCCAACCCGTGATTCCGGTCGAAGGCGATCCGATTGCCGCCGCCGGCACGCGCGGAGGCGAGCGCCTCGTCGGCCGCGGCGAGCAGCTCGTCATCGGAAATCTCGGTGCCGGGTCGCATCAGTGCGACGCCGATCGACACAGCGAGCTCGATCGGCCCGCCGTCGGTCTCGGTGCTGTGGGTGATGGCGCGCCGCCGGAGGACGTCGGCCAGGATCGTGGCGCCGCGCTCGTCGGTGTGCGGCAGGATGACCAGGAAGCTGTCGCCGCCCAGGCGTCCCAGCGCATCTGCGGCACGCATTCGGAGCCGCAGCCGCAGCCCCACGTCGTGCAGGACTGCGTCGCCGATGGCGATGCCGTGGCGGGCATTGAGGGCTGCGAAGCCGTCGAGGTCGACGAGCACGATCGCCAGCGGGTGCGAGTAGCGCCGACACTCTGCAACCTCGATCCGCAGGCGGTCCAGCACCGCCCGCCGGCTCAGCACGCCGGTCAGCTGATCGATGCTCGCCGCGACCGCCAGCTCTTCGCGCTGGAGCTCGATGGTGCGCCGCGCGCGAATCAGATCTTCGAGGGTGCCGCGAAGCTCGCGCGAGAGGCGCGCCGCGTCGCTCTCTTCGTCGATGACCGCGTCCGCGGCGTCGACGGTGTCGGCGGCGCGCTGGCTTCCCATCTGCACCGCCCCGCGGTCGGTGGGGAGAGCCGGCCGCGCATCACCGTCGACGACCGGTGCACGGCGCGGCATGCCGGCCGCCATGACCAGGCAGCCGGCGGCCAGTGTCCCGAACGCGACGGCCAGGTCCAGGCTGTTCGCCCGGGCGAGGGTCACGATTCCCAGTCCGACCCCGAGCAGCCCGGCGGGCATCGGGTCGTCGCCGCCGAGGATCGCAAGCGCCATGGTGGCCGCGAACAGCACGACCGCGGCCGCCTCGAGCGCGGCCGCCGGTGTCGGTGGCAGCGACCCGGCCCGCAGGAGGAGCGCGGCGCCGAGTCCCAGCTCCGCGGCGAGGAACACCCCGGCCAGCGCGAGCAGCCGCCCGCGGCGCGTCTCGATGCGCATGCCGCGCAGCGATGCGATGCCGGCGGCCAGCAGGATGCCCGCCGCGGCGAACCCACCGATCGCCAGGCCTCCGGTCGGGAGGGTCGGGGTGGCGACCGTGCCTGGCCCCGTCGCCTCTGCCGCGAACGCGGCCGCAAGCACGCCCATCGCGGCCGCCACGAGCAGGAAGCGAAGCGAGCCGGTCCGCAGACCGTCCGCGGCTGCGACCATCATGGCCAGCGTGGCGCACGCGGCGGTGATCAGCGCGGCGGTCGGACCGATCCAGCTCGATGGGCCGCTCAGCACCAGGGCCGGGTAGAGCCGGAGAAGGCCCAGCGCAAGGAGCGGCAGCGCGAGTAAGAAGAGGCGGCTCGCGAGGGCGGTGAAGAGCGCCATCGGGCGTGTCCTGTCCATCGGTTCCGGGCTGCAGGGGCACACAGAGTCTCGGAATCCCGGGGGTCGGACGGCAATAGTACGAAGGGGCGCGGATGGCCGCCGCCGTCGGCCTGCCTATACTCGCCGCCGTGGCCAATCCCGGCTCGCGACCAACGGTCATGTCGCGTGCCCGCTTCCTTTCGGAGACCGATCAGCTGATCGCGATCGGCGAGTCGCTCTCCGATCGGCCCGACTGGGACACGTTCCGTACGTGGCTGATGGACTCGGACCGGCTGCTGGAGCAGGTCTGGGGGCGGATGGACCGATACCATCTGGCTTGGCTCAACGTCGGCCGCGACAGCCAGGCGCCGGGGTCACGCCTCGACGACGAGGGCCAGCGGCGCTTCGTGGCCGCGATGGCGGATGCCAAGCTCGCGGTGCTGCGCACGATGCGGGCGAGCGTGCAGCGACAGGGCTGGCGAACTCTGAGCGAGGAGGAGGAATGATCGACGAGGGGATCGGTGGCCTTGCCGCCATCCTGGCCCACCCCGACGACGAGAGCTTCAGCTGCGCGGGCGCGCTGGCCCTCGCCCGCGACGCGGGGCGGACGACGCGGCTCCTGGTCGCTACGCTGGGTGAGGCGGGCAATCCGGAGGGAGTTGCGGACCCGCTGCTCGGTGAGATGCGCGAGGACGAGCTGCGCTGCGCCGCGGAACGGATCGGGCTGGACGAGGTCACGCTGCTCGACGGTTACCCCGACGGCGGAGTGGCGGAGCAGCCGTTCGAGCGCCTGGTGAGCGACATCGCCGCGTGGCTCTCCGACCGCCGCCCCGACGCGGTGGTGACGTTCGGCGCGCACGGCGTCACCGGCAACCGCGATCACATCATCGTGGGCAGCGCCACCCGGTGGGCCGTGGAGCGCCTCGCGGAAGCTGGGATCGCGCCGAATGCGGTGTACGTCGTCTCTCCGGTGTTCGGCCCCACCGCGAATCGGTTCGACCTCTCACCGGAGGAGCAGGGGGCCACCCATCGGATCGACGTCACCGCGGTTATCGGTCGCAAGATCACCGCGCTCGAGTGCCACGCCAGCCAGACCGACGCGGCGGAGGCGATTCGGGACATCCGCGCGGCGCTCGATGCGGACGGCCTGATCTTCGAGGGCTACACGCGGGTCCGGCCCCCGGTCCCGCCGCCGCATCCGAATTTCGGGACGCGGCTCCTGTAGCCGGCCATGGGACCCGTGTGAGGGTCAGCGCGGAGGGGCTGCTAGACTCACCGACATGACCATCGACCAGAACCTCGGCAAGGTTGACGAGGTGATGACCGCGCTCTACGACATCTTCGATCCGGAGATCGGGATGAGCATCGTTGACCTCGACCTGATCAAGAACGTCGAGATCGGTGCCGACGGCGCACCGACCGAGATCAAGATGGTGCTCACCACCCCCTTCTGCCCGTGGGCCGGCGACCTGATCCAGAGCGTCAAGCAGAAGACGGAGGATGTGGTGGGGCCGCCGGTCAAGGTCACGCTCCTCGCCGACCGCTGGGAGCCGCCTCCGGGCCTGTTCTAGGCCGCGCCTGCTTCGCTCGGCGCGGCCGGTGACGCACCGCCTCAGTCGGCGTTCTCGCGCTCGGTCTCGATCACCTTGCGCACCGTGTCCTCGAGCTGGCTGATGGTGAATGGCTTGAGCACCAGCGCGATGCGCTGTTGGAGCAGATAACCTTCCGCATCGGCGGCCGCCTGGACCGAGGCGGTGCAGGCGATGATCGGGATCCGCTCCGTTGAGCGGTTCATGCGCATCTTCTGCAGCAGCTGCCAACCTGTCTTCTCACCCGGCCCGAAGATGAAGTCGGCGATCACCAGGTCGGGCTTGAGCTCCTCGATCCGGGTCAGCTCGTCCGGTGCGTAGCTCATCAGGATGACATGGTGGCCGAGGTCGGTCAGGATCGTCTCGAAGAGCTCGAGGATCTCCTGGGTGTCGTTGATGACGAGGATGCGCTTGCCTTCTGTCACGCGGGTCCGTCTTGCACGCGCCGTGCCGCTACCATCGGTCGATGCGGATCTACACCCGCAAGGGCGACGCGGGAACCACCGGTCTGCTGTACGGCGGCGATCGGATCTCCAAGGCCGACCTGCGCGCCGATGCGTATGGCACGACCGATGAGGCCGTCTCTGCGCTCGGATTGGCGCGGGCCTACCTCGGTGCACAGCATCCGCTGTCGGAGCTCGTGATGCGACTCCAGCGAGAGCTGTTCGTGGTCGGTGCGGAGCTCGCCACGCACGTCGAGCGCCGGTCGCGGCTGACCGATGGCACGACGCGCGTTGCCGCTCCGATGGTGACCGCCTTGGAAACGGAGATCGATCGGCTCGAGGCACAGCATCCGATGCCCGTCGAGTTCGTGATCCCCGGCGAGAGCCCGGCGGGCGCGGCGCTCGATCTGGCCCGCACCACCGTCCGTCGTGCTGAGCGACGCGCCGTGGCGCTGGCCGATGCCGGGGCGCTTCCCGACTCGCAGGTGGTCCCCTATCTCAACCGGCTCGCGGACCTGCTGTTCGTGGCCGCGCGCGTCGCGGACGGCGGCTTTCGGCCGCTGCGAAGCGGAGATGGCTCTCCGGTCGCCGATGCGGAATCCTGAGGCTGACCGGGTGCCAGTGCACGAATCCGCCGGCTGCGGCGCTAGAATCGCAGCGATCAGCCACCCCGCCCACCCGAGGAGCACCAGATGACGCTCGCCGCCACTCGCAACCAGATGTTCATCGACGGCGCGTGGTCCGACGCGGCCACGGGCGAGACGACTCAAGTCCTGAATCCCGCGACTGAACAGGTCATCGGCGAGGTCCCAAAGGGCAGTGCCGATGACGTCGACCGCGCGGTGCGCGCGGCGCGCGCGGCATTCGAGGAGTGGTCGCTGACCACTCCGGGGGAGCGCAGCGCCGCTCTGCATCGGTTCGCGAACGCGATCGAGGAGCACGCTGACGAGCTGGCGACGATCGAGAGCCAGAACGTCGGCAAGCCGATGAGCGTTGCGAGCTTCGACGTCGAATTCAGCGTCGACAACATCCGCTTCTTTGCGGGCGCGGCCCGCGTGGTCGAAGGGCGGGCGGCCGGCGAGTACGTGAAGGGCTTCACCAGCATGATCCGGCGGGAGCCGGTCGGGGTCATCGGTCAAGTCGCCCCCTGGAACTATCCGCTGATGATGGCCATCTGGAAGCTCGGTCCGGCCCTGGCGGCGGGGAACACGGTGGTCCTCAAGCCGTCGTCGTGGACGCCGCTGAGCGCCCTCCGGCTGGCGGAGCTCGCCGCCGAGTCCTTTCCCCGCGGCGTGCTCAACGTGGTCACCGGCCCGGGCGCCGTCGTCGGACAGGCGCTCGTCACCCACCCGGGCGTCGACATGGTGTCGCTCACCGGCGACACCGCAACCGGGAAGCAGATCGCCGCCGCCGCCGCGCAGAGCGTGAAGCGCGTTCACCTGGAGCTGGGCGGAAAGGCGCCGGTCCTCGTTTTCGACGACGCTGATCTGGATGCGGTCGCCCAGGGGGTCAGGCTCGCCGGCTTCTTCAATTCCGGACAGGACTGCACGGCCGCGACCCGCATCATCGCCATGGCGCCGATCTACGAGAGGCTTCTCGAGGTGCTCCTCCCGAGCGTGAACTCGATCAAGGTCGCCGACCCCGCGCAGGGTGACGAGATCGAGATGGGGCCGCTGGTCAGCGCCTCGCAGCGGGACCGGGTGTCGGGTTTCGTCGAGCGCGCGCGCGCCGGCGGCGGGGAGGTGGTCGCCGGAGGCGCCACTATCGACGGACGCGGCTTCTTCTACCGCCCGAGCGTGGTGACCAACGTCTCGCAGGACTCGGAGATCGTGCAGAACGAGGTCTTTGGGCCGGTCGTCACGGTCCAGCACTTCACCGACGACGAGGAGGGGATCCGCTGGGCCAACGACGTGCCGTATGGCCTCGCGGCCTCGGTCTGGACGCGCGACATCAAGCGCGGGCTCAACGCCGCTCGGCGGCTCCGATATGGCACGGTCTGGATCAACGACCATCTGACCATGGCGTCCGAGATGCCGCACGGCGGCTTTGGGCAATCCGGCTACGGCAAGGACATGAGCGCCTACTCGGTCGAGGACTACACCATCGTCAAGCACGTGATGGCCAAGATCACCTAGACCGATCCATCTCCCGGGGAGCTGATGGCGCCGGTGGCGGACCGCTTGGCTGGCGTCGCAAGGCCGCCGAGGATCTGGGGCCTGCTAGGATCGGCCGAATGGCCGAGCAGCCGGAAGCATCCATTCCCGCCGCCCGCGATCTGTGGGCGACGCAGCAGCGGGGTCGCACCGCGCCGATCGATGCTGCCGATGCCCGATCCCTGCTGCGCGAGGGAGTCGCGCTCTTCAACGGCGCGCGCTACTGGCACGCGCACGAGACCTGGGAGACGCTCTGGCGCGCGGCAGCGGAGGATGACCGAGCCTTCTATCAGGGCTTGATCCAGGTCGCGGCCGGCCTCCTCCACCTGCAGCGGCGTAACGCGCGGGGTGCGCGCGCCAAGCTCACGGAGGGCATTGCCAAGCTCGAGGGCTACATGCCCAGCCACCGGGGGATCGTGGTCACCGAGCTGGTGCGCGGAGTCCAGGGCATCCTCGCTGACCTCGAGTCCGGGTTCCTTCCATACCTGATCCCGCCGGTGATCCGTTACGCGGACTTCGAGGAGCCCGACTTCACACGATGACCGAAGCGTCGCGCGATCTCCCTGCGCCCGGCGATCCCTCTCCGCCCGGCGATCTCCCCGTGTCGGGCGATCCCCCTCCGCCCGGCGGTCAGCCGGCATACCGGGTCGAGCACGACTCGATGGGCGAGGTCCGCGTTCCGCGCGACGCGAAGTGGGGCGCCCAGACGCAGCGAGCGGTGGAGAATTTCCCGATCAGCGGCGAGCGCCTGCCGCGCGCGCAGATCTGGGCCCTGGCCGCCATCAAGGCTGCGGCCGCGCGCGTCAACGGAGAGATGGGTGCGCTGCCGGCCGAGATGGCGTCCGCGATCCAGGTCGCTGCCGGCCAGGTCGCCGACGGACGATGGGACGACGAGTTTCCGATCGACATCTTCCAGACCGGCTCGGGGACGAGCAGCAACATGAACATGAACGAGGTCATCGCGCGCCTCGCTTCGGAGGCGCTCGGGACGGTGGTGCACCCGAACGATCACGTGAACGCCAGCCAGTCGAGCAACGACGTCTTCCCCTCGTCCATTCACCTCGCCGCCACGTCCGGGGTGGTGCGGGATCTGATCCCCGCGCTCGAGCTGCTTGCCGAGACGCTCGAGTCCAAGGCCGCGGAGTTCGCGGACGTGGTGAAGAGCGGGCGGACCCACCTGATGGATGCCACGCCGGTGACGCTCGGCCAGGAGTTCGGCGGGTACGCCGCCCAGGTTCGCCATGGGGTCGAGCGCCTGAACGGGACGCTGCCACGCCTCGCGGAGCTGCCCCTGGGCGGGACTGCGGTCGGGACCGGGATCAACATGCCGCCGGGCTTCGCCGGGCGGGTGATCGAGCTCCTGGCCGAGGCCAGCGGGCTGCCGCTCACCGAGGCGCATGACCATTTCGAGGCGCAGGGGGCCCGGGATGGGGTGGTGGAGCTCTCCGGACAGCTGCGGACCATCGCGGTCAGCCTCTACAAGATCAGCAACGACCTGCGCTGGATGAGCTCCGGCCCGCGGACCGGCTTGACGGAGATCTTCATCCCCGATCTCCAGCCGGGCTCGTCGATCATGCCCGGCAAGGTGAACCCGGTGATCCCCGAGGCGATGTGCATGGTCTGCGCGCAGGTCATCGGCCACGATGCCGCCATCGCCTTCGCGGGGGCGGCCGGCAACTTCGAGCTGAACGTGATGCTGCCGATCATCGGCCGCGACATCCTGGAGTCGATTCGGTTGTTGTCGCGCATGGTTCGCGTCTTCGCGGACCGATGTGTATCGGGAATCGAGGCCAATGCGGAGCGCGCTCGCGAGTACGCGGAGAGCTCGCCATCGGTCGCCACGGCGCTGAATCGGTACATCGGCTACGAGGAGGCGGCGAAGGTCGCCAAGCAGGCGCTCGCCGAGCGCAAGACGGTCCGCCAAGTGGTGCGGGAACGCGGCTACGTGGAGCGTGGCCTGCTCAGCCTGGACGACCTGGATCGCGCCCTGGACGTGCTGGGCATGACTCGGCCCTGAGGTGCCTGGGCCGGGGTGCGCCGGCGTACAATCGCTGTCCGGCGCGTCCGGCCCGCCCGATGCGCGGAACCGATGACCCCAGAGACGCGAATCCAACCCGAACAGGAGCCCTGACGAGGTGTCGAGCACGAATCGGAACCTGATCGGCGGCAGGTGGGTCGAGGCCCGCAGCGGCCGGACGTTCACCAGCGTCAGCCCCGCGAACCACGACGACGTGGTCGGTGAGTTCGCCGCCTCGTCCGCAGAGGACGTGCAGGCTGGCGTGGAAGCTGCCCGCGCCGCGTTTCCCGGCTGGTCGCTGCTGCCCGCCCCCAAGCGCGGCGAGATCCTGTTCCGCATCGCGCGGCTCCTCGCCGAGCACAAGGAGGAGCTGGCGCGGCTCATGACCCGCGAGATGGGCAAGGTGCTCGCCGAGGCCCGCGGCGACGTGCAGGAGGCGATCGACGTCGCGTACTACATGGCCGGCGAGGGGAGGCGCCTCTCCGGCCAGACGGTACCGTCCGAGATGCCCGACAAGTTCGCGATGAGCGTCCGGCGGCCGATCGGCGTCGCCGGGATCATCACGCCCTGGAACTTCCCGGTCGCGATTCCCGCCTGGAAGCTGTTCCCCGCGCTGATCTGCGGCAACACGGTGGTCATGAAACCTGCGACCGATACCCCGGCCTGCATGGCGCGCTTCGTCGAGCTGCTGATCGAGGGTGGCCTCCCGGACGGTGTCGTGAACCTGATCACCGGCTCGGGCGGCGAGGTCGGGGACGCGATCGTCGCCCATCCGGACATCCGGCTGATCAGCTTCACCGGCCACACCGATACCGGCGTCGAGATCTCCCGTCGTGCGGCCGCGACGCTGAAGCGGGTCAGCCTGGAGCTGGGCGGCAAGAACCCGATCGTGATCTGGGAGGACGCAGACCTGCAGCTCGCCCTCGACAGCGTGGTCTGGTCTTCGTTCGGCACGGCCGGCCAGCGCTGCACCGCCGCGTCGCGACTGATCGTCCATCGGCGCATCCATGACGAGTTCGTCGAGGCGCTGCGCACCCGGGTCGCGGCGCTGGTCCTCGGCGACGGGCTCGATGAGCTGACCGATGTCGGGCCGGTGATCAACGACCGCGCTGTCGAGCGGATCGCCTCCTACGCCGCCATCGGTCGCAACGAGGCGGAGCTGGTGATCGGCGGCGAGCCGGCGCGGGACGGGAAGCTGGCCAAGGGCTCGTTCTTCCAGCCGACGATCTTCGCCAACGCCCGGCCGGACGCTCGGATCGCCCAGGAGGAGATTTTCGGCCCGGTCACCACGGTCGTCCCGGTCGATGACTGGCAGCAGACGGTGGAGATCGTCAACAGCGTGAAGTATGGACTCTCATCCTCGCTCTTCACCCGCGACGTGAATCTCGCGTTTCGCAGCATCCGCGACTTCGACACCGGTCTGGGATACGTGAACCACGGAACCATCGGCGCCGAGGCGCATCTGCCGTTCGGCGGCACCAAGGCGACCGGCAACGGCCACCGCGAGGTGGGACAGGCCGCGCTCGACTTCTTCAGCGAGTGGAAGAGCGTGTACGTCGACTACTCCGGGCGCCTGCAGCGGGCGCAGATCGACACCACCTTCGTCGACCAGGGGTAGCAGCTCCGTGCGAGGTTTGGTCGCGGTCGGCCCGGGGCGACCGGCCCGAGGCGACTGGCCCGCGCGCTGGACGGGACGGGATTGGCCGGCGGCTTTGACCGATGCTGGCGCCCGTGCCAGCATGACCGCCAGCCATGCGACTGCCCTTCTTCCCACTCCACATGGTCGCGTTTCCGCACCTGCCGCTCCCGGTGCACATCTTCGAGGAGCGGTATCGGGCCATGACCCGCGACCTGCTTGCTGCCGAGAGCCCCTACCAGGGCCGCTTCGCGGTGAGCATGATCGTGGACGGCCAGGAGGCCGACGCCGATCCGGCCGCCCGCGCGGTGGGCACGATCTGCGAGGTCCGCACCGCCGAGGAGCTCCCCGACGGTCGCTGGGTGATGCTGGCCGTCGGCGTCACGCGGGCGACGTTGACCGGGATCGACCATGCGCGGTCGTACGCCACGATCGAGGCGCTCCCGCTGCCGGAGCTGAGCGGGTCCGACGCGGCCGTGCTCCTGCCCCGCGCGCAGGCTGCGCTCGACGAGTACATGCGGACGGTGAAACAGTTCGTGGCCTCCGCAGCGTCCGTTGGCAAACGCTCGCAGGAGATCAGCAGCGTGGCGGCGTCACTGGACGAGGTCCTCAAGCCGATCCGCCTTCCGGATGATCCGCTGGCGGCCAGCTACGCGGTCGGCGGGGTGCTGCAGATCGAGCTGACCCGCAAGCAGGCGTTGCTCGAGCTTCCCGACGCCGCCACCCGGCTGCGTGCGGAGATCGACCTGCTTCGCAGCGAGTCCCGCTTCCTCTCCGAGGGTGCGCTGCCTCCGGTCATCTCCAGCGATCTGTCCTACAACCCCAACTGACCGATGCCCGCGCTCCGAGGAAAGGCCGCGGTTCCGATCGCGCTGGCGCTGCTGCTGACCGCCTGCCTCGCCACGCCGACCGGTGATCCATCGCGCTCGACGCCCGGTGGCAGCGGGGCGTCGACCTCCAGCGCAGATGTGCCCGAGCCATCGGCAGGCGCGGAGTCGGAGAGCCCGATCGAGACATCGTCCCCCGCGACTGCGAGCGCAGCGAGGAGCGCCACCGCCCTCGCCACGCCCTCGACCTCGCCGGCGTGGCCGACGCCGGGCAGCTGCCGCTCCGGTGCGCGCGTCATCGACGCGTCGCCACAGACCCTGTACTCCGTTCCGGCTGCCGGCAACGAGATGGCCCTGACGTTCGACATGGGGGGTCGCCTGGATCCGGCGATCCAGATCATGAATCTTCTGATCGCCAGCGGGGTGTGCGCCACCATCTTCCCGACCGGGGCGATGAGCCAGACCGCACAGGGCGGTCAGGTGCTGGCCATCATCCGCGCTCACCCGGAGCTCTTCGAGGTCGGAAACCACACGATGCACCACTGCGACCTGGTGCGCGGTGGGCTCGGATCGCCGACGACGGCGCCGTGTGCCACCGGTGGCGCCCCATCGGCGTCATTCACGCGCGCCGAGCTGACCGATTCCGCCGCGATCCTGCGTGCCGCAACCGGTCAGGACCCGGCTCCGTACTGGCGACCGCCATACGGGTCGTTCAACGGCGCGGTGCTCGCGGCCGCGGCCTCTGTCGGCTACCCGAAGACGCTGATGTGGAGCATAGATACCATCGACTGGAAGCCGGTCGCCGATGGCGGACCGACCGCATCGCAGATTGCCGCCAACGTCGTCGATCACGCCGCCGGCGGGTCGGTGGTGCTGATGCACCTCGGCGGCTACAACACCCTCGATGCCCTGCGCAGCATGATTCCCGCGCTCCGTGCGCGCGGCATGCTGCTCACGTCGGTCTCCGACCTGCTCGACGGGCACTGAGCCCACCATCTGGCGCGCCGGGAGCGCGAGCTCAGCCGCCGACCTCCTGCATTCCGCGCTTCGGCCGTGCGGCGGCGGGCAGGGCGTCGCTGAAGATGCGAAGCGCGGCGTCGACCGCTTGCGGGTCGACCATCAGCGGCGGGCTGAACCGGAGCGCCGCCTCACCGCACTCGAGCACCAGCAGGCCGCGCTCGAAGGCGGCCTGCTGCACGGCATTGGCGGCCTCATGGCTTGCGAATTCGACGGCCACCATCAAGCCGACGCCCCGGATGTCGCGCACGTCGGACGTCCCGTTCGCCGCCTGCTGCAGGCCGGCAAGCAGCCGCTTGCCCATGACCCCCGCATTCTGACGCAGCCCTCGGTCGATCAGGTCCAGCGTCGCCAGGCCCGCTGCGCAGCACACCGGATTGCCGGCAAAGGTGCTGCCGTGCGCTCCTGGCCCCCAGGTCCACAGGGAGGCGCGCCCCAGCATGGCGCCGAGCGGCATCCCGCTGGCGATCCCCTTGGCCGCGGTCACGATGTCCGGCTCCACGCCGGCGTGCTCGATTGCCCACCACCTCCCGGTGCGACCCATCCCGGACTGGATCTCGTCGGCGACGAGCAGGATCCCATGCTCGTCGCAGATCTCTCGCAGGCCGCGGAGGAAGGCCGCCGGTGCCGCGAAGTAACCACCCTCGCCCTGGATCGGCTCGACCACGATGGCGGCCACGTCGCTCGGCGCAATCAGGCGGCCGAGGACCGTGCGCCGCAGCGTCTCCAGCTCGGCGGTCCCGTCGCCGCCGGTGCGCTCGCGCCAGCCGCGGACACGCGGAAACGGCGCGTGGAAGGTCATCGGCAGCAGCGGGCCGAACCCAGCGCGCTGCTTGATTTTCGAGTTCGTGAGCGACAACGCGCCCATCGTCCGCCCGTGAAAGCCGGCCTCGAAGGCGATGATCCCCGGTCGCCGGGTGTGGTAGCGGGCCAGCTTGATCGCCGCCTCGACGGCTTCCGTGCCCGAGTTGGTGAGGAACACGCGCGCCGGCTCGCGGAACGGAGCGATCGCCGCCAGACGTTCCATGAACTCGACGTAGCGCGGCTCGTAGAAGTCGGTGGCCGCGATGTGGATCAGCTCGCCGGCCTGCCGGCGGATCGCGTCCACGACCTCTGGGTGCGCGTGGCCGGTGCTGGCCACCGCGATCCCTGCGGCGAAGTCCAGGAAGCGGTTCCCATCGACGTCGGTCACGACGTAGCCCTCGCCGCGCGCGGCCGCGAGCGGATAGGCGCGCGTCAGGCTGGGACTCGCCACGCGCTGGTCTCGCTCGATGAGCGCGCGCGCGCGAGGGCCTGGCAGCTCGGTGATCAGGTACGGCGCAGCGAGGCGCGAGCCGGCGGTCGCCCGCCGTGGCGTCTGGGTGGTCATCGAACCAACTCCGTTGTGCGGAGCGGCGCGTCCTGCCCGCGCCTTTGGCTAGGGCCTGATCTTACCAGCCGCTTATCTGCCGCTTACCGCAGCGGCAATCTCGCCGACAAGGCCGGGCCCCCGATACACGAGACTCGTCCAGACCTGCACCAGCGAGGCGCCGGCGAGAACCGCGTGCCGGGCATCCTCGGCGCCAAAGATGCCGCCGGATGCGATCACCGCGAACCGGTCGCCGGTCAGCTCGCGGGCCCGCCGCAGGGCCGAGACAACACCGCTGCGGAGCGGGCGTCCGGATAAGCCTCCGATTTCGGTCCGCGCCGGGGAGCGCAGCGCGTGGCGGGCGGTGGTGGTGTTGGAGAGGATCAGCCCCTCGGCCGGAGTGTCGGCCAGCGCGGTCACGGTGCTGTCGAATCCCGTCGCAGACAGGTCGGGCGAGAGCTTGACCACAAGCGGCCGGACGACCGGCTGAGCGCAGAGTTGCTCCACCAATGCCACCAGACGGGGCGGCTCCTGGAGATCGCGGATCCCGGGTGTGTTCGGAGAGGAGACGTTGATCGTGACGTAGTCCGCGACGGGTGCCACGGCCCGGTACGCGGCAAGGTAGTCGTCGACCGTCGCCTCGTCCCGCGTGTCTCGGCCGCGGCCGATGTTCACTCCGACGACGAACCCGCGCGGCAGGCGGTCGCGCACCAGGTGCAGGCGCTCCGCGAGGGCGGCGGCGCCGGCATTGTTGAAGCCCATGCGGTTGATCAGCGCGTCGTCGGCGATGAGCCGGAACACCCGTGGGCGGGGGTTGCCCGGCTGCGGCAGCCGCGTGACGGTGCCGACCTCCGCGAAGCCCAGCCCGAGCGCTGCCCAGCCGCGCAGCGCCACGCCATCCTTGTCGAAACCGGCGCCGACGCCGAGCCGGTTGCGGAACTCGAGGCCGAGCAAGCGTGCCCCGGCGCCGCCGTTCCGGCCGCCGGACCCGCTGCGACCGGCGCCCCCGGTCGCCGCCAGCAGCGCGCGACCAAGGGAATGATCGCCGGCGATCCGCAGCGTGGCCAGCGCGGCGTGGTGTGCACGCTCGGCATCAATCCGAAACAGGGCGGGCCGAACCGCGCAGTACGCGGCCGTCCGCCAACTCATCGGTCAGTCGTCGGTCGCGCGCGGAAACGCCATCTCCGGAGGCCAGACCGGCGGCAGCGGTGCGCCGTCGGCATCGGTCTCTGACCCGGACGGAGCCATCAGCTCGTGCCACACCTCGGTCCCGGCGGCCGGTGGGTCGTTCAGCTCCTTGAGTGCCACCACCCCGTCGAAGCGGATGCTGCCCGGCTCGCCCGCATCGGTCTCGTAGTCGCCCTCGTACTCGATCGCCATCTCGACGGCGCGCACCAGGACATGCTCCTCGTCCTCTCCGTCAATCAGGATCACGCGGTCCTCGACCAGCTGCGGCCGCCGCGCCTCCCCGACGAGGTACGAGTAGCGCAGCTCGACGGCGAACCAGCCGCTCGAGTCGACCACCGCCTCGCCCCCCTGCGCGAGGGCCTCCGTCACGCGGGCGGCTCCTCGCCCACCACGGTCTGCGACTGCTCGCGCAGGAACTGCTGGACGTAATACGGCCCCAGCCCATTCTTGCCGCTCGAGCCGGATCCTTTCCAGCCGCCGAACGACTGGATGCCCGGCCAGGCGCCGGTGGTCGCCCCAGCGCGGCGGTTGACGTACACCACGCCGGCCTCGATCGTGTCGAGGAACTGCCTGATCTCGCCGCGGTCGTGGCTGTAGATCCCGGCCGTCAACCCGTACGGCGTCTCATTCGCGAGGCGCAGTGCCTCGTCCACAGAGCCGACCTCGCCGATGACCAGCAGCGGCACGAAGAGCTCGTCGCGAAAGAGTCGGTGGTCGGTCGGCAGGCCGGTGATGATCGTGGGCGTCGGGAAATAGCCACGCTCCAGGCCCGCGTCGGTGAGCACCGCCCCGCCGGCGCGGATCTCGGCTCCGTCCCGCCGCGCCTCATCGACCGCCGCGCGGAAGGTGTTGATTGCCCGCTCATTGATGACCGGCCCCATCCAACTCTCGCGCTGCGTGGGATCCCCGACCCGGATGGCGCGCGTCCGCTCGACGAGCTTGTCAACGAATGCGTCGGCCACCGCGCGCTCCACATACACGCGGCTGTTGGCGCTGCACTTCTGGCCGTCGTAGCCGAATGCGGCGCGCATCACGCCCTCGGCGGCCTCGTCCAGATCCGCCTTCGCGGTCACGATCGCGGGGTTCTTGCCGCCCATCTCGGTGATGATCGGCCGCGGGTAGTCTCGGGTGAAGCTGCGCTGCAGACGCATCCCGACCTCATAGGAGCCGGTGAAGACCATTCCGTCGATGTCCGGGTTTTCCTCCAACTCGGCGCCGACCGATTCACCCGGGCCTGTGACCAGGTTCACGACTCCGGCCGGAACCCCCACCTCCCGGAGGACGCGGACGAACTCGTAGGCGAGTAGCGGTGCGTCCGACGACGGTTTCATGATGACCGTGTTGCCCGCGATCAGCGCGCCGGCAGCCGGGCCGCCGGAGAGTGCCATTGGGAAGTTGAAGGGGCTGATGACGGCCCACACGCCGTGCGGCTTGAGGACGCTGCGGGTGTGCTCGTCCGGCGAGAGCGATCCCATGGGTCTCACGAACCCGTCGTTGCGCTCCATCTCGCTCCCGTAGTAGCGGATCAGGTCGGCGGTCTCCTCCACGTCGCCGAGTGCCTCGAGACGATTCTTGCCGACCTCGAAGGACATCAGCGCCGCGTAGCGGAACTGGCGCTCGCTGATCAGGTCCGCTGCGCGGCGCAGTAGCGCCAGCCGCGCCTGCCAACCGAGCGCACGCCACGCCGGGAAGGCGCGTCTGGCGGCCGCGACCGCATCGCGAACATCCTGTCGGGTGCCGATCGGGAAGCGCGAAACGACGATCCGGGTATCGATCGGGGAGCGGTCCTCGAACGTCTGGCGACCGGTCCGCTCCTCGTCGCCGATGATCATCGGGTAGCTGCGGCCGAGCTCGCCACGCACGGCGCCGACCGCCTCGTCGAAGGCGGTCTGCAGCTCCTCGTTGTCGGCGCTGAGGGTGGCGTACGTGATCTTCATCCGCGGAGTGGCGGTGGCCATCGGTCGTTCTGCCTCCTCGGGACCCGGTGGGCGATCACGACGCGGCCGCCGCGCCCCGTCGCGGTGGCTGAGCGGCTCGTCGCGCGGGGCCCATTATCGCACCGGCGCGCGCCCGGGCATGCCGAAGGCCAGGCTCCGGGGGGAGAAGAGCCTGGCCTCCGACGCGCAAATCATAGAGGCGGCAACTGGGCGGCGCAAGGCATCTCGGCACCGATTGACGCGACCCGGGCGGCGGGTCGTGTGGCACCGTCAGCGGGAACGCCTCACCTCCGGCGAGACGGCCGGTTTGGCGAGGTGGTAGAGCGCGAGCTTGAGCTCCGGCATCGGCGGATGGTCGGTCTCGAGATAGGTGCGCCCGCGCTCGCCAAACACCCGGGGCAGGATCTCCCGGGCGGCGGCCGGATCGCGCAGGTCGAGCCGAGTGTGCACCACCTTGATCTTGAACCCGTTGCGCAGCCACCAGCCGGTGCGCCGCTGTGTGGCGGCACGCGCGTGCGCCACGATCTCGGGCTCGAACAGGCTGGAGAGATCATCCCGTCCGTAGTACCCGATGACCACCAGTCGGCCGCCGGGACGCAGGACCCGAAGCGACTCGGCGATCGCCGGCAGCGCGCCATCCTGCGGGTCGATCCGACCGTTCAGCACGATGTCGACCGCCGCGTCGCGCAGCGGCAGGTTGTGTGCGTCGCCCTCCACGATCCGGATGTTCGGCTGATGTGATGCGCTCGCCCGCTGACGTGCCGCGGCGAGCAGCGAGGGGTCCGACTCGATGCCGTACGTGCGCCCGGTGCGCCGGGCCAGCAGCATCGGAAAGTAGCCGATCCCGGTTCCCACGTCGGCGATCCGCTTGCCGGACAGGGGTACCACCCGCTCGAGCGCGGCGAGGATCTTCCGATCGGGGTCGAGCATCTCCCCCAGGAGCCGGTGCAGGCCGGGATCGGGGATGTTCCAGCGTGGCAGGATGGCAAGCATGTTCAGGGCACCTGTACGCGTGTGCGAGCCAGGTTGCCGTCGGCGCCGGTCAGGATCGCCTCGCCGGTTAGGAGCTGCAGGTCGAACGCCACCGGGCCGGCCACGCCTCGGGTGGCGACCAGGGTCACCACCAGCGTCGACCGCGGGAGCAGCGGCCCCCAGCCGAGGGACGTGGTGCCGGCCGGCTCGCCACCCTCACCCGGTCCCTCGACCCACTTCGTCCAGGGCTGAACCAGCGGCGGGCCGCCGTCGGCGATGCGCTGCATCGAGGGGCTGAACGGGGCGAGCGACAGACGCGCGGCGAGCGATGTCGGCCAGCGCAGCACCAGCTCTCCGATCAGCCGGTCGGTGAGGTTCGTGACCGTGACCACCAGCTGTCCGGTGCCTGTCGCCGGGACGCGGGCGCTGACGCTGTACTCGACGGCCCGAGGGTCCCGTCCCGCCGGCAGGCGGAGCGAGAAGGGAAGCGCCGAGCTGGCGGCGGGTGTCAGCGCCGGCGCGGAGGACGCGGGCACGGAGGACGTCGCCGCGCTCCCCGCCGGTGTCGAAGGGACGGGCAGACCAGACCCCTGCCGAGAGGCGATGGCCGAAGTCGCGGGTGCCGAGGTGGCGCAGGCGCTCAGCGCGATCCCCAGCGCCAGACCGGCACACGCCGCGACCGTCCATCCCGGACTGTGGTCACCCATCCGCGGGGCGCGCGACGGTCTCACGCCGGTACGGCGGCGCAATGCGATTCGCCGATCGTCGGCTGGCGCGGCGGGCGTAGCTCATCGGGCCCTCGTGGCGTGGAAGGTATCGAGAATGCGCGGCGATACGCATCGTACGAGAGGCGTCGTCTCGACGTCCGACCGCGGCGTTGTCGCGCCCCGGGTAGGATGGACGGATGGAGGAAGGCGATCAGCCGCCCGATCGGTCGAGCGTCGCCGGGACCCCGCTCGGGGTCCTGCTCTGGTTCGCGTGGGCCTTGCTGCTCCTCGCGGAGACCGGGCTCTTCCTGGGGCGCATCGTCGAGTTCGTCGATTTCAGCCCGCGAGCCCCGTTCTCGATCCTCGGCATCTTCGTGATGGTCGAGCTCGCCGCGGTGCTGTTCGGCATTACCACGGCGCTGCAGCGCAAGCGGATCGCTCACCGTTTTGCGCTCGGCATCGCGCTGCTGCCGGTGCCGATGCTCGCCGGGCTCCCGCCGGCGCTGCTGCGGATGCCGGCCCAGGCAGCGAACGGCTGGTACCTGATCTTCGTCCCGCTCGGGCTGCTGCTGAGCGTGATCCTGATCGCGGGACTGCTGCGCCCGCCCGCCCGCGCCTACTTCGTCGAGGAATAGGCTCGGCTGCCGTGAAGCTGCTGGCGCGCGCTCCCACGTTCGAGGCGGGCCCCAGCCGGCCGTGCGCGCTGACCGACAACCTCGGCATCTGCGACCCGACCGATGCCATCGGTCTGACCGATGTTGGCGTACCGGGGCCCGCCGTTGCCTTTCGCCCGGCGGAGCCTGCGGCCCGATGACGGTGGCGACCCGAACGATGCGGGCGCTGGCCAAGACTCGGCCTGGACCGGGCGCCGAGCTGATCGAGCGGGAGGTCCCCGCCCCGGGTGTCGGCGAGGTGCTCCTCCACATGGAGGCGGCCTCCATCTGCGGCACCGACTATCACCTCTACGCCTGGGATCCGTGGGCGCGCGAGGTCGTCAAGCCGCCGGTCATTCTCGGACACGAGCTGGCGGGACGAGTCGTCGGCATCGGGAGCGGCGTGACGCGCGTCCGCGAGGGGGACCTGGTCGGCGTGGAGTCGCACCTGGTCGACTGGAGCTGCGCCCAGTGTCGGGCGGGCAATGAGCACCTGTGCCGCCACCTGCGGATCATCGGCGCGCATGTCGACGGCGGGTTCGCGGAGTACGTGGTCATTCCGGAGACGAACGCCATCGAGAGCAATGGGCTCGACCCCGCCGTGGTGGCGCTCCAGGAGCCGATGGGCAACGCGGTGCATGCCGCCTTCGTCGAGCCAATCGAGTTCCGCACCGTGCTCGTCACCGGGTGCGGCCCGATTGGGCTCTGCGCGGTGGGGATCGCGCGCGCCGCGGATGCCGCCCTGGTGATCGCGACCGATACCGAGCCGTATCGCCTGGAGCTGGCCGGCAGGATGGGAGCCGACCTGGTGCTGGATGCGACCGATCCCGAGACGCCGCGCCGGATCGCCGACGCAACCGGCGGCGACGGTGTGGAGGTTGTCCTCGAGATGAGCGGCGCCGGAGCGGCGCTCAACCAGGCGCTCGGCGTCGTCACGCGGGGCGGACGCATCAGCCTGCTGGGCATCTTCTCCGAGCCGGTGCGCGTCGACCTCTCGGACCTGGTGATCCAGAAGGGGGTGCGACTGTATGGCATCTACGGTCGACGCATCTATGACACCTGGGAACGGACGCAGGCGCTCCTCCGCTCGGGAGCGCTGGACGTGACTCCGATCCTCACCCATCGGTTCGACCTCGCCGAGTGGGAGCGCGGCTTTGACCTGATCGCCTCCCGGCACGCTGGAAAGGTGGTACTTCTGCCATGACCGAGACCGCCCCGAGCGCCGCGGCAGAGACTGCCCGCGGCCGCAACCCGCTCGCCTTCCTCGACGCGGAGATCGAGGATTTCAAGGCCAAGGGCCTCTATCGGCGGCTGCGCGTGGTGGAGGGCGAGCAGAAGAGCCGCTGCATCGTCGACGGCCGCGAGGTGATCACCCTGTCGAGCAACAACTACCTCGGGCTCAACACGCACCCCAGGCTGCGATCGGCGGCCGAGGCGGCGTTGCGCGAGCTCGGCGCCGGCTCCGGCGCGGTGCGCACCATCGCAGGCACGATGCGCATCCACGAGGAGCTCGAACGGCGGCTCGCCGACTTCAAGCACGTCGAGGCGGTCCTCACCTTCCAGTCGGGATTCACCTGCAACACGGGCGTCATCCCGATCCTCGCCGGCGAGAGCGCGGTGATCGTGTCCGACGCGCTGAACCACGCGTCGATCATCGACGGCATCCGGCTGACGAAGGCCGAGCGCCGGATCTTCCCGCACGCCGACATGGAGGCCCTGCGCTCCGCGCTGCGAGACGTGCGCGCCGCGCCGGGAGGCGCTGAGCGGACGGTGCTGGTCATCACCGATGGCGTCTTCAGCATGGATGGCGACATTGCCCGGCTGCCGGAGATCGTGGCGGCTGCCGAGGAGGCGGAGGCGATCGTGTACGTCGACGATGCGCACGCGTCCGGCGTCCTGGGCCGCAACGGGCGAGGCAGCGTCGACCACTTCGACCTGCATGGGCGGGTGCAGGTCCAGGTCGGGACCCTCTCCAAGGCGATCGGCGTCCTGGGTGGCTACGTCGCCGGGCCCGCCAGCCTGCGAGAGGTGCTGATTCATCGGGCGCGCCCCTTCCTGTTCTCGACCTCGCACCCGCCGGCGGTGGCGGCCGCCTGCCTGGCGGCGATCGACGTGCTGGAAAGCGAGCCGCAGCTCATCGAGCGTCTGTGGGAGAACACGCGCTACTTCAAGGCGGGGCTGGCAGGGCTCGGGTTCGAGACCGGGGCCTCCGAAACGCCGATCACGCCGGTGATCGTCGGCTCCGGCGCGCGAGCCATGAAGCTCTCGGATGGCCTGTTCGAAGAGGGCGTATTTGCGCAGGGCATCGGTTTCCCGACCGTTCCTGAGGACCGCAGCCGGGTGCGGACCATCGTCACCGCTGAGCACACGCGGGCAGAGCTCGATGCGTGCCTGGCCGCGTTCGAGACGGTCGGCCGCGCGCTTGCGATCATCTGAGGCGCGGATCCGGACACAGCGGACGGGGTAAGGGCGAACCCCTACCCCGTCCCTGCCAGGGGGGCTGGATCGAATCGCCGCGATCCCACACACCCGAGCTTCGTCTGGACCTGCGGGCAGCATAGGAACCCGGTAGGGGCTTGGCTAGTACCTTTGGCGGCCTGCGCGTGCGGTCCGATGGAGTTGGGTGCGGCATGCCGGTCGGGAAGCGGTGACCGCACGCACCGGATGGCCGCTATCCGGTTTTGCCTCGCGCATCGAGCACGACGACCTGCGTCTCATCGGGCAGCGACGAGGAGGTGACCACCGCCTTCGGCTGACGAACCGGCTCGGCGACGGCCATCTCGTGCAGGAACCGCTCCGGCCCGAGCAGATCCGTCGAAGCCCCGTCCACGGCGAAGTGCATCGGGATGGCGAGCTTGGGGCTGACCTGTGCCACGACCTCGGCGGCCAGAGCCGGCGAGACGGTGAACTGGCCGCCGGCCGGAACCAGCAGGACGTCCACGGGGCCAAGCTCGGAGAGCTGCTCCTCCGTCAGCAGGTGCCCCAGATCGCCCAGGTGGCAGATGTGAACGCCCTCCAGCTCGAAGGCGAAGATCATGTTCTCGCCACGCTCCGCGCCTCCGACCGCGTCATGAAATGCGCGTACCCCGGTGACGAGCACATTCCGGTACTCGTACTCGCCGGGCCTGGTCAGGGTCAGGCTGGCGGTGATCGACCGCGTGTAGGAATGATCCGCGTGGGCGTGGCTGATGGTCAGCAGGTCGACCTCGTGCTTGCCGGCCACGAAGCCGGTCGATGGCGGCGAGGGGTCGGTGATCACCGTGGCGTCGCGGCCCTTGAGGCGGAAGCAGGCACGTCCGTACCAGGTGATCTCCATCGGTGGACCGATGCTAGCGAAAAACACGAGCGCCGGTGCCCGCCCAATGACACCGGCGCTCGAAGGAGGGAGGGTGGAGGTGGAAATCGTTGCCGATCTCCAACTCGCGAGGCAGAGCCTAGGAGCCGGACATGAACCGAGGGCTTGCCGTGGCTTAAGAAAACTGAACGTAGCCGTGGACCTCCCGGACCGATGCCACCAGCGCCCGTACAATGCCGCCCCATGCCCGTGCTGCTCCGCCGCCTGGCGGCGATCGCCGTGCTCGCACTCGGGGCGCTGGTCGTCGGCGTCCTGCTCCTGCGGGCGATGGGCGCGCAGGTGGCGCTCGGTCCGCTGGCCAGCCCGACGCCGCTGCCGACGGCGCCGCTTGCGCCCATCACCGTCCCCTCGGGCGGCGCAGCGCCGAGCGGCAGGCCCCCGACCTTCTCGCAGATCGAGGCGCAGGTGCGCGCCCGGCGTGGCCTCCCGGCGCCACACATCGGCGCCCCACGGCTGATCAGTCGCGCCGAGCTGGGCCGAGAGCTCCGCGCGCAGCTCCAGATCGACGACCCGCCCGCCCGGCAGGCTGCCGAGACCGCCACGCTGCGCGCGATGGGGCTGCTGACCGCCACCCAGGAGATCGGAGCGCTGCGGCTCAAGCTGCTGACCGGCCAGGTGGTCGGCTTCTACGACGATCGGGCGCGGCGGATGGCGATCGTGGGCGAAGCCGGCCTCACGCCGCAGGTGCAGATGACCTATGCGCACGAGTACACGCATGCCCTGCAGGACGCCGCCTTCAGGCTCTCGTCGCTGGATCTGAACGCGCGCGGGGCTGACGACCGGGACCTGGCCCGGCTGAGTCTGGTGGAAGGCGACGCGACCACCTCGATGACGCTCTGGGCGCTCGATCACCTCACTCCGCAGCAGCTGGCCGCAGTCGGCCGAGGGGGTGCGCCCGATCTCGCCGGCATCCCCGCCTGGATGGTGCGCCAGCTCGCGTTTCCCTACACCGCCGGCGCCAACTTCGTGGCGCGGCTGTATGCCAGCGGCGGGTTCGCAGCGGTCGACGCGGCCTTCCGCCAGCCGCCGATCTCTACCGAGCAGGTGATCCACTACGACAAGTACGTCGCCAACGAGAAGCCGGTCGCGGTGAGCCTGCCCGCAGTCGCGGCAATGCTCGGCTCCGGCTGGACCGAGGCGTCGTCGAGCGCGGAGGGTGAGGCGACGATCGATATCTGGCTGACCGGCCTGGGCGCGGAGGCCGGCGCCGCATCGCTGGCGGCCCAAGGATGGGGAGGCGATCGTCTGATGGTCGATACCGGCCCGGCCGGATCCTTCGCGCTCGCCTGGAAGCTGACCTGGGACTCGCCGGCCGACGCGAGGGAGTTCCGCCAGACCTATGCGGCTGTCGAGAGCCGCCTGGCGTTCCCGTCGCAGCTGATCAGCCTAGGAGACAGAACGGTGCTGGTCGCACACGCCTCGTCGAAGGAGATCCTCCGCCGAGTGGTCGCCGCCGTTCGCTGAGCCCATCCGCTGAGAGCCGGGGCCGGAGCGCTACATCGAGCTCGGGGCCGTGATGCCCAGCAGGCCGAGCGCATTGGCCAGCACCAGGCGGGTGGCATCCACCAGCGCGAGCCGCGCCGCGGTGAGCGGCGCGTCATCGGTCAGGACGCGGCAGTCCCGGTAAAACTGGCTGAAGAGGGCGGACACCTCCAGACCGTAGCGCGGGATGTCGTGCGTCTCACGTCGCTGAGCGGAGTCGCTGACGACCTCGGGGAGGCGCAACAGCTCGCGGGCGAGCGCCTGCTCGGCGGGTTGACGGAGCAGCTCGCCCGCCTGGCGCGCATCCGGTCGCACGGTCCCGGCGTTGCGCAGGATGGAGGCGCACCGTGCGTGGGCGTACTGGACGTAGTACACCGGATTCTCGCTCGACTGCCGTTTGGCGAGCTCGATGTCGAAGTCGATCCCGGTGCTCGTCGCGCGCGAGCCGAAGAACCAGCGGGCTGCGTCCGGGCCGATCTCGGAGAGCAGCTCGTCGAGGGTCACGAACTCGCCGCTGCGCTTGCTCATGCTGATCTCGCGGCCGTCCCGGACGAAGCGAACCCAGGCGATGAGCAGCCAGTGGATCGACGCCGGCTCGTGGCCAAGCGCCTCCGCGGCCGCACGGTTGCGGGCGACGGTGCCGTGATGGTCGGCGCCCCACAAGTAGATCAGTTCCGTGAAGCCGCGGTTGAACTTGTGCGCCAGGTAGCCGATGTCCGCGGCGAAGTACGTCGGCTGGCCGTTGGACCGGATCACGACGCGGTCCTTGTCGTCACCGAACGCCGTCGAGCGAAACCACGTGGCGCCTTCGGCCTGGTAGAGGTGGCCGGCCTCACGCAGCCGCTCGAGGGCACCTGAGACCCATCCGTCCCGATGGAGCGAGCCCTCCGTGGTCCATGCGTCGAAACGGACGCGGAGCCTTGCCAAACTGCCCTCGATCGCCGCCCGGATCCGCTCGGAGGCCCAGACGCCGACCGCCCAGGCCGGATCGGCGTCGTCGGCGCGCGAGGCTTGCAAGACCTCCTCGGGCAGATCGGCCGCCAGGTCCGCGACGTACGCGCCGTGGTAGCCGTCGTCGGGGACCGGCTCGCCGGCCACGATGGCGAGCACCGAGCGGCCGAGGTTGCGCACCTGCGGACCCTGGTCGTTGAAGTAGTACTCCCTGGTCACCGCAGCGCCCGCCCCTTCGAGGACGCGGCTCAGCAGGTCGCCGGCGAACGCCCCTCGGGCGTTTCCCAGGGTCAGTGGGCCGGTGGGATTGGCGCTCACGAATTCGACGTTCACGTGGTGGCCATCGAGATCCGACCCCCGCCCGTACCGTTCGCCGGCGGCCAGGATCGGGCCGATCTGTTCTGCGACCCAGGCATCGTCGAGTCGGAGGTTGACGAAGCCGGGTGCCGCGACCGTCACACCGGACACCGCCGGCGGCGGGACGAGGTTGCGCCGCAGCGCCTCCGCGATCTGCATCGGGGCGCGTCGCATGACCGGGGCCAGCCGCATCGCCAGGTTGGACGCGTAGTCGCCGTGCTCGACCCGGGTCGGCCGCTCGATCGACACCGGCGGAAGCGGCGCCCCCCCGGCGGCCGTCAACTCGCCGGCTTCCAGCCCTCGGTCGAGGGCATCCTGGAGCGCGTCGCGCAGCGCCTCGCGGATCAGGGTCATGAGCGGTCGATTCTATCGGTCTCGGGCGAGGCGAAGCTCCAATGCCTGGTCCGCACTGAAGCTGCGGAGTGCGAGCACGTCTGCCGCCACCTCCAGCAGCGCCGCCGTTGGCGCCAGCCCGATCAGCTCGCAGTGGTCGATCTCGGTCCCAGCCTCCAGCGCGAGGTGGCGTATCTCGCGCACGACCCGAGCGATGCCGGTCCGCTCCCAGTCGACCAGGTTCATGCTCACCTGCGCACGGCGTGCCTCGCCGGGGTTCTCGAGAAGGACGCCCATCGCCTGGACTGCCGGCAGGCCGCCCGAGGACTCGCGGATGCGGTGAGCGATCCGCTTGGCGAGCGCCAGGTCGTCAGTGGCGAGGTTGACATTGAAGGCGATCAGCGGTTTGCGCGCACCGACCGCCACCGCTCCGCCGCGCGGGTGGAGGCGCGACGGTCCGAAGTCGGGGTCTCGGGCCGGATCCACGCCCAGCTCCTCGCGCAGTGCCTCGTACTGGCCGCGGCGCACATCGGCCAGCCGCCGACGCTCCGGCCGGAGTGCCGCCGCCCCATAGAGGTACACCGGCAGCTCGAAGCGCTGCGCGATCTGCTCGCCGAAGCGGCGGGCGAGGTCCGCGCACTCCTCGAGCCGGGTGGTGCCCAGCGGGACGAATGGGATGACGTCGACCGCGCCGATGCGCGGGTGCGCTCCCTGGTGCTTCTGCATGTCGATCAGCTCCAGCGCGCGCCCCACAGCGGCGGTCGCCGCGCGGACCACCGGTTCCGCTGCCCCGGCGAAGGTGAGGACGCTGCGGTTGTGGGTGGCGTCGCGGCTGTGGTCGAGGAGCGTAACCCCGTCGATCTGGCTCACGGCACGCACGATCTCATCGACGACCTCCGCACGCCGGCCCTCGCTGAAGTTCGGGACACACTCGATCAGGTTCGGCACGGATCGATCTTACGGGCTGCGCCCGCATCGGGCCGGGGCGGCTTCCTCAGCGGCGCCAGAAGGCCTGCCGGCCGTCAGAAGCGGGCGGCGGCCGCCTGCCGCGGGTCGTCGCGACCGATGAGGTCCGGGTTCAGGCCTCGCGCTCGGGCGAGCCGCTCCGCGAGGAGCTGCAGCGGGATCGCCGTTGCCAAGGCCGCGGCAGCCACGCCCTCGAGGCCGCGCACTCGCGGAATCCGCAGACGGCCGGCCGGAGTCAGGTCGCGGGGCAGCGCGTCGTCCTCCACGCCGATGATCGCCGCCGCGCGTGCGCCCAGGGCGGCCGCCGCGCGCAGAACGGCACGCGACGTGTGGCGCGGCGGCTCGCCGCGGCCCTCGGCATCGGTCAGGATCACGATGACGGCGGTGCGATCCGTGACGCCCGCCCAGTGCCCGTGCCGGACCGTCTCCAGCGGATGTGCCACGGCGGGCAGTCGCGCTCCCTCCTCGAGCTTGAGCGCCAGCTCCCGCGCCGAGACGTAGTCGATCCCCGAGCCGAGGACCAGGACGCGGTCCGCATCGGCGAGCGCGTCGGCCGCCGCGCCCGCCTGGTCCGCCGCGGAGCCCATCTCCAGCAGGTGGCGGAGCGCGACGGCATCGACCCCGGTGTGGGAGAGCCGTGCCCCGACGACCGCCGCAACCACCAGTGGCGAGAGGTAGCCGACGGTGTGGCACCAGCTCCGGTCCTGCTCGCCGGTGGCCACCACCGTGCGCGCCGCCACGGCCGCCGGAGAGCCGGTGCCGACGCTGATCAGCGCCGTCGCTGCGCCGCAACGGGCGGCGGCCTCGAGCGCCTCGATCGTTGCCTGCGTCCCGCCCTCGTGCGAGACGGCGATCAGCAGCCCGTTGCGGGGCGGGAGGGCCAGCAGCTCGAAGGCCTCGACCGCCCTCGGCAGGCACGCTCCCACCAGCGTGTCGCCTGCCTCCCCTCGGCCTGGCCCGATATGTTGGCCGATCGCCGGCGGCGGAGTGGCCAGGATCGCCGCCAGGCCCATGGCGGCATGCAGGCTGGTGCCTTCGCCGGTGGTCACCACCGGAAGCCCTGCCTCCGCCGTGTGTCGCAGCGCGGTGACGAGCTGCGCGACGCGCACATCCCGCTCCAGGCGCGCCACCAGACGCTCCGCGAGCGCCGGCTCCGCCTCGATCATCTCGGTCATCAGAAACGGAGGATCGGAGCGGCGATCCGGCATCCCCGACGGCCGCCACGGGTCCGGTGGACCGGGAAGGGCCAAGTCGGGAGAACGCGACACCACTTCGGAATTATGGGCGGATCGTCAGGCGGGCAGCCCCAGCATTCGGTTCAGGACGTTGTGCGTGACGCGCTGAACGCGCGGATCGATGGATCCCGGAGCCCCCAGGGCCAGGTTCCAGGAGAGGGTTCCCGCCGCGAAGACCGATGCGCGGCTGGGTGCGACGTACACGACGGCGTTCGCGATGTCGCGTCCGCCTCGTCGCGTCCGGTAGGGCGAGCGCCCGAGCAGGATGCGGCTCAGCGCGAGTGGCATGCCCGCGGAGGTGTCGATCCGATCGGCCTCACCGCCGATCAGCCCCGGGAGTGCCTGCCCGTCTCGCAGCCCCGTCCCGGCATAGATCCAGGACCGCGCATTGACAACCACGAACGGAGCGCTTCCGCGCACCATGTTCGAGTACTCCATCCCCAGAAGCAGCTGCTCGGGGCGACGGACCGGCGCGTCGCGCCAGCGCACGGTCACCAGCCGTCGGTCGATGACTGGGTCGAGGGCGGCGGCCCGATAGCAGACCAGCGTGCGGTTGGGCTGGCGCGCGCGTGACGGCTCGAGCCGCGCCTGCCAGTAGGCGTCGTTGGCGCCCAGGAACGCCAGGCCGACACCGGCGCCCCGGGCAGCTTCGGCGGTGTTGCGCATCGGAGCTGTCCAGTACTCCGAATGCCCACTGAAGACGATCCCTCGGTAGCGCCTGCTCATCGTTCCCCGCGCATGGAGGTCGACGTCGGTGACGTACGACACGGGGTAGCCGCTCGCCTCGAGCCAGCGGACAAGGGGATGCTCGTACACGAACAGGCCGCCGGAGCCGTCCGCGGCGTACGGCCGGTCAAACGAGACCTTGACGGCGCGCGTCCCGCCGCTCATCGTCCGGCCGCCCGCGCTGTTGAAGTCGTAGAGGCTCTTGCCCGTCCCGCGCGGGTAGTTGTTGTATGCCTGGTAGGTGGCCACCGGCTGGACGACGAGCAGCGGCTGGCGTCCGGTGTCGTCGCGGACGGTGAAGGGCACGTAGTTCTGGTAGCGCCACATGCTGGATAGCACCGCCACGTACAACCCGCTCACCCAGGTGCGGGGCACGGAGAGGCGATAGCTCGGCCGCCACGCGCACTGGGCGAGTCCGGTGCGCAGGTCCGATGCGCAGGATGCCTGGTGGATGCCGGGAAGGAACGGCGTCAGCAGCAGCAGGCGCCCCCCGGCGCCGCGGTACCAGCCGAGACGGTAGATCGCGATCCGGTACGGCTGGGCGGGGTTCACCGAGACCAGGAAGTCGAGGCGGCCTCCGACGTTGACGCTGGTTGCCGAGGCGTAGCCTTTGATCTGCCCGCCCAGGTCGTTGGCGATCCGATAGCCGGGGGCGGGGATCTGCCAGCTCAGGGTGCCAGGATGCGCGTTCTCGGCGACGATCGGATTCGAGCCAAGCGCGGTCGACGCGTCGGCCGGCTGACCACCGATGCTCCATGCGCCGGCGACCACCATCAGCGCTAGGCAGGCGGCCACGGAACGGCGGACGGCTGCTCGGATGCGCACTGTCGTTCCCTTCGTCTCTCTTTCGTTCAGCCCACTGCGGGGCTCCCGACGGCCCGTCGATCGTCCAGCAGGCGTTGACAAAGCGGAGTGTGGGCTCCCTGATGCCCGGGGCACAGACGCAGTCTGAGAAAGGTTTCATTAAGAGACGCCACTCGGCGAGGCCGAGTTCCATGACTGTGTGGCCGGAGTACGGCTCAGCCGGCGGAGGTCAGTCGCGCTCGAGCATCGGGATCCGAACGCCGCGCTGGCGGGCGATGTCAATCGCCCGCTGATAGCCGGCGTCGGCGTGTCTCGCCACGCCCATCCCGGGGTCGGTGGTCAGCACGCGCTCGAGGCGTCCCGCCGCCGCGGCGGTGCCATCTGCGACCACCACCATGCCGGCATGCAGGCTGTAGCCGATGCCCACCCCGCCGCCGTGGTGCACGCTGACCCAGGTCGCGCCGGCGGCGGTGTTGAGCAGCGCGTTGAGAATCGGCCAATCCGCGATGGCGTCGCTCCCGTCGCGCATCGCCTCCGTTTCTCGGAAAGGGCTGGCGACGCTCCCCGCATCGAGGTGATCGCGGCCGATGACGATCGGTGCGGCCAGCTCACCGGAGCGCACCATCTCGTTGATCCGCAGCCCGGCCTTCGCCCGCTCCCCGTAGCCGAGCCAGCAGATCCGGGCCGGCAGGCCCTGGAACGGCACCCGTTCCTGGGCCAGGCGGAGCCATCGGTGCAGCGTCTCGTTCTCCGGGAAGAGCTCGATCAGCGCTGCGTCGGTCTTCAGGATGTCGCCGGCCACCCCGGACAGGGCGGCCCAGCGGAACGGCCCCTTGCCCTCGGTGAACAACGGCCGAATGAACGCCGGCACGAACCCGGGGAAGTCGAACGCATTCGTCACGCCCGCCTCCCTGGCCTGTGCGCGGATGTTGTTCCCGTAGTCGAAGGTCACGGCGCCCCGCTGCTGGAAGGCGAGCATCGCGCGGACGTGGGCCGCGATGGAGGCCATCGATCGGCGCAGATACTCGTCTGGATCCGAGGTGCGCAGGGCGAGGGCCTGGGCCAGGCCGATGCCGCCCGGCACGTACCCGCCCAGCGGGTCGTGGGCTGAGGTCTGGTCGGTCACCACATCCGGCCGCCAGCTGCGGCGGACCAGCTCCGGCTCTACGTCGGCCGCGTTGCCGACCAGCGCGATGCTGCGGGCCGTGCCCTGCGCCCGCCAGCCGTCGATGCGCCGCAACGCGTCGTCCAGGTCGTCGGTGAGCTCGTCCACATAGCCGATGGCGCGCCGTCGCTCGGCGCGGGCGGGGTCGACCTCCACCGCGAGCAGTGCGCCACCGTTCATGGTCACCGCCAGGGGCTGTGCGCCCCCCATCCCGCCGAGCCCGGCGGTGAGGGTTGCGGTCCCGCGCAGCGTCCCGCCGAAGTGCTGCCGGGCGAGCTCGGCGAAGGTCTCGTAGGTGCCCTGTACGATCCCCTGCGTGCCGATGTAGATCCACGACCCGGCTGTCATCTGCCCGTACATCGTCAGCCCCGCCCGCTCCAGCTCGCGGAACTGCTCCCAGGTCGCCCAGTGCGGGACGAGGAGCCCGTTCGCGATCAGCACCCGCGGGGCGTCCGGCGTGGTCCGGAAGACGCCGACCGGCTTTCCGCTCTGGACGACCAGTGTCTCGTCGTCCTCCAGGCGCCGCAGCTCACGGACGATGGCCTCGAACGCCTCCCACGAGCGGGCCGCCCGCCCGGTGCCGCCATACACGATCAAGTGGTCGGGGTCCTCGGCGACATCGGGGTCGAGGTTGTTCATCAGCATCCGCAGGGCGGCTTCCTGCTGCCAACCCTTTGTCGAGAGCTGCGTGCCACGCGGGGCGCGCACGGTGCGCGAGGTGACGGCCATCGGCCCGATCATACGCTCGGGCTCTGGCCGCCGACGCGACCCGGTCCTTGACATTGGCGCTCAGCGAAGCGGCAATCCGAACACGATGACGACCGCTTCGCGGCGGCTCGGCGCCGCGGCTCTTTGGCCGAATGCAAGCGTCGCGCCCTCTCCGGGCAGGATCGCCGAAACCTCCGACACGCTCGGATCGACACTCACTGGCCGGAGGCCACCGGATCCGTCGATCGACACGAAGCCTGGCCCCCCGGCGCCGCGGATCTGCTGATTGGCGACCGCCAGCCAGCCGGGCGCCGCGGGTGCGACCCGCCAGAGCTGCTGGCAGCACGTGCTGCGCGCGTATGGCTGCCAGGTAAGGCCGTCGCTGGAGGACCAGGCAAGATCCAACTCGGCGCACGCGTTTCTCGACGCACACGGGCCCATCCCGACCGCGATCAGACGCTCGCCGTCACTCTGCAGCGCCATCGCGGCGGCCCAGCCGGACGACTGCAGATGCCGGGTCCACACCAACCCGTCCGTGCTCGTCCACGAGGAGGGAGTGCTGCCGACGGCCTGCAGCTGGCTGCCTACCGCCACGATCTGGCCGCGATGGACGGCCATGGCGGTCACGTTCGCACCGGTCAGACCACTGCCGGCCGGGGAGATCGCCTGCCAGCCGCGTCCGTCGACCGAGCGCAGGATCATGGGCTGCTGGCTCGAGTCCCCGGGCCAGGTGCCGGCAATCGCCAGGAAGCCCCCATTGGTGACCACGATGTCGACGACGATCCGGCCATCGAGGCGTGTCGCCGTCGTCACCCATCGCGCGCCATCACTCGAGGACCAGAATGCGGCTCCTGCGCATTCGCTCGGCCCGCAGGTGGCGACCGCCGCCACGTAGCCCAGGTCCGACCCGGCGGCGGCGGTTGCCTGTAACGTCTCGGTGGAGCCAGGCGTGGTGGCGCCGGACCACGTGCGACCGTCCGCGCTGTGCCATGCCGCGGGCGCCCCGGCACGACGACCCAGCGCGACGAAACCACGCGGTCCCCTGGTCGCAGCGGTGACCACCCCGTTCCCTCCGGGCGTGAGCGAGATGATCGTCGCGCCGGCCGCGACCGGTGACGCGCTGGGCGCTGGGCTGCGGGAAGCGGTCGACGCCGTCGGGGACGGCGTGAGCAAGCCACCCGGCGAGGGGCTCGGCGTCAGCTGGCCCACCTTGCGCGGCCCGAACGGTCCGGCCAGCAGCACTCCGATCGCGACGCCGGCGATCACCACCGCCGCGAAGACGGGCCATGCCGACCGCCGTGCGGCGTGGGGTTGGGTCGGTGGTGGGAAAGCCATCGGTGCGCTCCTCTCCAGGTCCGCGAGGAGACGGCGCAGGCGGCCCTCGTCGCTCATACCAGCTCCTCGCCACGCCGGCGGAGGCGGCGCTTGGCGTCGGCGATCCAGCCTGCGACCGTGCCGGCGGGGACCTCGAGCATGGTCGCGATCTCTGCCTGGGTGTAGCCGTCGGCGGCTCAGTCCTCTCCGAACGGATTGGGCCGCCGCGGCTTCTGGGGAAGACGGAACAGGTCGTCGTCGCTTGGCTGCCGGGGAATCGGCAGCGGCCACTCGCCCTCGTCGTCGGCCGGGCGACGGAGGAGCGCACCCCATCCAGCCTCGTCGGTCGACTCGCCGGTCAGCTCGCGACGGTAGACCGGGTAGCGGTCGTCTCCCGCCGCCTGCTCGAAGCCGGCGGCACGGTAGACCGATGCCGGTCCGGGCGACGACAGCCACGGATCGCCGCCACCCTCCGGATAGGCCTCAACGACGCTCACGCCGCGCCGGTCCAGGGCCGCGCAGACCGCCTCGAGCAGCCGCGAGCCTGCTTCCTCGTCGGTGTCGGTCAGCTGAAGACAGGTGATCACCCACGGAGGCGGCGAGGCGGGGAGCGTCGGGTAGCGGTCCCGGATGGCCTGCGCCCGCGGGTAGGCCGAGATCGGCCCGAACTGCGCCCACCCGACCGCGACCGCGTCGCCGGACGCGTCGCTGCCGAACGCGAGCATGCCGTACGCGCCCCCCAGCCGCTCGCCGGCGAGCAGGCGATCGAGCTTGCGTAGCTCGCGTGCTGATCGATCCGCCGGAGCGGCATCGGCAGGCAGCTCGCGCCGCCCGTCGACCCGCTCCCAGTAGTCGCACGTCTGGCAGCGGGCGGAGGGCCGCCGAGGCGCGGGGATGTCGGCGAACGTCGATCGGTCGACGAGCGCGAAGCGCAGCTCAGCCACCGGAAGCCGCCGCCAGCAGTGCCCCACTCTCGACCAGCGCTCGGACGGCCGCGATGTCGGGCGCCGGGGGCCGATCGTCGCTCAGGTGCGGCACAACGGACCGGATCGCCGCATGCGCCGATCCAAGGCGTGGGCCGGGACGCAGCGGCGCCCGAAAGTCGAGCGCCTGCGCCGCGCACAACGCTTCGATGGCGACCACGCTCTGCGCCGCGTCGAGCGCGGCTCGCAGATGGAGGGCGCTGGTGGCCCCCATGCTCACGTGGTCCTCTTGGTTGGCGCTGGTCGGGATCGTATCGGCGGACGCCGGATGGACGAGCACCTGGAGCTCGTTGACCAGTGCCGCGGCCGTGTATTGCGCGATCATCAGGCCGCTCTGCATCCCGGGCTGCTCCGACAGGAAGGCCGGGAGCCCTGACAGATGGGCATCGACCAGCCGCGCGGCGCGGCGCTCGGCGATGGATGCCAGCTCGGTGATCGCGAGCTTCGCGTAGTCGAGCACGAGGGCCACCGGCTCGCCGTGGAAATTGCCGCCGGAGATGACCGCGCCATCGGGGAAGACGAGTGGATTGTCGGTGACCGCGTTGATCTCCACCACCAGCACGCGCTCGAGCTGGTCGAACGCATCCCGCACCGCCCCGTGGACCTGCGGCATGCAGCGCAGCGAGTAGGCGTCCTGCACGCGGTGCGGGCTTGACCGATGGCTGTCGCCGATCTCGCTGCCCGCCAGCAGTTCGCGCAGATGCCCGGCCGTCGCCAGCTGTCCGGGGTGCGGACGAGCGCTCACCAGGCGCTCGTCGAAGGCTGCGGTGGTGCCGAGCAGCGCCTCCAGGCTCATCGCACCAACGACATCGGCGGTGGCCGCCAGCTGTCGCGCGTCGTGGACCACCAGGGCGCCGATGCCCGCCATCAGCTGCGTCCCGTTGAGCAGCGCGAGCCCCTCCTTGGCCTCGAGGGCCAGCGGCTCCAGGCCCGCGGCGGCAAGGGCCTCGGCACCGGCCATCGGCCTGCCATCCAGCTCGGCCTCGCCCTCTCCGATGAGCACCAGGGCGAGATGAGCGAGCGGCGCGAGATCGCCACTCGCGCCCACGCTTCCACGCGATGGGATCACCGGGTGGATCTTGGCGTTGAGGAGCGCGCACAGCTGGTCGGCCACCGACGTGCGCACACCCGACAGCCCGACAGCCAGGGTGTTGGCCCGCAGCAGCAGCATGGCCCGCACCACGTCTGGGGGGAGTGGCGGCCCGACCCCGGCGGCATGGCTGCGCACCAGGTTGCGCTGGAGCGCCACGCTCTGGTCCGGCTCGATGCGAACGTCGGCCAGGTCTCCGAAGCCGGTCGTCACGCCGTACACCGTCGCCCCGTCCGCCACCAGCCGCTCGATCGTCAGGCGCGAGGCCCGCATCCGCGTCCTTGCCTCCTCGGCGACTCCCACGGTCCGCCCTTTGCGGGCCACTTCGACGACCTGTGCGATCGTCAGGTCGCGACCGGTCAGCAGCAGGCGCGGTAGCTCGTTGGTCATGGGGCTCCTGAGGACGTGCTCCGTATACTACGAACGTGCGACGGATCCCGGACCCGACCAGCCGCCTGGTCATCAGCGACGAGGCCAAGGACCGTCTTGGAGGCGCCATCCCGTCCCCGGCTGCCGCCTTCCTCTTCACCCTGATCGCGCTCTCCAGCCTGTTCTGGCTGGTCACGCTGAAGCGCACGACCGGGTACACCGCCCCGGAGCGATGGCTGATGGGGAGCCTCGTGCCCGGCGTGCATCAGTGGATCGCCACGCACCTGCCCCCCTTCGATGTCGTGATCCGTGGCATTTCCGCGCTCGGCTCCGGCTGGTTCGTTGCCATCGCGTTTGCGCTCCTCGGCCTTCTGGCGCTCGCCAAGGGGCGACGCGACCTCGCGCTGCTGATGGCACTCGGGACGCTCGCCTTTCCGCTCGAGTGGGCGTTGAAATACTTCACCGCGGGGGCGCCGATCAGCGGCGTGCAGCTCGTGCGCGCCCTCTTCAACGTCAACGGTATCGGCCTCGACAATCTCGCCGACTTCCCGGCGGGCCATGCGCTGCGCGCGACCGTCTTCTACGGGCTGACCGCCTTCTGCATCGCGCGGCTGGCGCTCGACCGGCAGCAGGGGAGGCTCGCGTACCTGGTGGCCGCGATCCTGATCGGGGCGATCAGCATCGCCCGCCTCTATCTGGGCGCGCATTACCCGATTGACGTGCTGGGCGGCTGGGTTGCCGGGGCGGCCCTCTTGTCCGTGTTGGTTGCGGTCCACATCCTGGGCGTGGATGACCGGATTCGTGCCCCGGAGCGGCGCCGCGTGCCCCGCCGTGGAGGTCCCCACCGGGTCGCTGTTCCACGCCGCCGACCCGCGGCGCTGCCGGCCATCCATCCCGCGGCCCCGGTGACCAGCCAGCGCACCGCCGGCGGTGGCGCCTCGGCGCCCCGCGATCGCCCCGCGGCGGGAGGCTGACAGCGTGCTGGAGTTCATCGACCGCTCGGTGATCCCGTTCTTCCTGCATCTGTACGACGCGGTCGGCTACCTGGGGGTCCTGGTGGCGATCGCGATGGAGACCTTCGTGCCGATCATCCCTTCCGAGGTGATCGTGCCGATGGCCGGCTGGAAGGTCTCGCAGTCGGCAGCCGACCCATCGGTCCTGGAGCCCTTGACACACGCGCCGTGGGGCTTCCTGGTCGTCCTGCTGGTGGCGACCACCGGTGCGGTGCTCGGCTCGCTTGCCGGCTACCTGATCGGCGCGTGGGGCGGACGCCCCCTGCTCGAGCGATACGGACGTTACGTGCACATCAAGCCGGAGGATCTCGACCGAGCCGATGCATGGTTCGCCCGGTACGGGGGCTGGGCGGTCTTCTTCGGACGCCTGGTGCCGCTCGTGCGGGCACTGATCAACTACCCCGCGGGGGTGGCGCGAATGCCGATCGGTCGCTTCCTGCTCTTCTCGGCGCTCGGATCGCTCCCGTGGAACGCGGCACTCCTGCTGGGTGGCTACCTGCTCGGCGCGAACTACCGCCGCCTGTATGACGCCGTCCGCCCCTTCGAGTACGTGATCTACGTCGTGGTGGTGCTCGGTGTCGCGTACCTGGTGTACCGATGGGTCCGCTCGCGCCGGAGCGATCCGCAGCCGCACGCGGAGCGCTCGGCGCAGGAGCGTTGACCGCGCCCGCTCCGCGTGGCACGATTCGCCCCTAACTGAACCATCTATCGCCTTCGGGGCGGGGTGAAAATCCCCACCGGCGGTCGGCTCGCCCCGCGCTCCCTGCGCGGATGAGCCAGCCCGCGAACCCCTTCGGTCCCGCCGCCGCGGAGTGGCGCCGGGAGCAGCCGACGGGGCCGACCTGACGCCCGGCACTACGGGCGAGACAGGGCCGACGGTCACAGTCCGGACGGGAGAAGGCGACCGCGAGGCGTTCTCCGATGACGCATCGACTGGCGGCGGCCCACGTCCGCCGAGGCGTGATGCGCGCGGGTTTCGCTCACGGGTGCCCCGTGCGATGGAAGGAACGGAGGTGCCCGTGCGGCGGGAGCCGGAGAGCCGCAAGTCGGACGAACGCGCCGTGCCCGGCGCCGCGGTCAGCCTGCGCGGGATCGGCCTGCGCTTCAGCGGCCCCCGCGGGCTTGATGCCTTGCACGACCTCGACCTCGCCGTTCCCGCCGGCAACTTCACGGCGGTGATCGGGCCGAATGGCAGCGGCAAGAGCACATTGCTGCGCATCGTCGCCGGACTCCTCGCGCCGACCTCCGGCAGCGTGATGGTCGGGGGCACGCCTCCTCGAGCGGGGGATGGCCGCGTGGCGGTCGTGTTCCAACAGCCGCGTCTCGTCCCGTGGCGGACGACGCTGGAGAACGTCGCGCTCCCGCTGGAGCTGGCCGGGGTCGATCCAACCGACCGTCGTCGCCGCGCAGGCGCCGCGCTGGAGCGGGTCGGTCTGGCCCAAGCCGCCGATCGCTACCCGCGGGAGCTGTCGGGCGGCATGCAGCAGCGCGCGGCATTGGCGCGTGCCCTCACCGCCGACCCGCAGGTGCTGCTCCTGGACGAGCCGTTCTCCAGCCTCGACGCGCTGACCCGAGAGGCGTTCGACGCGCAACTGGAGTCGCTGTGGGTCGCCGAGCGGCGCACGGTGATCCTCGTTACCCATCTCGTCGGCGAGGCGGTCCGGCTCGCCGATCGCGTGGCGGTACTGGGCCGCGGCCCTGGACGGATCGTGCGCGTGTTGCAAGTGGATCTTCCCCGTCCCAGAACGCTGGTCAGTGCCGAGGACGGGCGGGCGGCCGCGATCGAGCACGAGATCCGCTCCGCGCTCGCCTCGCAGAATGTGGATGCGGCTGCGTGGGGGGATGCGGCGTGAGGCGCGTCGCGGGCTCGGTGCTGAGCCTGGCGGTCTTCCTTGCCGCATGGAAGCTGCTCACCGTCATCGGCGCCTATCCCGAATACATCCTGCCCGCGCCGGAGGTCGTCGGCGCGCGGGCTGTGCGGGCCATCGCCAGCGGGCTGCTGTGGCAGCACACCGCTGCCACGCTCAGCGAGATCGTGCTCGGCCTGGCCGCTGGAACGGTCGCCGCGCTGGCGATCGGTATCGGTCTCGGCAAGAGCACGCTCGTGGAGCGGGCGCTGTCGCCGTACATCGTCGCGGCGCAGGCGGTTCCGATCCTGGCGCTCGCCCCACTGCTCGACATCTGGTTCGGCGGCGGGTTGCTGGCGCGCGTGCTGATCTGCGCGCTGATCGTGTTCTTCCCGATCGCGATCGCGACCATGGTCGGTATCCGCTCCGTCGATCCGCTGCTCGTCGAGCTCTACCGCAGCCTCGGGGCGAACCAGGCTCAACGCACCGCCCGCCTCGAGATTCCTGCCGCCCTGCCGATCATCTTCGGCGGGCTGCGAGTTGGCGTCACGCTGGCCGTCATCGGCGCTGTGGTCGCCGAATGGGCGGGTGCAGCGACCGGGCTCGGGGTACTGATCAATATCGCCAACCAGGGGCTGTTCGACACCCCGCTGATGTTCGTGGCGCTCGCCACGCTGGCGGTCATCGGGCTGGCCCTGTACGGACTGGTGCTGGTCGCCGAACGCCGCCTCGTGCAACCCTGAAAGGAACACCGATGCCCATCCGGAGACTTGCCGTCCTCGCGCTCGTCGCGTCGTTGCTCGCAACTGGATGCAGCCCGGCTGCGAGCGGGGGTCCGTCCGGGGCGTCCTCCGGCGCGGGCGTGGCGCTGCGCAGGGTGACGTTGCTGCTCGGCTTTCGCCCTGACGTGCAGTTCGCCCCGTTCTATCTGGCGCAGCAGGCCGGCTTCTATCGCCAGGCCGGCCTGGATGTGACGATCGACTTCAAGAACGCGCCCGATGTCCTGCGCCTGGTCGGGAGCGGCACCGCTCAGTTCGGGGTTGCGGACGCGACGGACGTGATGATCGGGCGCACCTCCGGCATCCCGGTTCGCTATGTCTCGACCCTGTTCACCAGCTTTCCGGTCGCGCTCATCGGCCCGGTCGGAAAGGTGCCGTCGAGTCCGGCAGGGCTGAAGAAAATGCGGATCGGCACGCCCGGCCGCTACGGGTCGTCGTGGGCCGCCCTGCTGGCCGTCCTCAGCGCCGGCGGGCTCACCGCCGCCGACGTCGCGATTCGCGAGTATCCCCAGTTCAACCAGGTGGATGGGCTTCTGCGCGGCGAGGTGGACCTGATCACCGGCTTCCGGAACAACGAGCCACTCCGCCTCCGCGCACGCGGCATGACCGTCGCCCAGATGATCGTGGACCGCATCGTGCCGCTCCCGGGCCCGGGGGTGATCACCGGCGAGCGACTGCTGGCGGCAGACCCGGCGCTGGTCCGCGCGTTCGCCTCCGCAACGGCGCGGGCCCAGGCCGCGGTGATCCGCGATCCGGCCGCAGGCCTGCGTGCAGCCGAGGCGGCGGTGCCGACGATCAGGAGCGACGAGGCCACGGCTCGCTCCGTGCTCGCGGCGACGGTGGAGCTGTGGAAGGGCACCGGCGCGTTCGGCGCGGGGCGCATCGACCGCCAGCTCTGGAGTGACGGCTACGACACGATGCGCAGGCTGGGCTTCATCGACGGTTCGGTGTCGGTCGCGGCGATGATTGCGCCCACCGTCCTGGGCTGATCAGCCGCCGGCGACCTCGGCCGGCACCGGCGTCCGAAAACGGTCCAGCTCCGGAGGCCGGACGGCGGCGGCACGCTCCGCCGAGATCAAGGTCTGGTGCAGCAGCATCATGGTGGTCACCGGCCCGACCCCGCCGGGCACCGGCGTGATGCCGGCGACGACCGGACGGACCGCGTTGAAGTCGACGTCACCGACCACGCCGTCGGGGGTGACGTTGATGCCCGCATCGATCACCACGCAGGAGCGATTCACCATCTCCGCGCGCACGAGACCGGGAGAGCCGGCGGCCACCACCAGCAGCTCGGCGCGACGCGTCTCACGGGCGAGGTTCCGTGTCCGGCGGTGGCAGACGATCACCGTGGCATCGGCCGCCAGCAGGAGCGCCGCCACCGGCCGGCCGGCCACCGCCGAGCGGCCGATGACCACCGCCCGCCGGCCGGAGATGGGGATCTCATACGCGCGGAGGATCTCCAGGATCGCCAGCGCCGTGGCGGGCGCGAACGTCGGTGCGCCCCGCGCCAGCAGCCCGGCGCTCTGCGCGGTGGCGCCATCCACGTCCTTGCTCGGATCGATGAGCTCGAGCGTGCGGGCCAGGTCGAGGTGGTCGGGAAGCGGTTGGGTGACGACGATTCCGGCGACATCGGCATCCCGGTTGAGCGCGCCGATGCGCGCTTCGAGGTCCACCGCCGTTACACCCTCGGGCGGATCGACCCACAGCGTCTCGATCCCGACGCCATGTGCGGCCCGCGCCAGGCTCAGGGCGTACACCCCGGCCGGGCCTTCAGCCGAGAAGCGCACGATCGCCAGGCGGGGAGCGGCGCCGGTCTTGGCGTGAACGGCGGCCGCGCGATCGCCCAGCTCTCGCCATAGGTGCGAGGCCACCGGTCGGCCGTCGAGGACGCGCGCCGTCACGTCGGTGAAGTCACCCCATCCGCTCCGCTACGGCGGCCAGCGTCCTGGCCTCCCCGGCACTGACCTGCGCATCGAGCGCGACGAGCTCGCGGGGCGCCTCGCGCACGAGCGCGGCTTCCGGCGCGAGGAAGGGCAGGTTGATGCGGACGTTGAGTGCCGCGGCACGCATCGCCGCCGTGCTGAGCAGGGCCGCGACTCCGGCGTCGCTGGCGGCACTCGGATTCCCGATCGGCGCAACCCGCGCGGCGAGATCCACCACGGCGGCCGCCGCACGTGCCGTCTGGAGCGGCACCCGAGTCGCATCGGCGGTCGCCTGGCTGATGGCCTGTCCGCGGGTCGCGCGCTGCTCGTTGGTCGAGCGGGGCAGGCGTCGAGCGCGCATCACGGCCGCATAGGCTCGGCTGTCGCGATCGGCGAGCTCGAGAAGTTCGGCGAGCCTGGCCCGGGCTCCCTCCCCGATGTGGGAGAGCGCCACCCGGTCCTCCTCCGGCTGCGAGCCAGATCGATGGGTCAGCTCGACCACCATGCTGACCAACGCGGCGCCAAGCACGCCCGCCAGGGCCGCGGCACTGCCTCCCCCGGGAACAGGCTCGGCCGATGCCAGCCGCCCGGCGAGCTCCTCGAGCGAAAGGGAGGCGAGCGATTCATCGTCGGCCATCCGCGGTGTCCTCATCGCATCGGTCCACCACAGGAGCGTAGTGGCGCGCGCGGGGATTGTCGCAGACGGCAGCCGCGTCAGGTCGCGGTGCGCGTTGCGGTGGCGGCCAGACCGCGGTATGACCGCTCGTCGGGCGGCCAGGTCGATGGATCACCGCTCGTCAGGCGGCCGAGTCGATCGCCTCCACGTACCAGCGGCGGCGGAGCTCGTCGTAGACGATGGACGCCCGTCCACCGTCGGCCGTGTGCAGTAGGTAGGTGATGCGCGGCCCGCGATCGCGTGGATACGCCGCACGCTCGTCACGCACCCCCGCCAGGCCCACCACGCCGACCGCGTGCCCACCCCAACGGACCGACCCGGGCCGCGCGTGAGCCCGGTCCCAGCTGACTCGCGCCTCCACCGGCGCGATCCTCATGAGTGCCATCCCCGATCCTCGTAACGTGGTCGCCGGCCCCTGCGCAGAACAGGCGTTCGATTTCGGACCATGGTATGAACAGGCGTTCTATTTGTCAACAGGCTCGTCATTCGGCAGCCGGCCTGGATCGGCCGATAGCGACGCCGGTGACGTCGGTCAAGTGTACGGTCATGACCGGGGTCACTTTGGGACTTGACGGGGGGGAGAATTCCATAATATGAGTCCACGTATTCAGGCTTTGCGCCTATGGGCCGCCACGTCCGGGTCTCGACTCCGATTTAAGAGAAGGAGCGTCCGTGCCCATTCGCTACCGCCTGCCGATCGCCCTTGCCGCGTGCCTCGCTGTGACGATGTCTGCAGCCCCATCACCTGCGACCGGGGCGAGCGAGGAATCCTGCTGGCTCCGAATGGACTATTACGGGAACGGGCTGTGGACCGGGAGCAACTGCTAGTGCTTCACGAGCATCCTGCTCGGCTCCGCAACCCGCGGTCACAGATTGCGAAGCTGGCAAGTGCCGGGGTATTGGCCACGGCGCTGTTGCTGTCGTTGTACCTGTTGGTGAGCACCGTACCCGAGATCCCGCTGTTTGGCGGCGGGGCATCGCTCTATACGTCCTCGGAGATCTGGACGGGCGCAATCCGAGCGGAACCCGGTTCCCCATCGTCTGCGGTGGTCGCCGCGCTGAAGAATGATCCTCGGCTGTTCGAAACAGAAGGATTCACCAGGGCGTCGGTGAACTCGGAAACGCTGGTCGGTGGAGCCGCGTGCTATGTGGTTCGACTCGAACCGCAGGCGAGCATGCATCTCGTGGCCGTGAAGCAGCTGGCCGGAACATGGACGATTGATGGCATTGGTCGCGGGATGCCCGGTGGCGGATGGGAGCCGGTTGGAGCGGGTGGCCAGAGCCTCACTGCCTGTGCCCAGCGAGTACCGAATTAGTCCTCAGCGCTCGCTAGCTCCAGCTCGCTAGTGTGCTGACGCGTAATGAGCTTGATTCTTGAATCGGGCTGGGGTACAGTCCGTGCTATGGCTGCTCATCCCGCACCTCCGTTGGCTGTGAGCGAATGCGAAGCTGAAGCCCTGCGGGCGATGGCCCGCGCGGGCACCACCGAGCAGCGTACCGTGATGCGCGCCCGGATCATCCTGCGCGCCGCCGACGGCGCGGCCCACATCGCGGTCGCCGACGAGCTCGGCGTGTCGGTGCCGACCGTCCTGCTTTGGCGGCGCCGGTTCAAGGAGCAGGGCCTGGCGGGTCTGGCCGACGCGCCCCATCCGGGCCGGCCGCGGGTGTACGGGCGCGAGCTGCGCGAGCGGATCCTGGCCGAGACCCTGACCCGGCCCGAGGGCACCACCCACTGGAGCACGCGGCGCCTCGCCAAGCGCGTCGGCGTGAGCGCCTCGACCGTCGGGCGGGTATGGCAGGAAGGTCGGCTCAAGCCGCACCGCAGCGAGACGTTCAAGTTCAGCCGCGATCCGCAGCTGGTGGCCAAGGTGACCGAGGTGGTCGGGCTCTATCTCGCGCCGCCCGAGCGAGCGATCGTGCTCAGTGTCGACGAGAAGACCCAGATCCAGGCCCTCGACCGGACCCAGCCGATGCTCCCGCTGCGCCCTGGCCAGGTCGAACGCCACACCCACGACTACAAGCGCAACGGGACGCTGAGCCTGTTCGCCGCGCTCGAGGTCGGCAGCGGGGCGGTGACCCACCAGGCGCGCGCGCGCCACACCGGGGCCGACTTCCTCGCCTTCCTGCGGCGCCTCGCCCGGGCGTACCCCAGCGGCGAGGTGCACGTCGTCCTCGACAACGTCAGCACCCACAAGACCCCCGCCGTCCAGCGCTGGCTCGGCCGGCACACACGCTTCAGCTTCCACTTCACCCCCACCTCGGCATCGTGGATGAACCAGGTCGAGACGTGGTTCAGCATCCTCACTCGTCAGGCCATCCGGCGTGGCAGCTTCGAGAGCGTTCGCGCCCTGAGCGCCGCGATCGAGCGCTTCACCCGCGACTGGAACGCCGGTGCCACACCGTTCACCTGGGTCAAGACCGCCGACGCGATTCTCGCCAAGGCGGTCCGGAAGGCTCAAGTCGATTCTGGCGCGGGACACTAGCTCCTCAGCCAGCGATAAGTCTGACACCGGTCTTCTGCTGGTCCGGAAAGCCGACAGCAGTACCCGCGGCGGTTCACCGGGAGCTGACCTTCCCGCCACCGCAAGTCAGGCGGGCGGTGGCGGTACCCCCGCGTCGGCCCGTGGGCCCTCCTTGGATAGAACGGGCTATTTGTCAACGGGCCTCGTCATTCGGCGGCCGGCCGGCATCGGCGGTGGGTCGCTCGCCGAAGTCGAAGCGCCGCTGGGGTCGGTCGGCAAGCAGGCGCGCGCGCGTGATTGCCGACTCGCCGAATCGCGCGCGGACTGCATCGAGCGATCTGGCGACCCGCTCGCTGCGCGGCTGTTCGTCGAACAGGGTGAGCTGCTGGAGCTCGGCCAGGCCGATGGCCGTCAGGCCGATGAGGCGCACGGGGGCGGTGCTCCTGGTCCGCTCCAGCAGGGCGACTCCGGCTTCGTAGATCGGCTCCGACTCGCGTGTCTGGCGAGGGAGCGGCATCTGGCGCGTGATCGTCTCGAATCCCTCGTAACGGAGCTTGAGCTGGATCGCACCCGCGGCCAGGCCATGCGCCCGCAACCTGCTCGCGACCGACTCTGCGATGTCCAGCAGCGTGGCCTCGAGCCGCGAGCGTTCCACCACATCGCGGCTGAAGGTGTGCTCGTGACCGATGCTCTTGGGCGCCTGCGTCGGCGTCACGGGTGAGGGGTCCACGCCCCGCGCGCGCTGTCCCAGCTCGAGCCCGTGGGCGCCGAAACGCCGGCGCAGGGCCGCGCCGGAGACGCTCGCCAACTGCCCGATGGTGGAGACGCCGTAATCGATCAGCGCCTGGCGAACCTGCGGGCCGACGCCCCACAGGCGACCGACCGGCAGCGGCGCCAGGAACGCGGCCTCCTGACCGGGGGCGACCACGACCAGGGCATCCGGCTTCCGCAGGTCGGAGGCGATCTTGGCGCACAGCTTGTTGCTGGCGACCCCGACGCTGACCACCAGCCCGGTCTCGTCACGAACGCGCCGCTTCAGCTCAAGGGCGATCGTCCCGCCGTCTCCGAAGGCGGCGCGGCTGGCGGTCACATCGAGGAACGCCTCGTCCAGGCTGATGGGCTCGACGAGCGGCGTAAAGCTGGCAAAGATGCGCATCACGGCCGTCGAGACATCCCGATACCGATCAGGGTGCCCGGTCACAAAGGCCCCGTCCGGGCAGAGCCGAGCAGCGGTGCGCAGCGGCATCGCGGAGTGCACCCCGTAGCGACGAGCCTCGTACGACGCCGCACTCACCACGCCGCGCTCGTCGGGTCGACCGCCGACGATCACCGGCCTGCCACGCAGTGATGGGTCGTCCAGGACCTCTACCGAGGCGTAGAAGGCGTCGAGATCCGCATGCAGGATGGTCCGCGCCGCGGTGTTGGTGACCCGCGCCGGGGGGCTACAGCTTTCGAATGACGCCGACGACCTTGCCCTGGATCTGGACATCGGTGGCGTAGATAGGCTCCATCTCAGAGTTCGCTGGCTGCAGTCGGATGCGGCCGCTCTCGCGGAAAAATCGCTTGAGGGTGACGCCGTTGTCATCGAGCAGCGCGACCACGATGTCCCCGTCCCGAGCGGTTGCCTGAGGCTGCACCACGACGTAGTCGCCGTCGTCGATCAGCGCGTCGATCATGCTCTTGCCGCGCACGCGCAGTACGTATGAGTCGTCGTGGGCCTCGATCGATCGCGGCACGTCGAGTGACTCCGCCCCATTTGCGTAGGCCTCGATCGGCTGGCCGGCGGCGATCTCGCCTAGCACCGGGAGCCTGAGGATGTCCCGCTCGATCGGCATCCGGAACGGGGTCACCCGCCGCTCGCTCGCTCGCCGGCGCGCCGCCGCCGCGCGACCCATGACCCGGAGCGCCCGCGAGGAGTGTGTGCCGCGCTCCAGCAGGCCCTCGCGCTCGAGCGCGAGGAGATGATGGTGGACCGCCGACGTGGACGCCAGGCCGACCGCATCGGCGATCTCGCGCACCGATGGGGGGTAACCGCGGTCCGCGACCGTCTGCGCGATGCACTCCAGGATCTTCTGTTTGCGCTCGGCATCGTGTCGCGTCACGATCCGCTCCTCCGCGTGGTCCGGCGTCTCCGTCCGGAATCTGTCGTGCACGCTAGCAGAACACCTGTTCTAATGTCAAACGCTGGTATCATCGGTCTCCACCTCGAAGCCGACCGGAGCATCAGCCTGAAAGTCACCGGCCGATTGCGCTACCTGCGCCTCGCGCGCCTGGTTCTGAAGCTGCCCGTCTACGCGCGCCTGGTGTGGGGCCTGATGCGCGACCCGCGGACTCCGATCGGGCTCAAGGCGTTGCTGGCAGCGGCGCTCGCCTACGTGGTGATGCCCATCGACCTGATCCCCGACGCGATTCCGATCATCGGTGAGGCGGACGACCTGACGATCCTGCTGTTGGTGCTCGACCTTTTCATCCAGAACGCGCCGGCCGACGTGCGACGCGAGCACATGGAGCGGGCGCGCAATGGAACGGCCGACCTCGACCAGGATCTCGCCCGCGTGCGGGCGGTCCTGGGTGACCGCTATGACGAGATCCGCGACAGCCTGCCCGAGCTGCTGGAGCGCTACGGCGAGCTTCGGAACCCCGGCGGCATCAAGCGGCTCCTGGGGCGGTGGCGGGAACGGCGCATCGCGAGCGAGGAGCGGCCGGCGCTGACCGGCTCCTCGGCCGCATCCGATGCACACAGAGAGCACGTGGCCAGCCGATGAAGGTGATCCTCAAGCGTGACATCAAGGGCCTTGGACGCGAGGGCGAGATGAAGGAGGTAAAGGACGGCTACGCCCGAAACTTTCTCATCCCGCGCGGCGCTGCGCTGCTGGCCGACCGCGGAACGGTCGCGAACTGGGAGCGGCACCGCGATCAGCGCGAGGAGCGGGAGCGGGCCGTGCGCGCAGCCGCCGAGGCGATCGCCGAGCGGCTCCGGGAGCTGCGCCTGGAGATCCCGGTCAAGGCCGGCGAGAAGAACCGTCTCTTCGGCTCGGTGACGAACCGCGAGGTCGCCGAATTGATCAACCAGCACGGAATCGAGGTCGACCGCCACCAGGTCCACCTTCGCGCACCGATCAAGTCGGTCGGAGAGCACCGGGTCAGCGTGCACGTGCTGCAGGGACTCGACGTGCCGGTCACCGTCACCGTCGTCGCCCGACACTGATCGGCCGCGGTCGGCGCCCGCGCCGCGAAACGCCGAGCGCCGGCGGGTAGAGCTCCGCGGGGGCTCGGGCGCGACAGACAGCTGTCACGGGCGTGCCGGACGCTGGTTGCCAACAGGCTTTCCACATCGAGCGTGCCGCTCTCCACATCGGCGCGCCGAGCGGGGCCGGTGGTCTGGAAAACCGTGTTGCGCGCCAGGGGACGATGGGTGCGGATGAGAAACCACAAGACCGGGCCGGTCCGGCTCAGCCGATGACCCTCGACAAGCTGGCCCCACAGGCGGTCGACGCCGAGCAGAGCGTGCTCGGGTCGATCCTGATCGACGCCGAGGCGGTCCTCAAGGTCGCAGATTTCCTGCGTCCGGTGAACTTCTATCGTCGACAGCACGGGGATATCTACGAGGCGATGCTCGGGCTGCACGCTCAGCGCGAGCCGATCGACCTGGTGACGCTTGCCGATGAGCTGACGCGCCGGGAGCGGCTCGAGGCGATCGGGGGTCCGGCCTACCTCGCCAGCCTGATGAACGCAGTCCCCACCGCCGTGCACGTCGAGCACTACGGCCGCATCGTTGAGCGCAAGGCAGTGCTCCGCAACCTCATCGGCGCTGCGGGCAAGATCGCCGCCGTCGGCTACGAGGAGGCGAACGACGCCGAGGTGGCCATCGACCGCGCCGAGGCGATCCTGTTCGAGATCAGCCAGCATCGGACGAGCGGCGGCTTCGAGTCGTTGGCGACGCTGCTCGGACAGGCATACGACCGGCTCGAGTACCTGCACGAGCATCGGGGCCAGATCCTCGGGATCCCCTCCGGGCTCTCGCAGCTCGACGCGCTGCTCGGCGGTTTCCAGCCCTCGGACCTCATTATCCTCGCCGCGCGCCCCAGCGTGGGAAAGACCAGCCTGGCGCTCAACATCGCTCAGCATGCGGCCGTTCACGAGCACCGACGGGTGGCCGTCTTCTCGCTCGAGATGAGCAAGGAGCAGCTCGCCCTGCGGCTCCTCTCCGCCGAGAGCGGCATCAACCCTCGACCACTGCAGACCGGATTCGTGGACGAGACGGACTGGAGCAAGATCGCCCAGGTCATGAACGAGATGCATAACGCACCGATGTTCATCGACGACTCGCCGATCCTGTCGGTCATGGAGCTGCGCACCAAGGCCCGCCGCCTCGAGGCGGAGCAGCGCGGCCTCGACCTGGTGATCGTCGACTATCTCCAGCTGATGCAGGCTGCAACGCAGTCTCGCGAGCCGAACCGCGTGCAGGAGGTGAGCGAGATCTCGCGCGGGCTCAAACAGCTCGCCCGCGAGCTGAAGGTGCCGGTCATCGCCCTCTCCCAGCTGTCGCGCGGGGTCGAGCAGCGGGGAAGCGCCGAGCCGCGCCTCAGCGATCTGCGGGAGAGCGGCTCGATCGAGCAGGACGCGGACGTGGTCATCTTCCTGTACCGCGACGGTGAGCAGAACGCGGACGCGGAGGTGGAGCTGGTCAAGGCCAAGATCGCCAAGCACCGCAACGGCCCGATCGGCGATGTGCCGCTCCAGTTCCGAAAGGCGAACACCCGTTTCTACACCGTCTCCGCCCGTGAGGAGGTCGCCGCCTACTGACCCAAAGGTCGACGAGTGAGTGGTCGGAGGGCGGACGAGGGCCTGCACCCCAAGCGGGCAAGCTCTTGGTGAACCCCTGTACAGCCGCGCAGACCTGTGTGTATAGTCCGCGGCTGAAGATCCCGTCCGGCTCAGCTTGGCCCCGTCCCGCCCGATCTGCGCACCTCGCCGCACTCGATCCCCGGCCCGACAGCAGCCCAAGCGTGACCACCCGGGCGCGCACAGGAGGTCAGGGTTCACCGTGTACGCCGACAAGACCATCCGTTGCCGAGACTGTGGGATGGACTTCGTCTTCTCCGCGGGCGAGCAGCAGTTCTACGCAGAGAAGGGCCTCGTCAACGAACCGCAGCGCTGCCAGAGCTGCCGCGCCGTCGCGAAGCAGAACCGAGCGCTGGGCATCGGATCGGGGGGTGGTAACGGACAGCGGGAGATGCACGCGGCGGTGTGTGCCGAGTGCGGGGGCCAGGCGCTCGTCCCGTTCCTCCCCCGCAACGACCGACCGGTCTACTGCAGCAACTGCTTCGACAAGGTGCGCGCCCGCGTCTGACGCCACCGCACCGCAGGCCGAGAGGAGGGAACGCCGCCGTCGAGGCGGCGTTCCTCGTTTGCGGCGGAAGGCTGGGGTACCATTCGGGCTCTCGGGAGCGGCATGAGGTCCTCGCCTGCGCATGTCCGTCATCGCGGTCGTCGGTGCCCAATGGGGCGACGAGGGGAAGGGGCGGGTCGTCGACTACCTCGCGGAAGAGGCGGATCTCGTGGTCCGCTATGGCGGGGGCAACAACGCCGGCCACACGGTGGTCAACCGGTACGGCCATTTCAAGCTCCACCTGATCCCATCGGGAATCTTCTACCCAGCCACCCGCAACCTGCTGGGCAACGGCGTGGTGATCAACCCACCGGCCCTCGTCGGCGAGCTGGACGGGCTGGCGGCCGCCGGATTCGCCGCCGACAACCTGTTCATCAGCGATCGCGCCCATCTGGTGATGCCCTATCACGTGCTCATCGATCAGCTCGAGGAGCGTGAGCGTGGGGTGGCGCGGCTCGGCACCACGTCGCGAGGCATCGGGCCGGCCTACGTCGACAAGATTGCGCGGCGCGGGCTTCGAGTCGTTGACCTGCTGGAGCCCGATGCGTTTCGCGAGCGGCTGGCCGCTGCCGTCGACCGGGCCCGTCGCATCGCGACCGGCTATTTCGGTGCCGGAGGCGCCGATGACGACCTTCGGGAGACGATCGAGGCGGCGACCGACGCCGAGCGCATCGGAGCCGAGTACCTCGCCGCCGGCGAACGACTGCGTGGCCATGTCGTCGACGGGCATGCAATGGTCGACGAGGCGCTGGCGCGTGGCGACCGAATCCTGCTGGAGGGCCAGCTTGGGACGATGCGCGACATCGACTGGGGCACCTACCCGTACGTCACCAGCTCGAGCCCGATCCCCGGCGGCGCGTCGCTGGGCGCGGGGCTTCCCGCGGTCGCCATCGATCGCGTGATCGGAGTCGCCAAGGCCTACACCACCGCGGTCGGTGCGGGACCCTTCCCGACCGAGCTCGAGGATGCCGATGGCCATGCCCTGCGCGACCGCGGTCAGGAGTACGGCACCTCGACCGGGCGACCGCGTCGCTGCGGCTGGTACGACGCGGTCGCGGTGCGCTTCAGCGTGCGGCTCGCGGGGTACTCGAGCATCGCGCTCACCAAGCTCGACGTGCTCGACGGCTTCGACCGTATTCGGCTGGCGGCCTGCTACCGCGACCCGGAGAACGGGCGCGAGTGGCGAACGATCCCCGCTTCGACATCGGTCTATGGGCGGCTGGCCCCGATCTACGAGGAGATGCCCGGCTGGAGCCGTGATACGAGCGCCTGTCGGTCGTGGGAGCAGCTGCCTGAGGCCGCCCGGCAGTACGTCACGCGGCTGGAAGAGCTGGGCGGCGTACCGATCAGCCATGTCAGCGTCGGGCCGGAGCGAGGCCAGATGATCGTCCGCGACGGCCGATGAGCGCCAGCGAACCGGAGCGCGCTCGGACGCGGAGCGGGATCCGGCGACCAGTCTGATCGGACGGCGGCGGCTATACTTCGCGAAAGCCTGCACCGATCGGCGCTAATGGAACCCCGCGAGTGATCGACCAGCGCACGCTCCTCCCCGATCAGACCGCGACGCGGCTGCGGCGTGCCTACGGATTCGACGAGGTCGCGCTCGTCCCGGGCGTCGTGACGGCCGATCCGGCCGAGGTGCAGCTCACCACCGTGATCGGCGAGCAGCGGCTCGAGATCCCGTTCCTCGCCGCCGCAATGGATGCCGTCGCCGACGCCGCGATGGCGGTCCGCATGAGCCGTCTGGGGGGCGCCGCCTTCATCAACCTGGAGGGGCTCTACACCCGATACGAGGATCCCGCGCCGGTGATCGACCGGGTGGTCGGGGCCGAGACCGCGCCGGAGGCCGCTCACCTGCTCGCCGAGGCGTATGCCGCACCGGTCCGGGATGAGCTGATTTTCGCCATCATCCGCCGCGTAAAGGCCGAGGGCGCGGTCGCGGCGGTGGCCACCACGCCGGCCGCCGCCTGGCACCACGCCGAGGTCGCCGCGGAGGCTGGCGCGGATCTGTTCCTCGTCCAGTCCCAGGTTTCGAGCGCGCGGCACATCTCGACCTCCGGGCGCTCGCTTTCGCTTGCAGACCTGACCGGCGCACTGCATCTCCCGGTGCTGGTGGGCAACACGGTGAGTGGCGCCGCCGCCGAGCAACTGATGGCGCAGGGCGCGGCGGCGATCCTGGTCGGGGTCGGACCGGGTGCGGCATGCACCACCCGCGAGGTGCTCGGGATCGGGGTGCCGCAGGTGACCGCCACGCTCGAGGCGGCGGCGGCCCGCGATCGGTTCGCAGAGGAGACCGGCCGTTACATCCCGGTCATCACCGACGGCGGAATGCGCACCGGCGGCGATATCGCAAAGGCGATTGCCAGCGGGGCCGACGCCGTGATGCTCGGGTCGCCGCTGGCCGCTGCGCTCGAAGCGCCGGGCCGCGGCTACAACTGGGGGATGGCGGCCCCGTCGCCGACGCTCCCGCGCGGGACGCGGATCCGGATCGGCGAGCGCCTGCCGCTGGAGCAGATCCTCTTCGGGCCGTCGACCACCACGCACGGGACGCAGAACCTAGTCGGGGCCCTCCGGCAGTCGATGGCCGCGCTCGGGGCGCGCTCCATCCGTGAGATGCACGAGGTCGAGATCGTGATCGCCCCGGCGATCGCCAGCGAGGGCAAGTCCTGGCAGCTCGCCGGCGGGGAGTGACGCCCGGGGCGGGAGCGACCCCGGCACGCGGCTCGGGCTCCCGTGCACCGCAGGCTGCTCACGGCTCTGAGTAAAATTACTCAGTGTCTCGCGCAAACCAATCGCGCCGCCGATTTCGTCGCCCAATTTTCGATGGGCTGCTGGCGCGCGTCCACGAGCCGCGGCGCTTCATCCAGGTGCTGGCCGGGCCGCGGCAGGTAGGCAAGACGACCCTCGCCCGACAGGTGATCGACGCGGTCGGCATCCCGGCGCACTTCGCGTCGGCGGATGACCCGGCGCTCCGTGACCGTAGCTGGCTGGAGAGCCAGTGGCAGGTCGGACGGATGCATGCCCGAAACGGAGGACGCGCCGGCGGCCTGCTGGTCATCGACGAGATCCAGAAGGTCCCGGACTGGTCAGAGGTGGTCAAGCGCCTATGGGACGAGGATGCACGGCTCGGCCTCGAGCTGCGCCTCATGCTGCTCGGGTCATCGCCGCTCCTCGTGCAGCGCGGGCTGACGGAGAGCCTGGCGGGCCGTTTCGAGGTGCTCCGGGTCGGGCATTGGAGCCTCACCGAGATGGTCGAGGCGTTCGGCTTCGACCTCGACCGATTCCTCTTTTTCGGCGGGTACCCGGGCGCCGCGGGGTTGACCGGGGAGGAAGATCGGTGGCGAGCCTACGTGCTCGACTCGCTGGTCGAGACGTCCCTCGCGCGCGACGTCCTGCTCCTCACCCGGGTCGACAAGCCGATGCTGCTGCGGCAGCTGTTCCGGCTCGGCGCGGAGCACTCGGGCGACGTGCTGGCCTTCACCCGGATGCTGAGCCGGCTGGACGGCGCGGGGAACACGACCACCCTCGCCGGCTACCTGGAGCTGCTCGCAGGTGCCGGGATGGTCATCGGTCTGCCGAAGTACGGCGTCGCGCCGCGGCAGCGCGCCGCCAGCCCGCGGCTCGTGGCCCTCAACACCGCGCTGGTCAGCTCCGTCTGCGGCTGGAACCGGGCGGCCGCGCGGACGGAACCCGATGCCTGGGGGCGCCTGGTCGAGACCGCGGTCGCCGGCCACTTCCTCAACGCCGAGGTGCCGCTGGAGGTCGCCTACTGGCGCGATGGAGAGCGCGAGGTGGATCTCGTCGTTCGCCATCGGGGAGCGCTCGATGATCAGCGGCCGGTGCTCGCGATCCGAGTCGAGAGCGGTCGCCATCGGGACACGCGCTCCGGCCTTGATCGCTTCGTGGAGCGGTTCCCCGGGGCACGGCCGCTGGTGGTCGGCCAGGGCGGTGTTGGGCTCCGCGACTTCCTTGTGCGGCCCGCCACCGACTGGCTGGCCTGAATGCGCATCGGTCGAGCGGCGTGGCGCGAACGTCCGGCCGGTACACTCCTCGCACACGCATAGCGCCGCCGGAGGGATGATTGACCGAAGCCGAGACGGAGGCGGACGCCGTCGACACGGCGCTTGCCGAGGAGGCTCCGCGCGAGCACGGCAGAACGGTGCACGGCGAGGCGGCCAATGCCGGCCACCGCGTCCTGGCGCCCGACGATGCGGAGGTCGAGGCATACCTCGAGGCCGCGCTGCATGCGCCGCCGCCGGCGCGCGAGCGGCGGGCCGACGAGGCGATCCAGAGCATCGTGGTGCTCGATTTCGGGAGCCAGTACGCGCAGCTGATCGCCCGCCGCGTGCGGGAGCTGAACGTCTACTCGGAGCTCCTCCCGCACGACACGCCGATCGAGGAGATCCGACGGCGCAACGCGATCGGCATCGTCCTCAGCGGCGGCCCTGCATCGGTCTACGACCCCGACGCGCCGCGTCCCGACGGAGCGATCTGGACGGCCGGGATCCCGATCCTGGGCATCTGCTATGGGATGCAGCTGATGGCCCAGGAGCTCGGGGGCCGTGTCGCGCCGGCCACCAAGCGCGAATACGGTCCGGCCACGCTGCGCACCACGCGGCAGAGCACGCTGCTCGACGGGGTGCCGAGCGAGACGGCGGTCTGGATGAGCCACGGCGACTCGATCCTGGAGCCACCGCCGGGATTCGAGGCGATCGCCAGCAGCGAGTCCACCGCGTATGCCGCGATGGCGAGCGGCACCGGCCTGATGGGCATCCAGTTCCATCCCGAGGTTGCACACACCGCGGCGGGCGCGCGGATCCTCCACAACTTCGTGCGCGGCGTGTCCGGTGCCCGTGGCGACTGGACGTCGGCCGGATTCGTGGAGCGCGCCGTGGGCGAGATTCGTGCTCGGGTCGGCGCTGGGCGCGTGATCTGCGCGCTATCGGGCGGCGTCGACAGTGCGGTCGCCGCGACGCTGGTGCATCGGGCGGTTGGCGACCAGCTGACCTGCATCTACGTCGATCACGGCCTGATGCGCAAGCGGGAGTCGGAGCTGCTGCGCACGACCTTCGAGGAGCATCTGGGGATGCAGCTGCGGATGATCGACGCCCGCGACCGCTTCCTGCGGCGACTCTCCGGAGTCACCGACCCGGAGGAGAAGCGCAGGATCATCGGCGACGAGTTCATTCGCGTCTTCGAGGAGGAGGCGTCCCGGCTGGGCGAGATCGACTTCCTGACGCAGGGCACGCTATATCCCGATGTCATCGAGTCGAAGACCGCCGAGAGCAGGGCATCGGTCAAGATCAAGACCCATCACAACGTCGGCGGCCTGCCGCCCGACCTGCGCTTCGAGCTGATCGAGCCGCTCCGCTACCTCTTCAAGGACGAGGTGCGCCGCGTCGGCGCACAGCTCGGTCTGCCGGAGGCAATGGTGCTGCGTCAGCCCTTCCCCGGTCCTGGTCTGGCGATTCGGGTCATCGGGGAGGTGACGCCCAGCCGCCTCGAGACGCTGCGTGAGGCGGACTGGATCGTGATCGACGAGATCAAGCGCGCCGGGCTGTACCGCGAGCTGTGGCAGAGCTTCGCGATCCTGACGCCGATCGACACGGTCGGGGTGATGGGCGACGGACGGACGTACGCCAACGTGGTGGCGGTGCGTGCGGTCACCAGTGACGACGGGATGACCGCCGATTGGGCTCGACTGCCGTACGAGGTGCTGGCGCGCATCTCGGCGCGCATCGTGAACGAGGTCCCGGGTGTCAACCGGGTCGTGTACGACATCAGCTCCAAGCCGCCCGCCACGATCGAGTGGGAGTAGCACCGATGTCGAGCTGGTTCGACCGGCTGCTCGAGGAGCTGCAGAAGCGGCAGCAGGAACAGGACGCCCGCCGCGAGGGGCGCCCCCGCCCTCGACCGGATCGGCCGCGCGCCGGCAACGGGCGCCCCGGTGCCGAGGAGCCGGGCCGACCGCAGCCCCCGTGGATGCGGCGCGGCTCGCCGGGCGGTCCGGCCGGGCCGATCTTCCCGCCGACCGTGCAGCTGGGCCAGTATCGGCGCTGGATCGTGCTCGGGGCAGTCGTGGTCGTGGCGCTGGTCGCCATCGGACTGCTCACCGCGCTGGCGGGCTTCGTCACCGACCTGATGTGGTACGACGCCCTCGGCCGCCGCGACGTGCTGCTGACCCGCCTCGCGGCCCAGATCGGCTGGTTCGTGATCGGCTTCGCGCTGTTCGCGATCCCGGCCATCGCCTCAATCGTCGCCGCGAGGCGGTTGGCGCCGCGGCAGCCGGTGCGGCGGCTGGATGCGCTGGAGCTGCCCGATGCGTCGCGGGCGATCACCACCGGTCTGGTGGTCGTCGCGGTGTTGATGGCGATCGGCTCCGGGGCGGCCTGGAGCGGCAACTGGCAGCAGATCCTGCTCTTCCTGAACGGCGGCAGCTTTGGCACGACCGATCCGAATTTCGGCCACGACATCGGCTACTACATCTTCGGCCTGCCGCTGTGGAGGTTCGTCCAGGGCTGGGCGGTGGCCAGCCTGGTGCTGGTCGTCCTGCTCACCGCCGGAGCGTATGCCGCCGGCGCGCTGCGTTGGCAGCTGCGTCTCACGGCGCCGGTGCGGGCGCACCTCTCAATCCTGGGCGCACTGCTGCTGATCGCGATCGCCGGCGGCTACCAGCTCGACATCGCGTCGCTGAGCTATTCGACGCGCGCCGTTCACGGCTCGATCCAGGCGGCGATGTACACCGACCTGCATGCTCAGGTGCCGGCGTATGTGATCCTGACCGTCGTCACGCTGGTTGCCGCCGGGCTGCTGCTGGCCAACATCTGGTTCCGCACGCTGTGGCTCATCCTGCTGGCCGTCGGCGCCTGGCTGGTGCTCGGCATCCTGGTCGGCGGCCTGTACCCGGGGATCGTGCAGCGCATCACCGTCGAGCCCGGAGAGCTGCAGGCGGAGCAGCCCTACATCACCCAGAACATCGCCGCCACGCGCGCGGCGTTCGGGCTCGACGCGATCGGCGTCAAGGGCTTCACCGGCGAGCAGCCGCTCACCCGACAGCTGTTCACCGCCAACCAGGCGACGCTTCAGAACGTGCGCCTGTGGGACTACCGGCCGCTGCTCGCCACCTTCGACCAGCAGCAGGTGATCAAGCAGTACTACACGTTTCGTGACGTCGACATCGACCGCTACCGGATCAACGGCGTGCAGCGCCAGATCATGCTCGCGGCGCGCGAGATCGGGGACCTGCCGGCCAACGCGCGGACCTGGACCAACGAGCGGCTGGTCTACAGCCATGGCTACGGGATCACCGCGGTCCCGGTCAACGCGGTCACCCCCGAGGGCCAGCCGGACTACCTGGTCGGCGGCATCAACCAGCAGCCGCAGCTGCCGGTCACCCAGCCGCGCATCTATTTCGGCGAGGGGCAGTCCTCGTACGTGGTGGTCGGCACCCGGACCTCGGAGTTCGATTACCCCGTCGGCGACGAGGGGGGCCAGACCACCAGCTGGTCGGGGAGCGGCGCGGTGGGGCTCGGGAACCCGCTGTCGCGGCTCCTCTTCGCGGTCCGCTTCGGCGACCTGAACCTGCTGATCAGCAACCAGCTGACCGATCGCTCCCAGATCCTGTTCCGCCGCTCGATCGGCGAGCGGGTGCGCGAGCTCGCCCCGTTCCTGACCTACGATCGCGACCCCTACATCGTGAACGCCGGCGGCCGGCTGGTCTGGCTCTGGGACGCGTACACCACCTCCGATCATTACCCGAATGCGCAGCCGCTCGCCGATGACTCGCCGTTCCCCGGCATGAACTACGTGCGCAACTCGGTGAAGGTCGCGATCGACGCCTATGACGGCTCGGTGCGCTTCTACATCGCCGATCCCACCGATCCGATGATCAACGCCTACGCCCGCATCTTCCCCTCGCTGTTCGCTCCCATCTCCCAGATGCCCCCCGCGCTGCGCGAGCACGTCCGCTACCCGGAGGATCTCTTCACCGCGCAGAACGAGGCGTACCTGCTCTATCACGTGGCGGCCAACGAGACGGGCGCGCGCGCCCTCTACAACCAGGACGACCGATGGGCGTTTGCCAGCCAGGTGACCGATGTCGACGGTCAGTCGCGGGTGCTGGTGCCCTACTACGTGATCATGAAGATCCCCGGCGAGAGCCAGGCCGAGTTCGTCCTCATTCAACCAGTGGTCGCCGCGCGGCGCCCGAACATGGTGGCATGGGTTGCGGCGCGGATGGACGCCGGCCATTACGGCGAGCGGATCAGCTTCCGCTTCCCGGCCGCGACCACGACCCTCGGCCCGGCCCAGATCCAGTCCCGGATCAACCAGGACAGCACGATCAGCGCGCAGTTCACGCTCTGGTCGCGCGCCGGCTCCACGGTCGTCCGCGGCGATCTGCTGGTGCTGCCGATGGGCGACTCGATCCTGTACGTCGAGCCGATCTTCCTGCAGTCGACCCAGTCGGCGTTCCCCGAGTTCAAGCGCGTGATTCTCGCGTCGCAGTCGCGGATCGCGTTCGCCGAAACATTCGACCAGGGGCTGCGCCAGATCCTCGGGGAGAGCGCGGTGCCTCCGCCGTCCGAGACCGGCGGGGGAGGTGGGGGCGGGACCGGCGGC
>QHBO01000023.1 GCA_003243965.1 Chloroflexota bacterium
GCCTCGTGGCCGGGGGTGTCGAGGAAGACGATCCGCTTCCCGTTCAGCTCCACCTCGCTTGCGCCGATGTGCTGGGTAATACCCCCCGCCTCGCGGGCGGCGACCTGCGTGCTGCGAACGGCGTCGAGGAGACTCGTCTTGCCGTGGTCCACGTGGCCCATGATCGTGACGATCGGAGCGCGCGTGACGAGCCGCGCCTGATCGTCGTCGGCCCACAGCACCGGCTTCCCGCCGCCCTCCGCCGCGCCGCCGGGCGCGACGATCTCCGGGGCGGTGGTTGCCTCCGCGGCGGGGCGCTCTGCGGCGCCACGCTCCACCGCCTCGAACCCGAGCTCGGCGGCGACCAGCGACGCGGTGTCGAAGTCGATCGTCTGGTTGATGGTGGCGAAGATCCCGTTGCGGATCAGCTCCTTGATGATGTCCGCATGGCTGACGGCGAGCATCTCGGCCAGGTCCTTGACCGCGACCGAGGATGGCAGCTCAACCGGTTCCGGGCTGCGCGGCACCCCGCTCGGCGCCTCGGCGACAACCGTTGCGGCCGGCGGACCGGTGCGGCGCCGCGGAGGGCGCGGCCCACGGCGCGGCTGATATCTACGTGGCGGCATCGATCACCTCGAGTTCCAGCGCTCCCGGCTCCACGGTCGCGCCGAGCGCGCGACGCACCCCTTCGCCCAGACGTCGCGGCTCGTGGCAGGCGGGGTCATCACAGACATACGTGCCGCGGCCAGGGGCCTTGCCGCCGGGGTCGCGGGCCACCGACCCGTCCGCCGTTCGCACCAGGCGGGTCATCGATCGCTTGGGTCGAACGCTGCGGCACACCGCGCAGGTCCGCATCGGCACATGCTCAGGTCGTCGCTTGGGCATCGACCGACGCCTCCGCAGCCGCCGTGCGATGGTCCGCCGGACCGGAGCCCGCCGCCGCCACCCCGGCATCGGACCGGATGTCGATGCGCCACCCAGTGAGCTTGGCGGCGAGGCGCGCGTTCTGCCCCTCCTTACCGATGGCCAGCGAGAGCTGTCGCTCGGGAACCACCACGTTTGCGATCTTGTGCTCCTCGTCGATCCGCACGTTCAGCACCTCGGCCGGAGACAGCGCCTCGGCAACGAACTGGCCGGCATCTTCGTGCCAGAGCACGACATCGACCTTCTCCCCGTTCAGCTCGGCGACGATGGCCTGGATCCGCGCGCCGCGCTGTCCCACGGCCGCGCCTTTGGCATCCACACCCGCCTGGCGGCTCTCGACGGCAACCTTCGAGCGGCTCCCGGCCTCCCGCGCGATTCCGCGAATCACGACCGTGCCGTTGTAGATCTCCGGAATCTCCATCTCCATCAGGCGGCGCAGGAAGCCGCGGTGCGTCCGACTGACCACCAGCACCGGTCCGCGTGTCGTGCGGCGCACCTCGAGGACGTAGACCTTGAGATGCTGCCCGATGCGGTAGTGCTCCTGAGGGAGCTGCTCCCCCACCGCCAGGACCGCCTCAACGCCCTTGCCCATGTCGAGGATCACCGCGGAATCGGTGGTGCGATGCACGACGCCGGTCATGATCTCGCCCTCGCGGCTGGCGTACTGCGAGAAGACGACGTCCCGCTCCGCCTCGCGGAGGCGCTGGCGGTAGACCTGGCCGGCGGTCTGGGCCGCGATCCGACCGAGCTGGGCCTGCGTCACGTTCTCCGGCACGCGCACCTTGGCGCCCACACCGGTGGAGGCGTCGATCTTCTGGGCCTCCGCGACCGTCATCCGCAGCTCGGGATCCTCCACCTCCTCGGGGGTGGCGACGACCTCGTACTCTCGATACACGCTGATCTGCCCGCTCTCGGGGTCGACCTTGACGACCACGTTCTCAGCGGCCTCCGCGTTCCGCCGGTAGGCGGACTCGATGGCCTGTTCCAGCGTCTGGATCAGAACCTCCTGCGGGACTCCCTTCTCGGCGTTCAGCTGCAGCAGTGCTCCGATGAAGTCTCGGTTCACTTGCACCACCTCTCCGGGCGAAAAACAAGACGTGGGATGGCGAACCGACCCACGTCCTAACGTTGGTGACAGTATCGATTTGGTCCGCTTTCTGGCCGGCGAAACTGGCCCGGAGTATACCAGCGCCCGGGCCGATCGCCAACCCGGCGGGCGGGCGATCAGGGCGCCTGCGACGTGACCCCAGGCCGGTCAGCTGCCCGGCAGCCGCCCGATGTCCTGGATCGAGACGAGGATCACGAGAGCGATCAGCACCGCAAACCCGGTGAGGTAGATCAACGCCTCGCGCTGCGCCGAGAGCCGCCTGCGTCGCACGGCCTCGAGCACGGTGACCGCCATCCGGCCACCGTCGAGTGGCGGAAACGGCAGCACGTTGAGGACCGCGAGGTTCACCGATAGCAGGCCGATGAAATAGAGCTGGTCGAACAGCGGCTGTTGAAGCACCTCACCAGTCGCCTGCGCGATGCCGATCGGGCCGCGCGCGTCACCGGTGTTCGGCGCCAGCCCAACCAGGCCGGCGACCGTCCGCGCCAGACCGCCGGGGATCTGGATCGCGATGCTCCCGGTCGCCTTCGTGGCTTCCCAGAGCGCCTGAGCAGGGTTGCGCGCGACGGGAGGCTCCTCCGCCACCGCCGCGCTCCACTTGAAGCCGATCGCTCCCTGGCCGGCCTGGACCTGTTCGTCGGTCAGCTTTCGGGGGGTGACCCGCACGATCGTCGTCCGGCCGTCCCGCTGCACCCCCATGCTCACCGGACTGCCGGCCCGCTGGCGGACGTACTGCACCAGCCCCGATGAGCGCGGGAAGGTCCGGCCGTCGGCGCTCACGATGCGATCGCCGACCCGCAGCACACTGGCAGCCGGGCTCCCCGCCTGGACGCCGGTCACCGTCAGCGGGCCGACCGACACCGGGCTCGGCACGCTGAGCGTCAGGGCGAAGGCCGCGATGGCGAACAGGAAGTTCATCGCCACGCCGGCGAGCAGCACGACGAGCCTGACCGCGATCGGCTTCCGATTGAACGACCCCGCCATCGCTCGCTCGATGGCACTCTCGGACAGCCCGCGCTCGCGCATCCGCTGCGCCTCGATGTCGCCGTCCTCGCCGAGCATCTTCACGAAACCGCCGAGCGGGATCCAGTTCACCGAGTACCGGGTGCCGCGCCAGACGACCGAGCCGATCCGGGGCGGGAAGCCGATCCCGAACTCCTGGACGGTGATGCCGGCGCGCTTGGCGGCGATGAAGTGACCGAGCTCGTGGACGAGGACGAGCACGACAAGGACACCGATGAAGGCAGCGACGGTGCCGATCACTCCCATCATGCGACGTCCAATCCTAGGTCCCGGCGGAGTGCCTGGCGCACCTCCCGGTCGATGGCGTGGATCTCCGCCAGCTCTGGCTCGCCCGCGTCCCCCCAGCGCTCGACCGCATCCTCGATCAGAGGGCCGATCCCGGTGAAGGTCAGGCGTCCGCCAAGGAATGCCTCGACGGCCACCTCGTCGGCCGCATTCAGAACCGTGCCCCGGTTTCCGCCCGCATCCGCCGCCTCGCGCACGACGCGGTAGGCCGGGACCGCGTCGGGGTCGAGCGGACCGAACTCGAGGCTCCCCCACTCCGCCGGCGGCAGGCCGCGAGCCGGGGAGGAGAGTCGTCGCGGGTAGGTGAGCGCGAACTGAATCGGCATACGCATGTCGGGGAGGCCGACCTGGGCCTTGTAGGAGCCATCCGTGAACTCGACGAGCGAGTGGACCATGCTCCGGGGATGGATCACGGCCTCGATTCTAGAGTACGGCAGCCGGTACAGCCATCTGGCCTCGATCGCTTCGAAGGCCTTGTTCACCAGGGTCGCCGAGTCGATCGTGATCTTCGGGCCCATCTGCCAGGTCGGGTGCGCGAGCGCCTCGGCGGGGGTCACATCGCCGAGCTCGGTGACCGGTCGACCGCGAAACGGTCCGCCGCTGGCGGTCAGGATCAGCCGCTCCACCTCGTCGAGACGCTCGCCGAGAAGGCATTGCCAGATCGCCGAATGCTCCGAATCGATCGGTCGCAGCCAGTCGAGGCGGTCGCCGCCGAGCGCCCCGAGCGCGCGGTCGACGAGGTGGCCGCCGGTCACCAGCGTCTCCTTGTTGGCGAGCGCCACCCGGCGACCGGCGGCCAGCGCCGCCAGGACGGCCGGCAGCGCGGCGATTCCGGTGGTCGCGACCAGCACGATGTCGACCTTCGCATCGGCGGCCAGCTGCTCGAGGCCGCCCTCCGCCCAGCGGCCGGCCAACGTCGGGTCGGCGATCCCGTCTGGGGTCCAGGCCGCCGCCTCGGGCCAGCGTTCGAGCTGAGCGCGGAACGCCTGATCGAGATGCCCCGCCGCCAGGGCGCCGACCTCGAAGCGGTCGCGGTGCATCTCGATCACCTCGAGTGCCTGGCGGCCGATCGACCCGGTCGAGCCGAGCAGTGCGAGGCGGGTCACAGCCCGAAGCCGGCGACCAGCAGCGCGAACCCGGCGAGCACGGGAGCCGCGAAGAGAAACGAGTCGACGCGGTCCAGGACACCGCCATGGCCGGGAATCAGGAAGCCCGACTCCTTGCGGTCCGCCGCGCGCTTGAGCATCGACTCGGCCAGATCGCCGCCCTGCGCCGCGAGCCCGACCGCTGGACCGATGACCAGAGCGTGCCAGGCCGGGAGCCCGACCAGCAGGGTGCCGATGCCGGCTGCCATCGTTGCGGTCACCAAGCCGCCTGCCAGTCCCTCGACGGTCTTCGATGGGCTGATGTGATCGATCAGCCGGCGACGCCCCAGCCACCGGCCGGTCAGGTAGGCGCCGGTGTCGTAGCCCCAGACCACAAGCAGCAGCAAGAGAGCCCAGGCCACACCTGAACGCAGCCCGAGGATGCCGACCGGGCTCGCGGCCGAGCCGCCGGGCGGCGCCAGGTGGGCCACCACGGCCATGAACGGCGCCAGGAGCCCGATGTACGCGATGCCGAAGGCGGTGACCGACCACGTCACGAATCCCCGGCGCGGGTCCTCCCGGGTGAATGCCACCACGCCGACCAGCAGCACCGCTGCCGCGAATGTCAGGGTCGCCAGCCCGGGCACCTGCGTGACGCGCAGCAGTGTGCTCGCCAGCCCGCCGACATTTGCGCTGTTGGCCGCCACGATGCCAGCCGCGGCGACCGCGAATCCTGCTCCCAGGGCGACCACCTGGGGCGGCTCGAAGCCGCCGGCATCGAGGAGGGCGATCAGCTCCACCAGCGACAGAAAGACGACACATCCGACCAGCAGTGAGAGCCACGGCTCGCCGAGGAGCACCGCGGCGACCACGATCGGACCCAGGATCGCGGCGGTCAGCATGCGGGTGCGCAGCATCGGTCAGGATCCGAACCGGCGCTGGCGCCGACCGTACTCGGCCAGGGAGGCGTCGAGGTCGGCCTCCCGAAAGTCGGGCCACAGCGCGGGGCAGAACACGAGCTCGGCGTACGCGCCCTGCCACAGCAGAAAGTTGCTGGTGCGCTGCTCGCCACCGGTGCGGATGATCAGGTCGGGGTGCGGTTGGCCGGCGGTGTAGAGGTGCTCCTCGATGTGCTCCTCCGTGATCTCCGCCGGCGGTACGCGCGCAGCAGCCAGTGCCCGCACCGCGTCCACGATCTCCAGGCGTCCGGAGTAGTTGAAGGCGATGTTGAGCAGCATCCGGTCCCCTCCCGCGGTTCGCTCCTCCGCGGCACGAATCGAGCGCTGCACGTCGGCCGGGGCATCGTGCAGGCGGCCGATGACCTTGACCCGGACGCCCTGGTCGACCAGCTCGTCGGTGTTCTCGCGGACCGCGCCGTCGATCAGCCCGAAGAGCCCGGTCACCTCCTCACCAGTCCGGCGCCAGTTCTCCTGGCTGAAGACGTAGAGGCTGAGGACCTCGATCCCACGCTCCGGCGCCACGCGCACGATCGGTTTGATCGCCTCGACGCCCTGCACATGCCCGGCGATGCTCGGCAGGCCGCGCGCCGCGGCCCAGCGCCGGTTGCCGTCCATGATGATCGCGACGTGCCGCGGGCGGTCACGGCTCGGCAGGCGTCAGACCTCCATCACTTCGGCTTCCTTGCGCTCGCCGCGGGAATCGACCCGCTCGACGTAGCGATCGGTCAGCCGTTGCAGGCCGTCAAGCTCACGCCGCTCCTCGTCCTCCGAGAGGTCGCCGTCGCGGCGCGCCCGCTTAAGCTGGTCGGCCGCGTCGCGCCGCAGGTTGCGGACCTCGACCCGGGCTTCCTCGGCGCGACGGCGGACCTGCTTGACCATCTCCCGACGCCGCTCCTCGGTCAGCGGTGGCACGTTGAGCCGGACGACCGTGCCGTCGACGTTGGGGGTGAGACCGATGTCGCTCTTGGTGATCGCCTTCTCGATGGCGCCCAGGACCGATCGATCCCACGGCTGGATGACGATCAGGTGCGGGTCTGGAGTGGCGATGCCCGCGATCTGGTTGAGCGGAGTCGGGGTGCCGTAGTAGTCGACGCTGATCCGCTCGACGAGGGCCGTCGACGCCCGCCCGGTGCGGATCCCGGAAAAGTCACGCTCCATCGCCTCGACCGCGCGCTGCATCTTGGGCTCGGCGTCGGCCAGCGCCTCGTGAGTCATCGGGTCGCCTCCCCTCCGATCAGCGTCCCGATCCGCTCCCCGCGCACGGCACGCACGATGTTCCCCGGCTGGGTCATATCGAAGACGACGATCGGCATCTCGTTGTCCATCGCAAGCGAGACGGCCGTCGCGTCGAGCGCTTCCAGCCGATTCGCCAGCAGATCCGTGTAGCCGATCTGGCTGTAGCGGCGGGCGGTCGGGTCCTTCTCCGGATCGGCATCGTACACCCCGTCCACGCGGGTGGCCTTGAGGATCACCTCGGCGTGGATCTCGATGGCCCGCAGCGTCGCCGCGGTATCGGTCGTGAAGTACGGGTTTCCCGTGCCGGCCACCATGACCACCACGCGACCCTTCTCGAGGTGGCGAATGGCCCGCCGGCGGATGTACGGCTCACACACCTCGTTGATCGCAATCGCGCTCATCACGCGCGTGGCGCAGCCGATCTGCTCGAGCGCATCCTGCATCGCCAAGCCGTTCATGACCGTCGCCAGCATGCCCATGTAGTCCGCGGTCGAGCGATCCATTCCCCCCGCCGCGGCGGCGAGCCCGCGGAAGATGTTGCCGCCGCCGACCACGATCGCCACCTGCACGCCGGTTTCCTGGGCCTCGCCGAGCTGCATCGCGATGTGCCGCGCGACCTCCGCATCGATGCCGTACTGCCGCCCGCCCATCAGCGCTTCGCCCGACAGCTTGAGCAGCACGCGCCGGGTGCGCAGCGGGGACGAGCCTGAGCCGGTCACCTCAGGCGGCCGCCACGTCGCCCTCGGCATCGCCGACCGACATCCGGACGAAGCGCGCCACCCGGATGTGCTCGCCGAGGAGCGCGATCTTTTCGGTGATCAGATCCCCGACCGTCCGATCCGTATCGCGATACGGGAGGTCGAGGAGGCAGACGGTTTCGAGCCACTTGCGCAGCTTGCCCTCGACGATCTCGGAGATGCGGTCGCTCGGTCGTCCCGCTTCCTGCGCCTCGCGCGTGAAGCTGCCGCGCCGGTCCTCCAGCACCGCAGCAGGCACCTCGTCGCGCGACACGTAGCGGGGCGACAGGGCCGCGACCTGCATCGCCAGCTCGCGCGCGAGCTGCTGGAAGGCTTCGGTGCGGGCCACAAAATCCGTCTCGCAGTTCAGCTCGACCAGGGCGCCGAGCCGAGCGTCATGGTGGATGTAGCTGGCCACGACCCCTTCCGAAGCCTCGCGCCCCGCCTTCTTGGCCGCGCTCGCGAGCCCTCGCTCCCGGAGGCGGCGCACCGCCTGGTCGAAGTCCCCGCCGCTCTCCTCGAGAGCGCGCTTGCAGTCCATGATGCCCGCCCCGGTCTGCTCGCGGAGACGCTTGACCTCCTCAGGGCTGATCACTGCTCCTCCCCGCCTGGAGGCTGGTCCGGGCCGGTGACCGGCTCGTCACTCTCGTCGGGCGTCTCGGCCGCTCGGCGCGCGCGGGCACGCCGCTCCTCGTCCTCGTCATCCTCTGGCTCGGGCTCGAACACGAGTGCCTCACCGGATGCGAGCGCCGCGCTGTAGTCGGCATCGGTGCCAAGGCTGCTCTCGTCGACGGGCGGCAGCGTCTCGGCCTGCTCAAACTCCTCGTCGAGCCGCGCCTGGCGCTCCTGCTGACCCTCCAGGGCGGCATCCGCAACCTTCGCGGTCACGAGCTTCACGGAGCGGATCGCGTCGTCATTGGCCGGGATCACCCAGTCGATCAGGTCCGGGTCGCAGTTCGTATCGGTCATCGCCACGATCGGAATCTCCAGGCGGCGCGCCTCCGCCACGGCGATCGCCTCACGATGAGGATCGACGATGAAGAGCGCCCCGGGAACGCGGCGCATGCGGCGGATCCCGCCCAGAACCCCATTGAGACGCTCGATCTCCTCGGTGAGCTTGCTCGCCTCCTTCTTGGTGAGCCGCTCGAACTCGCCGGCGTCACGGCGGGCCTCGAGCGCTTCGAGTCGCTGGATCCGCCGCTTGATGGTTGTGAAGTTGGTGAGCATGCCGCCCAGCCAGCGCGAGTTGACGTAGTGCTGCCCGCTCCGATCAGCGTCGAACCGGATCGACTCCTGCGCCTGCTTCTTGGTCCCCACAAAGAGGATGCTGTCGCCGCGTCGGACGGTCTCGCGCACGAAGTCAAGCGCGGCCTCAAGCCGGCTCACGGTCTGGGCCAGGTCGATGATGTGGATCCCGTTGCGCTCGCCAAAGATGTAGTCGCGCATCTTTGGATTCCAGCGCCGTGTCTGGTGCCCGAAGTGGACGCCCGCTTCGAGCAGCTGCTTCATCGAGGTTGCAGCCAAAGAGACCTCCGGTTATTTCCTCCGCCCGCTTCGTGTCCGTGGCGCTCGACCGCGCCGACACGACGTGTCGGCGGGCACCGAAGAGCGGCGGATCTGCGGACGTGTGTGATGGGAAGATGGCCGGCCGCACCTCGAAAGCCACCTCGGGGAGGGCAGTCGCGCGGCCGTCGCCGAGTATAGCAGCGTGGGCCTCGCGTTCCCTCGCGGGCCGAGGACCCAGCTCAACGGGGATCGGACATGACAGAGCCGACCGAAAGTACCGAATCGGCCCCCGACCGTACCTTGACCGTCCGCCCAACACCCCTAGGCTGCGCGCGACGCACCCGAACGAGGTACCGATGCGCAGGTCTGCTGCACTCCTCGCCGCCACCGCGGCACTCACCGCGCTCATCGCGCTCAGCCCAGTCGCCGTCGGCCCGGCGGCCGCCGCCGACGTGGTCGTGGCCCAGCCCGGTGACACGCTGTGGGGGATCGCCGAACGTCAAGGTACGACCGTCCTGAGCCTCGTGACGCTGAACAGAATCCGTGACCCGAACTGGATCGTCGTCGGTCAGCAGATCCGCGTCCGGCGGGCAGCGGCTTCGGTCGCTCGACGTGCCCGGGTTGCCACTCCCAGGGTCCACGTCGTCGCGCGGGGCGAGACGCTGACCGGCATCGCGAGACGCTACGCAACGACGATCGCGGCGATCGTCAACGCGAACTCGATCGCCGACCGATCCATGATCTGGATCGGGATGCGGCTCGTGATTCCCTCCGCGCCAGCTGCCGCGAGGAACGCGTCGCCGCGGCCGCGGCTCGCTCCGTCGGCGGCGCAGCTCGCCACCGCCCGAGCGTGGGTTCGCCAGCTCATCGTCCGCGAGGCACGGCGCTACCACGTCCCGACCGCATTGGCGCTGGGGCTGGCCTGGCAGGAGTCAGGTTGGCAGCAGGGGGTGGTCAGCTCCGCCGGAGCGGTCGGCGTGATGCAGCTTCTTCCCTCGACCGCGCAGTGGGTCGGCGACGCGATGCTCCATCGGTACGTGAGCATCCGGGATACCCGAGCGAACGTTCGAGCCGGCGTGCGGCTGCTGTCCTTCTACCTGCACCGGTACGGGGGCGATCGACGCAGGGCGCTGGCGGCGTACTACCAGGGCATGTCGTCGGTGGACCGGCGCGGCGTGCTGCCGATCAGCCACCCGTACATCGCGTCCATTCTCGTACTCGAGACGGTCTTCGGCGGCTGACGGTCCCCACGTTCCCAACGCTCCGGCGACGCCGAACGACCGTCAGCTCACCATCCATCGATCCCCGGGTGGCGAGCCAGCCGCCAGCCATCGACCGCCCGATCCACGGTCACCAGATCGAGGCGCAAGCGGCCCGGCTCGTCCGAAGCCGCAGCATACCGGCCCAAAGCCCGGCGGAGACGACCGATGCGCCGGCGGTCGAGGCTCTCCAGCGCGCCTCCCGCGCGCGCCGAGCTCCGCGCGCGCACCTCGACTCCGACCAGCACGCCCCGCGCGTCGCGGCAGACGAGGTCCAATTCTCCCTCGGGCACACGCCAGCGTCGATGCAGCACGGACCAGCCGCTCGTCGCGAGCCAGCGGGCAACCACCTCTTCGGCGCGCAGGCCGAGGGCCTGCCGGGGATCGGTCATCGGATTCGGCGTCCTCTCCGGAGGCGAGAGCGTTGGTGGTCTTAGTCGCTGGTGAGCTCTTCGTCCTCGAGGCGTGCGACGCCCTCGAACACCAGGTCGAGCGGGAGCTGCGTCCCCGCGACCAGCATCCGGATTGGCGCGAAGGAGCGTCGATGCCACTCGCACGGACCGTCGACGAGTAACGCGTCGTAGTGTCGACGCGTGCCGTACCCCTTGTTGCGGGCAAAGCCGTAGGCGGGGTACCGCGCGTCGAACTCGGCGCAGATGCGGTCGCGGGTCACCTTGGCGACGATCGATGCGGCGGCGATCGAAGCGCTGATCGCATCGCCATCGATGATCGCCCGCTGCGGAAGGGCGACGGCCGGCAGGGTCAGGGCGTCGATGACCAGGTGGTCGGGCGCCGGCCAGAGGCGAGTGAGCGCGTCCCGCATCGCCAGCTTGGTGGCCTGCAGGATGTTGATGCGGTCGATGACTTCGACCTCGACGCACCCCACTCCGACACCGTCCGCCCGATCCAGGATGCGCTCGTACAGCTGCTCACGCGCCAGCCGGGTGAGGACCTTGCTGTCTCGCAGGCCCTTGATCCGGTGCTGCTCAGGGAGTACAACCGCGGCCGCCACGACGGGGCCGGCGAGACAGCCGCGGCCAACTTCGTCGATCCCCGCGATGCGGTGAAACCCGGCCAGGCGCAGCTCACGCTCGTGCCGCATACCGGCGTCGCGCGGCCGCGTCGATGCCCGACGGTGCGGGAGGCGACCAGCCATCAGAGCGGCGCGCTCAGCGGGCGATGCGCCGCTCCCGAAGTGTGGCCGATTTGCCGACGCGATCGCGGAGGAAGTAGAGCTGTGCGCGGCGCGCGACCCCATGGCGGACGACCTCGATCTTCTCGACGCGAGGCGCGTGAACCAGAAAGGTCCGTTCCACGCCCACGCCACTGCTCACCCGCCGGACGGTGACCGATTGGTTCAGACCGCCGCCGCGCATTCGCATCACGGTGCCCTCGAACACCTGGATGCGCTCGCGGTTCCCTTCGACGACCTTGACCGACACCCGGACGGTGTCGCCCGAGGCAATCTGTGGCCTGTCCGTCCGCAGCTGCTCCCGCTCGAGCTCCTGGATGACGTGCATGATGAGCCAACCTCGTTACCGCTACGTTATCGGCCACGTACCGATCCTGCGCGGCGTTCCAGACGTGATGAACGCGACCGGCGAGGCGGTCGCGACCGCGGGAGTATACCAGCCACGCCGCGCCCGAGTGACCCGTCAGCTCTCGGACGCGGTGTCGGCGCGGAGCCCCTCGAGGATCGCCTCGTCCTCCGCGGACAGGACCGCATCGGCCAGCAGGTCCGGGCGCCGCAGCAGGGTCCGCCGCAATGCCTCTCGGCGACGCCAGCGGGCGACCGCGCCGTGATCGCCGGATCGAAGCACCGCCGGCGCCTCAACCCCACGGAACACGTCCGGCCGCGTGTAGTGGGGGTGTTCGAGGAGGCCTCCGACGAAGGAGTCGGCGCCGTGCGACTCCGGGTCGATGACGCCCGGAACCAGCCGCGCGACGGCGTCGATCAGCACCAGCGCGGGGATCTCTCCCCCGGTCAGCACGTAGTCGCCGATGCTCACCTCTCGGTCGGCGAGCGATCGCGCCCGTTCGTCGATTCCCTCGTAGCGACCGCAGATCACCGCCAGGTGTCGGACGCGGCTCAGCTCGCGGGCAAGGCGATCGGTGAGACGCTCACCGGCAGGATCCATCAGCACCACGTGCGCTCCCGCCGCCCTGAGAGGCTCGACCGCGGCGTGCAGCGGCTCGGGCCGCAGGACCATCCCCGCTCCCCCACCGTACGGATAGTCGTCGACCGACCGATGACGCCCCAGGCCATGCGCGCGCAGGTCATGAACGCTGAAGCGCAGCGCACCGCGCTCCGCTCCCCGCCCGATGACCGAGGTCCGGAGTGGCACCTCGAACAGCTCGGGGAAGAGCGTCACGATCTCGATCCACACTGCTTCCTGCCCCGCGTTCATCGGATCTCCTCGGTCTCCAGGTCGACCACCATCCGACCGGCGACGATGTCGATGTCGCGCACCACGCTGCGCAACGCTGGGACGAGCGTCTCGCGGTTTCCGTCGCTGATCCGATACACCTCGTTCTCGCCCGCGCGAAAGACCTCGACCACATCTCCCAACGGACGTCCCGCGACGTCGTATGCGACCAGCCCGACCAGCTGGTGCCAGTAGTAGGTGTCCGCCGGCAGCTCGCCGGCCTCGACTTCGAGGTACCGCCCGACGAGCGGCTCCGCCGTCTCACGGGTCTCGATCCCAGTCAGGCTCAACGCCGTGCTGCGTCCCCCGCGCTCGGCGCGCCGGATGACGCGCGGCTCGCTCTCGTCCTCGAGGTACACCGATGCCCCGGCCGCGAGGTGATCCGGCCAGTCGGTGAGAGGCTCGACCTTGACGGCGCCGCGCAGCCCCTTGACGGAGAGGATGCGCGCCACCGCGAGGCGCTCAGTCGTTGGGCTCGATCTCCAGCTCGACGTGCTGGCCGGACCGCGCCGCCATCACTCGCAGCAGGCTGCGGATCGCGTTCGCGATCCTGCCGTCGCGACCGATGACCCGGCCCATGTCGGCCTCGTCGACCATCAGGGTCAACGTCACCTCGCCCTCGTCGTCCTCGACGTCGATATGGACGGCCTCTGGCTTGTCGACCAGTGACCGCGCGACGTACTCCAGGAACTCCTTCACGCGCTTGCCTTCGCCTGGCGGGGTTTCCTGGCGCGCGGGCGCGCGGCTTTGGGATCGGCCTCGATCGGCGGCGCGCTCGACGAGGCCATGTCGGCCTGCCGCATGAGCTTCACGACCGTCTCCGAGGGTTGCGCGCCCTTGCTGATCCACGCGGAGATGCGCTCCGCGTCAAGTCTGACGGTCGCCGGCTCGGTGAGCGGATCGTAGAAGCCGAGAATCTCCAGGGCGCGACCGTCCCGCGCGCGCCGCTTGTCGATTGCGACCACCCGGTACGACGGGCGCTTCGTGGCGCCGACACGGGTAAGGCGGATGCGTACTGCCAATGGACGGTTACCTCTCTCGGTGGGTGTGGAGCGCGCCGCATGGGCGCAGCGCGCTCAATGGATGGTGATCAGTGCTTCGAACTCGATGCGATCGGCAGCCCCGCGGACGGTCATTCCCAGCGCGCCGACATGCTGGAGGATACCTCGCGCCTCGCTCGGCAGCGTCAGCGTCGTGATGGCAGGCGCGACGAACGGCGCCGCGTCCACATAGATCTCGGCGCCGGCACGGTCGCCGGATGCGCTGAAGGCCTCGCGGTATGTGGCCGAGGCGGCAAGCGTCTTGCCAGCGGCCTCCGCAGCAAGCGAGGCGCCGACGTCCTCGCCGCTGAGCCCAAGGATGGCGACGCCGTCCTTGACCGCATACGCCACGGTCGTGGCGCCCGGAATGATGAGGGTCGTCACCTGGACGCCCTGGACCGATGTCGTGGAGACCTGCCCGCCGCGACCGGCCAGCGCGTCGCGAACCCGATCCAGCGCGGCGCGGGCCGCGGCCCCGTCTCGAGGGCGCAGCAGCAGCACGCCGCGGGGCGGGTTGGTGGTCGCCGAGGCGACTCCCAACGCGGTCTCGCCGTCGAGCAGCGGAAGGAGGTCGCGGTCGATGTCGATCCCCAGTCCGAGCGCAGCGAGCGCGCGCAGTTGGCTCAGCTGGCTCGCCACGCTCTTTGTCGAAGGCTCCGCGCCGAGCTGCGCCTCGACCTGCGCAAGGATCTGCCGGAGGCCGAAGGCCGTCACCTCGCCCTGGGTGCCGGCGGGCATGAATCCGCTCAGGGTCGGGATGCCCGCCGGCGAGGCGATCGCCCCGGGCGACGCACTCGGTACGGCCAGGGCCGAGCTCTGGCCGACCAGGCGGACACCCTGGGATTGCGCCACCACGACCGCGGCCACGCCGCCCACCTTGGCCGCGGTGGGGACGACAGGGTTGCCGCCGCCAGCGGCGGGCAGGTCGACGTAGACCGAAGCAAGGTAGTCGGTTGGCAGGCCGCGCATCGCCTCGACGAAGGCGGTCTGGGTCAGCAGCGACCGCGCTCGCCCGTGAGCAACGTCGATCACCGCGTGGACTCGATCGGCAGTCTGGCCCACCACCAGCATCTCGTTCACGAAGCCGTACGTTGCCGAGGGGCCGACCAGCAGGTCCACGCCGTCATACCCCTTGTGCACGTACGCCTGGCCGGAGCGGGCGGTGATCCGCGCCAGCGCCGCCTCGGCGGCCTTGCGGTCCTTCACCGCCGCGATAAGCACCGACTCTCCGGCCTTGGCGGCCGTCCCCTGCGCCGCCACCGCGAGCTGGTCACCCAGCCACGGCTTCAGGTCGGCGCGGTAGTCGATCTTGTTGGCACCCAGCAGACGCTGGGCGAGCTCATCGAGCTTGTCTCCCACGGTCGCCCGATCGGTGAAGCCGGGGAATCTGCTGATCAGGTCCTGGAGGTTCATCTGCTGGCCGGTCGACGGCTGCAGGTACACGTTCGCGTAGAGGGTGACGTCGGCCGGGACCAGGGCCGCAGCACGATCGGTCGCCGCCCCAAAGAAGAGCAGATAAGCCGCAATCACCGCCACCCCGGCGGCGGTGAGCAGCGCGGTGAGCGCAATGACCGGGCGCTTCATGCGTCAGCGCCCCGTCAGGGAGCGGAAGCCGGGGCCGAGTCCCGGCAGACGCCCGCCGCCGAGCTGCTTCATGAAGCGCTGCATCTCGGTGAACTGCTTGAGGAGCCGGTTCACATCCGCCGTGGTGGTTCCGCTGCCGTCAGCGATTCGACGGCGACGGCTGGCCTTGATCAGCTCGGGATGGCGTCGCTCATCGGGCGTCATCGAATCGATGATCGCCTCGATCCGTTTCAGCTCCCCATCGTCGACCGCAGCCTGCGCGGCCCCGGCCATCGAGCCGGCACCCGGGATCATCTGCAGCACCTGGCCAATCGGTCCCATCTTCTTGATCTGCTGCAGCTGACTGCGGAAGTCCTCCAGGTTGAAACGAGCCCCCATCATCCGATTGGCGACGCGCTCGGCCTCCTCGCGGTCGACGTTCTCGTGCACGCGTTCGACGAGTGACAGGATGTCGCCCATGCCGAGGATGCGCTGGGCGAGGCGATCGGGGTGGAACGCCTCGAGTGCGTCAGTTCGCTCCCCGGTGCCGATGAAGCTCACCGGTAGTCCGGTGACGCTCCGGATCGAGAGCGCCGCACCGCCGCGGGCGTCGCCGTCCATCTTCGTCAGGATCAGGCCGGTCAGGGGCAGCCGGGCGTGGAACGCCTCCCCGACCTTGACGGCCTCCTGTCCGGTCATGGCGTCCACGACGAGCAGTGTCTCCACCGGAGTGACGGCCCCCGCGATGCGCACCAGCTCGTCCATCATCGGTTCATCGACGTGGAGGCGCCCCGCGGTGTCGAGGAGCATGACGTCCAGGCCGCGCTGGCGTGCCGTCTCGAGGCCGCTGCGGGCCACCTCCAGGGCCGGCGTGCCGACCGGCCGCGAGTGCACCTCGATCCCGATCTGGTCGCCGAGCTGGACTAGCTGATCGACCGCCGCGGGCCGATACACGTCCGCAGCCACCAGCAACGGCCGCTTGCCGTCCTTCCGCAGGCGAACGGCGAGCTTGGCGGCGCTCGTCGTCTTCCCGGAGCCCTGCAGCCCAACCAGCATCACCACCGATGGCCGCGCGACGAGCGCGAGCACGTGCCGCTCGCCGCCCAGGGTCGAGACCAGCTCGTCGTGCACGATCTTCACGATGTGCTGGCCGGGGTGAAGACCGACGAGAACCTCGCTTCCGAGCGCACGCTCGCGGACCCGGCCGACGAACTCCTTCACGACCCGGAAGTTGACGTCCGCCTCGAGCAATGCGAGGCGGATCTCGCGAAGCGCGATGTCGAGGTCCGCCTCGGTGATCTTGGCCTTGCCGCGCAGGCGCTCGGCAACCGCCTGAAGCCGCGCAGACAGTGATTCGAACATCGTCACGAGTGCTCAGATGGCCCGGTCACGGGCAGCGCCCACGCCCCGGCGGGACGCGGCGAAACGGCTGCTCATCCTACTACCCGGGCTTCGGGCGGGCAACGCTCCCCCGCCGCTCATTCGGTGAGCAGCCACTCCACGTAGGCCGCCGGATCGAACGGCGCGAGATCCTCGATCTCCTCCCCGACGCCCGCGAACAGGATCGGCACTCCCAGGCGTTCGACGATCGCCACGGCCACGCCGCCCTTGGCGCTGCCGTCCAACTTGGTGAGCACGATGCCGGTCACGCCGGCCTCGCGGCTGAATGCCTCCGCCTGGACGAGGCCGTTTTGACCGGTCGTGGCGTCGAGGACCAGCAGGACATGGCGCGGCTGGCCCGGAAGCCGACGCTGCACGACTCGGCGGATCTTCGCCAGCTCGGCCATCAGCTGCACCTTGTTGTGGAGTCGGCCGGCGGTGTCGATCAGCACCGCGTCGACGCCGCGCGACTCGGCCGCGGCGACCGCGTCGAACGCAACGGCGCCGGGGTCCGCGCCGGCGCGTTGCGCAACGACGGCCATCGACAGCCGCTCGCCCCAGATGCGCAACTGCTCGATCGCGGCGGCCCGAAACGTGTCGCCGGCGGCCAGGATCACCGACCGACCCTCCGCCCGCAGACGTGCTGCGAGCTTGGCGATGGTGGTGGTCTTGCCGCTCCCGTTGACGCCGACGACCAGAATCACGGCCGGTGGCGGACCCAGCTCCCAGCCGCCGGACCCGGCCCGCTCGAGTCGCAGCTGGAGCTCGGTGCTGAGCGCGGCCCGCACGTCTTCCACGGCGCGGCCTCCCGATCTCCGAAGCCGGTCCCGGGCCGCGTCGATCAGCTCGAGGGTCGTCACCGCACCCATGTCGGCGGCAACCAGCGCCTCCTCCAGCTCGTCCCAGGTCGCGTCGGTCGCCAGTGCGGAGGTGCCCAGGATGGCGCGCAGGCGTGCGCCCAGACCTCCGGGGCGGGCGCGAAGCCCCAGCCCGGCCGACTCGCGCCGCGGGCGTCTGAGGGTGGTCTGGGGTGGCGCGGCGGTTGGTTCCGGGTCGCGTGGGGGCGCAGGCTCCGCAGGTCGGCGCCGGAACATCAGGCCGTCGCCCCAACGGGCACGTCGGCAAGGCGAAGGGACAGAACCCGGCTGACGGCGGCATCGGTCATCGTCACCCCGTAGATCGTGTCGGCCACCTCGATCGTGGCGCGATTGTGGGTGATCACCACGAAGTCGATCTGCGCTGACAGCGTGCGGAGCGCCTCCGCAAACCGACCGATATTGGCTTCGTCGAGCGCAGCATCCACTTCATCGAGGATGCAGAACGGCACCGGGTTGACGGACAGCATCGAAAACAGCAGGGCCACGCCGGTGAGCGCCCGCTCCCCTCCGGACAGCATCGAGAGCCGTTGCAGCCGCTTCCCGGGCGGCTGGACCACGATCTCGATGCCGCCTGGAGCCTCGCCGTCGGTCCCGTCGGATACCCGGAGGCTCGCCGAGCCGCCCGCGAACAGGAGGCGGCAGTACTCGTTGAAGCGCCGGCCGATGGCCGCAAACGCGGTATGGAAACGCTCACCGATCTCGCGGTCGAGCGTCGCGATCAGCTCCTCGGTCGACGCGATCGCCGCCCGGAGGTCCTCGTCCTGCGTGGTCAGCTCGTCGAGGCGACCGGCGACCTCCCGATGCTCCTCGACAGCGAATGGGTTGACTGCGCCGAGCTGCGCGAGTGAACGCCGCACGCGGCGCAGCTCCGCGATGAGCGCCTCCTCGTCGAGGGCCGCCAGCTCGTCCGCCTCCGCGACGGTCACGTCTGGCAGCTGCACTCGATCCTGGCCTGGCCCGGCCGATAGACTGTCGAACGCCTGATCGCGTTCCCGGTCGAGTGCGCCCAGCTCTTGCTCGGCCCTGGAAGCGTCGATCGCAGCGGCCTGCAGGGCGCCCTCGAGCTCGACCAAGCGACCCCCGGCGGCCACGGTCCGTCGTTCGCGCTCGAGCAGCTCTGCTCGTGCCGCCGCCCACTCCTGCTCGGCATCCACGCGCTCTGCGTTCGCTCGCTGGTCGGCATCGCGTGCGGCGTTCACGGATCGCTCCGCCTCGGCGCGCTCGCGGCGCAGCGCTGCCAACGCCTCGCGCAGCCCGGCGAGGGAAGCGACGACCTGTGCCCGGCGTGCGATGCCCTGCTCCCTGGCGCGGGCGCCACCGGTGACCGCCACCTCGGCATCATCGGCGGCGGTCCGTGCGGCCTGCCACGCATCACGCGCGGCATCGCGCTCGAGCGTCGCGGCAGCTCGGACCTCCTCGGCCGCCGCGGCATCCCGCGAGAGCTGGCGAAGCTCCGCATCATCGCCTGTCGCCGCGCCGTCCCCAACCGCAGCGCGAGAAGAACCGGATTCCGCCTGACTGCGGAGCAGCCCCGCCTCCAGCTCCGCCACGCGGGCTGCGATCCGTCGAGCGCGGTCGTCGCTCGCGCCTGCCTCGTTGCGCGCGGCGTCCATCGCGATCCGCGCGCCGGCAGCCCGCTCCTGGGCCACGTCCGCCTCGTGGCGCGCGGCATCGGCGGCCCGGGCAAGCTGTCCGCTGCGAGCGGCGAGCTCGGTCAGGCGCGGCCGGTCGGTGGCCAGCAGCGCGGTCAGCTCGCGCAGGCGTGCGTGGCGGCGCGCCGCCACGCGGCTCCGCGCTTCGCCGCGGCCGTGCAGGGTGAGCACGCCGCGTGCGTCGGCGAGGTCGCCGGCCGGCGTGACCGCCACCCAACCCTCGGGTAGCCGGCCCCAGCCCGCCAGGAGCGCGTCGAGATCGGGTACCACCACCGCCCGGCGCAACAGCCGCGGCGCGTTCGACAGCCCGAGCCATTCGGCCAGCGTCTGGGTGCCGCCCACGGCAGCCATCGCCTGTGCTCGATCCTCAGGCGGCTGCAGCTCGGCCGCGAGGAGGCGGACGACACCCCCTGCCGCCTCCAACCGAGGCCGGAGATCGTCGTCGCGCCACAGCAGCGCGTGCTCCAGCTCTCCGCCGACGACCGCCTCGAGGGCCAGCCACGCATCGGACGGCGGCTCGATCTCGTCGAGCAGCCCGCGCCAGCCTGCGGTCCGCAGGACGCCTTCCACACTCGCGGCCTGCTCGCCGCGGTGCCGCAGCTCCGCCAGCTCTGCGGTCATCAGACGGACCCGCGCCTCGACCTCATCTGCCAGCCTGCGCCCGTCGGCCGCTGTCCCCGACACCTCGTCGCGCTGCCGGCGCGCCGATGCCAGCTCCTGCTCGGCGTCGACCAAGTCGCTGGCCCCGGCCTCGGCCACCGAGCGCGCGACGGCGGACTCGGCGGTGGCGGCGACAAGTGTCTCGCGGGCGTCGGCCAGCTCATCCTCGAGTCGGCGGGTGCGCGCCGCGATGGCCGCCGACTGCTCCACGCGCTGCAGGACGTCCCGCGCCCGTGCCCGCGCCGCCTGTCGTGCGCGCTCGGCCTCCTCCTCCAGAGCGATGGACCGGTCCTCGGCGTCTCGCAGCGCAGCGACTGCAGCCCTCCAGCGTGCCTCCGCCGCCCGCGCGGCGGAGATCGCGCCTTCCGCGTGCGTGGCATCGGGGAGCCCCTCGGACAGCTGCTCCTCGACCATGGCGAGCTCGGGCTCCAGGCCGGCGACGGTCGATGCGGCCTCGCGCTCGCGTGCCGCCAGCGATTCGAGCCTGCTCTCGGCCCTGATCACCGCATCGCGAGTTGCCTCCCGTCGCTCGGCGGCGGCGCGCGCCGACTGCTCGGCGGTCCGGTATCGACCCTCGGCGGCGAGGACCTCCGCCCGCCCCGATTCCTGGTCGCGTCGGAATGCGGCGAGTGCCGCTTCTGCGGCCGCCGCGGCCCGTCGTGCCTCGCCGGCCCGCTCCTGGAGGACGTGCTCTCGCCGCCGATGCAGGGCCTCGACCAGCCACCGCGCGCGGTCGCCGAGGCTGTCGTGCTCCTGCTGGTGCTGCGCCTGGAGCACCAGCCGCCTGGCGCGCGGTCGCAGCTCGGCGATCAGGTCGCTGGCTCGCGTGAGGTTGTCACGAGCGCGACCCAGCCGGGCGAGCGCCTCGTTCTTGCGCACCTGCAGGCTCTTGACGCCGGCCGCTTCCTCGAAGAGCTGTCGCCGCTCCTCGGGACGCAGGCTGAGGGCGGCGTCCACCGTCCCCTGGCCGACCACCACCAGCTCGTTGGCGCCCAGCCGGCCGCCTGCCAGCAGCTCCACCACGTCGCGCAGGCGAGCCGGCGCGCCGTTGATCAGGTACTCGCTCTCGCCGGACCGATACGCGCGGCGCCCGATGCTCACCTCGCCGAAGTCAATCGGCAGCCATCCGTCGAAGTTGTCGAGGGTCAGGATCGCCTCGGCCATTCCCTGCGGCCGGCGCTGCTGGCTGCCGGTGAAGATCACGTCGTCGCCCCGGCGCGTGCGGAGCGACCGGTTGGACTGCTCCCCGAGCACCCAGCGAACGGCGTCGGCCATGTTGCTCTTGCCGCTGCCGTTCGGTCCGATGACCGCATTGATGCCCGGCTCGAAGACGAAGCGCGTGGGGTCGGCGAACGTCTTGAACCCGTGCAGGCGGAGCTCCCGCAGTCGGCCGCTGCGCACGTCGGGGGAGTCGCGGATCGTCATGCGCCTCCCGGCGGAACGGGCTGCAGCTGCTGGAGCGCCGATGCCGCGGCACGCTCCTCGGCGCGCTGTCGGCTCGACCCCTCGCCGATCCCGAGCTGTCGGCCGTCGAGGATGGCCGCCACCCTAAAGAGCTGCTCGTGCGGTGGCCCGCTGGTCTCCAGCAGTTCGTAGAAGGGCTTGAGGTGGCGCGTTCGCTGCGACCACTCCTGCAGGCGACTCTTCGCGGACTTGTGTGCCCCCGCCTCGCCAGGACCGAGCAGTCGCTCGGTGAAAAGCGGCTGGAGCCAGGCAGCACTGACGTCGATCCCGTCGGCCAGCAAGATGGCCCCGGCAAGCGCCTCGAAAGTGGCCGCCAGCACCGAGGGACGAGTGGCGCCGCCGGCATCGGTCTCGCCGCGACCCAGAAGGAGGTATCGGTCGAGGCCGAGCTGCAGGGCCAGCGTCGCGAGCGCGTCGCGGTTCACGAGTGCTGCGCGGCGTGCCGTCAGGAAGCCCTCATCCTCATCCGGGAACCGCTCGAACAGCAGCTGGCTGACGATCAGCCCGACGACCGCATCGCCCAGGAACTCGAGCCGCTCATTGTGGCCGCTGACCAGCGTCGGGTTCTCGTTGAAGTAGGAGCTGTGGATGAAGGCCCGGCGCACCGCATCGGGGTCACTGAGCGGGATGCCGAGGCGTTCCGCCAGCTCATCGATCCCAGGCGTCGCCATCGGCTCCGGAGGCTACTGCTGGTGCTCCTCGATGTAGTCGACCGCGTCCTGGACCTTCTGGATCTTCTCCGCGTCCTCGTCCGAGATCTCCATCCCGAACTCCTCCTCGAGGCTCATGATCAGCTCGACGAGGTCCAGAGAGTCCGCGTTGAGATCCTCGACGAACGAGGCCTGAGGAGTGACCTCCTCTTCGTCGACGCCCAGCTGCTCGACGATGATCTTCTTCAGGCGGTCGTACGTGGTTGCATCAGCCACGGCGTCTAGTCTCCTCCACCCGATGATCTCGTGACGCTTCCGAGCACCCCGTTGATGAGGCGGCGTGCGGGGTCTCCAGCGTAGATCCGGGCGAGGGAAACGGCGTCGTTGATCGCCTCCCCGACCGGGGTCGCGGCGGAGTATAGCACCTCGTACAGGGCGCTCCGCAGGATCGTGCGCTCCACCCTTCCGAGCTCCGCAACCGGGATGGCGGGGGCGAGTTCGGCGATGCGCGCATCGAGCTCGGCGCGGTGCACGAGCACACCCGCCACGATCTGGTCGGCGTGCACGCGCGCCGCCTCCTCGCTGCCGCGCTCATCGGCCAGCCGCAGAAGGGCAGCGCGCGCCTGATCGGGTCGAAACTCGGCCTCAAAGAGGGCCAGGAGGGCCAGCCGCCGCGCACGCAGGCGCGACTCGTGCCGCCCAGCTCGCCGGACGGAGCGCACCGAGGTCACGCGCCCGATGCGGGACCGGTGGGCACGATCGAGCTGCCCTGGACACCCGGGCCGGGAGCAATCGCCGGATGACTGTGCGTCCACTCGGCGATCACGCCGGGCACGCCGGCGGCCGCCGCTTCGGAGGCGACGCGCAACGCATTCTCGATCATCCGCGCCTTCGCCCGTCCGTGGGTGACGATGCTCACGCCGCGCACACCGAGCAACGGGGCGCCGCCGTAGCGCTCGTAGTCGAAGCGGTTCCGCATCCGCTCGAAGCCCGGCTTGAGCGCGAGCAGCGCGATCGGGGCCACCGGGCCGTGCTGCAGGTCCTCGCGCAGCGAGCGGAAGATGTAGCTGGTCAGGCCTTCGAAGAACTTGATCACCACGTTCCCGACGAAGCCGTCGCAGACGACCACATCGGCCTTGTGCGCGATCATTTCATGCGCCTCGACGTTCCCCACGAAGTTCAGGTCGGCCTGACTCAGCCGCGCGTACGCCTCGCGAGTCAGGGTGTCGCCCTTCTCGGCTTCTTCGCCGATGTTGAGCAGACCGATGCGGGCGCGCGGCACGTGCAGGACCCGCTCGGCGAAGATGGCGCCCATCGCGGCAAACTGGACCAGGTTCTCGGGGCTCGAGTCGACGTTGGCGCCAACGTCGAGCAGCATGATCGGTCCGCTGGCGGTGATCATGTGCGCCGGCAGGGCGGGCCGATCGATTCCCTCGATCCGCCCGAGGCGGAAGACCGCGGCTGCCATCGTCGCCCCGGTCGAGCCGGCGCTGACCACCGCATCCGCGGCACCGGCGCGCACCAGATCGGTGGCTACCCGTACCGAGGCGCGTGGCTTTGCGCGCAACGCGGCTGCCGGGTGGTCGCCCATGGTGATTACATCGGGCCCATCGACGAAGCTGACGCTCGCCGGGCGGCCCTGGCCGAAGTCAACCACCTCGCGTTCCAGGCGAGGAACGTCACCGACCAGGATCACCTCGTCGGCGTGGCTGGCGGCGTAGGTCAGCGCCCCGCGGACAACCTCGCGCGGGGCGTGGTCGCCGCCCATCGCGTCAACCGCGATGCGCATCGAGGCCGAACGTCAGCGCTGGCCCTCGGCCGGCGTGGCCGATTTGATCGCGATCACCTCGCGACCGTCGTAGTACCCGCAGGTCGGACACACGTGATGGGAACGCTTCAGCTCGTGACAATGCGAGCACTCGACCAGTGGAGGCGAGTCGATCGCCAGGTGCGCGCGGCGCTCTCCCTGTCGAGCCTTGGATACTCTGCGCTTGGGAACGCCCACGCGGGACTCCTCAACGGATCAGTGGTAAGCGGAACGGATCGGACGCCGCAGTATACCGGGCGTCCGGGAAGCACGAGACTCGCTACTCCGGATCGTGATCGAGGAGGCGGCCAAGAACCGCCAGCCGCGGGTCGATGTCAGGCTCCGCGTGGTCGTGAGGCGGCCCGGCCAGCGCCTGACCGCACTCCGCGCACAGGCCAGGGCAGCTCGGACGGCAGAGGGGGTGCATCGGCTCCGTGAGGAGGAGCTCATCGTGGAGGACCGAGTCGAGCTCGAGCTCATTGTGCTCGTCGATGCGCAGCACTTCGTCGCTGCGCTCCTCGCTCGAAGGCGCCCCGGTCTCCGGGTCGAGGCTGGGCAGGAACTCCTCGTTGATGGCGACCGCCACCTCCTCGACGTACGGCTCCAGACAGCGTGCGCATGTCCGTCGCAGCGCGGTGGAGACCCGGCCGCGGACCCAGATCCCACGGTTGGTGTGCTGGAGACGGATGGTGCCGTTCAGCGGCCCGGCGAGCTCGACCTCCGGGCCGAGGCTGACGTAATGGTCGCGGAGTCGGTACTCCCGACTCGCTCCGGGCGCCTCCCGGAGCAGACCCGCCACGTTGAACGCGGTCATGTCCGCGTGGCGGCTTCGGCCTGCTCCTCCTTACCGGCCTGCTGCCCTCCGGACTGCAGGTCGGCCATGCTCACCGGCGCGAACCGATGCCGGTCATCGAGCATGTCGATTCCACGCTTGATGCTGGTCAGGGCCTTGATGCATTCGCCCTCGAGACGGATCAGCACCCCGGCCGCATACTCGTCGGCGCCACGGCGCACCTCGGCGGCCTCGCTGGCGGCGGTGTCGATGATCTCCTCGGCGCGCTGCTGGGCCAGCTTCACCAGCTCCCGCTCTTCGAGCATCCGCGCCGCCTGCTCCTGGGCGCGTGCGATGACCGCATCCGCCTCCTCGCGGCCAAGCTCGGTGATGCGTGCCGCTTCCTCGGTGATGCGACGCGCCTGGCGCAGCTCGTCCGGCATCGCCACCCGCAGCTGGTCGATGAGCTCCAGCGCGCCGGCCTGATCGAGAACGACGTTATTCGTCAACGGCACCTTCTTGCCGCTGGCGACAAGCGACTCGAGGCGTTCGACGAGGAACAGGATGTCCGTGGCGGGCACTTCCGGATCGCGAAGTTGGCCGCGATTCTACACCTCGCCTCGCCCGCTGCGGGCGCGTTCCAGCAGCGCGGCGGCGACCGGAGGCGGGACCATGCCGCCCACGTCACCGCCGAACCGAGCGATCTCTCGGGCAAGCGTCGAAGAGATGTACCCGAACTCGAGGCCGGTCATCAGGAATGTGGTGTCCAGCGCCGGTGACAGGCGGCGGTTCATGTGGACCATCTGGAGCTCGTACTCGAAGTCGCTGAACGCCCGCAGGCCACGCACGATGAAGGCGGCTCCGACCTCCCGCGCGAAGTCCACGGTGAGACCTGCGAAGGAGCGGACGGTGACCTGCGTTCCGAGTTCCGCGACGGAGCGCTCGATGAGCGTCACCCGCTCCTCGACGCTGAAGAGCGGCTGCTTTCGCGGGTTGTCGAGCACGCCGATCACCAGTCCGTCGAAGAGGCGCGCCGCGCGTCGGGCGACATCGAGATGCGCGTTGGTCATCGGGTCGAAGGAACCGGGGAAGATGGCGGTCCGGCTCATTGCTCCTCCTCACGCTCGAGGAACGCGACGACCGTCTCTCCCAGCCGGCGCTCGCGCCACGGGATGAGCCCGGCGACGCTCGGCAGCTCGGTTCGCCAGAAGCGACGAACGATGACCGTCGCCCGGGGCGAAAGGTGGGGCACCAGGCGCTCGAGCGGCGCGAGGATAGCACGCTCGGAGAAGGGTGGATCCAGAAAGGCAAGGTCGAAGCGATCGCCGCCGAACGCCGCCAGGAAGCGGAGCACCTCGCCGGCTCGCACCTCCGCGCGATCGTCGAGGCGTGCCCGCTCCAGGTTCTGGCGCAGGATGGCGAGCGCCTCCCGGCCATGCTCCACGAAACAGCAGTGCTCCGCACCGCGGGACAGGGCCTCGATCCCGATCGCCCCACTGCCCGCGTACAGGTCGAGGACGCGCGCCAACGGAACCCGATCGCCGAGGATGCCGAAGACCGTCTCCTTCACGCGGTCGGTGATCGGTCGCGTCGCACGGTTCCGTGGTGCGGCCAGCACGATTCCCCGCGCGCTGCCGGCGATGACCCGCATCAGGCGACGTCACCTTCCTCCTCCAGGGGTGCGAAGTCCTCGCGCATGCGGGCAAGGCCGGGCCGAGCGGAGAGGTCCGGGTCACGCGCCACCAGCTCCTCGGCCAGCGCCCGGGCTCGTTCGGCGAGCCGGACGTGGCGCGGCTCGAACAGCGAGGCCACGCGCAGCGGAGGCAGCCCGGCCTGGGCGGTGCCGATCAGGTTGCCCGCGCCGCGCAGGGCGAGATCCGCCTCCGCGATCTGGAACCCGTCGGCGGTGGATCGGATCACCTCCAGCCGGCGGCGCGCGATCGCATCGGTGGCATCCGAGAGGAGGATGCAGAACGACCGATGTGCTCCGCGGCCGACACGGCCGCGGAGCTGATGTAGCTGTGCGAGGCCGAAGCGCTCCGCGTCCTCGATCAGCATCACCGACGCGTTCGGCACGTCGATCCCCACCTCGACCACGGTGGTCGCCACCAGCAGGTCGAGCTCACCGTCGGCAAACGCGGCCATGGCCGCCTGCCGTTCGGACGCGGGCTGCTGGCCATGGACCAGCCCGATGCGCAGCTCGGGCAGGCGCGAGCGGAGGCGCTCCACCTCCGCCTCCGCCGAGGCGGCGGTCAGCGCGGCGCTCTCCGTGATCAGCGGCACCACCACGAAGGTCTGGCGGCCGCCGCGCGCCTCGTCGGCGAGGAAAGCCTCAATGTTGGCCAGCGCCGAGCGATCGCGGACCTCGGTGCGGATCGGCTGCCGCCCCGGCGGGAGCTCGCGGATGGTGCTGATCGCCAGGTCGCCGTAGAAGGCGAGAGCCAGCGTGCGCGGGATCGGCGTGGCGGTCAGCGCCAGGACGTGCGGCTCCAGGGCGATCCCCTTGGCCTGGAGCGCCGCGCGCTGCGCGACGCCGAAGCGGTGCTGCTCGTCGACCACCGCAAGCCCGAGGCGCGCAAACGCCACCGCCTCGCTGATCACCGCGTGAGTGCCGATCACGACATCCACCTCCCCCGCCTCGATGGCTGCATGCAGCCGGCGACGCTCCGAGGCGCGCAGCGATCCGGCTAGGAACTCGCTGCGCACGCCGAGGGTGTCGAGCAGCGGGGCGAGACCGGCCTGGTGCTGGCGGGCGAGGATCTCGGTGGGAGCCATCAGGGCGCCCTGCCAGCCGGAGCGGACCGCCATCGCCAGTGCGGCCGCCGCGACCGCGGTCTTGCCGCTGCCCACGTCACCCTGGAGCAGGCGGCGCATCGGCCGTTCGTGGGCCAGATCCGCGGCAATCTCCCGAATGGCACCGGCCTGGTCGGCGGTAAGTGTGAACGGCAGCGCGGCTTCGATCGCCTCCCGGATCTCCTCCGAGACCTGAATCGGCGGCGCGCCCAGAGCGTCGCGTGTGGCGCGCGCCTGCGCCAGGGTCAGCTGCAGGGCGAGCAGCTCGTCGAACGCGAGACGGTCAAGCGCCGGGGCCACGTCCTCCGCATCCTCCGGGAAGTGGACCGTGCGCAGCGCCTCGGACAGTCCCACGAGCGTGCCACGCTCTGCCGGGAGCAGCGGGTCGTCCACCAGCGGGGAAATGCGCTCCACGATCCGGGCGAGGAGCTCGCGGACGCGGCGCTGGGTGATCCCGCCCGCCAGTCGGTACACCGGAACGATCCGAGCGGTGTGCACAGAGTCGTGACCGACCGGGCTGAATTCGGGGGATACGAAGCCGGTGCGCCATCCGGAGCTGGCGACCCTGCCGCTGACCACCAGCTCGTCGCCCGCCTTGATGCGCCGCTCGACGAACCGTCGCCCGAACCAGACCGCCTCGGCGCTTCCGCTTCCATCCGACAGCATGGCGACCACTCGCTGCGGCCTGCGCCCGAAGCCCTTCTCGACCTTGACCGAGTCGACCCGCACCCGCGCCGACTGCTTCTCATCGGGCACCAGCTCGGCAAGCGGGCGCAGCTCACTGAAGTCGTCGTAGCGGAATGGCAGATGGAACAGCGCATCACGCGGCGTGCTGATGCCGAGGCGACCCAGCACGCCGACACTGCGGGCCAACTCGGGAAGCACCTCGACCAGCGGCCGGTCGACGTCCTCCCTGCTGAGGCGCTGAGGAAGGCAGCGGATGGTCACCGGCCATCCTGTCGGCCGGCGAAGCGGGCGATCGCGGTCGGCGGCGGATGGTACCCGGCCGGGTCCTCGGCAAAGCGTGGCAGCCCAAGCTGCTCCCCGACCGATGCCGCGAGCGTCGACCTTCCCGCGCCGGACGCTCCAGACACGACCACCTGCATCGACCGTGGCGGGGGGGGGCGTTGCATGGCTCGATCGTAGCGTGCTACGATCCGGCGCCTCCGGCACCCGCGCAGGCGTGCCGGTTCGTTTCGTCCTCGGGAGACCCGCCTCATGGCTCGCCAGTGCGACATCTGCGGCAAGAAGCCGATCACCGGCTGGAACGCCCAGTCGGTCGGCATGAACCGCAAGCGCGCGCTGCGCCGCTGGCTTCCGAACCTGCAGCCCCTCGTCGTGCAGCGCGCAGGTCGCCCGGTGCGCCTTCAGGCCTGCTCCCGCTGCCGCAGGACCCTCCAGAAGGGCTGACCGGCCGGGTCAGCCCGTCCGCAGGTCGCGCTCAGAGTCGATCACCAGCGTGAACGGCCCCTCGTTCACCAGCTCCAGGCGCATCGACGCGCCGAAGGACCCCACGGCAACGCGATGCCCGGCATCCCGCAAGCGGCCGACAAAGCGGTCCACCAGCGGGGCGGCGATCGCCGGAGCGGCAGCCTCGCCGAATCCCGGGCGACGACCCCGGCGCAGGTTCGCGAGCAGCGTGAACTGGCTCACCACCAGGTACGCGCCATTGACGCCACCGATGTCCAGATTCGTCCGGCCCTCGGCGTCCTCGAAATAGCGGAGGTCGACCAGCTTGCGGGCCATGGCGTCGACCACGGCGGGGTCGTCGGCCGGAGCGATGCCGACCAGCACCACCGCACCTCGCTCGATCTGCCCGAGCAGCTCTTCCCCGCTGTGGACCGCGGCCTGCGCAACCCGCTGAACGACGAGCCGCACTAGGGCGAAGGCGCCAGGGATGGGAGCGGCGAGCCCGACGCTGCCGGCGATGGTTCCGCGGAGAGACTGGGGGTCGGCGGCAGGGAGGTGACGGGGGCCGGCACCTCGTCTGGTCTCGGGGGTCCGAGCGCCGACTCGGTGAACGTTGCCTGCGCGTTCCAGATCATCCAGCCGCGAGCCCTGTTATCGGCGAGGGCCCGCATCTCGGCGAGGACATCGGCGCGCGTGTAGGCGCGGAACGGGCCGTAGCCGAAGTCCTGGATCCAGGGCCGGATCTTCATCGGTAGGCCGGCCCCTTCGCGGTTCATGCGCTGCAGGCTCTGGTTGATGATCTCGTACGGGTGCTCGTTCGGCACGGCGAACCCGAACGTGCCGGGGCCATAGTGACTGGGGTAGGTCATCGGGTCGAAGTAGTCGACGTACGGCATGATCACCTCCGGACGCTGGCCGATTCCCTGGTCATCCGGAGAGATGAAGCTGATCGGAAAGACGTCCGCCCCCAGGAACGCCTTGCGATGGTCGAACTGCGCCGAGACGACCCGGAACAGGCGCCGGATGGCGGGCAGCCGGAACGACTGGGCGTTCGGCAGGTTCGTGTCCGCAAGCGCGTAGGGACCGTCGCTGAAGAAGCGCACGTAATCGAGCTGCACCTCGTCGAAACCCTTGTCGGCGAGGTCTGCCGCCACCGCGGCGACGTACTCGGCGACCCCGGGGTTGAACGGGTCGAGCCAGATGCCGCCGCCGAAGTCGCGCCACGGCTGCCGGGTTTGCGCATTCATCACCGCCAGGTCCGGCCGTGCGGCGCCGAGCGTGTTGTCCTTCATGACCACCATGCGGGCGATGGTGTAGATCCCGCGCGCCTTGAGCTTGGGAAGCAGCTCGTCGAGCTTGAAGAGGGGCTGTGCCATGACGGCGCCGACCTTCTTGGCCTGCGGCAGATCCGTGGCCCAGTAGAGCGTCCCGGCGGTCTCCTTGACATCGATCACCAGCGCGTTCACCTCGGTGCGCGCCGCCAGGTCGAGCAGGTGGTCGAGCCGGTCCGGTGCCTCGAATACGGCGGCCGGCGCATACAGCGCCCTGGCGGAGAAGGGTCGCATCGCCACATCCTTGCGCATCCGGTCGTCGATCGGCAGCGCGGCGAGCCGGAAGCCGGGCATCTTGTAGATCAGTGTCCCGCCGGCGGGCACGCCGGCGAGTGCGTAGCGTCCCCCGGCGTCCGAGCGGGCCACGGCGATCTGCCCATCGACGAAGACCCGGGCACCGGACAGCGGCACCCCCTTGTCATCGGTCACCACGCCGTGTACGACGTTGGGCCGCAGCCTGATCGTCAGGTCGCCGCCGGCGGGCACGCTCCCCATCGCGGCGTCGAATCCTGTCGCGGTCGCCTGGACCCGGGCGCCGGGAGCGGCAGTGACTCGCGCGCGTCCACTGGCGTCGGCGGTGGCCGTCGATCCGTCGACCGTCACCGCAGCCCCCGGCACCGGACCGCCGCTCGAGCGGTCGACGGCCAGAACGCTGAGCGGGCGCGGCGCCGCGGGGGTCGGCGATCCGGACCGGACCGGCAGGTCGGTGCTGGTTCCGCAGGCCGCGAGCACCAGGCTGAGTGTCAGGAGCGCCGCAGCGAATCGGTGCGTCACCTCCGAGCGAACTGCCTTCACGATCGGATCGCGAGCAGTGTTGCCGGTGTCAGCGCCGCGACTCCGCCGGTTCGCGACGGGCAGCGGTCCCGTCCCGCGCGGCGGTGCGCAGTTCCTCGACGACCGGCGCCAGCTCGCCCTGGTGTGCGTACAGCGCGCTCCCGGCGACGAGAATCGTGCCGCCCGCAGCGTAGGCGGCCGCGATCGTCTCGAGGTTCAGCCCGCCGTCGATTCCGATCGGCGTGTCGAGCCCACGCCGCTGCAGCTCCGCCTGCAGGGCGCTGACCTTGGGAAGGACTTCGGGCAGAAGCGCCTGGCCGCCGAACCCCGGATGGACGGTCATCACCAGGACCAGATCGACCGCCTCGAGGTGGGGCAGCACTGCCTCCAGCGGGGTCTCGGGGTTGAGCGCGATCCCCGCTCCCCGACCGCTGCGGTGGATCTGTTCGATGACCGCCTCGGCGGGATCCTCGGCCTCGACGTGGAAGACGATCAGGTCGCTGCCGGCGCGGGCGAATTCGTCCACGTAGCGGAGTGGCCGGCTGATCATCAGGTGGCTGTGATACGGGACCGCCGCGTACGGGCGCAGCGCCTCGACGACGACCGGACCGAGACTGATGTTGTCGACGAAATGGCCATCCATCACGTCGAGGTGAATCGAGTCGACTCCGCCGCGGACGGCCCGCTCGACCTCCGCTCCCAGGCGCCCGAAGTCGGCGTTCAGGATGCTGGCGCTGATCTCGGGACGCCGCGGTGTCACGCGACCGTCACCTGCGCCACGCCGGAGGTCGCGTCGTGCCGACCAGGGAGCGGCCTTCCGGCCAGCTGGGCGTGAAGCTGCCCACAGGCGGCCTCGATCTCCCGCCCGCGGGTGTCGCGGATGGTGACCGGCACGCGTCCGTCGCGCAGCGCCCGCGCGAAGCGCTCGATGACCGTCCGCGGCGAGCCGCTCCAACGGGAGCCGGGCGTCGGATTGAGTGGAATCAGGTTCACGTGGCTCATCCAGCCGGCGGTCAGCCGCGCCAACTGAGCCGCTTGCTCCGGCGTGTCGTTCAGGCCGTCGATCATCACATACTCGAAACTCACGCGTCGGCCGCTCGCCGACGCGAATCGCCGCGCGGCATCGACCACCGCCCCGATCGGCCATCTGCGGTTGATCGGCACCAGCTCGCTGCGGAGCGCGTCGGTCGCCGCATGCAGGCTCACCGCCAGGTTGACCTGGGGCAGCTCATCCAGCATGCGGTCGATCCCCGGCACGACGCCCGAGGTGCTGATGGTGATGTGCCGCGCCCCGATGCCCAACCGGGCCGGATCGTTCAGCAGCCTCGTCGCCTCGAAGACGCGGTCGGCGTTGTTCAATGGCTCGCCCATGCCCATGAACACGACGTTGTAATGTCCCCGGGGCTCCCCGACTCCGGAGGTCCCCGGCGGCCGGTGCCAGTGCAGCACCTGATCGACGATCTCCGCGGGGGTGAGCTGCCTTCCGAATCCAGCCTGCCCCGTCGCGCAGAACGGGCACCCAACCGCGCAGCCTGCCTGGCTGGAGATGCAGATCGTGGTTCTGGCCGCCGACCTGCGCGTCGCGGGATAGCGCATCAGGACCGACTCCACCCGCTGCCCATCGGCGAGCTCGTGGACGGCCTTGGCGGTCAACCCGCCGTCGGCGGTCAGCACGTGGCTGCGCTCGATCGAGGAGAAGCGGAACGCCCGTTCCAGCGCCGCTCGCAGACCTCCGGGCAGCTCTCGCAGGTCATCGAAGCTCCGCGTCTGCGAGCGGTGGATTCCACCGGCGATCTGGTGCAGCCGGTAGGCCGGCTCGCCTCGCGCCTCGAGCCAGGTGGCCAGCGACGGGGCGGATAGTTGGCTGATGGCTGGCTTCGGTTCGGCGGGTTCCAAGCCGAGCTGGTCAGTCACGCCGCCCCTGGATCAGCATCAGGTAGTAGAGGAACGTCAGGAGCGCGGTCAGCGCCGCCGCGACATAGGTCCAGGCCGCCGCCTTCAGGACATCGCGCGCGCCGCCATGACGCTCACCGGTCATTCCCAGGCTGTCGACGAAGGCCAGCGCCTTGCCCGAGGCCCCGATCTCGACCGGCAGCGTGACGAAGGTGAACACCACCGCTGCGCCGAATGCGATCAGCCCGATCCACGCCAGGCTCACGGCGTTGAAGATCACTCCGCCGAGGATCAGCCACGGCCCCACCCCCGAGCCGAACTGGACCGCCGGCACAATCGCCTGCCGCACCGTCATCCAGGGATCGCGCTGGCGGTCCTGAAGGGCGTGGCCGACCTCGTGCGCGATCACCGCCGCTGCGGCGACCGACAGGCTGCCACCGGTTCCCGCCAGGCGGACCGATGCGCCGGACGGGTCGTACGACCCGAGCTGCGCGGCGCCGCTGACGGCCTGGCTGACGCGCAGGACCCGTCCGCGGGGGTCGTAGTGGTCCGTCAGCTGTCCGGGCGTTGGCTCGATGCGGACATCGGTCAGGCCCTGCCGGTCAAGCAGCCGGCGGGCGAAATCAAATGCGCTCAGGTTGATCCCCGAGTCGACCTGCGACCACTTCGCATAGGTCGAACGGACGCGCCATGCTGCCCAGCCGGTGAGCACCAGGCTCGGAAGCAGCACGAGCAGCACGTATGGCAGGAAGCCACCCATCGTCGTTGTTTGTCTCTCCTCGTGTGTGCGCTCCCGCCGCGCGAGAGCGTCCCTGGAGTATAGCCGCCTCCTCGCCGAGCTCCCGAGCGGCCGGCCGATGTGCGGCGTCCCGGCCCGCGCTGCGGCCCGGCACGCCATCTGCGAGTGGTTCCCCGTAGCGATCCGATCCGAACCGAACGAGGAGATCCCGATGCCGATACTTGACCGTTGGACCTCTGGATTGCGCGACGCGCGCGACGAGGCGTCCAACCGTGCCGAGCGCGTCCGCAGGGCGGCGGCGGGCGGCGACACGCGCCGCAGCGCCTTCCTCCCCACCGTGCTGGGTGCGCTTCTGGGCGCGCTGACCGCCTATCTGCTGGACCCCGACAAGGGCCGCGAACGCCGGGCACGGCTGCGCGAGACCGTCAACAGCCGGGTGGGTGACGTCCGGCACCGCGTCGAGCAGCGCCGCCGATGGAGCATCGACATGCTCGAGGGCAGGCTCGACCAGATGCGCCAGCCGGGCGGCGCGGGCGAAGCGCTCGACGATGCCTCGCTTGCCGCCAAGGTCGAGACCGAGCTGTTCGCAGACCAGTCGATCCCCAAGGGAAAGATCAACGTCAACGTTGAGGACGGGGTGGTCGTGCTGCGCGGCGAGGTCGACGCGGCCAAGCAGCGAACCGATCTGGTGCGCAGGGCAGGCCGCATCCCCGGTGTCGCGGACGTGACCAGCCTGCTCCACCTCCCCGGGGAGCCGGCGCCGGCCGAGCCGCCGCGCCACCATCCGGCGACCGCCATCGCCGCGTCGGAGGAAGCGCTTCCCTAGCCGGCCGGCTCCAGGTCGGCCGGTCGCAGCGCGCCGAGCAGCACGAAGTCCCGCGCCAGCCCGCGACGCCAGGCCTCGCCTGGCATCGCGGGACGCCCCTCGGGCTGCACGATGTCCAACGCCACCGCGCCCTCGCCGCACGCCACCCGGGGCTGCGCGCCGGGCAGCAGGGCGCCGATTGGGACATCGGGGATGCCGGGCAGCGGCGTCGTGCGGCGGATGTGCAGGCGGCGGCCGCCGAGCGTCGTCCAGGCCCCCGGCCACGGCTGCAGCGCGCGGACCTGTCGATCGATGGCAAGCGCGGAATGGCCCCAATCGATCCACCCGTCCGAGCGACGGAACGGCCGGATCAGGGTCGCCCGTGACTCGTCCTGTGGCTGCGGATCCAGGCGCCGCTCGGCCCACGCTGCGAGCGCCGGTGGAATCCGCTCAGCTGCGAGCGCCGCCAGCCGCGCCTCCAGCTCCGGAGTCGTCTCGCGCCCGCTCACCGGAACCGACCACTGGCCGACGATCGGCCCGGCGTCGAGCTGCGGGACCATGATCATCAGGCTCACGCCCGCCTCGGCGTCACCGGCCAGGATCGTGCCGGCCACCGGTGCTGCCCCTCGATGGCGGGGCAACACGGACGGATGGACGTTCAGCGCGGGCCGTGAGCCGACCGCCAGGAGATCGCCCGGGACCAACTGGCCGTAGGCGACCAGCAGGAGACCATCCGGAGCAAAATCGCCTATCGCGGCGGCGGCTTCAGCAGAACGAATGCGGGCCGGCGTCTCGATGCGAAGCCCGAGAGCGCGCCCCTGGTTCGCAATCGGCGAGGCGCGCGGGGCAAGGCCCCGCCCGGCAGGGCGGTCAGGACGCGTGATCACCAGGAGCTCGTCGGCCACCTCGGCGAGCCGCCCCAGCAACGGAACGCCAAACGCCCCCGTCCCCAGAAACGCGATTCGGCCGATGCCCGCCACTAGGTACCTGCGGCCGCCTCTTCCTCCACCTCGGCCGGACGGTCGCTGACACGCACCAACTCCTCGAGCGACGCGAGGGAATCGATGTACAGCACCCCGTTCAGGTGGTCGATCTCGTGCTGCAGCGCCCGGGCGAGCAACTCGTCGCCCTTGATCCGAAACTCCCGGCCGTGCCGATTGCGCGCCTTGACCGTGATCTTCGCCGCGCGGCCTACCTCGGCCACGAACCCCGGCACCGACAGGCAGCCCTCCCAGTCCATCTCCTCGCCCGAGGCCCTGACCACCTGCGGGTTGATCAGCTCGGTCAGCCTGTCCTCGAGCTCGATGATCGCCACCTGAAGCGGCACGCCGATCTGGTTGGCCGCGAGACCGATCCCCGGCGCATCCCGCATGGTGTCGACCATGTCGTCCAGAAGCCGGTGCAGGCTGGCGTCGAACTGGGTGACCCGCTTGGTCTTCTCGCGCAGAATCGGCGCCTCGGCGGTCAGGATGCGGCGAATGGACATCGCGCAATTGTAGCCAAGCCGCTGCTCAGAGCAGCGACTCGGGATCGACGTCGATCGCTACCCCGGCGGGCACGCGCTCCAGTGCAGCGGCGCGCATCTGCACGTCCGGAGCGCGCAGCAGGACCTGCAGACGCCAGCGACCGGCGCGCCGGGGCACGTAGGCAGGCAGCGGTCCCAGCACCTCGATCCCGGGCAGGGCGGCGGCCTCTGCCGCAGCGCGGCCACGTGCCTCGCCGCGCCCCCGATCCGGATCCGCGACCAGCAGCCGGGCCAGCACCGAGTATGGCGGATAGCCAAGCAGCCGCCGACGGAGCAGCTCCTCGTCGGCGAACCCGTCGATATCGAGACGCGCGGCCGCCCGGACGGCGTAGTGCGTTGGGGCGTAGGTCTGAACCACGAGGTGCCCCGGAGCGGGGCCCCTCCCCGCCCGCCCTGCGACCTGCGCGAGAAGTTGGAAGGTGCGCTCGGGCGCGAGGTAGTCGGGAAGGTTGAGTGTGACGTCCGCGGCGATCACGGCGGCCAGCGTGACGCTCGGCAGGTCGAGCCCCTTGGCGGCGAGCTGCGTTCCCACCAGCACGTCCAGCCGTCCGTCGCGGAAGTCGTCGTACACCGCCTCGAACCCGCGACGCGCCGCGAGCGCGTCCGAGTCGAGGCGCCCGATGCGGAGCCGCGGGAACCGCGCGCGCAGCTCGGCCTCGACGCGCTGCGTCCCCGCCCCGAAGTGTCGGATGCGCCGGCTGCCGCACGTCGGGCAGCTGCTCGGCAGCGCGGCGCTGCGTCCGCAGTGATGGCAGCGCAGCTGATCGCCGGCCAGGTGGTAGACGAACGGCAGGTCGCACTCGGGACATCGGACCGGGTCGCCGCAGTCCCGGCACAGGATGAAGGTCGCGGCCCCACGACGGTTGATGAGCAGGACAGCCTGGGCATCGCCGCTGTGCAGCGCCGCCAGGCGCTCCTCGAGCTGCGCGCTGAAGATCGAGTGATTCCCGGCCGCCAGCTCGGCGCGCATGTCGACCACCTCGACGGTCGGCGCTGCACCGACACGGCGCTCCACGAGCCTGACCCGCTCGGCGAGGCCACCTCGCGCCCGGGCGATAGCGGTCACCTCGGGAGTCGCAGTGCCGAGCAGTACCCGGGCACCCACGATGTCGGCACGCCGTCGTGCCGCCCAGCGCGCGTCGTAGCGCGGCGTTCGGTCGGACTTGTAGCCGCCATCGTGTGCCTCGTCGAGCACCAGCAGGCCAAGCTCGGGGAGCGGCGCGAACACCGCCATCCGGGTGCCGACCACCACCCGCGCCTCGCCACGCAGGATTCGCCACCACTCGTCGTGGCGCTCCCCTGCGGAGAGACCCGAGTGCAGCACGGCCATCGGTCCGATGCCAACGGCGGCCATCCGGTCGGCGAGCTGCGGCACGAGCGAGACCTCGGGCACCAGCAGCAGTGCGCTGCGGCCGGCCTTCAGCTGGCGGGCAATCGCCGCCAGGTAGACATCGGTCTTGCCCGACGCGGCGACGCCATCGATCTGCAGCTCACCGCCCGGAGGCAGGCGCGCCAGGGCGGCGAGGGCAGCCTCCTGCTCGGCCGCGAGCTGGTGCGGGAGCGCCTCCGGCGGCCGGCGGTGAGACAGCGGGTTGCGCGCCACCGTTCGCCATCCGAGCGCCACGAGGCCACGCTCCTCGAGTCGCAGCAGCGGTGCCCGAAGCGACGCCGCGGAGACGCCGAGCGCGCCAGCGAGCTGCGGAACGTCCATCTCGTCCTGGCCGAGGAGTGCCAGCAGCGCGGCCTGGCGCGGCGCCCGCCGGGGCAGAGAGCGGTCGGCATTCACCCGCCGCGCGGTCCGCTCGCGGCGCGACCCGACCTCAGGCGCGCGCAGCGTCCACTCCGCGCGAATCGCTCCGGCCCCCCGCAGCCTCTCAAGGCGAGCGTCGCGGTCCCGGCCGCCGAGGTGGCGGCGCAGCGTCCGATCGTCTGCCGTCCCGTCCGCGCCACCGACCAGACCCGACGGCAGGGCCGATCCATCGAGGATCCGCCACCGTCGCTCGAGACGGGACTCCAGCCCCGGGGGCAGCATCGCCGCGATGGTGGTCCCGATCGGCGCGCGGTAGTAGACCGCCACTTCCTCGGCCAGTCGGAGGAGGTCGGCAGTCAGCATCGGCGCCGAGACAACGGCCTCGACAGATCGGAGCGTGTCGTTGGGTGTGGCACCCATCGGTCCCTCCTCGACCTCGAGCAGGTAGCCGAGCGCGAGGCGAGAGCCGTACGGCACGAGCAGCAGGGAGCCCGGATGCGGCGTCGGCACGTGAGATGGCAGCACGTAGCTGAACGTGCGCTCCGGCCGGTCGGCCTGAGCCTCGACCGCCACGCGGGCGATGCGCCGGCCGTCGGGTGCCGGGGTCACCGGGCGGTCAGACCTGGACGTTGCGCGGCGGGTCTCGGCGCGCCTCTGCCTGGACGATGTCCCAGATCTGCCCGGCGGCCTCCTCGGGATGGCCCGTCTCGTTGACGATCACGTGATCGTAGTCGTCGGCCGCGGCCATCTCCTGCTCCGCGTTCCGCCTCCGCAGCGCCATGGAGCTGTCGTCCTCCGACCCGCGGCCGCGTAGGCGCGCGGCGAGGTCCTCGATCGACGGCGGCATGACGAAGATCAGCAGTGCATCGGGGACGAGCTGACGGATGGACCGTGCTCCCTGCGGGTCGATGGTCAGGAACGCATCCCTGCCCGCTGCCAGGATCCCGCGAACCTGCCCGATCGGGGTCCCGTACCAGTTGCCGTGGACCACGGCACATTCCAGCAGGCCGTTGGCGCGACGAAGCTCGTCGAACTCGGCGGGTGTCAGGAAGTGGTAGTGCACCTTGTCGATCTCTCCGGGACGGCGGCGGCGCGTGGTGGCCGTCACGATCGGCACGACCTGCGGATGGCGGCGGGCGAGCTCCGCCACGATCGTGCTCTTGCCGACGCCGGACGGCCCGGAAACGACGACCAGCAGGGGGTTCGGAAAGGTCAGCCGCTTGATCCGGGACGGCGACCTCGGAGCAGGCATCAGCCACTCTCCCCGGCACGGGCGCCCACACCCTGTGGGAGGCGCTCGCTGCCGAGCCCTACCGCTGCCAGACTGCCGGCCAGGTCCGCCGGCAGCGCGCTCCAGGCCTCGAGCGGTGATCCGTCAACGGGGCGCGCAAGGCGCAGCCGCGCGGCATGAAGGAACTGTCTGGTCAGCCCGCCTGGCCCGATTCCGCCGCCGTAGCGACTGTCGCCGACGATCGGCAGCCCGAGGTACGTCAGGTGGGCGCGGATCTGGTGTGTGCGCCCGGTCAAGGGGTGCAGCGCGAGCAGGCTATGGCCGTTGCCCGCGTCGAGCACGTCGTACTCGGTGACCGCCTCGCGCCCGCCCGCGACGACCGCCATCCGCTGGCGGTCGCGCGGGTCGCGACCGACGGGCGCCTCGATCCGCCCCTGCGTCGCCGGTGCCGCCCCGCGCACCAGGGCCAGGTACTCCTTCTCGACCGTGCGGAGGGCGAACTGCCGCATCAGCGAGGCCTGAGCGGCATCGGTCTTGGCCACCACCATCAGGCCCGATGTATCACGGTCGAGCCGGTGGACGATGCCGGCGCGCTCCACGCCCGCGATCGAGCCGAGCCGCTCCCCCGACTGCCGTGCGCGCCCGAGCAGCGCGTTGACGAGCGTCCCCGACGAGTGGCCTGCGGAGGGATGGACGACCAGGCCGGCGGGCTTGTCGAGGATCAGCATCGCCTCGTCCTCGTAGGCGAGCCGCAGCGGAATCGATTCCGGCTGAAGCGTCGGATCCGGCGGCGCGCTCAGTTCCACCCGGATCAGCTCCCCGCCACGCAACCGGTCGCTGGAGCGCACGCGGCGACCTTCGACCAGGACTCTGCCGTCACCGACCAGCCGCTGGGCATGCGCGCGCGAGATGCCCGCCACGGAGGCGACCGCAAGGTCGACGCGTCCGGGCGGTCCGGGCTGCTCCACGACGCGGTCACCGGCGAGCGGCGCGCTCACGCCGGAGCCTCGCGGTCGCCGCGCTCGATGAGGCTGAGGCTGAGCACCAGCGAGAGGATACCGATCACGATCGCCGAGTCGGCGACGTTGAACGTCGGCCACCTGGTCGAGCCGAATCCGACCGAGATGAAATCCGTCACGAACCCACTCCGCAGGCGGTCGGTGACGTTACCCAGCGTCCCGCCCAGGACGAGCCCGAGGACGAGGTACAGCCACAGGCTTCGACCCTGGAAGGCGCGGTAGAAGTACACGATCATGCCCAGCGCGAACACGGTGACCACCAGGAACAGTACGGTCCCGCCCTGGAACAGACTGAACGCCGCGCCACTGTTGCGGGCATGCCACAGCTCCACGAGGTCGCCGATGAGCGGAACCCGCTGGTCCAGATCGAGGCGCGCCTGGACCAGCGCCTTGGTGACCTGATCGGCAAGATAGATGGTCGCCCCGGTGGCCAGCAGCACCACCGCCGGCGACCAGCCGGCGTGGGGCGGCCGAGTGTTCGTCATCGCCGCCGAATCGTAGCCGATGGTCGCTCCGGGTCAGGCGCGGCGGACTGCCAGGCGAATCGGCGTGCCGTCGACATCCAGCTTCTCGATGCGGTCTGCATCCGGCAGCGCGGCGTCCGCGGCGAGAGCTATCGAGGTGGCCAGGGTCTCGTCGGCGAGCCATGCCCGGAACGGCTCGAGTCGACGAAGCGTCGCCTGATCAGCGCTCACCGCCGCCGCGATCCGGTCGCTGATCTCATAGCCCGCGGTCCGTCGAAGGTTCTGCAGCCGGTGGGCGACCTCACGCGCCAGGCCCTCGGCGAGGAGCGCCTCGTCCAGCGCCGTATCGAGCGCCACCAGGAGGTCTCCCTCCTCGGCGACCTCGTGGCCGGGGCGAGCGCGCGCGTGCAGCTCGAACTCGTCCGGCGCGAGGGTCTCGCCACCGACGCGGGCCTCGCCGGTGTCCGTCAGCTCCCACTGCCCGGCGCGCGCGGCGGCCATGATCCTGCCCACCGCGGCCCCGTGCCGCGGGCCGACCACCGGAAGCAGCGGGTAGAGCGTGCGCTCGATCATCTGCGACTCGTCGGGGATCAGATCGAAACGCTTGGCATTCAGCTCGTCGAGCACCTCGGCGGCGAGCTCGGCGGCCATCGCCGGGTCGTCGGCCAGAGACCCCCGCGCGCCGGCGGCCGGCGGTAGCTTGATGCGCACCGCGGCGATCGGCTGGCGCGTGCGCAGCCCACTCGCCGCGCGAGCCGCGCGTCCCAATCCGACGATCCGTCGCGCAAGCGCCACCCCTTCCTCCACGTCCGGTTCCACCGCCTCCGCGGCGGAGGTCGGGAATGCGGTCAGGTGCACGCTGTCGGGGGCGGCGGGATCGACCGCCGCCACGAGGTTCTCCCAGATCGCATCGGCGACGTGCGGCACGAACGGCGCGAGCAGCTGCGCCAGCGTCCCGAGCGTGCGGTGCAGCGTCGCATAGGCGCTGCGCTTGTCCGCGTCCAGCTCTCCCTTCCAGAAGCGGCGCCGGTTGCGACGGACGTACCAGTTCGAGAGGTCCTCGACGAATGACTCGATGGCCCGCGCCGCAGCCGCGGCGTCGTAGGCGTCAAGAGAGCGCCGGACCTCGCTGACCAGGCCGGCGAGCCGCGACAGGATCCATCGGTCCAGCAGGCTCGCACCACCCGGCGGATCGCTCGCCTCCGGCACCCAGCCGTCCAGACGGGCGTACGTCACCAGGAAGCTGTAGGTGTTCCACAGCGGTAGGAAGAACCGACGGATGACCTCGGCCCCCGGGCCATAGCCGAAATTCAGGTTCGCGGCCGGGTTCGCGACCGCATACATCCAGCGCATCGCATCGGCGCCGATGCGCTCGGCGGCCTCGTCGAACGGGATCGAGTTGCCGCGGCTCTTGTGCATCTCCTCTCCGTGCTCGTCGCGCACCAGCGCGTGCCCGAGCAGGGTCCGCATCGGTGCCCGATCGGCCATCACCGTCGACATGGTGAGCAGGGCGTAGAACCAGTTGCGGAACTGGCCGGGGAACGACTCGGTCACGAAGTCGGCAGGGAACCACTCCTCCCAGCCGGCGCGATCCGTCTGCCAGCCCAGGGTGCTGAAGGCCACGATGCCCGCGTCGAGCCACGGGTTGCCGACCTCTGGGATGCGGTGTGCTGCCCCGCCACAGCTGGCACATGCGATCGTCACGGCGTCGATCCACGGCCGGTGCGGCGTGTGCCCGTCAAACGCCTCCCAGCCCGACACCGCGCGCTGCTGCAGCTCGTCTCTTGAACCGATCACCTCGAACGCGTCGCAGCCCTCGCAGACCCAGATCGGCAGCGCCAGTCCGTAGTACCGCTTCTTGGAGAGCATCCAGTCGCCCATGTTCCGCAGCCAATCCAGCTCTCGCTCCATGAGCCCGATCCTGGGCAGCCATTCGACCTGGCGCGTGACGGCGCTGATTGGCTCGCGGAGCGGGTCCATGGCGATGAACCACTCATCCACCAGCCGGAAGAGCAGCTCGGTGCCACAGCGCCAGCAGACCGGGTACGCGTGCACGTACCGCTCGCGGGCGACGAGAAGCCCCTTTCGCTCCAGGTCGGCGGCCACCGCGCCGGCAACATCCTGCTGCGGGTCGGGCGTGGCTCCCGCAAAGCGGCCCGTCTGCCAGCCATAGCCCTCCTTGAAGACGCCCCCCTCGTCGATCGGGTCGAGCACCGCCAGCCCGTACTCCTTGGCGAGGCCGAAGTCCTCCTGGCCGCAGCCGGGGGCGATGTGCACGATCCCGGTTCCCTCCGTGTCGCTCACCTCCTCCCAAGCGATGACCGTGTGCGCGACGCCCTGTTGGATCGGCAGCTCGTCATAGGGACCCTGATAGCTGAGGCCGAGCAGATCCCGACCGGGCACCTCGCGGAGCACTTCGGCGTCCGGCGCGACCCGCGCACGCGATCCGCGCGACAGCCACCAGCGCCCCCCATCCGTGCCGACCACCAGCTGGTACACCAGCTCGGGGTGGACGGCGGCGGCGACGTTGCTCGACAGCGTCCACGGCGTGGTGGTCCACACCAGCAGCGACTCGCCCTCGTGGCCCGCCGTGGAGACCGGCAGCCGCAGCGTCACCGACAGGTGGCGGATGTCGCGGTAGCCCTCGGTGACGATCTCCATGTTGCTGATGCCGGTCCCGCACCGAGGACACCAGGGCATCACGTCGTGACCCTTGTAGACCCACCCGCGCTCGTGGCAGCGTTTCAGGAACGCCCAGATCGTGTAGTTGTTCTCCTCGGAGTTGGTGAAGTAGGAATGCTCCCAGTCCATCCAGTACCCGAGTCGTTTGCTCTGCTCGGTCTGGATCGCGGCGAAGCGCTGGACGCGCTGCATGCAGCGCTGGACGAAGCGGTCGATCCCATACCGCTCGATCTCCCGCTTGTTGGTGAAGCCGAGCTCCCGCTCCTCCTCGACCTCGATCCACAGCCCCTGGCAGTCGAACCCGTTCTGGTACCGCTGTCGCTCGCCGAGCATGGTGTGGTAGCGCTGGTAGAGGTCCTTGTACATTCGGCCCCAGGCGTGATGGACGCCCATCGGGTTGTTGGCGGTGATCGGGCCGTCCAGGAACGAGTAGCGCCGCGTCGCGCCGGCGTTCTTCGTCAGATAGCGGTGCATGGTGTCGCGCTCGCGCCAGGCCCCGATCATCTCCCGCTCGAGGGCCGGAAGATCGAGTCTGCTGCTCACCGGCTTGAACACTGCTCTGCTCTCTCCGTAACAAGACCCGCCCCGAAAGCTCCGGGACGGGACTCAGAATCCCGCGGTACCACCCGCGTTTGACCGACGCCGGTGTGCCGGCATCGGACCACTCATCGCGTCGCGAGGCCCTGGTGGCCCCGACCGCGCGCGCCGCTGCTATCGGGCGGCGGACCCGGGAGGCGTTACCCACATCACGGTCGCCGCCGACCGCGTGCTTGGCGTCTCCGGCTCGGGAGTGATCGCTCGCCGCCGCGGTGCTGCCCGCTTCCACCGTCCGGGCTCGCTCGCAGTACCGGGCTGGCGGCGGCGCTGTCTCCGTCGCTGCCATCTCGTCGTGTCGGCGGATGGTCGCAGCGGCGATGGCGCGTGTCAACGCGCGGCTCAGCTGGAACCCTCAGCCGACGACTGCGCGCGCGGCCAGCAGGAGGGCCGCCAGCGCGGTGGCGGCCACCAGCGGCGACAACCGCGGCCACCACAGGCGCGCGGCAAAGACGCCGATCGAGGCCAGCGGGCCGGCGAGCATCAGCGTGACCGCCAGCAATCCACTAAAGGCCCGCGGGGCGGTCACAGCCGGGTGGGTCATCGCCACCGCTGCCCACACCAGCCCGGCGGCGACCATGGGGGCGAGACCGAGCGCGACGAGCGCGACCGCATCGGCGGGTGGAACGAGCCAGGCGGGGCGCGCCAGTCTGGGACGAGGGAGACGCCTGGCGCGGACGGGCGATGCCGGTGCTGCCACCGCGGCGGCGGGTTCGGCCATCGGCTGCCGCAACCGCGCCGCTCGCTCCTCCTCGGCAGCCGCCTCCGCCGCCGCGCGCCGCGCCGCTGCCTCCTCTTCGAGGCGGGCGCGCTCGATGCCGGTCAGGATTCGCGGCTGGGCCGTGGCGGGGATTCCGGACGCCGTCGAAGCCGAGACGCTTCCCCGGAGTGCCGGAGCTGGAAGCGCGCTCCCGCCCCCTTGGCTCACGGCCGGGCGCGGCGACGCCGACGTCGCCCGGGCTGCCTGCTCCATGCGCTGCTGAAGTCTCGCGGCGGCGGCAAGCGCCGAGAGCAGGTCGCCCTCTGAGGCCGGGGCCACCGCCAGGCGGCCACGCTGGGTGGGGACCAGGATCACGGTGGCCGTCGGCGCAAGCCGTACCACCTCGATGCGTTCCTCGCCGCGCAGCAGGGCGGGTCCCACCGCCCAACCGAAGCCGCCGAAGCGCGGTCGGAGGCTCGAAGCCCCCTCGCCGCGGACCACGACACGGGTCACTGCGCCACGGGCCAACGGGTAGCGGCGCTCGCCGCCGGCCCATCGGACGTGCACCGCGGCGACCTCGACGTCCAGGCGGACCGTGAGCAGGATGGTGACAACCCGCAGCGCGAGGATGGCGGCCAGGCCGCCGAGCAGGCCG
>QHBO01000024.1 GCA_003243965.1 Chloroflexota bacterium
ACCCTCGCCGGCCCCTGGCTTAGCTTACTTGCCGCGGAAAAACTCTGAGACGCGCAACGGCCGCGGAGTGACCCCCGCGGCCGTTTTGCAGTGAATGGGTTTGCTCTGATCGAAGAGCGGTTCGGAGTGTTTCACCGGTTCCGGACGGCAAGCGTGTCGGTGTTGTAGGCCAAGATCGCCCATTCAGTCCAGATCTGCTGGCCTTCGTCGCCTTTGAGGCGGGATCGGTCCAGCCCGTAGCGGCGTTTGAGGTGGCTGATCCGTCCTTCTTCGCCGGTTCGGTAGCGCCGTAGCCGGCGTTGGGTGCGTTTGGAGGCGGGTTCCTGGCGGCCGGCGATGAACACCGTCTTGGGCGCCAAGTCCGCGAGCGCGGTATTCGTCAGCTCGGTGTGGAACCCGCCATCCAAGGCGACCTCCTGGGGATGGATCCCGAGCAGCTTGAGTTCGGCGACGGTGCCGGGCAGCAGCGTGTTCTCGCCAGGGTTCCCGAGTGTCGTGGACGCTGGCAGGATCAGCCCGCGCGCCCCGCGCCGGGTGTGCTCGGTCACCTCCGCCAACTGCGTGACATAGCCGAATTCGTTCGGCTTCCCAAGCTTCCCCTTGCGGATCGGTCGCGCGTCCGGATCGGCCAACGACACGATCCGGTTCTTGATCGGGTTCCCTGCCACCCGTTGCTTGATCTGAGCGGCGACCTTCTCGCATCGGTCGGCGAACTCCTCCAGGTTGGCGGCCGCTTTCAGCTTCGCCTTCGCGCCACGCCCCCGCGCGTTGCCTCTCGCGAGCGCAGCGAGCCGGCGCGCCTCCGTGACCGAGCGCTCCAAAAGCTCGCCGGTCTGCTCGGTCAGCGCCAGCACCTCCGCCTTCGCCTCGCCTGTGCGGCGACGGATCGTCCGGCTGATCGCCCGCAGCTTGCGGCCCATCGACCGTGAGCGATCCCGAACCCGCCGCTTGGTCTCCCCGATCCGCTGGGCGAGCTTGCGCCCCTCGCGCGCCAACGCCCTGACCCCGGCAGACGCCAACCCAGCATCGGTCGGATACTTGATGTCGGCCTCGATCACGGTCGAGTCGATCCTCACCGCCCGCGGGCGGAACCGCTTCTCGCGGGTCGCCTTGATGATCAACGCGCGCGTCAGCTCCGACACCGTCTCCGAACCGATCCGGCGCGTGAGCTTGCGGACCGTCGACTCGTCCGGGACCCGCTCGGCCAGTGAGATCAGACAGAACCGACGCAGATGAATCGAGTCCGACACCTCCGCCACCAATGACCGATACCCCCACCGATAGCGCTGCTTGAGGACCATCAACCGCACGTAGCTCTCCAGCGCGATCGTCGGCCGTCCCTCGGTCAATACCAGGCGCCCGGTCTCCTTGAACTCCTGCCGCCACCGCTCGACCAACGGCCACAACAACTCGTGGTCTGACAACAGGACGTCCAGTGCCGCGAGATCCGCCGGCAGCTCCTTCACCTCGATCGGCAACGCGTCGTCCCACAGACAATCCGGCTGCGGCGCCAAGAGCGTCAGCATCAACTCCCCTTTCGATCAGAAACCCGCTCACTTGCAGGTAATTCTGACCGTCACGCCGGACAGCACCGACCCCTCACAACCCCATCACTTTTTCCGCAGGAAGTA
>QHBO01000025.1 GCA_003243965.1 Chloroflexota bacterium
TCCAGCAGTTCTGGGACGTCACCCACGACGGCCGGGGCGCGGACCCTTGTCTGGACCCTCATGGATCCTGTCTCATGCGTCTCATCCGTCTCTTGGTAGCACTCGGTGAACGCGGCTGAGACGCATGAGACATTTCGCCAGGAATCCGGTATGCTCGCCGCCTCCTGTCCCGAGGAGTTGGAGCCAGAGCGGGCTGCCCACCGGAGTCGGACTGGCTCTCGACGGTGGATCGGTCAGCAGTTTGGCCACCGATTGCGGGTCATCGACCCCGAGGAGCGGGTGATCGGGGGCTGCCAAGCCGAGCCGGAGGACTTCGGCGAGCTCGACAGCCAGGCTCCCAGCCGCGCAGCTCGGCCATCGCCCGCGCCTGTCGCCGCAGCCATGCGACGCGAGCCTCCGAGGGCGCCACGAAGAGCAGCTGCCAGCCGCGACACTGGCTCAGGGCCCCTCTGCAGGCGAGCAACTTGTGGCGGATGGTGGGCAGATGCTGCGTTCCTTCGTCGACCTCCAGACACAGCACTGCAGAGCCAGCGGGGTGTTGCAGGACGACCACGCTGTCAGGCTCCACGCCATGGCTCAGCTCGCGACGGGCCATCGACTCGGTGAGCCAGGCCTGCATCGGGTAGAGGCTGGTGTGGTAGGGACGTGCGAGGGCGCTGACGGCGGCGGTGGTATCGAGGCGGTGCTGCAGTTCGTTGGTGCCTGCGGTGCGGCGGTCGCGGTATCCGAGACGCAGGCGGGCGGCGGTGCTGAGTCGGTACGCCAGCGGACTTCCGCCGCGGTGCGCTGGCGGCAGGGTGGTGCGCTCGAGGTAGCCTGATCGCCAGAGCAGCAGCGTGCGTTCCTGGATTTTTCGGGGGTGGGCGCGCACCAGCTCGCTCAGTTGGCGGGAGGTGGCGGCCTTGCTGCGGTTGACGATACGCAGGATGGCACGGTCGCGGACTCGGAGCAGCGCCTGACTTTCGTGGACCTCCGGCGAGTCGATGCTCCTACCCGCAACCCTCCACGCGTTCACGAGGTCGATCTCCGACCGGCGTTCCAACTTGTGTTTCTTGTGTTTCTGTGGCACGATCACCGCATGCATGAACTTGATCTGATCCGAACGGGCGATGCCGCCACGATCCTAGGATCATCGCGGCAGCACGTGGTCGACCTGTGCAATCAAGGTGTGCTGACGTACGAGCGCAGCCCGAAACAGCGACGCCTTCGCCGGAGTGAAGTCGAAGCCTTCGCGCGCCGAACCGGGTCGAGCCCTCGACTCAACCGTGACCAGCGTCAGTCGCTCTGGCTTCACGGAGCAGTGGCGGGTCACGTAGCCGCTGAGCCTGTAGGTACGCTCGCCCGAGCCCGGACGAACCTTGAGCGCCTTCGGACCGCGCATCCGACAGGGATGAGTGCTCGCTGGCTCCAGACCTGGCAGTCGGTCCTCGACACGAGCCCCGAGGCTGTGCTGCAGACGCTCACCTCGCAAGCGCCGCTAGCCGTTGAGCTCCGACAGAACTCGCCCTTCGCCGGAGTGCTGCCGGACGAGGAGCGGAGTGCGGTTCTTGACGCCTTCCGCGAGCGTGATCGCTCCACGTCGGCGTGAGGCGTGAGCAGCTCGAACACGTCCTTCGCGCGGCGTCCACGATCGTGGGCGAACGCGACATCCTCGTGATCGGGAGTCAAGCCATCCTCGGTACGATCCCTGACGAGGATCTACCGATCGAGGCGACGACCTCCATCGAAGCGGACCTTGCGTTGTTCGATGACCCAGCCGATGAGAAGGCCGACCAGATCGACGGCGCCATCGGCGAGTTGTCGCAGTTCCACGCGACATACGGTTACTACGCTCAGGGCGTCGGCGTCTCGACAGCGATCCTGCCATCCGGCTGGCACGAGCGACTCGTCAGCCTTGAGACACCCGACACGGTACCGGGCCGTGGCCTCTGCCTCGATCCGCACGATTGTGTCGTCTCGAAGCTCGTCGCAGGGCGCTGGAAGGATCAAGACTTTGCCCGCGCGCTTCTCCGCGAACATTTGGTCGACGCCGATACCCTGATCGAGCGGATCGAGCTGCTCGATGTGTCGGTCGACCAGAAGTCTCGTCTGCGCGCCTGGGTCGACAAGCATCGATAGGCACGAATGTGATCGGTGGCCGGTTACCGAAGTTCCCGCATCCCCAACAATCGACGGATCGGTCGCAAACGATCCCGCAGGACACGATGCCGGCCAGTCGGCGAGCACGACCGGCGGTACACTCGCGTTCGTCTGAGCACCGTTTCCGGGGGCAGAGGGGGTTGCCTCAGCTTGCGGGACCAGGAGTTGATCGACGCCGCCAAAGGTCGGGGTCATGGTCGAGATCCCGTCGCTCGCCCTGGTCGCGGACCTCGTCGCGAGAGAGGTGGCCTTCTTCTCGATCGGCACCAACGACCTGACCCAGTACCTGCTCGCCGCGGATCGCACCAATCCCGCGCTCGCCGCCCGTCAGGACCCACTCCATCCATCGGTGCTGCGGGCCATCGCGGGGGTCGTCGAGGGCGGGCACGCGGCCGGGATTCCGGTGGCGGTCTGCGGCGAGATGGCGGGAGATCCGGCGGGCGCGATGGCGCTTGCCGGTCTGGGCGTCGACGAGCTCTCGATGGACGCCGGCGCCTTTGGGGCCGTCAAGCGGGCACTCGCGGGCGCCACCCGCAGCGAGCTGCGGACCCCGGCACAGCACGCGATGCACGCAGAGCGCGCCACCGACGCGCGCGCTATCTTCGACGCGCTTCGCGTCAGGGCCAGCGAGGTGCGTGCGTGAGGCCTGCCAGCACGGCGCTCGGCCGGCGCGGATCACGACCTTGCCGAACCTGCTCGGGCTGCTCGGCGCCGGGTAGTGTCTCAGTTTGAGATCGCGGATGCTTGACCCCCCATGCTTGAGGGGTGAAGAAGCGCAAGATGCCCCGCGATCCCAACCAGCTCGCCAAGATGATCGTCGGCCTGGACCCTTATTTGGACCCTTATCGGTCCTGATTCTTGCGTCTCATGCGTCTCTTGGAGGTACGCCGTGAGCGCGGCTGACACGTATGAGACGGTTCACTTGGAATCCGGTATGCGGTACCAGCC
>QHBO01000026.1 GCA_003243965.1 Chloroflexota bacterium
TGCGCGCCAGCATCACCGGCGAGATCGTCCTGGAAGACTGCCGGGTCCCGAGCGAGCATCGGCTCGGCGGGGCCGGCGGCCGCGGTCCAACGGCGCCGCTCCGCCGCACTGGGAGCGTTTGAGCGCACCCGGCCGATGGTCGCCGCCCAGGCGATCGGGATCGCTCGCGCCGCCCTGGAGTTCGCTCGGGACTACGCAGTCCGGCGCGAGGCGTCGGCCAGTCAATCATCGAGAACCAGGGCGTGGCGTTTCCGCTGACCCCGCTGAAGCCAGACGATCGATCAGGAGACCTCGATCAGTACCGGGTCGCCGACCGCGACGCATCCGGGCGTGACGGTCGACCCGTAGACCCCGAGGCACGCCTGCCGCTCGCGGGCGAGAGTCCGCAGAATGGCGGGATCGCGCTCCGAACTCTCGGGATCGATGTTGATCATCACGCACCGTTCATCAGCACGAAGGGAACGCAGGCCTGAACTACCGCAGCGTTCTGGCTCGTGAGCTGAGCGTTGAGGACGCCGAGCTGTACCGCAGGCCGGGGCACCGTCGGCGTTCTCGACGAGTTCGACCGGGCGACACGGCGGCCGAAAGTGTCTAGGAAAGACCGCCGCAGAGTCCAGAGAAGTAGGCCGCATGGCGTTCCGTCCTATGGGTTCTATAGGGTCTGTTGGGCGATTATCGATGCACAGTCGGGTCAACATGGTCAGGACGGCGTTCATGGCTGGACAGCGATCGAAGTCGGTTGGTTGAGCTGGGATGGCCGAGTCTGCGCGCTATCGGGCGTTGGAGCAGGCAGGGCTGTTGCATCCCGCGCCCGCGGCTGTGACCGCGGGGGCGTTTGCCGCGCACCCCGAGTTCTTTGCCTCCTTCGACAAGGTGCAGGTCAAGTACGAGATGCTGCGCGCGCACGTGCTCGACGGCCGGACGGCGACTGCCGCGGCGACGGCGCACGGGTACTCGCGCGCGTCGTTTTATCTGGTCGCGGGGGCGTTCGAGCAGGCGGGGATGGTCGGGTTGCTCGACGAGCGTCCCGGGCGGCGGGGACCGTTGAAGCTCTCACCAGAGGTGCTGGCGTTCCTGGAGGCGCGCCGCGTGGAGCGCCCGGAGGCGTCGGCGGTCGAGCTGGCGTCAGAGCTCGAGCGGGCGATGGGTGTCACGTTGCATCGCCGCACGGTGGAGAAGGCGCTCGGAGGACGGGGGTGAGTCGCCTGTGGCCTGTCGCGGAGCCGGCACAGGCCGATTACGAGCAGCTGCGCGCGATCGTGCTGGCCGGCGAGACGATCGACGAGCTTTTGGCCGCCAGGCGGTTCGCGCGGCGTGGGCTGACAGGGTTGATCAGTTGGCCGCAGGCCGAGCCCGCCTACCTGGGATCGGTGGTCGGCGCCGCTCGTGCACCATGGTCGGGCTCGGAGGACCCGCGCGAAGCGCACCTGGCGGAGGTGTTCGGCTTCTTGTTGACCCGGGAAGCATCGCCGCGTGCGTGGGCGGTCGGGCAGTGAACGTCGGCCTCTACGCGCGCGTGTCGACTGAGCGCCAGCAGGAACGCGGGACTGTCACCTCGCAGCTCGAGGCGTTACGCACCGCGGCCGAGGCGGACGGGCACGAGATCGTTGAGGAGTTCGTCGACGATGGCTACTCCGGCGCGCGGCTTGATCGCCCGGCGCTCGATCGCTTGCGGGACGCCGCCGAGGCCGGGGTGATCGACGGCATCATCTGTCTGTGCGCCGATCGGCTCGCGCGCGCCTACGCCTACCAGGTGCTGATCCTCGAAGAGCTCGAACGGTTCGGCGTCACCATCCGGTTCCTCGAAGGGCCGGCGCTGGGCGAGGACCCGGGATCCACGCTGCTGGTGCAGATGCAGGGCGTGATCGCTGAATACGAGCGGGCGAAGATCGCCGAGCGCTACCGCCGCGGGAAGCTCTACCGCGCCCGCGCGGGGGAGATCCCGTTCTGGAAGATGTCCTACGGGCACCGGCGCGTGACACCCGACGGCGGCGGTCCTGCGCGGATCGAGGTCTTCGAGCCCGAGGCCAAGATCGTGCGCGAGATCTTCCACGCCTACGTCGAGCGCGGCCAGTCGGTTCGGCAAATCGCACTGGACTTCCGCGACCGCGGCGTCCCCTCACCGACCGGCAAGCCGATCTGGGGCACCTCTACGATCGGGCGCCTGTTGCACAACGAGGCGTACATCGGCACCGTCTACTACAACCGCCGCGAATCGCTCGACGGCAACGGCCCCCGCGGCGCGCGCAACCGCAAGACCCGCCACCGCGACCGTCCGCGCGAGGAATGGATCGCGATCACCGTGCCGGCGATCATCGAGCGCGACACGTTCGAGCGCGTCAC
>QHBO01000027.1 GCA_003243965.1 Chloroflexota bacterium
CCTTCGACCTCCTGAACCCCATTTAGTCCGAGACGTGCTCATACCCCCCTCGCTGAGCACGAATACCGTCCGCAGATGTACGCCGCTGACCCCCGAAATACGCTGCTCTGGGGGTCAGATTGGGGGTCAGACACGACCTAGTCGGGAAGCTCGCTACGGGCGACCCGCGACGGTTACGATCGCGGCCGTGGGACGCCTGCGGTCCGGTTACAACGCCTTCATCGAGCGCCACGATGTCGCGTGGGAGCTGGCGATGGCCGTGCTGGCGGTCGTCTTCGTGGTCGTCGGCTTCGGCGGGGATGCCAGCCGGGGGGCGATGCGCGGCGCGCTGGAGACGGCCGACCTGGTCCTGACCGCGATCTTCGTAGCCGAGTTCGCCAGCCTTCGCGGCCGCCTGGGACCGGCGGGCGTACCTGCGCGCGCACTGGATCGACCTCGTCGCGCTGGTCCCGGCCATCCGCGAGGTGCGGGTCCTGCGCTTGCTCCGGCCTGTACCGGGCGCTCGGCCATCTGGAGCGCCTCGTCCGTCACCGCGGGCTGGCACTCGACCGGCAGGGCGCGGTAGTCGAAGGCGGCGCCCCAGCGCCACCGGTTCAGCTGCCGGCGGGCGATGTTCAGCTTCAGCGCGTGGTCGCACTTCTGCGCGTCGGGTCAGGCCGCTCACGCGGCTGATCGGAGTCGGTGATGCCGAGTTCCTAGGCGATCTGGACCCAGTGATGACCGTCCAGGACGTTGCCCTGCTCGTCGACCTCGACCGGCACTTGGATCGCGGTGGGTCACGGTCCACGATGCGCGTGGTGCGTTCGTCGTCTCGTCGAGCGGGGCGCGGCCTACTTACATGGATTCGAGACATTCGGGATACCGAGGTCCTGACGGACAGCCTGGGCCGCCGCGCTTGCGCGGCCTGAAGCTGCATTCAGCCCCGGACGCTCGAAGTTGGCCGCGGCGATACTCCCCGCATTCGCGAATGCGATGAGTGAACTGATTTCGGCCGCCGTTGCCTTCGTTAGCTCCTTGATGTCCGGTGTCACGTCCGGGCCCCAGTTGATTGTGCGCAGTCCATCCGACCAGCGGCGGAGTGCGCTCGCGAGGGAACTCATGACGCTTTGCTGCTGCTGTAATGTGCTGCTCGGACTCTGCAACACCTTGTTCACCGCGCACACGGCGCGGTTTGACGGCGCCACGAGAGCCAAGTACTGCCGTCCGAGAAGCCTGAGATCGGGAGTTGGCGTCGGAGTGGCGGTCTGAGTTTGAGTCGAAGTCGAAGTCGGGGACGCAGAAACGCTTGCGCTCCGCCCGGCCGTTGCCGCCGGGGTCGTGCCGGAGCAGGCCACCAGTGACACCGCAAGCACCGCGAGCGCCAGAACCTTCGGCGTTCCCCCCACAGTCTCAAACCCCCTTCTGTTGCGCCCGGGCGCATCTTCCCCACGGGTACCCTTGACCACCGGGCTTGAGAAGCATAACCGCGGCTCCGCGCAGCCGCGGGCGGCTAGGGGTTGAGGGTCGACACCCCCGCTAGGCGGTCGTGGCGCCGGCCTGGACGGCCGGCCGCGCCCCGAGGAGCGCCGCCGTCAGGGCTCGTTCTGAAGGAGCTCGGTCATGATGAGCTTGTACGCGCGCTGCGCCTTGTCGCCGCCGCGGAACTCGAACTCGAACTCGTGCATCCCAGCCCGGATGATCAGATCGCTCGAGGACCCGAACAGGCCCCGGCCCTCGTCGACGCTGCTGACCGAGGTGATCTGGCGGAACGGGACGCTGACCAGCGACTTCTTCTTTCGCAGCATTGCCCGGTCGTAGAAGATCAGCCGCTTGTCGGTGATCCCGACGAAGCCCGTCCCGGCTCCCTTGCAGTCATAGACCGCGTGCAGCGTCTCGTTTGACAAGATCATCGGCGCGATCTGCTCGTATTGCTCCTGCTTGTCAACGTCCATCCGCCACGGCCCTCCCCATACCCCTCGGTAACGCTGCGGCAGACAGCATTCGGCGTGCCTTCGGGCGGCTACCCCTTCAGCGAATAAGCCGACGAGTACGTCCCAGAATGGAACGTACCAGCCTCCCACGCTGGCCAGGCTGGGCATCGACGATCGCCGCCCGACCGGCTTGGAACCCCTGTGATGCGGCCGGTGTAGACTCGCCGAAAGAGCACCCAGCCTGCCCGGAGAGCGAATCGAAAATGCGGCGTAGCCCGGTTCTTGCGCTCGTACTTGGCCTCGGGCTGCTGATCGGCACGGCGTCGTCGGTGGCTGCCAAGGGCGGCATCATCGCCCGTCTCGACGTGCCCTTGCCGCGGTATGCCCAGCCCGGCACTGTGGTCACCATCGGCTGGACCCTAATTGTGCCGGGCTCTTCGGGGCTGATCGGCACCGGGACCATCCTGCGGGTCTATCCATCGAACGGCGGCGCCACGGTGGACGTCCCTGCGAACGAGGACCGGACCGGCCACTACGTCGCGACGGTCACCGTGCCGGCAGGCGGCATCGCGACGATCGGCATCGGGATACCAGGCGAGAGCTGCTATGCCGGAGGTGGATGCGTTCCCGCCGTCGGTTTCTTCACGGTGACCGACCCAGCCGGAGTACCGATCGCGTCTCCTCCAGGCGAGCTGCCGAGCACCGCCACATCCGGGGCTCCCACAAAGACCACCGACGACCCGTCCCTAGTGGGCCTGCTCGTCCTCGTCGGCAGTATCCTCCTCGCCCAGGTGATCCGGTCTCGCCGCCTTGCATGAGCAGTGACGCTCAGCGGCCGCACCCGCCGGGCGGCGTCCTCGGAGGCTCGTGCCGGCGGGGCGCCTCTTTTATGTCCGCCAGTTGTGCGACCGAATCGCTACGGAGACTGGAAGGAGAGGGTCCTTCTTCACCGGCAGAGCGGCCTACCCTTTACGTCCTCCCTCGCATCACGCCAGGTGCCGCCAGGTTCTGCGCGGCCCCCTGCTCCGCGCGGGTCGGCACCCACAACGCCGCGCCGTTGGCCGGGTCGACCAGCCAGGCCAGCCGGCCGAGCGGTCCATCCGGCCACGGCATCTGGCGCTGCTGCCAACGCAGCGCCGGATGCCACAGCTCGTCGATGTTGCGAATCGCTGACTCGATGCCGACCTGGCGAAGCCACGGCTCGCCCTGCAGCGCCGCGAGCGCCTGCCGCGCGCCTCGGATGGCGTCATAGCGGGCGTTGGCGGCCTTGAGGCGCGTCCAGGCCGCCCGTGTGGCGTCGGGAGCCTCGACCATCGCCTCGGTGTCGTCCCAAGGCGTTCCCGGGAACTTCAGCACGGTGAGACGCGCGTCACGCACCGTCTCGTCCAGTGCCGGCCGCAGGTGGTCGACGATGAACAGGTCCGACTCCCCGACGAGCTGCAGGTGCAGCTCGCGCTCGGCTTGCTGGTAGCCGGACTCCAACGCATACGCCTCCGCCTCCAGCGCGGCCCGCGCATTGCGCGCCGCCACGACGCTCGCTCCAGCGTCCTCGACGCGCTCGCCACGACGAGTGGCGGCGGCCACCAGGCGCATGGCGTTATCGGCGCCGGAGATGTCGGCCGTGCGCGCGGCCCGCAGCTCGGCGCCCCGCTCGCGGCGCTGCACGTCGAGCGCCCGAAGCGCGCCGCGGGTCGTGTCCCAGTCCTCGGGAATCGAGTAGTGTCCGGCATCGTAGCCGGCGAAGATGCGGTCGATCGAGAGTCCGATGGCGCTCACTGGGGCTCCTCCTTGGTGTTGTTGTCGGGGTTGATGCTGGTCTCGACTGCCAGGCTCGATTCCTCGACGATCCCGCCCGCGCGGCGGATCTGATCGGCGAGCTTCTCTGCGGCCGAGCGGTAGTCCGGCTTGGCCGGCTGCTTCGGGCCGATGGTGATCGTGTGCCTGCCGACGCGGGCCTGATACAGCGCGCGGATTACGTCGTTGGGGGTCGGTTTGACGTCGTCTTCAGTCATCGGTGTGTCTCTCCTTCTTCTGTCGGTTGTACTCGCTGACGTGGGTGTAGGGGGTCGGGTGTCCTGCTGCGGCCTCCCGAGCCGCGGCCTCGAGGTCTTCGGCGAAGCGCAGCCGATACTCCAGGTTGGCGCCGGTCGACTGCAGCGCAACGGCACTGATTCGCCATTCTTTGGCCTCGCCGCGCAGCCAACTGGCGAGCCTGCTGCGCTCGCGGGCCTCCGCGCGGCAGGCATCGGAGCAGGTCGTCGGCGGGCGGCCCGGACGACCCGGCACACGCGGCGGCAGGGGGTTCGCGCAGATGGCGCAGGCGCTCATCGGAGCCGCTCGGGGGTTTTTGTCCACCAATCTCCCCGGACTGCGGGGGAATACACAGCTCTAGACGACGGTCCCTGTGGAGATCGGCGATCAGGGGATACATGGCAGCCCCACCCCCCCACTGAGTAGGCGATCGCTCGCTCGCTCAGCGTCGCGACGGTCATCGGTTGCCAGCCGAGCAGGTTGGAAGGAGAACACGGCGGTCCGGCACGATGGCAACCCTCCCGCGCCATCCCATCGGCAGCGGCGGCAGGTCGAGGGCGGGCCGCTCGTCGGCGTGCGCTCTCATCGCTGCCGCTCCAGCGCCGGTCCGATGGCATGGATCTCGACGCCGCGCACGAGCTGGCGAAAACAATCGCCATTGATGCTCGGCCGGCAGACGAAGACGCGCGGCCCGGTGGGTCGCAGCCGGTCGGTGACACGCAGCAGCTGCGAAAGCGGTCGAGGCGTCTTGCAGCGTTGGCAGCGCGGCAGCCGGGGGATGGCAGTATCGCTGTCCTGCTCCTCCGAGTCGTCGAAGCGCGTCGGCAGCGAAACATCGGTACCGATGTCCTGCCAGTCGTCGTCGAAGCGCGTCGGCTGGCGCCGTTGGTCGCGGCTCATGCCGGCAGCTCGCACACGTCGCACCGCCAGCGGCCCTGCTCCAGGCAATGCGCCGAGCGGTGCGCTCGGTAGTCGGCGCAGGCGATGGTACGAAGGGGGTCCTTCGTACCAGACCCAGGGACCGATTCTGTGTGCGGCGCTGAGTCGGAGTCGAAGGGATCCAGACCTAGAACAGCGGCGATCCTACCGTCCCCCGCGTCCCCCGCGTCCCCCGGAGCACGGATGCGGGGGACGGTAGGGGGATCGAGGGCTGCGGCGATCGTCCCCCGATCGGCCGTATCGTCCCCCGATTCGGCCTCGCTCACGCTCGCCGGGGATGGTGGGGACGGTGGAATCGCGTCCCTTCTGCGGATCATGCTGGCACCGCCCGGCGCAGGCGTCGGGCACACTGGCAGGTGGCCTCGTGGCGCGCCTGGAGGACGGGCAGGATGGCCGCCTCGTCGTGCATCCCGCCGGGCGGCACGATGGACTCCGCGGAGGTCGAGGCGTGCGGGCAGTCGAGCAGGTAGCTGCGGTGCCGGGCGTCGTGCTCGGTGACCCACAGGATGGCGCTGCCCGGCGGCATGCTTGCGATGGCGCCGCGCTGTCGCCGGGTCATCAGTCCGCCTCGGGGAGCTGGAGGAGCAGCTCCTCTGCAGTCTCGTCGAGGGGTGGTGCATCCGTGACGTGCGTCGCTCCGATCGTGCTCAGCGTCCCGGATGTACCACCTGTACCGGTTCCCGGGACATAGCGGTCCCAGGCGTCCTCGAACTCCGCGCGGAAGTAGCCGCGCGTCACCTGACCGCCCACTCGTCGCTGGCGTGGCGCTACACGATAGGGGCCAAGCAACTTGGCAAGACCCCGGGCTGAGAGGGGCTGCCCGAACCATTCGGCCCACGGGGCATCCTCCAACCCGTGCAGGTCGTGGAGCAGTTCGGTGGTCGAGACGTGATCGGTACCGCGCTCGTCGAAGACGTCCCGGATGTCACTCAGTAGCCGCATCCCCGTCGACAACTCGTACTCAGCCTCACCGCTGAGCACGATGGCCGCCGCCCGTGCCGCAGTCGGCCACTTACCGCCGGCCAGGTCGGCGATGACGAGCAGCGGCTCCCAGGAGTCTTGTGCCCTGTCATGCAGCTCCTCAGGAACCGGTACATCCGGGACATCCGGTACATCGAGCTGCGGCATGCTGGCGAGCCGCGCGACCTGCGCCTCGGCGATGCGGCGCCGGAACTTGGCCACGGGCTCGTTCGGCGGACGGCGCTTGAGACGAATCGGGATCGCGCGGTCGGTGACGGTATCGGGCAGGTTGCCGATGCCGGCGATGGCCTTCGGCCCGAATACATCGAATGCCTCCACCGTCCGGGTCCTACCCTCCATGGCGACCCGCAGGACGGGGGTACCCCGTCGGTTGCCGGAATTGAGGATCGCGCGCAGTCCCTCGTACTTCTCGGCCGTCCGCGGCCCGAAGATCGCGTCGGCCTCATCGAGCAGCATCGTGGGACGCGGCCGCTGGCTGAGGACGGTGTAGGTCACGGCCTCCGATGGGATTACGCACCGAAACGGGTGGGGTACGAGCAGCTCCAAACAATCAAGTAGCCGCGTCTTTCCGGACCGCTTCTCGGCGCTCGTCACGGCGAGAATCGGCGAGGTCTCGAAGCTCTCGACGTGTTGTGCATGCGCAACCCACAGCGCGACCGCGATCAGCTCGTGCTCGGATGGAAACGCCACATACGCGGCGACGAACCGCTCGACGCCGTCCAGGTACGCGCGCAGCGGGTGGCCGGCGAGGTCGTCGCGCAACTGCGCGGCGGTGATCACGATGCACCTCGCGCGGCCCGCAGCGCGGCGAGCTCGTCCGCCAGGCGCTCGCGCTCGGACTCCAGCTCACCGATCCTTATCCATGCCGCAACCAGGGCGTCGTCGGCGAGGTCGATCATCCCCCAGGTCGGCTCCGGTTCCGTGACGACCGGTGTGCGTGCAATCCAACGATCCAGCAGCTCGACGAACGTAATGCTCATCTCGCGTTGCCCGATTCCTCAGCCCGGCGCCGGATCCAACGATCGAGATCGACTTCGCGAACGCGTCGAGCGGTCCCGATATGCAGGCTCGCGAGGTCGCGGCTCAGGAGCAACTCATAGACACTGGTGCGCGACAGCGCGGTGCGCTCCGCGACCTCGCGAACGCTGAGCAATCGCTCAGGGCGCTGGTTGTCGTCGGGCTTGACAGCGGTCATGGCAGGACGTAGCGTTACACGCGCGGACGGCAGCGTAAAGGCGCGTATGGGAAACGTAACGGGCAAAAGTAGGCAACGGCGCCGCAGCCGTTCGACAGATCCTCGCGTCGTGGAGTTCATCAGGCAGCGCGCCGAGGAACACTTCGGCATTGCGGAGATCATGCGCGAGCTCTCGATGGATCAGGAACTCGCGCACCTCATGCCGTCCAGGCGGACCGTGTTCTCGATAGTGAAGGAAGCGCCCAGCGACCCGGAGGATGTCCCGTGGGACTTCTTCGATCCCGCGACCCCGCCGGAGGGCGCTCGGGAGGTCATGGACTACCTGAGCACGCTTCCGGACCATGCTGGCGCCGACCCGCGCCACCGGCCGTCGAAGAAGGCAGCTCAACGCTTCATACGGATTCGGCGTGTCTACCCGGAAATCGAGGCGCGAAGAGCGATGCAACTCGCCTACCGCGGCCGCGGTCGGGACATGACCGCCGAGCTGCTGCTGCGCGATCTGCCGCTCACCGTCGAGTTCGGAATAGGACTCGAGATCCACTACAAGGATGAGGAGGAGCAGGCATGACCCGGCGAGGCAGCGGCGAGGGCAGCATCCGCGAGCGCAGTGACGGACGGTGGGAGGCTCGCTACCGGGCAGCAGACGGCCGCCGGCGCTCCGTCTTCGGCCGGACGCGACGCGACGCTCAGGACCGGCTGCGCGCGGCCCTGCAGCAGCGCGATCGCGGGGCACGCCCGGTCGATCAGCGCGTGACGGTGGCCGGCTTCCTAGAGGACTGGCTCGATCACGAGGTCCGTCCCAGCCGCCGGCCGCGCACGCTGGAAAGCTACAGCGGCATCGTTCACCTGTACCTCATCCCCGAACTCGGCCGCATCCCGCTCGCGAAGCTCCAGCCCGAGGACGTGCAGCGCATGCTCGCGAGGCTGACCGGCCGTCGCGGCGCGCTTAGTCCGACCACGCGGCGGTACGTATACGCCGTCCTTCGCATCGCGCTCGGGCGGGCGCTGAAGCTCGGCCGCGTGGAGCGCAACGTCTGCACGCTCATCGACCCGCCGTCCAAACCGCGGCGAGAGCTCCAGCCGCTCAGTGGGTCCGAACTGCGGTCACTCCTCGACGGGACGCGCGGCGATCGGCTCGGGGCGCTGTACGTCACCGCGGCAGGCACCGGGCTCCGCCAGGGCGAGCTGCTGGCGCTGCGCTGGTCGGACCTCGAGCTCGATCGCGGCGAGCTCGCGGTGCGGCACACCCTGCAGCGCGGCACGCGGACGCTCGGTGAGCCGAAGACCGAGCGTGGGCGCCGCGCGCTGCGGCTTCCCCACGAGGTGCGCACCGCGCTTCGCGACCATCGTCGACGGCAGCTCGCGGAGCGCCTCGCCGCCGGCTCCCGGTGGTCTGACGCGGACCTGGTCTTCACGACCGCGATCGGAACGGCACTCGACAGCCGGAACGTCACCCGCTACCTGCAGCGCCACCTGGACCGGCTCGGGCTTCCCCGCCAGCGGTTCCACGACCTGCGGCACGCCTTCGCGACGCTGATGATCGAAGCCGGCGAGGATCTCGGGGTCGTATCGCGGATCCTCGGTCACGCCGAGCTTGCGACGACGGCGAACGTGTACGCCCATCTGACGCCTGCCATGCGGGACCGCGTCGCGGAGCGCATGGACGCCATCCTGCGGGCGAGCAGCTGACGGCGACTGGGGGTCAGATTGGGGGTCAGGAGCGAATCAAAGCTCGTCGCACGGCGCCATAACGCGCCATTTCGTGCTCAGATGAGTGGTCGGGGCGAAA
>QHBO01000028.1 GCA_003243965.1 Chloroflexota bacterium
TTGGTCGCCATGCCGACGGCGATCCCCGAGGAGCCGTTGATCAGAAGGTTCGGCAGCCGTGCCGGCAGCACCGTCGGCTCGCGGAGGCGGCCGTCGTAGTTGTCGACGAAGTCGACGGTCTCCTTCTCGATGTCGGCGAGCATCTCGTCGCTGATGGCCGCCAGGCGCGCCTCGGTGTAGCGCATCGCCGCGGCCGGGTCGCCGTCGATCGAGCCGAAGTTGCCCTGCCCGTCGACCAAGGGATAGCGCAGGCTGAAGTCCTGGGCGAGGCGCACCAGGGTGTCGTACAGGGCCAGGTCACCGTGGGGGTGGTACTTCGCCATCGCCTCACCGACGACACCCGCGCACTTCCGATACGCCGCCGTGGAGCGCAGCCCCATCTCGTGCATCGTGTACAGGATTCGGCGGTGCACCGGCTTGAGGCCGTCGCGGACGTCGGGAAGCGCCCGAGCGACGATGACGCTCATCGCGTAGTCGATATACGCGGAGCGCATCTCGTCCTCGATGGCGACCGGCCGGACGTTACCGGTGCGCTCCATCTCCATCTGCTACTTCACCGCCAGGCCGCGGCCGCCGCGCACGGTCCCGCCGTTGGATCGTGTCGCGTGTGTCGCATATGTCGCGCGGCCGGCAGTGATCATTCGGCCCCGACCCCCCGCGCCGCGGCATCGGGCGACAGGGCGTACCGCGACTTGAGCTCCGCCTTCTGGGTCGGCGTGGCTCCGAGGTAGCGTCCTTCGGCCTCCGCCACGAGGCGCCCATCGGCCCCATGCACCTCGCCGCGCACCCGGTAGATCCGCCGTCGGCGCTCAACGACCCGGGCGTCGGCGACGAGCGGCTCACCCGGCATCGCCGGTGATCGGAAGCGCGTCGTCAGCTCCGCCGTGACCGCCCAGGAGTCGAAGCTGGACGGGGCCCAGGCCATCACCTCGTCGAGGAGGGTGGCGATCAGGCCGCCATGCACCCTGTCGCTCCAGCCGACGTCGTCGGCGTCGGGCGTCCAGGTGGTGCGGGCCGCGGCATCGCCGAGCTCGATTTCCAGATGCATGCCCTTGGGGTTCCCCTCGCCGCAGGCGAAGCAGTTGTGGTCGGCGAATGCGTAGCGCCGGCCGTCGCCGGCGACCAGGGAACGGCTCGTCTGGCGCCTCGCGACGCCGGAGATGGAGCTCACCACGGTGCCTCGTCATCGGTGAACGAGCCGAAGTCGTCGCCGGAGCGCCGCAGGCACTGATCGGCGATGGCGAGGGCGAACGCGTGGCTGACGGCATACCCGTCGCGAAGGAAGTTCACCGCCTCGCGACGCTCGCCGATGCCGTTCGCCTCGAGCAGCTCGCACCACTCCTCGAGGCTGCGTCCGGTCTTGCCCTCTACCTGGCGGATGTCGGCCGTGTGTCTGGATGGCATCGGTCTACCTTTGAGCTGGTGCTAGATGTCCAGGTTGCGAACCTTGCGCGCCTCGCCGCGGATGAAGTCCCGTCGCGGCTCCACGCGCTCGCCCATCAGCGTGCTGAAGATCTCATCTGCTGCGGCGGCGTCTCCGACGTTGACCCGCAACAGGGTACGCGTGTCGGGATTCATGGTGGTCTCCCACAGCTGTTCGGGGTTCATCTCGCCGAGGCCCTTGAAGCGCTGGACGCTGACGTTCTTGGTGCGCCCCTCGCGTGAGAGCTCCTTGACCGCCGCCTCACGTTCCTTCTCGTCCTTTGCGTACCGCGTCACCTTGCCGGTGCTGACCCGGTAGAGGGGCGGCTGGCAGAGGTAGAGGTAGCCGTGGTCGATGATCTGGGGCATGTGGCGGAAGAAGAAGGTCAGCAGCAGGGTGCTGATGTGCGCGCCGTCCACATCGGCATCTGAAAGGAGACAGATCCGATGGTAGCGAAGGCGGCCGATGTCGAACTGGTCGCCGATTCCGGCACCCAGGGCGATCACCAGCGGCCGGATCTTGTCGCTGGACAGGACCCGGTCGAGGCGCGCCTTCTCCACGTTCAACATCTTGCCGAACATCGGCAGGATGGCCTGGAAGCGGCGATCGCGGCCCTGCTTGGCGGAGCCTCCCGCGGAGTCGCCCTCGACGATATAGAGCTCACTCCGCGACGGGTCGCGCTCTTGGCAGTCGGCGAGCTTGCCGGGCAGCGCCATCCCCTCCAGCGCCCCCTTGCGGATGACGAGGTCACGCGCCTTGCGAGCGGCCTCTCGCGCGCGGGCCGCGGTGAGGCTCTTCTCGATGATCCGGCGCCCGTCGGCGGGATTCTCCTCCAGGTGCTGGACGATCCCGTCCGCGACCGCCCCCTGGACGATGCCCTTGACGTCGGCGTTCCCGAGCTTGGCCTTGGTCTGCCCCTCGAACTGCGGATCGGTGAGCTTGACGCTGATCACCGCGGTCAGGCCTTCGCGGACGTCGTCGCCGGACAGATTGGCGTCGCGCTCGGAAAGCGTCCCCGATTTGCGCGCCCAGTCGTTCAGCGAGCTGGTCAGGGCGGCGCGGAACCCGGTGACGTGCGTGCCGCCGTCGACGGTGTGGATGTTGTTGGCGAACGGCAGGACGTTCTCCGCGAACGAATCGTTGTACTGGAGCGCGACCTCGACGCTCGTCCCGTCGACGACCTTCTCGACGTGGATCGGGCGCGGGTTGAGCACCTCTCGGCGCCGGTTGAGATGGCGGACGAATGAGGTCACTCCGCCCTCGAAGTAGAAGTTCCGCTCTCGGTCCACGCGCTCGTCGCGGAGACGAATCCAGAGGCCCTTGTTCAGATATGCCGACTCACGGAGCCGGGTGGTGATCGTCTCCCAGCTGTAATCCAGGGTCTCGAACATCTCCGGATCCGGCCGAAAGAAGGTGCGCGTGCCGCTCGTCCGGTGCCAGTCCGGATCGACGCCACGGTTCGCCTCCGCCTGGCCGCCGGCTTGGCGCACCGGGCCAAGTGGCGCGCCGCGCGCGTACTCCTGGATCCACCGCTTTCCGGAGCGCAGGACCTCCACCCGCATCTCGGCGGAGAGTGCGTTGACAACGCTCACGCCGACGCCGTGCAGGCCGCCCGAGACCTTGTAGCCGCCGCCCCCGAACTTCGCGCCGGCGTGGAGGACGGTCATGATCACCTCGAGAGCGCTCTTGCCGGTCGCATGTCGGTCAACCGGGATCCCGCGCCCGTCGTCGACGACCTCGATTCGGCCGTCGACGTGGATGGTGGCATCGATCCGGGTTGCGGTTTGCGCCATCGCCTCGTCGATGCTGTTGTCGACCACTTCCCAGACGAGCTGATGGAGCCCGCGGGCATCGGTAGAGCCGATGTACATCCCGGGCCGCTTCCGCACCGCCTGCAGGCCCTCGAGGACCTGGATGCTCGCGGCGGTGTACTCGCCACCGGCCTTCCTGCGGCCCCGGGTCTGCGGTTGGGCGGTCATCGGCGCTCTCCCCCGTCGACCGGGATTGGCTCCCGCGCGGGGTTGAGCGGCATCTGCTCGGCCTGTGCGCCGCGAGTGATGATCCCGTACAGGCGATCGAGCTCCTCATCGGAGTAGAAGTCGATCATCAGCCGCCCTCCACGCCGGGTGCGGACGATCCCGACCCGCGTGGCGAGCACGCCCCGAAGCTGCGCTTCCACGTCCTCGAGGTCGCCGGCAAGCTGACGGGCGCGCCGCGGCGCCTGCTCGCGGCGACGGCGCACCAGCTCCTCCGTCTGGCGCACCGAGAGCTGGCGCTCGAGAACGACCGATAGCACGGCACGCTGCAGCTCGGCGACGGTGATCGAGGCGAGCGCCCGACCGTGCCCCTCGGTGATCTTGCCCTCGACGATCGCGGCCCGCGTCTCGGGGACCAGGTCCAGCAGTCGGAGCGCGTTCGACACGGCGACCCGGCTCTTGCCGACCCGGCGGGCGACCTGCTGGTGCGTGAGGGTGAACCGGTCGATCAGCTCCCGGTAGGCGTGTGCCTCCTCGATCGGGTTGAGGTCGCTGCGCTGCACGTTCTCGACGAGGGCGAGCTCGAGGAGCTGGTTCGTGGAGGTCTCCCGCACGACGGCCGGAATCGTCGCCTTCCCCGCCAACCGCGATGCCCGCACTCGGCGCTCGCCGGCCACGAGCTCGTACCTGCCGTCGGGCAGGGCGCGAACCACGATCGCCTGCAGGACGCCGTGGGCGGCGATGGAATCAGCCAGCTCCGCCAGCTCCTGGTCGTCGAACTTGGTCCGCGGTTGGAGGGGATTGCGCGCAACCTCGTCGAGCGGCAGCTCCATCACCTCCCGCCCCGTCTCCGATCGGGGGATGAGCGCCTCGAGCCCGCGCCCGAGGCCGAAGCCATGCGACGGCCGATCGTCAGCCACGCGCCGTCACCTCTCCGGCCAGCGCCCGGTAGGCATCGGCGCCGCGTGAGCCGGGGTCGTAGATCGCGATCGGCAGGCCGTGGCTCGGCGCCTCGGAGAGGCGAACGCTGCGCGGCACGACGGTGCGGTACACGCGGCCGTTCATGTGCCGGCGCACCTCGGCCGCGACCTGCGCGGAGAGGTTGGTGCGCCCATCGAACATCGTGAGCAGCACACCCTCGATCTGGAGGCGCGGGTTGAGGCTCTCGCGCACGAGGCGGATGGTGTTCACCAACTGCGTCAGGCCCTCCAGCGCGTAGTACTCGGTCTGCAGGGGGATGAGCACGCCGTCCGCGGCGGTCAGGGCGTTGAGGGTCAGCAGGCCGAGCGAGGGTGGGCAGTCGATCAGCACCCTGTCGTATCGGTTGCCCAGGCTGTCCAGCGAGGCGGCAAGTCGCCGTTCTCGTCCGTCGAGATCGACGAGCTCCACCTCGGCCCCGGCCAGCGCTTGGGTCGACGGCACCAGGTCGAGGCCTTCGATCGCGGTGCCGACCGTCACGTCGGGGAGCGGGGTTCGATCGACGAGCGCCTCATAAATGGAGCGGCCGACGGTCCTGCGGTCGATCCCCAATCCGCTGGTCGCGTTGCCCTGCGGATCGAGGTCGATGACGAGCGTCGGGATCCCGGAGAGCGCCAGATAGGCTGCGAGATTGACGACCGTCGTCGTCTTGCCGACGCCGCCCTTCTGGTTCGTACAGGCCGTGACCCTGACCACGCGCCCTCCGCTGCGGGTTCCGAAATGGATGCCCGATTTTACCAGTTTCGCCGGCCGCGCCGAGCCCGATCGGCCTCCCCGGTGCGCGCCTTTCTTCTCGGATCTTCCCGGCCAAGACACCCGCAACCGCGGCCACCCTCAGGGAGGTCCCCGAGTCGGCAACAAGGGACGCGAAGAGCCATCGGGCCGGTCGGCTCCGTCAATAGCGGCGCCATTTGCACCCACGTGAAACCAGCGAACGCCATTTATTGGGCCCGCCGGGCGAGGCCACCGAGCGTCTGACAGATCATCGGCGAGGTTGGGTGGGGCGGCTCATCGGCCGCTGACTCTCCGGCGACCGCCGTATACTCGCTTGGCCGCCCGTCCGAGAGCCAGGGGGAGCCAGTCACGTACACCAGCGCCCTGCTCGCCGTCCTCGTCGGCATCGTCCACGCGGGCGTCTCCCCGGAGATCGTGGTTGGCGGCGTGCGCCCGGATCTGGTCCTCGTCAGCGTCGTGCTTGTGACCGCCACTTTCGGCTTCCCACCCGGGATGGTGTGGGCCTTCGTGGCCGGACTGACTGCCAACCTGCTGATCCCCGAGCCCCTGGGGAGCATCCCATTCACGATGCTGCTCGTCGCCGCGGCGGTGGTCGGAGGCGGCCGAGCGCTCGGCCGTCTGGTGTGGGTCTACCCGGTGCTCGCCACGTTCGTTGCCAGCATCATGGCGGACGTCATCGGCCTGGCCATTTTCCGGCTGGTGGCTGACCCGCTCCAGGCCGGGCTCCCGATGCAGCTCATCCTTCCGGCGGCGGTTCTGAATGCAGCGATCGCCGGGCTGCTGATCGGCCCCGTGCGCCTGGTTGCCAGCCGCGTCGCGCCTGCCGAGAAGCCTGCGTGGTGAACCGATGACCGATCTGAACGAGGGCCGGCTCGATCTTCATCGCTCGCGCGCGCGCCTGATCGCATTCTCGGCGGCGGCGGCCGTAGTATTCGCGGTCCTCGGCGCGCGGCTCTTTCAGCTGCAGATCCTGTCGGGAACCGCCTATGCGGATCGCGCTCTGGCATCGCGAACGGTCGTCGAGCCGATCCGCGCGCCCAGGGGCCTGGTCTTCGACCGCGAGGGCAGGCCGCTGGTCGTCAACGTGGCGTCGTGGACCGTCAAGGCGCGTCCGGCGGACCTGCCGTCGGCGCGGGTCGATGAGGTGATCGGCGTCGTGGCGCGCATCACCGGCGTCGACGCTCGCGCGATGCGGGCAAGGTACCGCGCGTTCAGCGGCTCTCCGTATGACCTTGTTCCGCTGGCCCGCGGTGTCTCCCGCGAGGCCGCTCTGCTCGTTGGCGAGCAGCGTGCGCAACTGCCGGGGATCGTGGTCGAGGTCGACCCGGTGCGCAGGTACCTCGACGACAGCGCGAAGCAGAACGGTTCGCTGCTGTCGCATCTCATCGGCTACACCGGCGCAGTGAGTGGCGATGAGCTCCAGCGCCTCGCTGCGCAGGGTTACCTGCCCGACGACGTCATCGGCAGGGACGGGGTCGAGGCCTCGTACGAGAGCACGCTGCGCGGGAGGTACGGCTCACGGCTGCTCGAGCGCGACGCGAGCGGGCGGCCGGTGAAGGTGATCTCCACCAAGACACCAGCGATCCCGGGCAAGAACCTGATGCTGACCGTCGATGCCCGGGTCCAGCGGCTGGCGGAGGAGGCGCTCGCCTGGGGCATGCAGGCAGCCAAGGTGAAACAGGGCGTCACGATCGTGATGAACCCGCAGACCGGTGAGATCCTGGCGATGGTCTCGCTGCCGACCTACGACAACAACAAGTTCGCGACCGGCATCCGGGCCACCGACTACGCGGCCTACCTGGCCGACCCGAACCGGCCGCTCCGCAACCATGCGATCAGCGATATCTATCCCCCCGGATCGACGTTCAAGCTGGTGACCGGCCTGGCCGCGCTGCAGGAGGGTGTGACCACGCCCGAGCGCACGTGGCCGACATACGGCTGCTACCAGATCCCCGGCGCTGCGCCCGGAGACTGCCTCTTCGACTGGAACCACGCCGGGTTCGGGCCGCTGGACATGATCCAGGCATTTGCCGTCAGCTCCGACACGTTCTTCTATCAGATGGCCGTGCACCTGGGTGTCGACCGGCTCGCAAAGTGGGCGAATACCCTTGGCTTCGGCGCGCCGACGGGCATTCGGCTCCCCGGCGAGGCGGCCGGGATCGTGGCCAGCACGAAGTGGGCGCAGCAGCAGGGACGGCCATCGGTGTACACCGGAGAGCTGGCCCAGGCCGGGATCGGCCAGAACGTGATCGCGGTCACGCCGCTCCAGCTGCTGAACGCGTACGCCGCGGTGGCGAACGGCGGGAAGCTGATGCGGCCGATGGTCGTCCGCGGCGAGACCGACGCGGCGGGGACGCTGATCCGCCCGTATGCGCCCGAGGTGCTGCGCACGCTCGCCGCCACCTCCGAGCACCTGCAGCTGATGCGCGTCGGCGCTCGCCAGGTGATCACCACCGGCCATGCCTACAACATCCGTGACCTGGCGCTCCCGGGGCAGCTGTCGGGCAAGACCGGGACCGCGGAGTTCGGGACGCCGAAACCGGACGGCTCCCTTCCGTTCCACTCGTGGTTCGTCGCGTTTCTGCCCTCTCGCGCCGGAGCGGCGGACGCGCAGCTGGCGGTCCTTACCTTCACCTACTCCGCGACCGTGCCCGGCAACGTGTCGACCGAGGTGGTCAAGTACTTCCTGCAGAAATACTTCGCGCTGCGTCAGGACCTGCGGCTCGACCCGGTCACCTTCGCGCGCGTCGGGCGAAGCCAGAACTGATGGGCATTGCGACCTCCAGCCTGACCGGGACGGTGCGCGCCCGACAGTCGCGGGGCTTCGACCTCCAGCTCCTACTGTTCGTGTCCCTGCTGATCGCGTTCGGCGTGCTGATGGGATATTCGGTTGGATTCAGTGGCGCTGCCGGGAGCGGCCTCTCCCAGACGGTGAAGACGCTCATCTGGATCGGCATCGGTCTGACGCTCTTCTTCGTCGCCGCCAGCGTCGACTACCACTGGCTTGAGACCTTCACCTGGCCGATCTACGTGCTGGTGCTCGCGTTGCTGGGCGTGAACCTGCTCATCGGGCGCGACATCAACGGAGCACAGCTGTCACTGACCATCGCGGGCCTCGACTTCCAGTTCAGCGAGATCGCCAAGGTGCTGATGATCGTGGTGCTCGCCAGCTACCTGACCAAGCGCAGGGAGCGCATCGGCCGCCTATCGACGATCGTGGGCGCCGCAGTGCTGATGGGCATCCCGACGGTTCTGGTGTTCCGCCAGCCCGACCTGGGCACCGCGCTCGTGTTCGTCGCGATCCTGGGCGGCATGCTGTTCATGGCGGGCGCCAGCATTGGCTGGATGGGGGTCACGGCCGGAGTCACGATCGGTGTCGCTCCGCTTGCGGTGAACGCCCTGCATGCGTATCAGCGCCAGCGTCTCTTCTGCTTCCTGGATCCCGGGCAAGACCCTCAGGGAGCCTGCTACCAGCTCGTCCAGGCGTTGAACGCCGTCGGCTCCGGGGGCTGGTTTGGCCAGGGCCTGACGGCCGGAGAGCACAACCGACTCGGCTACCTGCCGGTCCAGTCGACCGATTTCATCTACACCGTCGTCGCCGAGGAGCTTGGCCTGGTCGGCGGCCTTGTGCTGCTCGCGCTCCTCGCCCTGCTGGTGTGGCGGATCCTGGTCATCGGCTGGGGCGCGCGCGATGCGCTCGGAACGCTGGTCGCCGCTGGGCTGGCGTCGATGATCCTGTTCCAGGTGCTGGTCAACGTCGGGATGGTGATGGGCATCATGCCGGTCACCGGTATCCCGCTGCCGTTCATCACCTATGGCGGCTCCTCGATGATCTCGCTCCTGTTTGGGATGGGGATCCTGCAGTCGATCCGGATGAACGCGCGCAAGCCCACCTTCTGAGCCTGCCCGATGGCTCGGCCATGTTTGGAGTTCCGCGCAGCGGGCGATACGATCTGCAGGCCATGACCGCACGTCCTGTCGACCAGCCACGCCAGCGCTGGCAGCTCCTGTACTCGCGCACGGATCCTGCGCTGCGCATGAGGCAGGCGGAGATCCTCACCGAGTTCGAACGGGTGTTCCGCGATTCCTCCCTGCCGCTCTCGCGCACCAACGCCCTCCATCCCCGACCTCGACTGAAGCTGGCCGCGGCCCCTCCGGTCGGGGTCGAGCTGCGCGGCGAGATCGTCGAGGCCTACTTCGACGAGCTCGTCCCGATCGACCGGATCCGGGCCGCCGGGCAGCTGCTGTCGGAGGGCCTGGCGATCGTCGACGCCAGGGAGGTGTGGCACGGTTTCCCCTCCGCGGCGTCGCAGCTCCGGGCCGCCGAATACGACGTCGAGGCGTTCGGCAACGCGGAGCTCACCAGCGACGCGCTGCGCGGCGCGGTGGTCCGTCTGCTCGCGTCACCCCAGCTTCCCGGCAGGCGCCGCCGCGGCGAGAGCGAGCGGCGCAGCGATGCCGGACCCCGGGACCTGCGGCCGTACATCGAGGACGTCGAGGTGGTGGACGTTGACGAGGCGGCACACCACGCTCGGCTGCGGATGGTCCTGCGCCTCGACCCGTCGGGTGCGGGCCGCCCGGAGGACATCGTGCAGGCGCTCGATCTGCCACTGCGGGTGGGGCGGGCGGTCCGCACCCGCCTGCTGTTCGTTGACACTCCTCCGATCGCCCGATAACATCGACGGTCCGCGGGCGAAAGAGCGCCTGCTTCGCCGTGCGCCGACGCGAGAACGTCGTCCCGGCTGCCTGGTCGACCGCCCCCGAGGAGAATGAGATGTACGCCGTCGTCGCCACCGGCGGGAAGCAGTACCGGGTTGAGCCCGGCACGACGCTCACGGTGGAGAAGCTGTCCGCAGAGCCGGGAGGCTCGGTCGTCCTCGACCGGGTTCTGCTGGTCGGTGACGGCGAGACGCTGACGATCGGCACCCCGCTCGTCGACGGGGCATCGGTGAGCGCCACCGTGCTCGAGGCCGCGCTCGGCCCCAAGCTGGTGATCTTCAAGTTCAAGCAGAAGGTCAAGTATCGCCGCCGGACCGGGCATCGCCAGCACCTGACCCTCCTGCGGGTGGATGAGATCCGCGGGGCCGACGGAGCCATCGCCCGCATCGAGAAGGCCGATGCGCCGGCGGCCACCGGCCGGGAGTCACGTTCGAGGCGCGGAGCCGCACGCTCGGAGGCCACCCCCCGTCGCGCGACGGCGACGAAACGCAAGCTGGCAGCCAAGCCGACGGCCGATGCGACTGCAAAGCCCGCGGGACCCAAAACCCCGGCAACCAAGGCCTCGGCAGCCAAGACCTCGGCAGCCAAGACCTCGGAGCCGGCCAGCGCATCGGCGGACAAGCCGAAGCGCGCGCGGACTCCCCGCCGAACGACCCCAGCGACCAAGGAGTAAGCGATGGCCCACAAGAAAGCCGGCAGTTCGTCCAGGAACGGACGTGACAGCGTCGGGCAGCGGCTCGGCGTCAAGCGGGGAGACGGCCAGGACGTGCTGGCCGGAACAATCATCGTCCGCCAGCGGGGCAGCACCTTCCATCCCGGCGACAACGTCGGCATGGGTCGGGATTACACGCTCTTCGCCACCGCCGCCGGCAAAGTCCGGTTCAGTCACGAAACACGCGCGCGGAAGCGCGTCAGCGTTGTCAGCGCGGCCTAGCCGCGAACATCGGCGCAGGAGTCCAGCCCAATGAAGCCAGATATCCACCCCAAGTACTACCAGGCGCAGGTCCACTGCGTGTGTGGAAACTCCTTCACCGTCGGGTCTACCGTGGAGTCGATTCGCGTCGAGGTCTGTTCGAATTGCCATCCCTTCTACACGGGGACCCAGAACATCGTCGACACCGCCGGGCAGGTCGAGCGGTTCCAGCGACGCATGGAGCGTGCGCTGCGCTAGCCACGCGCCGCTGATGCGCCGGCTTCGTCTCGGGCTGCCCGCGCGACTGGGCCTCCATCTCCTGTCCCTCGTCCCCGAGCTGCTGATCGCCACCGGGCCGTTCGTGATCCAGAGCGTGACGACCCAGTCTGGGCGGGCGCGATTCCGCATGCCCGACTTCTTCTACGGCGGGCAGGCATTGATCGAGGGGGTCATGATGCGCGGCCGCACGACGGTGGCGATGAGCGTGCGACCGTCGGATGGGGTGATCCGCACCTTCTCCGAACCGCTTCCGGCGGCGCTGACCCACAGTCGCCTGGTGCGCATCCCCTTCGTGCGCGGCGTGTTCGTGCTGTACGAGACGCTCGTGATCGGGACTCGGATGCTGATGCGCTCGGCGGCCATCGCCGCGGAGGGAGTCGACGTTCAGATCAGCCGCGGCATGCTGGCCGTGACCATGGTCTTCTCGCTCGGCTTCGCGGTGGCCCTCTTCTTCGTCCTGCCGCTCGTGCTGTCGTCACTGGCCAGCGGGCGAGGGAACGCCGACTGGCTGGCCAACGTGATCGAGGGCGGCATTCGACTGGTGCTGTTCATCGCGTACATCGCCGCCATCGGCCTGATGCCCGACGTGAAGCGGGTCTTCGCGTACCACGGCGCCGAGCACAAGGCGATCAGCACCCACGAGGCACGCGAGCCGCTGACGCCGGCATCGGTCGACCGATTCAGCACCGCGCACACGCGTTGCGGCACGACGTTCATCCTGATCGTGGTGGTGATCAGCATCTTCTTCTTCGGTCTGGTGCCGCGACAGGGCGTGCCGCTGGTCCTTCTGTTCGCGTCACGCATCGTGCTCATCCCGGTGATCGCGGCGGCCGCCTATGAACTCGTGCGCTTCGGCGCCTCGCACTACGGCAGCCGGCTGGTGCGGGCCCTGTACGCTCCGGGCCTATGGCTGCAGTCGCTCACCACTCGCGCCCCGGACCACTCGATGCTGGAGGTCAGCATCTCGTCCCTGGAGTCGTGTCTGGCCGCCGACCGCGCCGCTGGCGGAGGGCCCGCCACGGAGATCGGAACCGCCCCGGAGGTCGCGGTCGTGGATCCGACCATCGGCATCGTTTCCTGAGGGACGAGCGATGATCGATCGCCTGCTGGAGATCGAGGCGCGCTACGAAGAGGTCGCCCGGCTGCTCTCAGGCCCCGAGGCCGCCGCGGACCCGTCGAACCGGGAGCGGTACGGCCGCGAGCTTGCCCGGCTGCAGCCGATCGTCGCGGCATCCCGCGCGTGGCGTGCGACGCGGGACGAGCTGGAGGCGACCCGGACCATGCTCCACGACGCGGACGAGGCGATGCGCTCCCTGGCGCGCGACGAGCTGGAGCGGTTGGAGGGACGGCTCGCCGAGCTCGACACCGAGCTGAAGACGCTCCTGGTGCCGAGCGACCCGAATGACGAGCGTGACGTCATCCTGGAGATTCGGGCCGGCGCCGGTGGCGAGGAGGCATCGCTGTTCGCGGCCGACCTGCTGCGCATGTACCTGCGCTACGCGGACCGGCACCACTGGCGCGTGGAGCTGCTGTCGACCAGCGAGAGCGCGGCGGGCGGCATGAAGGAGGTGATCGCCGAGATCGCCGGCGATCATGCCTTCTCCCGGCTGAAGTTCGAGAGCGGCGTGCACCGCGTCCAGCGGGTGCCGAGCACCGAGGCGAGCGGCCGGATCCACACCTCGACCGTGACCGTCAGCGTGCTGCCGGAGGCCGATGAGGTCGACCTGGTGATCCCCGACAAGGATCTGCGGATCGACGTCTACCGATCCAGCGGCCCGGGCGGCCAGAGCGTCAACACCACGGACTCAGCGGTACGCGTCACGCACCTACCGACCGGGCTGATGGTCGCCATCCAGGACGAAAAGAGCCAGCACAAGAACAAGGCCAAGGCGCTCGCCATCCTCCGCGCGCGCCTCCTGGAGCTGGAGCAGCAGCGGCAGGCCGAGGAGCGGGGCGACGTGCGCCGCTCGCAGGTCGGAACGGGCGAGCGGGCGGAGAAGATCCGGACCTACAACTTCCCCGACGATCGCGTCACCGACCACCGCATCGGGCTCACGGTCCATAACCTGCCGGGGCTGCTGGAGGGCGATCTCGACCGCGTGGTCGAGCCGCTTGCCGAGCGAGAGCAGGCCGAGCGCCTGGCCGGGATCGGCGCCGATGCCTCCAGCTGAAGCGCTTCGATCGGCTGACCGCCTGGTGGCCGATGCGGCCGCGCGGCTGCGGGACATCGGATCGCCCTCCGCCAGGCTTGATGCCGAGCTCCTGGTGAGCCACGCCTTTGGCCGCGACCGTGCGTGGCTGCATGCCCACCCGGAGGCCACGCTCGACCAGCCGGGCGGCGCGCTGCTGGACGGATGGCTGGCGCGTCGTGCCGCGGGTGAGCCGGTGGCCTACATCCGAGGCTTCAAGGACTGGTTCTCCCTGCGGCTGCGGACCGACCCACGGGCGCTCATCCCTCGTCCCGAGACGGAACTCCTGGTCGAGGCCGCCATCTCGGAGATCGCGGCACGGCTCGTGCGCGATGCTGAGCCAATCGTTGCGTGGGACGTGGGAACCGGCAGCGGCGCGGTTGCGCTTGCGGTCGCGCTCCGGTTTCGCGCGGCCCTCACCCTGCGCAGGCTGCGGCTGGTGGCGAGCGACCTCTCCGCCGACGCGCTGGAGCTCGCCGCCGAGAATCTCGCCGCGAGCCGCGCGGCGGATCTCGTGACGCTGGCCGCGGCCGACCTCCTGGACGGCGCTGGGCGGGACCCGTTGCCACGACCGGGGATCGTAATCGGGAACCTGCCGTACGTGCGCACCGCCGAGGTGGAGCTCGGCACCGGAAGCCTCGCGTGGGAGCCACGCGGCGCGCTTGACGGGGGAGCGGACGGGCTGGATGTCGTCAGGCGATTGCTCGGGCAGCTGCCCGGCGCCCTGGATCGCGACGGCGTCGCGCTCCTTGAGATCGGCGCCGGCCAGGCGGATGCGGTCCGGGCCGCGGTCGATGAGCTGCCGATGCGGACAGTGGTCACCGCGCTGCCCGACCTTGCCGGCGTCGAGCGCGTCGTGCGCGTGGCTCGCCTGTGACCGATGTGCTGCAGCCGGACGCGGCCGGGGTCGCCTCGGCGGCGGCGCGGCTGCACGCCGGCGCGCTGGTTGCATTCCCGACAGATACCGTTCACGGCGTCGCCTGCCGGGCGGATGATCCCGAGGCGCTCTCGCGGCTGTTCGAGCTGAAGGGGCGGCCGCCCGAACGGCGGGTGGCATGGCTGATCGACGACCTGGAGCAGGCGCGTCAGCTGGGCCTCGCGGTCGACGGGCGCGCCATGGAGTTGGCGGCGCGCTTCTGGCCGGGTGGCCTGACCATCGTGCTGCCGCGTCCCGGCGACAGCGCGGCCTCCGCGGTGCTCGGAGATCCGTCATTTCCGCCGCCCTCGCCAACGCTCGGCGTCCGGGTGCCCGCCCATCCGATCGCGCGCGCCCTGCTGGCGCGAACCGGCCCCCTGCCGACCAGCAGCGCGAACCCGCACGGCATGCCGGACTGTCGCTCGACCGATGACATCCTGGTCGCCTTCGCCGGTGCTGACCTGCTCGATGCGGTGCTCGATGGCACCTCGCCCGGCGCCGCCCCCTCGACGGTGGTCGAGCTGCTCTCGTCTGGTGCGCGCCTGCTGCGCGAGGGGGCCATTCCCCGCCCCGCGATCGAGGCCGCGCTCGGATCGGTAGACTGAGGCCGCATGCGCCTCGCCATCGGCTCCGACCATGCCGGCTTTGCCCTGAAGGGCCAGCTCTGCGCCCTGCTGGACGAGCTGCGGGTCGAGTACCGCGACTTCGGAACCTACTCGTCCGACGTGGTCGACTATCCTGATTTCATCGCTCCAGTGGCGCGGGCCGTGGCCCGAGGTGAATACGAGCTCGGCGTCGTGCTCGGCGGAAGCGGGACGGGCGAGGCGATCGTGGCCAACAAGGTGCGCGGCATCCGCTGCGTCGAGGCCGCCGATCCGGTCACCGCCAGGCTGGGGCGCGAGCACAACGACGCCAATGTGCTGGCCATGGGGGCGCGAATCGTGGGGCTGGAAGTGGCGCGCGCCTCTCTCCGCGAGTTCCTCTCGGCGCAGTTCCAGGCCGGGCGGCACGTTCCCCGCCTCGAGAAGGTCGCCCGGATCGAAGCCGAGGAGGCCCGTCCGCCCGCCGGCTGACCTCCTAAGCCGCATCGGCTCCAGGTCAGCGAGGGTCTACACTCGGCACGCAGCCGCACCACCGACGCGAGGTCAGGTTCCGATGGACTTCTGGGCGCCGCTCGAGACCGAGGATCCGGAGATCTACCAGGTCATCCGCGATGAGGAGGACCGGGCACGCTCCCACCTGGAGCTGATCGCCAGCGAGAATTACCCCAGCCTCGCGGTCCTGCAGGCGACGGGCAGCATCCTCACCGCCAAGTACGCGGAGGGGTACCCGGGCCGCCGCTACTACGGCGGCTGTGAGGTGGTCGACCGCGCCGAGAACCTGGCCCGTGATCGCGCCAGGGAGCTGTTTGGAGCGGAGCATGTGAACGTGCAGCCGCATGCCGGCGCGCAGGCCAACATGGCCGTCTTCCATGCCCTGCTGGAGCGCGGCGACACGGTCCTCGGGCTCTCGCTCGACCAGGGCGGTCACCTGACCCATGGCTCGCCGGTCAACTTCAGCGGCCAGTACTACAACTTCGTCGCCTATCACGTCGATCGTGAGAGCCACCTGATCGACATGGATGAGGTGCGATCGCTGGCGCGCGAGCATCGGCCGAAGCTCATCGTCACCGGGGCGACCGCCTACCCGCGCCTCTGGGACTTCGCCGCCTTCCGCGACATCGCCGACGAGGTCGGGGCTCTGCTGATGACCGATATGGCCCACTTCGCCGGCCTCGTGGCGGCCGGCGTCCATCCGTCGCCGGTGCCATACGCGGACGTCGTCACGACGACCACCCACAAGACCCTCCGCGGACCGCGGGGCGGCATGATCCTCTCGAAGGAGGCGCACGCCAAGGCGATCGACAAGAGCATCTTCCCAGGCATCCAGGGCGGCCCCCTGATGCACGTCATCGCCGCCAAGGCGGTCGCCTTCCGGGAGGCCGCGACCGATGGCTTCCGGCGTGACATGCAGCAGACCGTGGCGAACGCCCGGGCCCTCGCCTCCGGCCTCGCCGATGCCGGCGCGTCGATCATCTCCGGCGGGACCGACAACCACCTGCTGCTCGTCGACGTGCGCCCGCTTGGCGTCAACGGCAAGCAGGCCGATCTTGCTCTCGGCGAGGTCCGCATCACCGCGAACAAGAACACGATTCCCTATGACCCCGAGAAGCCGATGATCGGGTCTGGGGTCCGGCTCGGGACGCCGGCAGTCACCTCGCGCGGCATGCGGGAGGAGGAGATGCGGCAGATCGCCACGCTGATCGTGGAGGGCATCGCCGCCCGGGACGATCCCGACGCGCAGGAAGCGGTTCGCAGCCGCGTGGCCGGAATCGTCGATCGGTTCCCCGTCCCCGGGGTGCCCGCCACGCGCTCGACGGCAGGGATCCCCGCCTAGCGGGACCCTCGCCCACGAGTCGCGCCGTCCAGGCGCCTCGGCTATACTCCCGCGGTCCGACCGCTGTGAGTCGAACTCTCGCATGACCCAACTGACCAGCACCGGTCTCGTCCGGATCCTCGGCCAGGTGACCGTGATCATGGTGATTCCGATCGTGGGTGGGGCGGTCGCCGGAATCATCCTCGATCGTCTTCTGGCGACTGCGCCGCTGTTCGCGTTGGGTGGCTTCGTGGCCGGCAATCTGATTGCGTTCCTGGGTCTCTGGCTGTACATCCGCACGCACACCCGCGGACCGTCGGCGAGCCAAGACCCAGACCGATGAGAACCCCGTCCGGCGGCAACCGGCGAGACGAGGGCTCCTCGGCGAACTGGGGTCTCGCACTGGACCTGGGCGTACGGCTCGGCGTATCGGTGATACTCGGCCTGGGCATCGGCCTGGTCGTGGACAACTGGCTGCATACGACACCGATCTTCACTCTGATCGGCATGGTGCTTGGCATCGCCGCCGCGATGTACACCATCTGGGATGTGGCACGCGATTCGATGAGGAGATAGCGCAAACGACGTGGGCACCTACGGCGCTCTGATCAGCGTCAGCATCAAGGCGGAGACGCTGTTCACCATCGGTCCGCTGCAGGTGACCAACAGCATGGTCGGCGCGGTGCTGGCCTCGCTGATCCTGCTGGTGGCCGCCTGGTTCTTTGTTGGACGCTCGCAGATGGTGCCGACGCGCGTCCAGAGCCTCATCGAGCTGCCCATCGACTGGATGACCGGCATCGTGCGGGGATCGACGAGCCAGTGGACATCGTACGTGCCGCTGGTGCTCGGCCTGTTCATGCTGATCCTGGTCGCCAACTGGCTCGGGCTGCTGCCGGGTGTCGGCACCATCGGTGCGATTCATCACGTGGAGGGCGGCGGGACCGAGCTCGTGCCGTTTGTCCGGCCCGCCTCGGCGGACCTCAACTTCACGCTCGGCCTGGCCCTCGTGACCTTCGTCGTGTTCGTCTATTTCGGCGTTCGGACGAACGGCGTCCTCGGATACCTGAAGGAGCTGATCGGCGAGCCACGCTACATGGCGCCACTGATGTTCCCGATCCACGTGATCAGCGAGCTGAGCCGGCTGATCAGCCTCTCGATGCGACTCTTCGGCAATGTCTTCGCCGGGGAGGTGCTGATCGGGACGATGCTGGCGATCACCACGGCGGCGGTCTTCGTGCTGCCGCTCGCGTTCTTCGTCCCGGCAGTCTTCTACGGCCTGGAGCTGATCTTCGGATTCGTCCAGGCACTCGTCTTCGCGCTGCTGGCGATGACCTATATCACCATGGCCATCGCGGAGCATGCCCAGCACGGTGAGGAGCACGGCGAGCCATCCGAGGCCACCGGCGGCTCCACCAAAGAGACCCATGCTCCTGTGGAGGGAGCGGCGTAACTCGTCGATCGCCCGCGCCGGGTCGTCGACGCGGGCACTGAAGGAGGAATAGTTCGTGAACTCAAACCTGGCCGCGGGACTCGCCATGGGCCTCGGCGCGATTGGCCCGGGGATCGGCCTCGGCATCGCGGTGAGCAAAGCAATGGAAGCCCTGGGACGCAACCCGGACGCGTCCGGCGCGATCTTCGTGCCGTACGTGCTGGGCATCGCCCTCGCCGAGGCAATCGGGATCTACGCGCTCGTCGTTGCGCTGCTGCTCATCTTTGTGAAGTAGCGGAGAGCGCGCATGGCGCAGTTCTTCAACGCCTTTGGCGTCGACGTCTTCAAGCTTGCGTTCCAGATCATCAACTTCCTGCTGCTCCTCTACCTGCTGAACCGGTTCGGGTTCAAGCGGGTCCTCGCCGTCCTCGACGAGCGCTCGCATCGAATCCAGAAGGGGCTCGAGGACGCGGAGGCGGCGAAGCGGGACCGTGAGCTGGCGCGGGCCGAGCGAGAAGCCGCGCTCGACGAGGCCCGCAAGGAAGCGCAGGCGATGGTCGCGCGAGCCAACAAGATGGCCGACGACTCCCGGACCCAGATCCTGGCCGAGGCGCGCACGCAGGCGGAGCAGGTCAGTGCCAAGGCGCGCGAGGAGATCGCCGCCGAGAAGGACCGGGCGCTGGCCGAGATCCGGACGCAGGTCGCGGACCTGGCCCTGTTCGCCGCCGGCAAGCTCGTCAAGCACGAGATGGATGAGCCGATGCAGCGGCAGCTCGTCGAGGAGTTCCTCACCGAGGTTCAACCCAGGGCCGGGAGCCGCAGCTGACCGATGGCGAGGCGCGAAACGGCCGCGCGGCGGTATGCCGAGGCCGCCTTCCAGATCGCCGCGGCGGACGGCGCACTGGACCGATGGGAGCGGGACCTGCCAATGCTGGGGGCGGCGCTCGCCGACGAGCAGTTGCGCACCTTCGTCGAGCATCCTGCCGTCGCCTACGCCGAGAAGGAACGCGTGCTGCGGCTGATCGTGCCCGATGACGTGGGGCGCGAGGCGGTCAGCCTGGTGCTGCTCATGATTCGGCGCGGCCGGCCCGGAGCGATCCCGGCCACGGTCGAGCGGTTCGCCGAGCTCCTACGCCGCGAACGGGGGATCGTCCGGGCGGAGGTGCGCACCGCCATCGCGCTCGACGATGTCGAGCGCCGCGCGATCACGGAACGGCTGGCGGCGCTGACCGAGAAGCGGATCGAGATCCACGAAGTGGTCGACGAGAGCCTCATCGGCGGCATTGCCGTGCGGATCGGCGACCGGTTGTACGACGCAAGCGTCCGTAGCCGCCTAGAGCGGCTGCGGGCACGCCTGGCAGCCGTCTAGGCCGGCCCGCGCCGAAGCCGCGAGAAGCGAGGAAACGAGGAGACATGGCGATTCGATCCGACGAGATCACGTCGATCATCAGAAACGAGATCAAGGGCTTCGATGAGGGGGCCGACGTCTCCGGAGTCGGCACCATCGTGGAGGTCGGAGACGGCATTGCGCAGGTCTACGGGCTGTCCGGAGCGGTCGCCAACGAGCTGCTCGAGTTCCCCGGTGGCGTGATGGGCATGGCCTTCAACCTGGAGGAGGAGACGGTCGGTGTCCTGATCCTGGGCGAGTACACGCACCTCAAGGAGGGGGACCAGGTCAAGACCACCGGCCGGATCGTGGAGATCCCCGTCGGCGATGCCCTGATCGGCCGCGTGGTGAACCCGCTCGGTCAACCGATCGACGGCAAGGGCAAGATCGAGACGAGCGAGACGCGGCCCGTCGAACACATCGCCCCCGGCGTCATCGTGCGGCAGCCGGTCGATACTCCGGTGCAGACCGGGATCAAGGCGATCGATTCCATGATCCCCATCGGTCGTGGGCAGCGCGAGCTGATCATCGGTGACCGGCAGACCGGGAAGACGGCGATCGCCACCGACACGATCATCAACCAGAAGGGCGGCGACCTGATCTGCATCTACGTCGCCATCGGCCAGAAGCTCTCGACCGTGGCCCAGGTCGTCGGCCAGCTGGAGGAAGCCGGCGCCATGGAGCACAGCATTGTGGTCGTCGCGTCCGCATCCGACCCCGCTCCGCTGCAGTTCCTGGCGCCCTACGCCGGCGCGACGATCGGTGAGGCGTTCATGCAGCAGGGCAAGGATGCGTTGTGCGTTTACGACGATCTCTCGAAGCATGCGTGGGCCTACCGCGAGGTCTCGCTCCTGATGCGGCGCCCCCCCGGACGCGAGGCGTACCCCGGCGACATCTTCTACGCCCACTCGCGTCTGCTGGAACGTGCCGCCCGGATGAGCGACGACAACGGCGGTGGCTCCCTGACCGCGCTGCCGATCATCGAGACGCAGGCCGGGGACGTGTCGGCTTACATCCCGACCAACGTGATCAGCATCACCGACGGACAGATCTTTCTGCAGAGCGACCTGTTCAACAAGGGCCAGCGCCCGGCGGTGAACGCAGGCATCAGCGTCAGCCGGGTGGGGGGTGCCGCGCAGATCAAGGCCATGCGTCAGGTCGTCGGACGGCTGCGGCTGGACCTGGCCCAGTACCGGGAGCTCGCCGCGTTCGCCCAGTTCTCGTCCGATCTCGACAAGACGACGCGCGACCAGCTGAATCGCGGCGAAAAGCTCACCGAGGTGCTCAAGCAGCCGCAGTTCCAGCCGCTCCCCGTCGAGCGCCAGGTCGCGATCCTGTGGGCCGCGACCAACGGCCACCTCGACGACGTGGAGACGCGCCGGGTCGGCGAGTTCGAGAGCGGCTTCTATCGCTTCCTGGAGTCGACGCGGGAGCAGCTGCTGCCATCGATCGCCAAGGACAAGACGCTCTCCGACGAGACGACCGCCGAGCTCGGCAAGGCGGCGGCGGAGTTCAAGCAGCAGGAGGGCTTCGGAAAGCGCGACGAGGCGAAGGGCGAGGACAAGGCGAAGGGCGAGGACACCGCAAAGGGCGAGGACAAGGCGAAGGGCGACGAGGCGAAGGGCGACGAGACCAAGGCCGACGAGACCAAGGCCGACGAGGCCTCCGCCGGACAGGCGCCGAGCGAGGAGTCAGCCACAGCGGCCAAGCCCGAGCCTGGCACGGAGGAGAGCGGCACGGAGGAGGCCGACGCTGATGCCACATCGGTCGAGACGACCGAAGGCGAGCCACGCATGGACGAGCCAAAGGCCGCGCGATGAGAGGATCCGCCCGCTAGATGGCCAGCCTCAAGGAGATCCGTGGCCGGATCGGGTCCGTCCGCAACATCGCCCAGATCACGCGGGCGATGGAGATGGTCGCCGCCTCGCGGATGAAGCGGGCCCAGGACGCCATCGTGGCCGCGCGCCCCTACTCCGACCAGATGCGTGACGTCCTGAGCCGTGTGGCGGCGGCGGTCACCGAGGAGATCTCGCCGCTGTTGGCGCGCCGCCCCGTGAGGCGCATCGGGATCGTGGTGCTCACCACCGATCGCGGCCTGGTCGGTGCACTGGACGCCAACTCGGTGCGGGCCGTGCTGCGCTTCGTGGCGGAGCGCGCCGGCCGCGACGGCGAGCGGGTGGAGGTCGAGGCGATCAGCGTGGGACGCAAGGGCCGCGAGTCGCTGCGACGTGCGGGCATCCCGGTGGCCGCGCACTTTCCGGGCCTCGGCAACCGCCCCACGTTCAGCCAGGTGACCCCCATCGCGCGGCTCGTGACCGAAGATTTCATCGAGGGGCGGTACGACGAGATCGCGATCGAGTACAGCGCCTGGATCAACACCCTGAGCCAGCGGGCGACGCTGCGCACCATCCTGCCCATCGAGCGCCCGGAGATGGGTGAGGAACAGAAGCGCACGAACGATGAGTACCTGTTCGAGCCGTCCGCGCGCGCGGTGCTGGACCAGCTGCTCCCGCGCTACGTGGCGGTCGACATCTACCGCGCGGCCCTGGAGCACAACGCGTCGGAGCAGTCCGCCGCGATGATCGCCATGCGAAACGCCACCGACAATGCGAACGAGCTCATCGACGGCCTGACACTGGTCTACAACAAGACCCGCCAGGCCAATATCACTCGCGAGATGATCGAGATCGCCTCCGGTGCCAACGCCCTGGCGGGCTGAGGGATCGGCGGCACCTGCACGAGGAGACGAAGAAACCGATGGCCACCGGCAAGGTGATCCAGATCACGGGCCCCGTGATCGACGTCGAGTTCCCGCCCGGGGAGCTCCCCGACATCTACAACGCGCTCGAGATCGAGCGGCCCGCGTCGGCGCGCGATGAGTTCGACTCGACCGATGAGGCGGGCGACGGAACGGCCGCCACGGCACAGAAGCTGGTCACCGAAGTCCAGCAGCACCTCGGCAACAACTGGGTGCGGACCGTGGCGATGTCGACCACCGATGGCCTCTCCCGGGGGCTCGACGTGGTCGACACCGGTGCCCCGATCTCGGTGCCGGTCGGCGAACGGACGCTGGGCCGCGTTTTCAACGTGCTCGGTCAGACGATCGACGGCAAGGGCAGCATCCCGGAGGGCGAGACACTTCCGATCCACCGTGAGCCGCCGACCTTCGAGCAGATGGAGACCGAGGCGCAGGTTTTCGAGACGGGCATCAAGGTCATCGACCTCATCGCGCCCTTCAAGCGGGGCGGCAAGGTCGGCGTCTTCGGCGGGGCGGGCGTCGGCAAGACGGTGATCATCCAGGAGCTGATCCGGAACATCGCCCAGGAACATGGCGGGTATTCGGTCTTTGCCGGAGTTGGAGAGCGGTCACGCGAGGGGAACGACCTCATCGGTGAGATGACACACTCGGGAGTGCTGGAGAAGACCGTCCTGGTGTTTGGGCAGATGAACGAGCCGCCCGGCGCCCGCCAGCGCGTCGGTCTGAGTGCGCTGACCATGGCCGAGTATTTCCGCGACGAGGAGGGCCGCGACATCCTCCTCTTCATCGACAACATCTTCCGCTTCACGCAGGCCGGCTCCGAGGTCTCGGCGCTGCTCGGCCGGATGCCGAGTGCGGTCGGCTACCAGCCAACCCTGGCGACCGAGATGGGTGCGCTGCAGGAGCGGATCACGTCGACCAAGAAGGGATCGATCACCAGCCTGCAGGCCATCTTCGTGCCCGCCGACGACTACACCGATCCCGCCCCGGCGACGACCTTCGGTCACCTCGACTCGACGATTCGGCTCGAGCGTTCGATCGTGGAGCTCGGGATCTATCCCGCGGTCGACCCGCTGACCTCGACCTCCACGGTGCTCGATGCCCGCATCGTGGGCGAGGAGCACTTCACGGTCGCCCGACAGGTCCAGCAGACGTTGCAGCGCTACAAGGACCTGCAGGACATCATCGCCATCCTGGGCATGGACGAGCTGTCCGAGGAGGACAAGGTCACCGTGGCGCGGGCGCGGAAGCTGCAGCGCTTCGCGAGCCAGCCGTTCTTCGTCGGTGAGGCGTTCACCGGCGTGCCCGGCAAGTTCGTCGAGCTCAAGGAGACCGTGCGCGGATTCAAGGAGATCCTGGACGGGAACCACGACGCCCTCCCCGAGCAGGCCTTCTTCATGGCTGGCCCGATCGACGACGTGGTCGCGAACGCCGAGAAGCTGAAGTGACCGTCGGCGCGGCGGCCGCCATCCCGGGGTCGCCGGCTTCGGTCCCTGGGTGCACCTGATGCCGATTCAGCTGGAGATCGTCAGTCCCGAGCGCAGAGCGTTCACCGACGAGGTGGACATGGTGGTCGTGCCCGGCATCGACGGTCAGCTCGGCATCCTTCCGCACCATACGCCGTTGATCTCTGCGCTTGGCATCGGTGAGCTGAAGATCAGGAAGGGAGGCACCGAGCAGGTGCTGCTCATCTCCGGCGGGTTCGTCGAGGTGCGCCCGGACCGGGTGGTGGTCATGGCCGACATCGCGGAGCACTCCGACGAGATCGATGAGGCCCGCGCGGTCGAGGCGCGCAAGCGGGCCGAGCAGGAACTGCAGCAGGCCGAGTCGGGTGTCGACGTGGCCCGCATCCGCGCCGCGCTGCAGACGGCGCTGATGCGCGAGCGGATCGCCACCAGACGCCGATCGCGCGGCTAATCGCCGCGCTGCTGGCTCTACGTGCCTCGCGCCGCCCGACCTTCGTCGCGAACCATCGGCCCGATGACGGCGCGCGTGATCTCGGCTGATCGGCGACCGGCTGGCCGGCCGGCCTGCTGACCGATGCAGACCTGCGACCAGTGCGGCGCCCGGATGCCGCAGCTTCCGATGCGCATCGCAATCGTCCGCGAGTCCGGACCGCTGGCGCTGGCCGGCGACCCACTCCCGGGCGCGACCGGTAATTTCACGCGAGGCTACGCCTTCTGCAGCAGTGACCACGCCTATGCCTGGGCGCGAGAGCGGCGTTTCATGCTCTGCAACCGGGCACCGACACCGTTCGAGGCCGGGATGCAGCCCTACCTGCCGAGCCGTCACATGGGCGGCCGGGTCGGACTCTGTGACGGCCACCATCTGGGGCCGCACGAGTGGAAGGAGGCGTGGCCCGGCTGAGCCGGACAGCCTCGACCGGTAGACTGGCGCCGATGCAGAAGTTCATCGTCACCGGCGGCGTCCCGCTCCACGGCGACGTGCGCGTCGCGGGTGCCAAGAACGCGGTCCTGAAGATGATGGCCGCTGCCGCCCTCACCGACGAGCCATGCCTGCTGCGCAACGTGCCGCGCATCAGCGACGTGATGATCATGCGCGAGACGATGGCCGACATCGGTTTCAACGTCCGCAGGGTCGACGGTGACGCGGTGGAGATCACCGCCGTCGACGCCGACTGGCTCTTCGTCCCGCTCGAGGCAGCGATGAAGATGCGGTCATCCTTCATCCTGCTCGGGCCACTCCTGACCCGGTTCGGACGGGTGATCATCAGCAACCCCGGCGGTGATCGGATCGGTCGGCGGCCGGTGGACCTGCACGTGGAGGCGATGACCCGGCTGGGGGCCGAGGTCGAGTACAAGAATGGCTACTACTTCGCCAGCGCCCCGCGGGGGCTGCGCGGCGCTCGCATCGAGTTCCCGTACGTGACCGTGATGGGCACCGAGAACGCGCTGCTGGCCGCGGTGCGCGCGTCCGGCACGACCGTAATCGACAACGCGGCGCGGGAGCCGGAGGTGGATGACCTGATCGTCATGCTCCGAGCGATGGGCGCGCGGATCGAGCGCACGGCGCCGCATCGGCTCGAGATCGAGGGCGTCGAGCGGCTGAGCGGCGCGGAGCACCGCGTCATCGGCGACCGCCTCGAGGCGGGAACGTTCGCGATCGCCGCGGCGGCCACCGGCGGGGAGATCCGCATCCACGGGGTGCGTCCGGCGGACCTCGGCGCGTTCCTGGAGGTCCTGAAGCGGATGTGCGTTCCGTTCGAGGAAGAGCTCGGCGCCGATGGGCCGGTGCTGAGGGTCGGGTCGGCGAGCTCCTATCGACCGATCGACCTGGAGACGCGCCCGTATCCCGGCTTCGCGACCGACCTCCAGGCACCGACGGCGGTGCTGATGACCCAGGCCGAGGGAGAGTCGACGATCCACGAGACGATCTACGAGGACCGCCTCGATTACACCACCGAGCTGTGCAAGATGGGCGCGATCATCGAGGTGGTGGACGAACGCCGCGCGCGGGTCGCCGGCCCGACGCCGCTCCGGGGTCGCGAGGTGGAGATCGCCGATCTGCGGGCCGGCGCCACGCTGGTGCTGGCCGCGCTTGCCGCCCAGGAGACCAGCGTCATCTCCGGGGTCGAGCATGTCGACCGCGGCTACGAGCAGATCGAGTCGAAGCTCGTCGCGCTCGGCGCGCAGATCCACCGCATCGACGCGTAGCGGGGCCGCCAGACTCAGAACCGGCGCTCACCTGGACGAGGTGCGTCTGGCTGGCACCGCGGGCACCAGTACGTGGTGCGTGCAAGCTCGCCCTGCCGGGCGGTGCGCACCAGGGCGCCACAGCGCCGACACGGCCGGCCGGCGCGACCGTAGGCCCACAGGCCCTGGCCGGGGCGCGAGAGCCCGGTTGTCACGCGTCGCCCACCCCCGACATTGGCGGCGAGCAGCCGGCGGGCGGTGGCGAGCACGGCACCCAAGGTTTCATCGGCCAGCGCCGCGAGCGGAGTGAAGGGATTCACGCGCTCCAAGAAGAGCGCCTCGGACTTGTGGACGTTCCCGATCCCGGACACCGCTCGCTGCTCGAGGAGGGCGTCGCCGATCTCGAGCCCGCGCAGCTCGCGGAGCCGCCGCACGGCCTCATCGGTGTCGAAGTCTGCAGAGAGCAGGTCCGGGCCCAGAGCGCGGAGCACCGGTTGGCGCGCCAGCTCGGTGTCGGACAGCAGCTCCGCGGTCGGTGCGCTGAAGCAGACCGCGATCGCCTGCGGTGTCTCGAGGACGACGGTCGCCTGAGCCGCCGGCCGCTGCCAGGGCTCGCCCGGCGCGTATCGGTGCCACGAGCCGCGCATGCGAAGGTGGGTCCGCAGCGTCAGGTGGTTCGAAAAGCGAATCAGCAGGTGCTTGCCCTGCGACTCGACCCCGGTGACGGTCTGCCCGACCAGACGGTCGAGATCCGGCACACGCGCGCGACCAGGCCCCGGGCGTGCGCGGGCAGCGGTGACGACCCGCCCCAGAAGCGCAGAGCGCAGGACGGTTGCGGTGCGGTAGATCGTGTCGCCCTCGGGCACAGACCGATGGTAGGCGCGGCGGTCCCGATGCGAAGCCCCGGATCGGGCGGGCCGGGCCGGTCCGATCGGTATACTTCGGGCGCCCCGGAGCCTGGAACCTGCTTGCGATGCGTGCATGAAGATCGGGATCGACCTCGGAACCGCCAACATCCTCGTCTACGTCAAGGGCAAGGGCGTCGTCTTGAACGAGCCCTCCGTGGTGGCCATCAGCGAGGACGACAACCGCGTGGTGGCGGTCGGAGAGCAGGCCCGCGAGATGATCGGCCGCACCCCGCAGAACGTGCGCGCCATCCGACCGATGAAGGATGGCGTGATCGCCGACTACGTGATCACCGAGGCGATGCTCCGCTACGTGCTGCAGCGCGTCGCTCGTGGGCGCATCTTCAAGTTCAGGCCGGACGTGATGATCAGCGTCCCATCCGGGGTGACGAGCGTCGAGAAGCGCGCCGTCCGGGATGCCGCGCTCAAGGCTGGCGCGCGGGATGCGTTCCTGATCGAGGAGCCGCTGGCGGCCGCGATCGGGTCGAACGTTCCGATCAGCGGCCCGAGCGGCAACATGATCATCGACATCGGCGGTGGGACGAGTGAGATCGCGGTCATTGCGCTCAGCGCGATCGTGGTCTCCGCATCGGTGCGAGTCGGTGGCAACAAGTTCGACGAGGCGATCACGAACTACATCCGGCGCAAGTACAACCTGATGATCGGCGACCGGACCGCGGAGGAGGTCAAGATCCAGGTCGGCTCCGCCCTGCCGCTGGACGTGCCGCTCAGCATCGAGGTCAAGGGACGGGACATGATTGCCGGGCTGCCGCGCACCATCCCGATCACCTCCGCCGAGGTGACCGAGGCGATCGAGCTGCCGATGCAACAGATCATTGCCGCCGTCCGAAACGTGCTGGAGCAGACGCCCCCCGAGCTGTCGAGCGACATCATCGACAAGGGAATGGTGATGACTGGCGGTGGCTCCCTGCTGCGGAACTTCGACACGATGCTCACCCAGGTCACCGGGATCCCGTGTCACGTCGCCGAGAATGCCCTCAACTCGGTGGCGGTTGGCACCGGCCGCGCGCTCGAGCAGCTCCCCGCCTTCCGGCGGAGCCTGGTGAGCGCGTCGTGACGGCGGCATCGGCCGCCGCCTCCCGGGCCCGGCCGCGGGAACGGACGGGCGGGATCAACAGTCGCCCGGTGTGCGCCGATTTCCACATTCACACCCGCTTCAGTCGCGACTCGATCCTCTCGGAGGAGAAATTCATCCGCGTCGCGCTGGAGCGTGGCCTGACCCACGTGGCGGTCACCAACCACAACAACGTGGAGGGCGCCATTGCGGTGCGCGACAAGGTCGCGGAGCTGGGCCTCGGTGATCAGCTGATCGTGATCCTTGGAGAGGAGGTTTCGACCTCCGACGGGGAGATCGTCGGGCTGTTCCTCGAGCACACCATTCCCCGCGGACTCAGCGCCGACGAGACGACTGACGCGATCCACGCCCAGGGTGGCCTTGTGTCGATTCCGCATCCGTTCGACCCGTTTCGACAGTCGCACATCCGCCCCGGCCCGCTGGTGGCGCTCGCGCAGGCCGGGAAGATCGACACGGTCGAGGTCTTCAACAGCCGCGTGTCGTTGCAGCGGCACAACCTGCGGGCGGCGGAGTTCGCGGCCGAGCACGGGATCCCGGGCATCGCCGCCAGCGACAGTCACTCGAGCTTCGAGATCGCGATGAGCTGCAATGTCCTTCCGCAGTTCGCCACCGCCCGCGAGCTGAAGGCGGTGCTGCCCCAGAACGAGTGGCACGCGTCGCGGTCCACGGTCTTCATCCATCTGACCACCCGCTGGGCGGTGTGGAGCAACCTGCTTCGCAAGCGGCTCGGACGTGAGACGGCCACCGCACCGGTGCTGGGGCCGGAGGCACCGGCCAGGGTGGAGCAGGAACCGATCCACGCACCGCAACCCGCGGAGTTGCCGAATCCGGACGATCCGGACGCAAGCGCGGATCGCGGCTGAGCGCGGATGAGCGAGCGTCAGCCACCCCCGTTCGACGGAGCGCCAACCACCAACAGCCCACATCCGACGGGGGAGCACCCGCACCGTCACTCGATCTATGAGCCGGAAGAGTTCCTCGACGCGCCCGTCTCGGAGACGATCCCCGAACGCCAGGTAAGCCTCGCGCGCCGCGTCCTCAACCTGCGCACCATCGGCTCGATCGTGTTCGGCATCGTGCTCATCTACCTGTTGGTTCGGGTGCTGGGAGCTAACCTGGACCGCACGCTGGCCGCGGTGTCGCGCGCCAACCCCGCGCTCCTCCTGGCGGCGGCCGTCGCCTACTACCTGACGTTCCCGCTGCGCGGTTTCCGATGGGCCTACATCCTCCGCCGGGTTGGGACCGAGCTGCCCCTTCGGCCATCGATCGAGATCGTGTTCCTATCGTGGTTCGTGAACTGCGTGGTGCCCGCCAAGCTGGGCGACCTGTATCGGGCCTACCTGCTCAAGGGAAATTACGGCGCGCCCATCTCCCGGACGGTGGGCACCATCTTCATCGAGCGAATCGCCGACATTGTCGTGATCTTCGCTCTGGCGCTCGCGGCGGGGTTCTGGAGCTTCCGCGGCCGAAACCGCCCGGAGGTCGACACGTTGTTCCTGATCGGCTTCCTGATCGCGGTGGCTCTGGTGGTGCTGGTGGTCGCGCTGCGCTTCCAGGGCCGCCGGCTGACGGCCATTCTGCCTTCGAGGATCGGGAAGCTGTATGAGAGCTTCCACCACGGCAGCACCGGCGCGTTGACCCTGCGGACATTGCCGGTCATCGGCGCGGCGACCGCCGGCGTGTGGCTGCTCGAGGGGCTCCGCGTGTACTTCGTGATCAAGGCCTTGGCGATTCCGGCGGTGGGCCTGGGCATCAGCTCGTCGGTGTTCGTCGCGCTTGCCGCTTCGCTCCTGACGGCCGTGCCGCTCACGCCGGCAGGCATCGGTTTCGTGCAGGCCGGGGTGGTCGGCGCGCTGACCCTGTACGGCGTCGCCCCGGAGTTTGGCCTTGCGGTGGCCGCGGTTGACTGGGGTGTCAGTATCCTGACCGTGATCATCATCGGTGGCGTGCTGTACGCGCTCAGCGGGATGGTCCGGCGCGCTCACCTGGCAGGGGTGGCAGGGTCCGGTGCGGAGCCGCAGACGCCGGGCTGAGAGGCCCATGCGGTATCCCGACACCCGGCGGTCGGGCTCGGTACGGAAGTCCCATTGAGGCTCGAAGGGCCCGCTGGGATGCTGCCGGTGCTCGAACGAACCACCGCCGCGTCAAGCCAGGTGGCATCGAGCCGCAGCTGGCGGTTGCATGACCCTACAGACGCCGCGCTCCTTCAACAGTTGGCTTCGCAGCCAGCTGCGTGAGAAGAAGATGAGCCAGCGCCAGCTCGCCCTGCAGTCCGGGGTGGATCACTCCACCATCTCGCGCCTGATCAAGGGCGACCGCATGCCGTCGCTGGGGACAGCGACCAAGCTTGCGCGCGGCCTCCGCGAGATCCGCGACGATGCCGAGGGACCGGCCTATTTCGCCACGTTGTCATCGCGTCAGCTGCTGCCGACCACCCGGGTCGAGTACGCCCTGCGGGGTGACGACATCCTGACCGAGGCCGATGTCCGCGAGCTGATGCAGGCCTACGTCACCCTGCGGAGTCGCCGCCTGCGCAACGGCCAGCCGACAGGCCCGAATGGCTCGGGCGGCGCCAACAGCCTGGGACGCCGCTAACCAGAGGCCCGGCCGGTCAGGCTCATCGGCGGCCCGGCTCGCCGGAGGCACTGCCCCCCGCCCCGGAACCGAGGGGGCTGCGCGTCGAGCGGCGGTCGAGGCGGAACGCCCCCGGCGGCAGCCTCGGAAGCGGCATGCTCCCCGCGTAGAGCAGGCGTGCGCGCCGGAGGTTGACCGCGTCGTACCCTTCATCCATGCCCGGCGTCTCCATGATGAAGGTCGTTCGGCGCAGGCGTGGATCGCGCAGCACGGCCGCCAGCCCGACAGGTCCAAGCTGGCCGGCCCCCAGGTGTTCGTGTCGATCCGTGCGCGAGGCACGCACTGACTTGGAGTCATTCAGGTGGATGAGCGCGAGACGCTCGAGCCCGATCAGCTCGGAAAAGCGATCCACCACGGCCAGAGCCCCGTCCGCGGTCGCCATGTCGTAGCCGGCGCCCCAGAGGTGGGCCGTGTCGAGGCAGAAGGCCAGTCGCTGACCGATGTCGCCGGTCGCGATCAACAGCTCGGCCAGCTCCTCGATGCTCGCGCCGACCGAATCCCCGCCGCCGGCTGAGTTCTCCAGCACCAGCCGCACGCCCGCGGGAGACTCTGCGAGGATCGAGCGGACCGCGGCGGCCACGGGACGAAGGCCGGCCGCCCCGCCGTCGCCGCGATGCGATCCGACGTGGACGTTGATGAGGCTGGCGCCATACGCCGGCGCGCGCTGCATCTCGTGCAGCAGGCCCTCGCGCGACTGCGATGCGAACGGCTCCTCGCTGCCTGCAAGGTTGAGAAGGTAGCTGGCATGCACAGCGATCGGCGCGATCCCCTCGCGGCGGCAGAACTCCACGAAGCGTGCCGCGTCGGCCGGCGGCTGCGGCCGTCGCCGCCACGCGGTGGGGTTGTCGCTGAAGATCTGAAGCGCGGTGCAGCCGATCTGGCGAGCGCGGCGCGCAGCCTTCATGAGGCCGCCCCGCACTCCGAGGTGCATCCCGACTCGCGGGGCATCGGCTGGCCAGGTGAGGCGGCGCCGGGGCTGGCGCTCTGGTAGCGTGCGGGTCATGGCAGACGGCGCCGAAGGTCAGCCCCGCAAGCGGGGGGCCGCCGCTTCCCGCGGCCCCTCCGAGGCAGCCGGGCCGGCTGAGGGAGCCGGGCCGGCTGAGGGAGCCCCGCATCGGGTCGCCGAGGCTCGTGAGCCCAATCGGGGCGCGGACCTCCTGACCATCGCGCTGCTGGTCTTCTTCATCTCGCTCATGGTGCTGGTGGCCGCCCTGCTGCTGCTGCCCAGCATCTACTGACGGGCCTTCGAGCGGGGGCGGGGAAGGACGGGCTCGATGACGCCGTAGCGGCCATCAACGCGCCGATAGATGACGTTCAGGGCGTCGGTCTCCGCGTTGAGGAAGATGAAGAACGCGTGGCCCAGTTCCTCCATGCGGGCGATCGCATCCTCCTCGAACATGGGAGCCATGTCGTGCCGCTTGACCTTGACGACCGCTGGCCTGTCCTCAGCTGAATCGCCAGGCGACCAAGCGTCACCCTCCGGCAGGCTGCGGACCGCCTCGCGGGCAAGCACCGCAGTGGCCTCGTCCGCATTCCGCTCGCGCACGCTCCGTGGGCGCTCCTTTTCGCGGACCACCTGGCGCTCGAGCTTGTCGATCACCAGATTGAGGGCCGCCATGGCGGTCGATCCAGACGCGACCGAGCGAACCAGTGTGCCGCGCGTCTGAAGGGTGACCTCCGCCACGTGAGAAGCATCCGCAGCGTGCGATGCGTTCGCGATCAGCTCGACGCTCGCCTCCGAGTCCGGGCGGGTGATCCGGTCGAGTCGCCGGAGCTTGCGCTCGACCTCCTCCCGAAGCCGGTCGGTGAGCTCCAGGTTACGCGCCGTCACCTGCGTCTTCACGTCAGCCTCGCTGATGCGGTGGACGATCTACGGTAGCACCGAGGTGCGATGGAGCGCCGCCGGCTCGTGAGTGGCGCCGCGGGCTCAGACCTCGCGCGCGATGGCGAACCCGTACACCCGGTCAACGCCAGCCGACCGCAGCACCCCGGCACACGCCTCCAGCGTGGCGGAGGTGGTCAGGATGTCGTCGACCACGATGACCACCGGCGGCGGGCGTGCCTCGGCGGCCATCGAGAAGGCATCTCGCAGATTGTGGAGGCGTGCAACCCTGCTCAATCGGTGCTGCCGCTCCGTGGCGTGCGTGCGCACGAGGAGATCCAGGCTTCGCAGACCCGCACCGTGGGCAAGGGCGGAGGCGAGCAGCTGGGCCTGGTTGTAGCCGCGGGCTCGCAGCCGGTGTGGATGCAGCGGAACGGGGACCAGCGGAGCCGGCCCGCTGACCTGGAGCAGGCGCGCGAGCACGGGAAGCGCAGCGATGGCGAGCGGCCCTGCAAGCCGCGCCGCGCCGCCGTATTTCAGGCGCTGCATCGCGCGTCGCAGCGCCCCCTCATACTCGAGCGCCGCCATGGCCAGGACCAGGTGTTCCCCGATCACGGTGCCGCTGTCGCTGCCAAGGAAGCGGTCCGCGGGGCTGCCAGCCGGACGCATGATCCGCTGGCAGGCGGAGCAGAGGAGTGTCCCGTAGCGCCCGCATCCAGCGCACGCGGGCGGCAGGAGAAGGTCAGCGAAGCCCATGACGATAGCCTGCCGAGCCGGTCCTTACCGGCGGATTACCCCTCGCTCATCGGTCGCACGGCGAGGCGGTCACCGACCGTCGTGGCGGACACGCGCAGCGCGCCGGCGGGCAGCTCGAGGCAGTCGCGTGCTCCCCGCGCCCAGGCAACCATGCGCCACGGCGGCATTGCGTCAACCGTGCGGCGCACGACCCCCGCCTTGTCGAGGAAAACAACGTCGATCGGGTAGCGCATGAATGTGGTGTCCATCGAGCTCGCGCCGGGAAGAAGGAGCGCGTCTCCCTCAGCCAGGGGCGGCAGGAGGTGCAGCCCCAGCACGCGACGCAGAGGCGAGCGGGCGACGCGGCAGTGTTCCGCAACAATGGTGCCGCGGTCGAGGTTCACGACCATCGCAAGGTCGTACGGATTGCCCCAGCTGCCACCCGACCGCATCGGTCAGGGGACGACCAGGCGGACCGGATTGCCCCGGATGTTGACCTCCCAGGTGGTGGTGTCGTTGCCGCCCACCACGTCGTATTGGATCTTCCACCAGCCGGGGTCCGTCTCGCCCGGTGGCGTGAGACCGGTCGATCCGTAGGTGCTGGGGAGTGGGATCGAGATGGTCACCACCGTGTTGTTGAAGGCGCTGCCGGCCGAACTGTGGGTGTGGATCTGCGTTCTGCCGGTGGCGCTGCAGGCGTCGCTCGACCCGGTGCACTGAGCGTCGGACACGTAGTCGAAGGTCGCGGGCGTGTAGGTGTTGCCATCCGGGCTGAGGATCTTCAGGTAGGCGTCGCCCGACACATCGCCGGGGTCGAAGAGGGTGATCTCCATCGTCTTGCCGGCATGGACCTTGTCGATCTGGGCGAGGTAGAAGACCTGGCCGCTGTTCTCGACGTTCGTGTAGGCGGCCATGCGGCCGCCGCCGTAGACGCGCGGCTTGCCGGGCGACTTGACGTACATCGAGAACAGGTTCTCCGCGGCCACCGTGTTGTTGCTCGGGTCGCTGGTCTGGACGTTGAGCCGGTACTTCCCGGCGGGCAAGCCGGAGCTGAGCTGGTACCAACCCTGGCTGCCGATGCCGGTCCCATGGTACGGATCGGCCGCGCAGTCTGTGGCGCCGGGGGCGGCCTGCGGCGTCCCCAGGTTGCCGCTCTGGTCGGTCTGGTTCTTGGCGTCGAACGTCGTCCCGCTGTCGGCCACCTGGGTATCGTCCGAGGTCAGGTAGTCGGTGCCGTTGGTGTTGTAGAGGCGGTAGTGTGNNGTAGTGAGTCGACACGGCGCCGTAGCCGTTCCCGCCGTTGTTCGGCAGGCCGGTCCAGTGGTCTCCGGCGCCGAACCAGCCGCCGAAGGATGTCGGGCCCGTGCCGCAGAAGGTCGCGTCGTAGAGCCACACCTGACCACCGGCGCTGACCTCCACCGTGTAGTTGTAGCCGCCCGGAGTGTAGTCCGGGTTGCTCGCCGGGCTGCCGCCGCTCCAGTTGGCGGGCGAGTAGCGGTCGCCGTTCTCGCGGACGCCGCCCTTGGTGAAGACCGCGCCCCAGAATCCCTGACTGGTGAGGGGACCGCTGTACGGGTCGTTGATGGCCACATTGCCCTGACTGGCCGGCGCCCGGTAATACACCTTGACGGTGGTTGAGTCGAGCGAAGCGACCGCCGCCGCACTGCATCCGGAGCCCTTTACGTTCGTGGCCCGCACGCGGAAGTTGGCGTCGCTGAAGTCGCTTGGCGACCATGACCCGCGCCCCCACAGGTCGGATGGGCTGCCGAGCGTGGTCGGGCTGAGGGTTCCGTTGAGCGGGTCGCTCTTGAGGCTGGTCCAGGTAGTTCCGCCATCCCAGGAAAGCGAGTAGTCGATCCGGCAGCCGCTGGCCACGCTCGCCTTGGCCAGCGACGTGATCTCGATGCCCAGCACCGTGTACCCAGCGGGCACCGACAGCCCGTAGTTTCGGTACACCTGAAGCTGGCCGTTGGTGGCCGTCGTGGCGAACAGACCGTCCGTGGTGTAGCCGCGAGTCGGGTTGGTCCACTGGCTCGGCGTCGCCGTCGCGGTCGGCATGTTGGCCGGCGTGCTGCCGGCCACGCCGCTCGAGATGCGCCGGAAGTCGCCGACGCCGTAGTAGTTCAGCGGGCTGCCCATCGGCACCGGCAGGATGTATTCGGCGTCCGCCTGGCGAGAGATCGTGAACTGGTTCATGCCGATGATGCCCAGGAAGAAGGTCTTCACCGGGGCGCTGACCGTGACGTCGAGCTTTCGCGCGTTGTACGGGTCCTTGATCGGCGACACGCTGACCGCATTCGCACCGTTCACGTAGCCATTCTTGGTCGCCTCCGACACTGCAGTGGAGTAGGCAAGCCCGGGATTGCCGGGCAGATGCACCACGCCTGCGAGCGCGGCCGCGTCGGCCGCGCGCTGGATGCGGAGCGTGTTGCCCCACAGCCACGCGAGGTCCACGACCAGCGCCGACATGAGCAGCAGGAAGGTGAGGATCAGGGCAAAGATGACCAGCACCTGTCCGCGCGACCGCTCCCCGGCGTGGGCAACCGGGCGAGCATCCGCCTCATGCGAGGCGGTCAGTGCGCCGGATTGCGCTGGTGCGGCGGCCGCACGGCGTGTCCATCGAAGCGTCATTCCTGGATCCAACCTCACTGGGGTGTCGGGTTTGCCGCCATGACGGTGCGGTCGTTCATGCCGAAGGTGATGACGCCCAGCAGCGCACTGAGCGGCGTCTGGAGTCGATACGTGTAGCTGAGGCTGACGCCGATCGAGTCCGGGGTGTTGCCGTTCACGCGGCTGCACGCCGACCAGGACTGCGGACTGGTCGGGGCGAAGTCCAGCGCGGTGCCATCGACCACAGGCCCGCTGCCCGGCGCGTAGATCCACCTGTTGACCGGACCGCTCTCCGCTCCGCTGCTCGTGGCTTGGTAGATGCGGATCTCGTTCACGTCGTTGAGGTGGCCGAGCACCGGCGACCCGCTGCTCTTGAGCACGCGCTGGACGGCGGCGATGATCGTCGGATCGACGGTTGCAGCCTTCGGCGACTGCCCGCTCCCACAGCCAAGCGGCCCGCCGCCGTTCACCATTGCCGATCCGACGCGGGCGCCTTCGCGCGACGAGTAGGCCAGGGTCAGGTTGTGGTCGAACGCGAACCCGAGCTCGAGCGTGCCGAGCACGATGAAGAGGAAGACCGGAAGGATGAGGGCCATCTCCACCAGCGCCTGTCCCCGCCGATCGGCGCCGGGCGTTCGACCGGGTGCGTGCCAGGCTGCGGCCCATCGGCAGATCACAGCGTCGGCTCCATGCGCATCGCGTTGCTGCGCGTGATGTCGATCCCGCCGGCGGGCAGCTGCACGATCGCGGGCAACGGAGTGAGCCACGCATGACGGTAGGCGATCAGGACTCCCACGGTATCGAGTCCGGGGTGTGAGCCGCCGCAACCGTTGATCACGGTGCAGCGTGCCGATGCGGGATACCCGGTCGAGGATGCGGTGTACGGCACGGTGACCGAGGTGCCGCTGGCGTATGTGCACGTGGTGCTGCCGGAGCGGAGGTAGACGTTGGCCGCCAGCTCGTTGCCGTTGGTGCCGGACCAGTAGATGCGGACCTGCTGGATCCGCGCCTTCTGGGTCGGGGAGTCGAGGTCCTTTTCGACCATCTGCAGGATGGCGCAGTCGGCTCCCGCGCCGTCCCCGGCCTCCGCGGCGATGAGCGTCGCGTCACGGCTGGCGAAGTTGATGTTGAGCAGCGTGCTGAACGTGATGGCGAACTCCATCAGGCTCAGCAGGAGCATGACGAAGATCGGGAGAATGAGTGCGAATTCCACGAGCGACTGGCCGCGCTCCTGGCGAGGCCGGCGGGACCGCGGTGCAACGCGCGGCCGGGTGCGCCGCAGCGGCGACCGAGACGCCGCAGGAAGGCGCCCGGGGCGGTCGCGGAGCTGGTCTTGATCAGCGTGTCGCATCTCGTGCTCGCGGCAAGTTCTTGATGGAGCCGCCCTGGGATAGCCCTTTCGGACGTCGGCAGGGTGACGCAGCCGACCCACGCGCGCGACGGTACTTTCGTCCCGGCCTGGTGCGTGGCGACACCCGGCCACCGCGGATCTGGTGCGGCGCGGCAACCGATATCCTGTTCGTAGAGATCAGATCCCCAAGCTCCCCCGCATGACGGTCACCACGGCGGGGCCCAGGATCACGATGAAGATGGTGGGGAAGATGCATCCCACCATTGGGAACAGCATCTTGACCGGGGCCTTGGCCGCGGCCTCCTCGGCGCGCTGCCGTCGTTGGATGCGCAGCTGCTGCGACTGGATCTGAAGGACCTTGGCGATCGGCACACCGAGCTGCTCGGCCTGCACGATCGCGCCGATGAAGTTGCTCACCGGCGCCGCATCAGCGCGTGCCGAGATGTCACGCAACGCTTCGCGCCGCGTGCGGCCCATTCGAATCTCGGCGAGCGCCTGCCGAAACTCGTCGACCAGCGGCCCCTCCATCTTTTCGATCACCTTGGCCAATGCGGCGTCGAAGCCCAGGCCCGCCTCCACCGAGATGGTGAGCAGGTCGAGCGCGTCCGGCAGTTGGAGCACCATCGCGGTGCTGCGGGCCCGGATTGCGCGGCCCAACCAGAACTCCGGCGCCATGAAGCCGGCAAGCAGTCCGAACAGGCCAAAGATGATCGACACGTCGAAGCCGAGAATCAGGCCAAACACGACGGCGAACAGGACTCCGCCGATGATCGCCGAGAGCAGCTTGACGCCGATCCAGTCCGGGCCGCGCAGGCCCGCCGGGTAGCCTGCCTTCTCGAGGCGTGCATCGGTTCGGGCGATGAGGCCGCCGCGGCCCCCCCGCCGTCCGACCCTGGCCAGCCGCTTGACGATCGGTCGTACCACCCGCTCGAAGAAGGGCTGCTCGAGCTCGAACTGCTCGAGCGTGCGCGGCTGCACCACCAACTGCTCGAGGCGCTGCTGGACGGCGTCCTTGGAAGCGCCGGCGCCGATGGCGTAGACGATCAGCAGGACGGAGGCGGCCGCGAGGGCGGCGATGACCATGGGTGACATGACAACTACACCTTGATATCGACGATGCGGCGGATGAGGAGATACCCCATCCCCATGCTGATGGCCCCGATGGCGAAGAAGATGATTCCCATCGGCAGCCCCAGCAGCTCCGGCGGACGCTGAAGCATCGGTGTGATGTAGGTCGGACTGATCAGGAACAGGATCCCGGCCAGGCCGATCGGCAGCAGGGTGATCACGTACCCGCTGTAGCGCTGCATGGCCGTCAGGGTCTGGATCTCGCCCTGGATGCGGATCCGCTCCCGGATCGTGTAGGCGATCGAGTCGAGGACGGTGGCCAGGTTGCCCCCAACCTGGCTCTGGATACTGATGGCGGTGACCATCAGATCCAGGTCTTGGGAGTCCACGCGTCGGGCGAGGTTCTCAAGCGCGGGCTGGAGCGCCATGCCAAGGCTCATCTCGCGGACCACCCGGCTGAACTCCTCGCCGATGGGCGGCCGAGCCTCACGCGTCACCAGCTCGATGCCCTGCAGGAAGGACGATCCGGCGCGCATCGAGTTCGCGAGCAGGGTGATGGTGTCCGGCAGCTGGTTGGCGAAGGCTTTGAGGCGACGACCCTGGCGGAACTTCAGGTAGAACCGCGGGAAGTAGGCCCCCACCACGAAGAAGACGATCAGCGTGATCAGGTAATGGAACGCCGGGAACGCGAAGCCGACGACGTATCCGACGGCCACAAAGACGAACGGCGAGGCGATCGCCGCCGCGATGAACTCGGCCGGGCGGAGCTTGAGGTCCGCGCGCGCGATGGCGGTGGCAAGCCGCGTGGCGACGTCCTGGCCCTCGATCACGCGGTTGAGGCCTGCGATCACCACCGAGCCTGTCTCGCGCTCAGGGGTGACGGTCGTCTCGATCCCGCGCACTGAGGCGTAGCGCTCGAGACGCGAGGCGACGCCGCCACCGGCGCCGGTCATCGCGATTCCCATCGCAATGAACATGACCGACATGGCGGCGAGGACCGCGAGCACGATCGGCAGCATGGTCAGCTCCTTCTCCGATGCCTAGAACGGCGAGCCGAAGACGTTCGGTGGCAGGTGGATGCCCGCCACGTCGAACTTCTCGACGAACCTGGGCCGGATGCCGGTTGGACGCAGGCGGCCGAGGATCTTGCCATCGGCGACGCCGGTCTGTTCGTAGACGAAGATGTCCTGCATCACGATCACCTCGCCCTCCATGCCCTGGACCTCGGTGATGTTGGTGATCCGGCGCGTGCCGTCCTTGAGCCGATTCTGGTGGACGATGAGGTCCACCGCGGACGAGACCTGCTCTCGGATCGCGCGCAGTGGCAGGTCCATGCCGGCCATCAGGACCATCGTCTCCAGGCGGGCGAGCATGTCCCGGGGGGTATTGGCATGGCCCGTCGACATCGAGCCGTCGTGCCCGGTGTTCATGGCCTGCAGCATGTCGAGCGCCTCGGCGCTCCGGCACTCTCCGACCACGATCCGATCGGGCCGCATGCGCAGTGCGTTGCGCACCAGCTCGCGAATCGGCACCGCGCCCTTGCCCTCGATGTTCGAGGGACGAGCCTCGAGCGTCACGACGTGCTCCTGGCGAAGCTGAAGCTCCGCGGCGTCCTCAATGGTCACGATCCGCTCGTCGTCGGGGATGAACGAGGACAGGATGTTGAGCATCGTCGTCTTTCCCGATCCGGTGCCGCCGGCAACGAAGATGTTGAGGCGAGCCTTCACGCACGCCTCCAGGAACTCGAACATCTCCGGGCTCGCGGTGCCGAATCGGATCAGGTCCTCGACGGTGTACGGCGTCGCGGAGAACTTCCGGATGGTGATCACCGGGCCCACCAGTGACAGCGGCGGAATGATGGCGTTCACGCGGGAGCCATCGGCGAGGCGGGCGTCCACCATCGGGCTCGACTCGTCGACCCGACGACCGATCGGCGCGATGATGCGCTGGATGATCCGCATCACGTGCTCGTCGTTTTGGAACGTGACGTTCGTCATCTCCAGCCGGCCCTCGCGCTCGATGTAGACCTGCTGCGGGCCGTTCACCATCACCTCTGTGACGGTGTCGTCACGCAGCAGCGGCTCGAGCGGACCGAGGCCCAGGATCTCGTCGCTGATCTGCTCCAGCATGCGGACCCGCTCGGCGCGGGTCAGCGCAAGGCCCTCGTCGTCGGCGATCTTGGCGAAGAGCTCCTCGATCTGCCGCCGCACCTCGACCTGGTTGCTCAGGTCGAGCTTGGGGTCAAGCTCGTTGACGAGCCGGTTCTGAACCCGGTACTTCGCCTCGCGGAAAGACTCGCGTGCCGGCAGGGTGCCGAGGAAGGGCCGATGGTGGCTGGGGGCAGACGCCCCCTGCGCAGGCGGCGAGGGACTGCCGGCCGGCTGGGGAACCGGCACCTGGGTGCCGGGCGCCGGAGACTCCCCCTCGACTGCAGGCCGAGCCCGCTCGATCCTTCTCAGTAGCGACATGTCCGTACCTTTCCCGTCATCGGCGTGCGAAGAGGCTTCGCTTGGCTGGCTTGTGCTTGACAGCGGCGGGCTTGCCGGCGATCGACCGCGCGAGCTTGACGATGTCGCGCGCGAGTGGCGACTCCGGGTGCGAGACCACGAACGGCACCCCGCGATTGACCGCGAGGACCGCCAGGCGTCCGTCGGAGACGATGCTTCCGTCGATCGGGCGGCGGATCGATGCCTCGACGTCGTTGATCCGGATCCCGAGCGCGGTGTCGGAGCGGTTGATGATCAGCCGCACCTTGTCGCGGCCGTATTCGAGCTGGTCGGCGACCTCGAGGAAGAGCCGCACGTTCTTGATGGTGGTGATCTCCAGGGCCGACAGCACGAGAATCGTGTCGGCGGCGTCCATCACCGCCAGCGAATGATCATTCAGGGTCGCAGGCAGGTCGACGACCACGTACTCGTGATTGATGCGCAGGACGTCAACCAACTTGCGCAGGTACGCAGGGGTGACGAGGTCCGCGCTCTCCGGCGCGGGTGGCGCAAGAAGGACGCGGATCCCGCTCGAGTGGTTGATCACCACCGAGTTGAGAAGCTCGGCGTCCGGCTCACCGCCCTCCACCGCGTCCAGCACCGAGCGGGTCTTGGGGTTGAGGTTGAGGAGCACCCCGACATCGCCGAACTGGAGGTTGGCGTCGACCACGCAGACGCGCGCGTCATTCTCCCGGTGCAGTGCGACCGCGAGGTTGGTGGCGACCGTGGTCCGGCCGGCTCCGCCCTTGGGGGAAAAGACGGCGATCACCTGGTGGTCGGCCGCGATGTCCTCGGGAGGGCGCCCGGCGGTCTGGGAGGCGCCGACGCCCAGGCGCTCGCGTCGTCCGACCTCCCGTTCGTAGACGCGGCGGATGCTGGTCGCGAACTCGTCGCTGGAGAAGGGCTTGACCAGGAACTCGCGGGCGCCGGCCCGAATGGCCCGCTGAAGATGCTCGGCCTCGCCGTGCACGCTCATCATGATGATCGCGGCGCTCGGCAGCCGTTCCGAGATGAGCTCCGCCGCGGCGATGCCATCCATACCCGGCATGTTGATGTCCATCACGACCACGTCGGGGCGGAGCTGCATGGCGCCTTGGATCGCCTCCTCGCCGGAGGCGGCCGTCCCCGCGACGTCGATTGCCTCCTCGAAGCCCAGAAGCCTCGTGAGGTGGTCGCGCGTCTCGGGGACGTCGTCGACGATGAGGACCTTGATCACCGATTCAGCCCCGTCCTCGGCTACTGGCCGCTACTGGGGGTGGGCAACGACGGAATGTTCAGGCCGTACTGCTGCAGCAGGCCCTGAAGCGTGATCCCCTTCGTTTTCTCGATGGTCGTGTCGTCCGCACTCCGCAGCGCAACGCTGATGCCGCCGACGTCCCCATCCGTGCGGCTGAACCAACGAATGATCTCCGCGTCCTGATCCGTGCCGGCGATGATCACCACCGAGCTCGTCAGGGCCTGGCCCGCCGCCTGGTTGCCGGCAGCGCTGGGCGATGCGGAGGCGTTCGGCTGCGCCTGCCGGATGTTGGATTGACTGACGTACAGGACTCGCTTCGCCTGCAGCAGCGCCTTCACCACGCGCAGGTCGCGGCGGTCTCCGACGTCGCGGGACAGGACGACGTCGACGACGTTCCCCTGCTGCAGCAGGAAGTTGAGGCCGGTCACCGAGTCGACCTGGAACGAGATTGCCTTCTCGCCCGGCTTCAGCTGGCTGGCGATGTCGGCGGTCCCGTTCTGCTGGCCGAACGTCTCAGCCGGGACCTGCGCGCCAGCCACGACCGCGACGAGCGCTCGACGGTTGCCCAGCTGCGAGGGATCGTGGAGCGGTGTGCCGGTGATGCCGGCGGGATCGACCTGGCGGGTCGTGACCTTGTCGGGGGTCACCGTGTCGCCGATCTTGATGTCGCTCTTCGCGACCAGGACGGTCGTCTTGGGAGTCGCCACGCCAACCCCGTTGGGAGAGCTTGAGTTCAGAACGACCCAGACCAGGACGAACACGACGGCGGCGAGGAGAACGCCGACCAGCAAGATCAGGCGGTTTGAACGCTTCACGGGTCTTCCCTCTTGGAGCTTGAAGCAGAATCGAATGAGGACGGCGCAGTCCTGTGACTGCGGTCAACAGACTAGGGTCGGGTGTGCGGCACTTCGATCGGACTTGTGGCCTACGCCGACGGGGTACTACCCGGGGATCGCGACGGCCGGGACTCCAGTCGCGCAAGCTGACAGCGCGACCGGCACGAGCCGCGCGACGTGGCCACCCCGCGCCCGACCTACGTAGAGAGCCCCCGGCGCTGCGCCGGGGGCTCTCGGTCTCAAGGGTGAGGGGCTTAGCTGCCCGAGCCGTTAAGGTTCGAGCCGACGTTCTGGAAGATGCGGCTCACGATCGGACCGAGGAAGAGCAGAGCCACGATCACGATGATCGCGATCAGTGCGAGCAGAAGCCCGTATTCGACGAGCGTCTGGCCCTCCTCGTCGTCCTTGTGGAACTTGGACAGAAGAGTGCTGATGTAGGTCTGGACGAAGAGCATCATTGGTGTGCAGGTACCTCCTTTCCTCGAGGATTTGCGTCGGGGAGCGTAGGGTTTGGCGGCAACCGATGAATATGACCCATTGGTCCTGTCGGACGCCTTGGCTTCACCGTACCCGCGTCGGAGAGTGAAACGAAGGTGCCTCCGCTGTGCCGGACGTCAGGACGGGGTCGGCCAGGGACCCCTCGGGTGGTCAGACAGCCGAGGAGCCGCGCCCTGCTGCGGGACGCGGCTCCCCAAATTGGAGGAGGAGACCCGGGCCGGGACGTTCCCGGCCCCCAGATGAAGGTCGTCCCGGATACCCGGCACGACGTGGAGTGAAGGCTATGAACCCCGCCGTGCTTCGACCATGGAACTCCCGTACTGCTGTGCGGCGTGACTTGCGTGGGACCTGTGCCCGGACGCCAGGCTGGTCCCCAGCATCTGGCTCAGTCCTCCGGGATCTTGATCCAGCCCTGGCGCATGGCATACACCACAGCCTGGGTCCGGTCGTTGACGCTCAGCTTGCGCAGGATCGAGCTCATGTGGTTCTTCACCGTCTGCTCGCTGATGCTGAGCGCGTAGGCGACCTGCTTGTTGGTCATCCCCTGCGCGATGTTGTCGAGGATCTCGACCTCGCGCGGTGAGAGCGGGGCGAAGATCGGCTGGGCGTCCGACCCGTAGACCGCCAGCTCGCGGAACTCCTTGAGGACGCGGCTGGCGACGGCCGGCTTGCTGAATACCTTGTCGTTGATCAGGTACTCGCCCGAGCGCACACGGCGGATGATGGCGATCAGGTCGTTGGGGTCGATGTCCTTCAACACATATGCGGCGGCCCCGGCCTTGATGGCGTCGAAGAGCTGATCCTCGTCGTCATTCGGCGCCAGGACGATGACGCCGGTGTGCGGCAGCTCTCGCTTGAGACGCTGCGTCGTCTCGATCCCGTTTGGGGCCGGCAGGGTGAGGTCCATCAGCACCACGTCCGGCGTGAGCTCCCCGACCACGCTGATCGCCTCTCGCCCGCTGCCGGCCTCGCCCACGACCTCCATGTCGCCCTCGAGCTCGAGGATGTTGCGAACGCCCCGTCGAAACAGCGTGTGACCGTCGACGATCACGATCCGCGTCCTGTCGCCCGGATTCCGGCGGTCGCCGCCCCTGCGACGGTCTGTCTGAACCTCTTGCACGTTCTCCTCCTTGGGTAGCTGCCCTGCAGGGTACGTCACCGGGCGGTCGGCGGGATGCGCAGCAGGATGCGCGTCCCTTCGCCCTGTCGGGACTCGATCTGGAGCTGCGAGCCCATTAGCTCGGCGCGCTCGCGCATGAATTGGAGCCCAAAGTTGCGGCTCCCCCCGGTGGCCAGCCGCATGACGTCGAAGCCTCGTCCGTTGTCGCTGATCGTCAGGTGCTCCCCTTCGACCGCGATGTGCACCTCCGTCGCCGCGCTGTGCTTGCGGACGTTCTGCAGCGACTCCTGGATGATCCGCAGCACCGATGCCTTGGCGGGCCGAGCAACCATCGTGTCGATCCGCTCCACGTCCGTGTGCACGGTGATCGCGTGGCGGGCCTGGAACTCACTGGCGTGGGTGCTGATGGCCGCGGCGAGGCCCATGTCGACCACCGGCGGGCGGAGCGCGGTGATGAAGCTGCGCATCTCGTCCAGGCCGTCGCGCAGCATGGTGCGCAGGAAGCCGAGCTCGGTGCGAGCGGTGCGGGGATTCTCACCGATGACCCGATCGACGTACTCCAGCTGAAAGATGGCGTTGGTCAGTACTTGGGCAGGGCCGTCGTGGATCTCCTCCGCAAGGCGCTGGCGTTCAGCTTCCTGGGCCTGCACGATCCGAAGGCGCCCGGCTTCCACGGACTCCTCGGGGTGTGTCAGCTCCAGCTCGCTGGGCTGCGGGTCATCGCTGCCGAGATAGCCCCACACCAGCTCGAGCTGCCTGGCGGCGGTATCGAGCCGCTTGAGCTGCGACTGAATGCCCGCCAGCTCGCGGCCGAGCGCCTCGTGCTCAGTGCGGAGCCCAGTCGCGTCGGGATTCCCCGCGACCTGCGAGCTGCCGGCTGGCACCGCCCAGCCGTTGCGCTCCATCCGCGCTCGCAGCTGGAGCCACTGGTCGAGCCGGCGGCGGTAGCGCTCGCGGTAGCGCTGCGACAGCTCCTGCACGCGACTCGCGTCGCGACGGACGCTGCCGATCGCCTGCAGGTAGATGCGCTCGAAGTTGACCGGCTGGTCGCCGGCGGTGGTTCCGGGAGTCGCCAACAGCAGATGTTCCTTCAGGTACCACGTCCCGCTGGTACTCGGGACTGTCGGCATCGTCCGGGGCCGCTGTGCGCGGGGTCAACAGTACTTCGGGCGCCAAAGGTCCTGGTGTCGCGCTCAGCGGCGGGCCCAGACCGCAGCGAGCGAATCGGTGTACACGCGGCGCCAGGCGGGAGCACGGTCGAGCCAGCGGCCGAGGGGTGAGTCGGGCCAGAAGACCACGTGGTCGACCGCGTAGGCATCGAGCAGCAGGCCCGGATCGGTCTGCAGGCCGATGGCCCGCGCATAGGCGCGGATGGGCGTGTCGCCAAAGATGTCGGAGCGACCGTCGATGTAGACCCAGCGCCGAAGGGATTTCGCGACCGATATAGCCGCCCCAGGCATAGACGTTGAAGATCCGCCGCGGGTGCTGCCCTGCCAGCCAGGCGGTGGCGGCGACGGGCATGGCCTCGCGGATGGCCGCCGCCTGGACCGGTGGGGCTGAGCGGGCGAGGCCGATGCCGATGCCGCCGGCGACCATCAGCACCGCGAGTGCCGCGTTCACGTGCCGGGCCACGCCGCGGGGTGGCAGCGACATGCGCTCCAGCACGGCCCTCGATGACCGCCCGAGCCGTGTCCGGGCGACGCGTGGCCCCAGATGCAGCGCGCACAGGGCCGCGCCGATCGGGCCCAGGACCAGGACGAACCTGATGGCGGTCAGCGCCAGGGCCGTCAGTCCCAGCAGCCACAGCGCGTCGGCCGCGGGCATCGAGCGCCGGGCGACCAGGAGGGTTGGGATGACGCCGATCGCCAGCAGGGCAAAGAACGCCTGGCCCGGAAAGGTCGAGAGGTCCGGGCGTGACCATTCGAAGATGAAGTCACGGTGCGCGCCGAGGGAAGCCGTGGCGAACGGATAACCGTAGATCGCGGCGCCGTTCGGGTTGAGGAGCAGCGCCCCGCCCGCAACCAGCAGCGCACCGGCGAGCCACGTCAGCTGGCGCGGCGTGAGCGTCGACACCGGCGGCCGCCGCCCTGTCAACCGGTCGAGTCCCTCACCAGCGATCACGCCGGCACCGAGCAGGAAGAGAAGCGGAAAGCCCGCGTGCAGGTTGACCCATGCGACTGCCAGCAGCGGCAGGCTCACGAGCCAGCGCGCACGCCGGTCGACGAGGTAGCTCCATAAGGCGAAGACGACGGCGGCAGCCAGCAGCAGGTCGAGGGTCTGTACCCGGACCCCGATCACCGGACCCGCCACCACCAGGCCGAAGGTGAGCCAGCCGATCGTGCCCAGCCAGCCGGTTGCCCCGCGGCGCCGAAGACCGGCAGCGAGCAATGCAAAGGCTGCTGCCGTGGCCAGCCCGAAGCCGAGCGACAGAAGGGTCGGGCCCCACGTCGCTCCCGCTCGGTCGACCGCGGCCATGAGCGTGTTGCTGAGCCAGTCCTGGCTGATCCACGGCAGCCCCTGCCCCACGAGCGTCCACGTGTCGGCCCGTGGCACGCCATGGCCCAGGAGCACGGCATCGCCCGCGCGGAGGTGCCACCAGACATCGCCGTCGATCAGTGGCAGCGTGGCGCGAGACAGAACGAGGGCCAGGAACGCGACGAGCGCCACGCCCGCCACCGAGAGGGTGCGACGCGATCTGGCCAGAGCAGGTGCGGTCACGAACCGGAAAGGTACGGCCGTCGTGCCGGGTTGCCGCTGGTACCTTCGTGCCGTCGCGGTGCGCGGAGGCACCGTTTAGACTCGCGGCCGATGACCGCCCGCCTCCTGCGTCGCCTCCCATCGCCCCTGGTGATCGTGGTCGCCACCCTGTGCGCGATCCTGTTCACGATCACGTTGGCCAAGGGTCTCTCGGACCCGGACTACTTCTGGCACGTGACGGCGGGGAGACTGATCGTCACCACCGGCCAGGTTCCGTCCACCGACCCGTTCTCCTTCACCTGGTTCGGCCGGCCCTGGACGCCGCACGAGTGGCTGAGCGAGCTGCTCATCTACCGGCTGGTCTCGTGGCTCGGCGAGCGGGGTGCGCTCGCCGCGTTCTCGATCCTCGGGCCCGCCACCATCGCGCTGCTGGCGGTCGCGTTCGCCCGGCGCCGGATCGCCACGGTGCCGCTGGTCATGGCCCTGATCCTCGCCGCCGCGGTCCTGATTCCGTACGTGACACTGCGCCCGCAGGCCGAGTCGTGGTTTCTGATGGCGCTGCTGATCGGGGGGCTTCTTGAGCTGCGGGCCGATCGTCCGGCCTTCGCCCTGCTGGTCGTGCCGCTCTTCGCAGTGTGGGCCAACCTCCACGGGCTGTGGGTCATCGGACTCGGGATCCTGGGCGTGTACCTGCTCTTCACCCTGCTCGGCCGCACACCGATGTCTCCCGCCTGGCGCTGGATGCTGGCCGGCTTCATCGGTGCCGTGCTCGCCTCGATGGCGACCCCCGCCGGACCGATCGGGATCCTGTACCCGTTGCGCTACATCCAGCCCGGCGACTGGGGCCTGGCGAACATCTCCGAGTGGCAGTCGCCAAACTTCCACGACCCGGCCCACTGGCCACTATTGATCCTGGTCGTGGCGTTGATCGCGAACGCGGGGCGTGCGACGCCCGGCTGGCTGACGCTCCTCTCGTACGTCGGCGTGGTGATGGCGCTCGCGGCGCTGCGCAACGCCCCGGTGGCTGCCGTGCTCGCTGTTCCCACGCTCGCGTTCGGTCTCGACGACCGGTGGAAGCGTCACTTCCGGCGCGATGCAGCTCACCGGCCCGCCTCGGTTGAGCTCGGTCGCCGGCTGCTGGAGCTGACCGCCGCCGCGATCGTGGTCGTCTCGGCGGTCCTGATCATCCTGCCGCGTTCGATGGGCGGCATTGCCCGCGCAGATCAGGCGAGCAGCTATCCGCAGGCCGCGGTCGACCGGCTGGTCCAGATCGAGCCGAACGCTCGAGTGCTGGCCGAATACGGCTGGGGCGGGTACGTCATCTATCGGATGTATCAGGGCGGCGGACGCGTCTTCGTCGACGGGCGGAACGACATGTACGACCAGTCGGTGCTGAGCGATTACTCGGCGATCCGCGCCGCGAATCCAGGCTGGCGACCGCTCGTCGACCGCTATGGCGTGGACGCCATGCTCTTTCCGCCCGGGGAGCCGATCACCAAGGGCCCGGCGCTCGACGCCGGTTGGTGCGAGGCGTATCGGGACTCCGTCGGAGTGCTGCTGCTGCGGACCTGCCCGCGCTGATCACTCTGGGCGGCAGGGGTCAGCCGCCGGCCGCCTTGGCGTGGTCGCCGCCGCCGCCCTGCGCGGGTGCGCCGATCCGCAGGTTCGCAAACTGGGGCAGCAGCTGGAACGCCGTCACCGAGCGCTCGGGGTCCTCTCCGACCTGTGTGATGTGGCGAGGGTCGCCCTGGCCGAGGAAGCGGGCCGCCTCCGAGATGTAGAAGACGCGGGTGGCGTCGACGTTCATCAGCCGTGCGGCAGTCACGTCGACCGCCACCGGATCGGTGCCGATCACCACGTGCCCAGCGGCGATCGGGGTCCCCTGGATCGGCCCGTCGCCCTCCATTCCCACGATCCCGTCGACGATCGCCAGGCCAGGGCGAACCGCCGCGGCCACGTCGAGGATCGACTGCTCGAGCCCCGCCCAGTGAAGCACGTTCTTCGGCCAGCCGTAGATGCGCCCAGGAACCGCTCCGAAGCAGTTCTTCAGGGAGAGCGTCACCCCGCCCCAGTGATGAGTCTTCATCTTCGGCATCGAGACGACGAGGTCTGCGCGCGTGACGGCGGTGGGGAGCCATAGCTCGCCGAGCTGCGTGTAGCCGCTCTTCAGGGTGACGCGCTCGAGCGCCGCGGTGTTCAGATCGACGAAGGTTGCGCCGGCATCGCGCAGGAGATCGAGAAGGCCCGATGTGCCGGCGGCGTACTGCGTGTCGCGACGGTGGCCGGGCCCCTCACCGACCGTCACCGAGCGAGCGCCCAGCCGGTGCATGACCGTGACGGTGGCCGCCACCAGCCGCGGATCGGTGTTGATCACGCTGGCCGGGTCGAACTCCACCATGTTCGGTTTGAGCAGGACTGATGCGCCGCGCACGCGGTCGACGGCGCCCACCTGCCGAATGCCGTCCATCACGGTGCGCTCCAGGTCGCCGTTGTAGCCGGTCGCCCTCAGGACGGCGACCCGGGTGTCGCCCGGCGGCGGGAATGCGGCGGCGTCCCATGGCGAGGGCTTCTGCTGCGCCAGGATGCCGGCCCCCACGATGCCGACCGCTCCCGTCGCCAGCCCGAGCTCCGCGGCGCGGAGCAGGAAGCGTCTCCGGCTCATCGGCCGGTCGAGGTGCTCCTTCATCGCCGGATGCGAAGCCGTTCGATGCCGGGGCCGAGCGCGATCGCGGCCCACGCCAGCGCCACGGCATCGCCGAGCAGGTTGGTGCGGCCGATGAGTTCCGACAGCCGCGCCTCCAGCGCCGGCTCACGCAGGCCGTTGGCGTGCAGCGCCGCCAGCGACATTGCCCAGCCCAGTCCCCCGGCCTCTGCTCGCCACAGCTGTCTGATCACGGCGACCGCGCGATCCCGCAGCGGATCGGTGCGATCCTGGACCGCGAGCAGGCCGGCGGCCGTTGTCTGCAGGTAGGGGTCATAGGCCGTGCCGAGCACCTCGCGGTTGCCGTAGTTCCAGCCGCCGCGGCGGCATTCGCGGTCGCTCAGGACGCGGTCGCCGTCGGCGATCTGCTCGCGCGCCGCCGGGCGCAGCAGCTTCATGACCAGCAGCGCTCGGGCGGTGGGCTCGACCCAGCCGAACGTGCGGCTCGTCCAGCCCCATCCTCGGGTCTCGGGGTCGTGGGGGAATCGCTCGTCGAAGCCGAGCCGGGGTGCCTGGTGCCCGGCGATGTAGTCGACCGCGCGCTCCCCGGCGTTGCCGGGGCTCAGAGCGAGCGCGGCGAACGGAGTGGGTGAGTCGTTCGACACCGCGGCCGGCCCGACGATGAATCCTCCGTCCGCACGCTGGGCTCGTTCGAGCCATCCGCGCGCCGCGGCGTCGTCCAGCGCGATCGCCGCCAGCGCCGTCGGCTCCGGCTCTGACGCGCCCCCCGCAGAGGGCGGAAAGCCGCCGTCTGCATTCCGGAGCCGGATCAGGCGGTCGGCGAGCTCAGGCGGCAGCGACGACATCGGGCTCCCCGGAGCGCGCGGTCGCGTTCCGCGCGGCTGCACGCGCCGGCAGGTCGTCGAGCGCGAGCAGCACGCCCGGTATCAGGAAGGCCAGGTAGGCGGTCGAGGCTCGCGGCGGGCCCAGGAACATGAGGATCGCGAGCGCCACGGGCGCGTATTGCGAGCGCCTGGCGAGGAGCCAGAGCGTCGTGCCGCCGGTGGCGACGGCCACCGCTGCCCAGGCAATCGGCGAGGCGGCGTAGAGCGAGACCAGTCCGCTGCCCGGATCGGTGGTGTAGTGGGACAGGTCGAAGGCGAGCATCGGCACCAAGAGGATGGCGGCCACCACGCTTGCGGTGGCAGCCTTGCGCCACTCGCCGATGGCGGCCCAGTACGCGACGAACAGGATCGGGACCAGCTTCAGCGAGGCTGCCACTCCGACCCAGATCGGTCCGCTGGGGCGCCGGATGGACCAGCTCAGGATGGCCACCACCAGCGGATGGACGTTGCCAAATATGGCCGTCTCGGCCAGGAATGCGCCCAGAATCGCCGCGAGCACGATGCGCGCGCGCGACGGTGGTCGCAGCAGGGGGACGACCGCCGCCGCCGCGGCGGCGAGCATCAGCAGCGACCAGGCGTGCGCGACGAGGGCGGATGGCAGGTAGCTGGCCGGGATCCAGGCCAACGCGAACCACGGCGCGTAGCGATAGACCTCGTGCGCCTCGGGGTTCATTGCCGGGTAGAGCGCCTGTCCGTGGCGCAGCCGCTCCGCCGCGCCCAGATATGCGCCGGCATCGGCCGGATTCCACGCCAGGAACCAGGAGGCCAGCGTATAGGCGAGCCATCCCAGGGCGACGGCGGTGGCGACGATCCGGGAAGCTCGGACCACGTGCTGCACGCGCCAACCTTACCGGCTGACGCGGGTCGTGCCCTGCACCGGATGCCCCATGACCTTTGCGCGGGGGAGGCGCGCCGATCGGTACCTTCGGGCCGTACCGTTGCGCGGGCGCACCGACTAGACTCCCGCCCGACATGGACCGCCTCCGCCTCCGCGATCTTGCCGTGCTGACCGCCTGCGGCCTGCTGGCGCGGCTCGCCGCGGCGGCCGTGGTGAGTTATGCGCCGTATACCGATCCCGCCTACTACACGCTGGTCGCCGAGCGGCTCGCGACCGGCCATGGCTTCAGTGTGCCGGTGCTGTGGAGCTTTCTCGAGGTCGGAAGCCGGCTACCCGATCCCGCGACGCTGCCGGTGCCGAGCAACGCACACTGGATGCCGCTGACGTCCATCGTCTCGGCGGGCGCGATGCTCCTCTTCGGCCCGAGCTGGCAGTCGGGCCAGCTGCCGATGATCCTGCTCAGCACCGCCCTGGTGCCGATCACCTACCTCGTCGGCCGCGAGCTCTGGCAGCGCCGATCGGTGGCGGTCCTGGCGGCGGTGCTGGCGATCTTCGCCGGGCCGCTGCTGATCTACTACCCGACCGTCGACAACTTCGCCGTCTTTGGGGTGGCGGGTGCCGGCAGCCTGTACGCCGCGACCCGTGCGATGCGCTCGGAAGTCCCCGGTCGCTGGATCGTGGTCAGCGCGGCCGCAGCCGGGGTGGCGACACTCGCCCGCACCGACGGACTGCTCCTTCTCGTCGCCCCGGCGACGGCGTGGCTCGCGAGTCGAAGCATCGGTCCATGGCGGTCCGTGGCCCGTATGGGGTCTGGGGCGGCGCTCCTGGCGGTGGTGGCCTACGTCGCGGTCCTCTCGCCGTGGCTGCTGCGCAGCCTGGCGGTCTTCGGGACCGCGCTTCCCTCGGTGGGCGGCCACGTCCTGTGGATCGCGAGCTACAACGAGCAATTCAGCATCGGACGCGCGGTGAGCCTGGACAGCTACCTGCAGGCCGGCGTGCCGGCGATCATCGGCTCCAAGCTGGAGTCGTGGTTCGAGCTCCTGGGGCGGACGGGTGTCCTGATGGGCGGCACCTTCCTCTTCACGTTTCTCGCAGGCCTGTGGATCCACCGCCGCGAACCGCGCCAGGCTCCCTTCCTCGTGTACTTCGTGGTGATGTTCGCGGTGATGGGCGGTGTCTTCACCTTTCACGCACCGCGGGGCGCCTTCTACCACTCGGCACCGGCCTGGCTGCCGTTCGCGCTGCCGATGGCTGTCGCCTCGATCGCGCCGGTGTGCGGCGCGCTGGGCCGCGCCTGGCCGTTCCTCCGGCGGCCGCAGACGCATCGGTTCGTGGCGTTGGTCGGCACCTTGGGAGCGATCGTCCTCTCGATCGTCGGTTCGGCCGCGATCCACGGCGAGTGGGAGCGTTCCCACCGGCTCGACGCCGCCGCCGCCGACTGGCTCCGAGGCGCGAACCAGACCCGCGCGGTGGTGATGTACAGCGATCCGGCGACACTCGCGCTCCTGTCCGGCAACCCCGGCGTTGCTCCTTCCTACGATCTATTCCCCGTCCTGCGCACCATCGCGCGCGCCTATGACGTCCGGTGGCTGATCGTCCAGCTCCGCCCGGGAGAGACGACCGATGCGCTCAACCTCTGGCCCGGGGCTGCGGCGCGGGACCGCCAGGGGAACACGGCCAGCTGGCTGGCGGCGCAACCGAGCTTCGAGGTGCAGGGCGCGCTGCGGATCTTCGCGGTGCACCCGTGACGCCCCGGGTGGGCAGCGCCTCGCCGGTGGGTTCTGGCGTGAGCGCCGCACTTCGCCGCGGAGGAGGGTTCGTGACCGGCATGGCGCGGGGTCGGTGGCCTCCGCGCGGGCTGGTGGGTTGGGGAGTGTTCATCGTGGCGGTCACCCTCCTGTCGCTGGCGGCCTACACCGAGCTGGGGCACGCGGCACGCCTGACGAGCGGCGCCGACATGGATGCGTACTGGAATGCCGCGCTCAGGCTGCGGCACGGCGAGCCGCTGTACGCAGCGGGCCTCCCGACCGACTCCGACCTCTACCGATACGCACCGTGGTTCGCCTACGCGTGGATACCGCTCACGCTGCTGCCCAAGTCCGCGGTCGTGCTGATGTGGATGACGCTGTGTGTGGCTGCCGCGCTGGCCAGCACGATGCCGCTGCTGCGGCGAGGGGCGGTGGGGATCGCCGCCTTGGCCCTGCTGCTGCCGTTCCAGCTGGAGGGCGCGGCCTTCGGCAACGTGCAACCGCTGCTCGTACTCCTCTTGGTGTGGGGCGTGGAGCGCCGCTCGGGGCCGCTTTGGATCGCGATCGCCGCCTCCCTGAAAGCGACTCCGCTGCTGCTCGTGGCGGTCTACCTGGGCCGTCACCAGTGGCGCCGCGCGGCGCTGACGCTGGGCCTCACCGCTGCGCTGGTGGCACCGATGGTCGCCTTCGATCTGCGGGGCTACTCGACCCAGATCGGCGGAGGCCAGATGAGCTTGCTGACCGTCTCGCCGGTGCTCTACGTGCTTGCCTCCGGTGCCACGGTCGGGCTGGCGCTCATCGCGGCGCGCAGCCGATATGCCTGGGTGGCAGGCATCGTGGCGGTGCTCGTCGCGCTGCCCCGTTTCCTGCTCTACGAGATCAGCTTCGTGTTGGTCGGGCTGGCACGCCGACCCACGGACCGATGAGCATTCGCGTCGGCCGTCTTGCCATCGCGCTACCCATCCTCGGTTGGCTGCTGTTCGGATGGGTCACCTGGTTCGCGGTCACATCGGGCTGGCGCGAGACGACCGGTGGCGTGCGGCTGGTCGACTGGCACGTCTATTTCGCCGGTGCGCGGGACCTGGCGAACCGTGACCTGTACCGACATGCGCTGGCGCTCGACGGGCTGGTCCTCTCCTCCCCGGTATTCAATCTCCCGCCACTGGCCGCCGCCTGGGCGCTGCCGCTCCTGCCGATGCCCATCGATCTCGGCGGTCAGGTCTGGCAGCTGATCGCCGCAGGTTGCGTGGCGCTCGCAGTGGTCGCGAGCCTGCGGATGTTCGAGATCCCGACTCGGGTGCTGTGGGCAGGGCTCGTGCTCGGGCCGCTGTCGCTCACCCTGCTCTACCTGGAGGGGCTGCATCTGGGGACGAACAACTACCTCGTGCTGGCCCTCGTGGCGGGCGTCGCGTGGGCATACCTCGCGGGTCATGACCGAACCGCGGGTCTGCTCCTCGCGCTGGCGGTCGGCACCAAGCTGTGGCCCATCGTCATTGCGGTGCCCGCATTTCGCGACCGGCGCTGGAGGACGCTTGGCTGGCTGGGGATTGGTCTCGCAATCCAGGGGATCGCTGTGCTGGTATGGCTCGGACCGGACTTCCCGGGTGACTTCCTTGCGGCGCTGGCGGTCCAGATCCCACCAACGGGCCTCCTCTTCGGTCCCACCGCCGACCCGGTGCTCCGGGAGGCGTGGAACCGGGGCCTTGGAGTGATCCTTGCCGCGGTGCTACTGATCCTGCCGGTGCGTGGTCGGGCCGGGCTGGGGCTCGCGATCATCGCGGGCCTGGCGCCGATCGCAAACCTGTGGCTGACCTACGGGCTGACAATACTGCTGGCCGTCAGCCTGGTTGGCGCCGGCTTGCTCCGACGTTCATGGCCTCTTCGACGGGCAGCCGGGATCGGCCAGGACTGAGGCGATGGCGGGGACGCAGCCCAGCCATGGCGCTGCCCAGCCAACGGCCGATATGAGTCTGCCGCCCATTGTTCCGGACGCTCTGGTTCATAGACTGCACCCAGCAGACTCGTGGAGGGGAACATGAAGCCTAGGCGTCTGACGCTGCCCTTCGCGACCGTCGTTCTTATGCTCGCAATCTCAACACCGGTCGCTGCGACGGACAACCTAAACGCTCGGTGGTACGTGAACAACACGAATGGCTACCAGTCTTGGATCGTCTGGCGCTTCGGCTCGAGTTTGAGCAATGCATCGATGAGAACCTATATCTCGAACGGGCGTCTTACGTGGAACTACGCCAATCGCCAGCTGTGGTTCTCGTGGGACCAAAGCGCCTCTCCGAAGGTTAATGTGACCTACGAGGATCTCCTTTGGCCAAACCAGGACGCGCTGGGCATCGGGATGACAGTCTTCTGTTACCACAGCTACTACATCTGTAGCGGCTCGATCGCCATCAACTGGAGTTGCCCCGCTTTCGTG
>QHBO01000029.1 GCA_003243965.1 Chloroflexota bacterium
GGCGCGGCCCAGATGGACGGCGCCATCCTGGTCGTCTCGGCGGCCGACGGCCCGATGCCCCAGACCCGCGAGCACATCCTTCTCGCTCGCCAGGTGGAGGTGCCATCGCTGGTCGTCTACCTGAACAAGGTCGACATGGTCGACGACGAGATGCTCATCGATCTGGTCGAGATGGAGGTGCGCGAGCTCCTCAGCAAGTACGAGTTTCCCGGTGACGACGTCCCGGTCATCCGCGGCTCGGCGCTCAAGGCGCTCGAGTCGTCGAGCACCGATCCCGACGCCCCGGAGTACGCCTCGATCAAGGAGCTGATGGAGGCGGTCGATTCGTACATCCCCACGCCGGAGCGCGACGTCGACAAGCCGTTCCTGATGCCGATCGAGGACGTGTTCGGGATCAAGGGCCGCGGCACGGTGGCCACCGGCCGGATTGAGCGCGGCATCGTCAAGACCAGCGAGACCGTCGAGCTGGTCGGGATCCACGCCAAGAGCCGCCCGCTGGTGGTGACCGGCGTCGAGATGTTCAAGAAGACCCTCGACGAGGGGCGGGCGGGCGACAACGTCGGGCTTCTGCTGCGGGGTATCGAGCGCGAGGAGCTCGAGCGCGGCCAGGTCCTCGCCAAGACGGGGAGCGTCAAGCCGGGCACCAAGTTCAAGGCCGAGGTCTACGTCCTGTCCAAGGAGGAGGGCGGCCGCCATACGCCGTTCTACGCGGGTTATCGGCCGCAGTTCTACCTGCGCACGACCGATGTCACCGGGGCGATCAAGCTTCCCGCCGGGGTGGAGATGATCATGCCCGGCGACAACGTGAACATTGACGTCGAGCTGATCACGCCGATCGCCATCGAGCAGGGGCAGCGCTTCGCGATCCGCGAAGGCGGCCACACGGTCGGTGCCGGCGTCATCACAGAGCTGACCGCGTAGATCAGACGATGGCCAAGCAGCGCATCCGCATCAGGCTCAAGGCGTACGACCACAAGCTGCTCGACCAGTCGGCCGAGCAGATCGTGGAGACGGCGCAGCGCACCGGCGCCGATGTGGCGGGACCGGTGCCGCTGCCGACCCGGATCGAGAAGTACACGGTGATTCGCGGCCCCTTCGTCCACAAGGACGGACGGGAGCAGTTCGAGATCAGGACCCACAAGCGACTGATCGACATCATCGATCCCTCGACCAAGACCGTCGATGCGCTGATGCGGCTCAGCCTGGCCGCTGGCGTGGACATCGAGATCAAGATGTGAGACGGGGCGCTCGGTGCGCCCCTCTTCATCGGTAGACCAGGAAGGAAAGTTCGTAACGAAGTGCCGGCAGGATTGATCGGACGCAAGCTGGGGATGACACGCATCTTCGGTGACGACGGAAGCGTCGTCCCGGTGAGCGTCATCGAGGCTGCCCCGAACACGGTGGCGCGGCTGCGAAGCCTCGAGCAGGACGGCTACGTCGCGCTGCAGCTCGCCGGCGGCACCGCCAAGCGGCTGACGAAGCCGGTCGCCGGGCAGTTCAAGCACCTCGAGCGCAACCGGCAGCATCCGGCCGCGGTCCGCGAGGTGCGGGTCGACTCGACCGATGGCTACGAGCCTGGGCAGCAGCTCGACGTCTCACTCTTCGAGGCCGGCGAGCTGGTCGATGTGACAGGCATGAGCAAGGGCAAGGGATTTGCGGGAGTGATCGAGCGGCACAACTTCCACCGCGGCCCGAAGACCCACGGCTCCGACCACCACCGCGCGCCAGGGTCGGTGGGCGCCGGCACCACCCCGGGCCGTGTGTTCAAGAACACCCGCATGGCCGGCCACCTCGGCCACGAGCAGGTCACCGTCAAGAAGCTGACGGTGGTACGCGTCGACAGCGAGCGCAACCTGATCCTGGTCAGGGGTGCCGTGCCGGGCGCGCGCAATGGCCTGCTGCTGATCCAGAAGGCGAGATGACGATGCCGAGCACCAGGATCCTCGCGCCCAACGGCAAGCAGGGTGAGCAGATCGATCTCCCCGAGACGCTGTTCGCCTCTCCGGTCAACGAGTCGCTGATCCACCAGGCGGTCGTCCGACAGCTGGCCGGTCGTCGCCGGGGAACCGCCGACACGCTGACTCGCGCCGAGGTGTCCGGCGGCGGCGCAAAGCCGTGGCGCCAGAAGGGCACCGGCCGCGCGCGCCAGGGGAGCCGTCGCGCCCCGCACTGGGCCGGCGGCGGGGTAGCCTTCGGGCCCCACCCGCGCGGATACGAGCAGAAGATGCCGGCCAAGATGCGTCGCGCAGCGTTGCGCGGGGTCCTGTCCGCCAAGCAGGCGGAGGGGGCGCTGCGAGTGATCGAGGGCTTCGGCCTCGACGAGATCAGGACGCGCGACGTCATCGGTCGCCTGGAGGCCTGGAACGCCGAGGGCAAGGTCCTGGTGGTGCTCCCCGCACGCGATGAGCTGGTGGAGCGTTCGTGCGCCAACCTGCGCGAGGTGCGGGTCGTGCTCGCCCACAGCCTGAACGTGGTCGACATCCTCGAGGCCGACACGATCATCTTCACGCGCGAGGCGCTGGCCCGCTCGCGGGAGGTCTACGCATGACCGCCATCAGCCTGCACGACGTCCTGCTGCGCCCGGTGATCAGCGAGAAGAGCATGGCCGAGACGGAGCGGGGCAACTACACGTTCGCGGTGCGCCGCGATGCAAACAAGTTCGAGATCAAGGCCGCGGTCGAGGGAGCGTTCAAGGTGACCGTCCTCGACGTGCGGGTGCAGAGCGTCAAGCCCAAGCAGAAGCGGCGCGGACGCCGCACCCCCGGCATCGTGCCGGGCTGGCGGAAGGCGGTGGTCAGCATCGCCCCCGGACAGAAGATCGAGCTCTTCGAGGCGGTATAGCCAACCATGCCATTGCGGAACTACCGACCCACGAGCCCGGGCGTGCGCCAGATGACGCGCCCCACGTTCGAGGAGATCACCACCGATACGCCGCACAAGCCGCTCACCGAGCGGCTGCTGCGCCACGCCGGTCGCAATGCCCAGGGCAAGCTCACGGTCCGTCACCAGGGAGCCGGGCACAAGCGCCTGTACCGCCTCATCGACTGGCGGCGCGACAAGCTCGGGGTGCCGGCCAGGATCGCGACCGTCGAGTACGACCCGAACCGCTCCGCGCGGATCGCCCTGCTCCACTACGTGGACGGGGAGAAGCGCTACATGCTGCTGCCGCACGGCCTGGGGGTTGGCGACACCGTCGTCTCGGGGACCGATGTCGACGCTCGAGTGGGCAACGCGATGCCGCTGGCGCGGATCCCGCTCGGCACCCAGATCCACAACATCGAGCTGCGCGCGGGACGCGGCGGCCAGATCGTGCGCAGCGCCGGCAGCAGCGCCCAGCTGCTCGCCAAGGAAGGGGAGATGGCCACCATCCGGCTCCCGTCCGGGGAGGTGCGCCGCGTGCGGGCGGAGTGCATGGCGACCATTGGTCAGGTGAGCAACCTCGATCACGAGAACCAGAACATCGGCAAGGCCGGCCGCAGCCGGCACATGGGCCGCCGCCCGACGGTGCGCGGCGTGGTGATGAATCCCAACGACCATCCGCACGGCGGCGGCGAGGGGAAGTCGCCGACCGGCATGCCGCCCAAGACGCCGTGGGGCAAGCCGGCGATGGGGCTGCGCACCCGCCGCAACAAGTCGACCAACAAGATGATCGTCCGCCGTCGGTACGGGCGGGGTTAGGAGGCCTCGATGAGTCGTTCCGTCAAGAAGGGGCCGTTCGTCGACGCGCGCCTGATCGGCCGCATCGACGAGATGAACAAACGCAACGAGCGGCGGGTGCTGAAGACCTGGTCGCGGGCATCGGTCATCTTCCCGCAGATGATCGGCCATACCCTCGCCATTCACGACGGGCGGCGTCACGTGCCGGTGTTCATCACCGAGAACATGGTCGGCCACCGATTGGGCGAGTTCGCCCCGACGCGCACGTACCGTGGCCACGGCAAGGCCACCGAACGCTCATCGGCGCTGAAGTAGGACGGGATCCATGCGCGTCATCGCCACGGCCAAGTACATCCGCATCAGCCCGCGCAAGGTGCGGCTGGTGACCGACCTGATCCGGGATAAGCCGGTCGAGGAGGCGGCGGCCATCCTTCGCTTCCTGCCGAATGCCGCAGCGCGCGACGTGGCCAAGGTCCTGAAGAGTGCGACCGCCAACGCCGAGAACAACTTCAACCTGTCCGCCGACGACCTCCACGTGGCGAGCGCGGTGGCGGATGAGGGGCCGACCCTCAAGCGGGGACGACCCCGCGCGCAGGGCCGTTACTTTCAAGTGCTGAAGCGAACCAGCCACATCACCATCGCCGTGGCTGACCGGGAGGATGCCTAGATGGGTCACAAGGTTCATCCGTACGGCTTCCGGATCGGTGTCATCAAGCCCTGGCTGGCCAAGTGGTACGCGGACCGCGACTACGCCACCCTGCTCCAGGAGGACATGCGGATCCGTCAGCTCGTCGCCAAGCAGCTGGCCAACGCCAGCGTCAGCCAGCTCGAGATCGAGCGCGGCATCAACCACGTGACGGTCACCGTCCACTCTGCCAAGCCGGGCATCGTGATCGGCAAGGGCGGCGCGAACGTCGAGCTGCTGCGCACCTCGGTCGGCAAGCTCACGGACAAGAAGGTGAAGCTCGAGATCAAGGAGATCCTCCAGCCCGAGCTCGACGCAGTCCTCGTCGCCCAGAACGTGGCGGGCCAGCTGGAGCGACGAATCGCGTTCCGCAAGGCGATCAAGCAGTCGATCCAGCGGACGATCAAGGCGGGCGCCAAGGGGGTCAAGGTCCAGGTCTCCGGCCGGCTGGGAGGCTCGGAGATGAGCCGCACGGAATGGGATCGCGAGGGTCGCATCCCGCTCGGCACGCTGCGCGCCGATATCAGCTACGGAGTCGTGCACGCGCGCACCACCTATGGCCGCATCGGGGTCAAGGTCTGGATCTACCGTGGCGAGCAGCTCGGGGACCGGCCGGGCTCGGCCCGCACCGAGCCGCGCGAGCGGACGCGACCGGCGCGCGGCGGTGCTCGTCGGACGAGTTCAGCCACGCGTGAGCCGGCAGCATCCCGGGAAACGGTTTCGGCGGCCGAGTCGGCGACCAGCCGCGGGGAGGCCTGACCGATGCTGATGCCAAAGCGCGTCAAGCACCGCAAGGTGCAGCGCGGTCGCCGGGCCGGGATGGCCAAGGGCGGCACCAACGTGAGCTTTGGCGACTTTGGCCTGATGGCGGAGGAGGTCTGTTGGCTGACGAGTCGCCAGATAGAGGCGGCACGTCGCGCGATGACCCATCACATCAAGCGCGGGGGCCGGATCTGGATCCGGGTCTTTCCCGACAAGCCGGTGACCAAGAAGCCGGCCGAGGTCCGGATGGGCTCCGGCAAGGGCGCCCCCGACCACTGGGTCGCGGTGGTCAAGCCGGGGCGGGTCATGTTCGAGATGTCCGGCGTCCCCGAGCAGATCGCGCGCGAGGCGATGCGGTTGGCGAGCCACAAGCTTCCGATTCCGACCAGGTTCGTGGTGAAGGAGGGCGTCGAGCATGGACATCAATGAGGTCCGCGCGCTCTCGGACAAGGACCTGGAGAGCGCACTGGTCGACGCGAAGCAGGAGCTGTGGAAGATCCGCTTCGACCTGGCCACGCGGCAGGAGAAGAACTACAGCAGGCTCCCCGCGACCCGCAGACGGATCGCACGGATCTTGACCGTGATGACGGAGCGTCAGCACGCGGCCGCGGCCGCAGCTGCCGACCAGGAGAAGGCCAGCTGATGCAGGGCAAGCGCAGAACGAAGCTCGGACGCGTGGTGTCCGACAAGATGGACAAGACGGTGGTGGTGAGCGTCGAGCGGCTCCAGCGCCATCCGATCTACAAGCGCGTGGTACGCCTGTCGAGCAAGTTCAAGGCGCACGATGAGGCGAATCAGGCGCGAGTCGGTGACACGGTGCGCATCGAGGAGAGCCGCCCGCTCTCCGCAGAAAAGCGCTGGCGCGTGGTCGAGATCGTCGCGCGCGGCTCCCACGAGGAGCTGGTCGGCTGATGATCCGCCAATACACGCGGCTGCGCGTCGCCGACAACACCGGCGCGCGAATCATCGAATGCATCACGGTGCTGGGACGCTCCGGTGCCGACACCGCCGAGGTGGGCGATGTGATCGTGGCCGCCGTGAAGCAGGCACTCCCCAACGCGGGAGTCAAGAAGGGCGACGTGGTCCGCGCGGTGATCGTGCGGACCAGCAAGGAGTATGGACGGCCGGACGGCAGCCACATCCGGTTCGATGAGAACGCCGCGGTGCTGATCAACCCGCAGGGCAACCCGCGCGGCACGCGCATCTTCGGGCCGGTCGCGCGTGAGCTCCGGGAGCGCAACTACATGAAGATCGTCTCGCTCGCGCCGGAGGTGCTGTGATGCCGAACGTTCGCAAGGGTGACCGGGTGCTGATCCTGGCCGGCAAGGACCGCGGCAAGCGCGGCACCGTGGAGCGCGTGCAGCGCACCAAGCGCGGCCTGGGCATCGTTGTGCCCGGCATCAACATGGCAAAGAAGCACCAGGCTCCCCGGGCCCGGACCCAGACCGCCGGGATCCTGGATCTGCCGGTGCCGATTCACATCAGCAACGTGCAGGTCGTCTGCCCGAGCTGCGACAAGCCGACCCGGGTTGCGCACCAGCACCTCGGAGAGGGCGAGGATCGCCGCCGAGTACGGGTCTGCCGGCACTGCGGCGAGCAGATCGAGGTGACCAAGTGAGCCCCGAGCCGAAGGCCAGGGCACCGCGGACCCCCGCTCGGAGTACGGGCGCGGCGACACGTCGGGGGGGCGCTGCCCCCACCGCCCGGCCGGCGGTCTCCAACGGTTCGGAGAACGGCTCGACGTCGGCTCGCCCGACACCGATCGGGCTCCGCCGCCGCTACCGCGAGGAGATCGCCCCGGCGCTCCGGCGCGAGTTCGGCTACGCGAACCCGACGCAGGTGCCGCGCGTCGAGAAGGTGGTCGTCAACATCGGCCTGGGAGAGGCGATCGCGAACGCCAAGGCCCTCGATGCCGCCGTCCGTGATCTCGCGCAGGTCACCGGTCAGAAGCCGATCGTCACCCGCGCCAAGCGCTCGATCGCGCAGTTCCGACTGCGCACCGGAATGCCGATCGGCGCCAAGGTGACGCTGCGCGGGCAGCGGATGTACGACTTCCTCGAGCGGACGCTGAACCTTGCCTTGCCACGCATTCGCGACTTTCGCGGGATTCCGACCCGATCGTTCGACGGGCGTGGCAATTTCAGCCTTGGGCTGCGCGAGCAGCTCGTCTATCCGGAGATCGACTACGACAAGATCGATCGGCTCCGGGGGCTGGAGATCAGCATCGTCACCACCGCGCGCACCGATGAGGAGGGGCGCAAGCTCCTCGAACTGCTCGGCATGCCATTCCAGGCCAGCTGAGCGAGGAAGGAACACGTTGGCCAAGAAGTCGATGATCGCAAAGTCCCGGCGGGCGCCGCGCTTTCCGGTGCAGCAGCACAACCGGTGCTCGATCTGCGGGCGCCCGCGTGGCTACATGCGACGTTTCGCCATGTGCCGGATCTGCTTCCGGGAGCGGGCCCTGGAGGGGCTCCTGCCGGGAGTCACCAAGTCGAGCTGGTAGCTCGCCAAGCCGGGCCGCGGTCGCGGCCCATTCAGCGGAAGGCGCATCCACGAGTGCTCGTGGCGCGAACCACCGCCGAGGAGAGACGAACCGAACCATGAACTCAACCGACCCCATCGCGGACATGCTGACGCGGATCCGCAACGCCAGCCTGGCGCGCCATCGCGAGCTGACGATTCCCTCGTCCAAGGTGAAGCGCGAGATCGCGCGGATCCTGACCGAGGAGGGCTTCATCGAGTCGTTCGAGACCGCCACCGACGGCGTCCAGGAGGCGCTCACCGTTCACCTCAGATACGCAGAGGGCCGGACGCCGGTCGTCTCGGGCCTGAAGCGGATCAGCAAGCCCGGCCTTCGGGTGTACGCGCGTAAGACCGAGATACCGCGCGTGCTGGGCGGCCTCGGCCTCGCCATCCTTTCCACCTCCCGCGGGATCATGACCGGGTCGCAGGCTCGGAAACTGAATCTCGGCGGCGAGGTGCTGTGCTACGTCTGGTAGGGGAGCGCCGCGATGTCACGCATCGGTCGACTGCCGATCACGCTTCCCTCGACCGTCGAGGTGACCCAGGAGGGGCGCCGACTGCGGGTCAAGGGCCCACTTGGCGAGCTGGAGCGCGAGATTCATCCGCAGATGCGCATCGAGCGCGAGGACGGGACGCTGCGCATCGTGCGGCCCACGGACGAGCCGCGGCACAGAGCGCTGCATGGCCTGACGCGCACGCTGGTCAACAACATGGTCGCCGGCGTGACGACCGGGTTCACCAAGGGCCTGGAGATCAGCGGGGTGGGCTACCGTGCCCAGCTGCAGGGCGAGCGGCTCGTGCTGGCACTCGGTTACTCGCATCCGGTAGAGGTCACGCCCCCGCCGGGGATTCGGTTCACACTGGAGACGCCGACGCGCCTGTCGGTATCGGGCGCCGACAAGGAGCTCGTGGGCCAGACGGCCGCCTTCATCCGTGCGCGCCGCAAGCCGGAGCCGTACAAGGGCAAGGGCATTCGCTACGCGGGCGAGCAGATCGTCCGCAAGGCGGGCAAGGCCGGCAAGGTCGGCGGGAAGTAGAAGCATGATCAGCAAGCAATCACGCGACAGCCAGCGTCGCAAGCGCCACGCGCGCGTCCGGCTGACGCTGTCCGGGACGGCGGCGCGCCCGCGCCTGTCGGTCTTCCGGAGCGCGAAGTACATCTATGCCCAGGTCATCGACGACCACGAGGGGCGCACCCTGGCGGCGGCATCCAGCCGCGAGCCCAAGCTGGCTGCTGGGGAAGGCAAGGTTGCCTCGGCCAACGCCGTCGGCCGCGCCATCGCGGAGCGGGCCAAGGCGCAGGGCGTCAGCTCGGTGGTCCTGGATCGGGGCGGCTATCGCTACCACGGGCGGGTTCGCTCGCTCGCCGAGGGTGCCCGCGAGGGCGGCCTCGACCTGTAGGGCGGAAGGAACACGCATGTCAAGAATCGACCCGTCCAAGCTCAATCTCGAGGAGAAGGTGGTCCAGATCAACCGCGTCGCCAAGGTGGTGCGCGGCGGTCGGCGATTCAGCTTCAGCGCGGTCGTCGTCGTTGGCGACGGCAACGGGACCGTGGGTGCCGGGCTCGGCAAGGCGAACGAAGTGCCTGAGGCGATCCGCAAGGGCGTCGAGGATGCGAAGAAGAACCTGATCGCGGTGCCCCTGGTCGGAGCCACGATCCCGCATGAGGTGCGGACGCGGTTCGGCGCCTCCGACCTGCTCCTGAAGCCGGCGTCGCCGGGGACCGGCGTGATCGCCGGCGGCTCCGTCCGGTCGGTCGTGGAGGCTGCGGGAATCCGGGACATCCTCAGCAAGTCGATGGGCAGCACCAACCCGGTGAACCTCGTCCAGGCCACCATGGCCGCGCTCGGCAGCCTGCAGTCCGCGGACGCCATCGCCGGGCGCCGCGGCAAGACCGCCGAGGAGCTGCTGGGCAAGAAGGGAGCGGAGGCCTCGCGGCGTGCGCACGAGTACGTTGAGCGGCCGCAGCCGCCGATGGGAGGCTATGGCCGTGGCCGCTGAGCGACCGAAGCGGCAGCGCGCCCGTTCCCCGAAGTCGGAGGACGCGCCCCTGCGCATCACGTTGGTCCACTCGACTATCGGGCACAAGGCGGCCGCGGGCGGGACGGTGCGGGCGCTGGGGCTGCATCGGCTCCACCAGACGGTGGAGATCGCAGACACCCCGGTGAACCGCGGCATGCTGCGCCGCGTGGCGTTCCTGCTCGAGGTCCACGAGCCCGAGAGGCGCGGCGCAGCGCGACGAGCCGCCGGATCGGCGAATCCGTCATCGGCTGAGGCGCCATCCGCTGCAGAGGCATCGGTCGATCCCGCGGGGACGCAGGAAGCGCCATCTGCGCAGGGAGGTACGAAGGGGTGAAGCTGCATGACTTGAGCGCGAGCCCCGGATCGCACAAGGCCCCGCGCCGCATCGGGCGAGGCCACGGCTCCGGGCGCGGCAAGACGGGCGGACGCGGGACAAAGGGCCAGAAGGCGCGGTCCGGCACCGCCGCGTGGTTCGAGGGCGGGCAGACCCCCCTCCACATCCGGACACCCAAGCTGCACGGCTTCAAGAACCGGTTTCGAGTCGAGTACGCGACCGTCAACCTGGCGAAGCTGACCGATGTCGAGGCCGGGACGCTCATCACCCCGGACGTGCTCGAGCACGACGGCCTGGTGCGGGCGCAGAAGACGCGGCCGATGCCGATCAAGATCCTCGGCACCGGCGATGCGCCGGCCGGCGTGACGGTCCATGCCCACGCCTTCACCCGGTCCGCGCTGGACAAGCTCGCCGCGGCGGGGAGCAGCGTGCAGCGCCTGAGCTGGCCGGACAACCAGCCGGTGGCGGAGCACCCGCAGACGCCGGATGGCGACCAGCCGAGCGAGCCGAGCGAGCCGAGCGAGCCACCGGCGGAGACGCCGGCCGAGATGCCCGTCGAGGCTCCCGGGGAGGCGCCGGTCGAGCCACCCGCGGAGACGCCGGCAGAGAACGCGGTCGATGGCGACGCCTAGGTGATCGACTCCCTCGTCACCGCGTTCCGAGCGCCGGACATCCGGCGCAAGATCCTGTTCACGCTCGGCATCCTGTTCATCTTCCGGGTGCTGACCAACGTGCCGGTCCCGAACGTGAACCAGACGCAGCTGGCGAACCTGTTCAACAGCAACCAGCTGCTGGGCCTGCTCGACCTGTTCTCGGGCGGTGGGCTGGCGACGGCGTCGATCATCGGCATGGGGGTCAACCCGTACATCAACGCCAGCATCATCATGCAGCTGATGCAGGGCGTGGTCCCGAGCCTCGGCGAGCTGGCGCGGGAAGGGGAGTACGGCCGCAACAAGATCAACCAGTACACGCGGCTGCTCACGGTTCCGCTCGCCTTCGCGCAGGGCTACGGCTTCAGCCTGATTCTGCAGCGAGCCGGCGTCCTGCCGGCCGCGCCGTTCTTCAGCTTCCAGACCCTGTCGCTGCTGATGAGCTTCACCGCCGGCACGATTCTGCTGATGTGGCTGGGCGAGCTGATCAGCGAGCGGGGTCTGGGCAACGGGATCAGCTTCATCATCTTCGCCGGCATCGTGGGGCGCATCCCGCACCAGGCGGCGCCGGTGGCGACCGGGCCTGACGGGCTGCTGCGCATCCTCCCGTTCATTCTGATCTCGATCGTCGTCATCGCTGGCGTCGTGTTCATCAACGAAGGCCAGCGGCGCATCCCGGTCCAGTACGCGAGCCGGGTACGCGGCCGGCGCATGTACCAGGGCCAGACCCAGTACCTGCCGCTCAAGGTGACGATGGCGGGCGTGATCCCGATCATCTTTGCGCTCAGCATTCTGGCCTTTCCGGCGCAGATCGCGCTGTACTTCACCACCAGCTCAATCGGCTGGGTGAAGAGCGTCGCCGAGTTCATCTCCCAGAACCTGAACGGCCAGAACAACATCCCCGCCTACGGCGCGCTCTACTTCATCCTGGTCGTGTTCTTCACCTACTTCTACACCGCCTTCCAGTTCCGGCCCGACCAGACCGCCGACTACCTGCGCAAGAACGGCGGCTTCATTCCCGGGATTCGCCCCGGCCGGCCGACCGAGCAGTTCCTCTCGCGGGTCACGAACCGCATCACGCTCGGCGGTGCCCTCTTCCTGGCGGGCCTGGCGGTGCTGCCGCTGATCGTCTCCGCGGCGATCCCCGGCACCGCCAACCTGCGTCTGGGTGGCACCAGCATGCTGATCGTGGTCAGCGTCGTGGTCGAGACCATGAAGCAGCTCGAGGCGCAGATGCTGATGCGTCATTACGAAGGCTTCATCCGTTGACCGATGCCCCCCGAATGCCCGACCCGGCCGAGCGGCTGATCCTGCTGCTGGTCGGTGCGGTGGGCGCCGGCAAGGGAACGCAGGCAGAGCTCCTCTCGGCACGGCTCGACATCCCGCACCTCGCCTCGGGCGACCTCTTCCGCCGCAACCTGCGCGAGGGCACGCCGCTCGGCGAGCAGGCGCGCGGCTACATGGAGAATGGAGACCTGGTCCCCGACGACCTGACGATCGCGATGTTCATGGACCGGCTGGCCGAGCCCGATGCGGCGCGCGGGGCGATCCTCGACGGCTTCCCGCGCACCGTCCGGCAGGCGGAGGCGCTGGACCGCACCCTGGCTGATCACGGCGAGCGGATTCGTCGGGTGATCTACATCGACGTGCCCACGGAGCAGCTGATCCAGCGCGTCGCCGGCCGCTTCGTCTGTCCGACCTGCGCGACCACATACCACGCAGCCGGTGACCCGCCGCTGCGACCGGGCATCTGCGACAAGGAAGGCACGCCGCTCACCCAGCGCAACGACGACCGGCCGGAGGTCGTGCGCGCGCGCCTCGACAAGCAGGTGCCGCCGATGCTCGCGGTGCTGCGCCACTACGAGGAGGCGGGGATCGCCGATCGGATCGACGGCACACAGCCGATCGAGTTGGTGACGGAGGCCATCCTGCGGAGCGCCAACGCCACTCCGGAGCGCGCCTGATCGCGATGAGAGATGCGTTCGCCAGAGGTCACCGCGACGGATCGGGTGGAACGGTGGTCGGCCTGCACCGCCGCGCGCCGAGTTTGGTGACGATCAAGCGTCCCGATGAGGTGGCGCGGATGCGCCATGCGGGGTCGATCCTGATCGGAATCCTGGAGGCGTTCGAGACGGCGTTGCGGCCCGGAGTCACGACCGCCGAGCTCGACCGGCTCGCGGACCGCATGATGCGCGACGCGGGTGCCGTCCCGTCCTTCAAGGGCTATCACGGTTTCCCGGGATCGATCTGCGCATCGGTCAACGACGAGGTCGTGCACGGTATCCCGTCCTCCACGCGCCGAATTCGCGAGGGCGACGTGGTGAGCCTCGACATCGGCTGCATCTGGCAGGGCTGGCACGCCGACTGCGCCCGCACCTACGCGGTCGGGCCGGTCGCGCAGCCTGCTGCCCTCGACCTGATCGACGCCACACGCCGCGCCATGGAGTCGGGCATCGCGGCCGCCGTCGTCGGGAACCGGCTGGGCGACGTCGGCGCGGCGATCGAGGCGGTTGCCGCGCAGGGTGGCTACGGCGTAGTCCGCCCGTTCGTGGGCCACGGGATCGGAACCGCGATGCACGAGGAGCCGCAGGTTCCGAACTACGGGCGGCCGGGCACCGGCCTGCGCCTCGAGGCCGGCATGTGTCTGGCGATCGAGCCGATGTTCAATCTCGGCGGCGATGAGGTGTACGTCGAGGACGACGGCTGGACGGTGCGAACCGCGGACGGAAGCCTGTCGGCCCACTTCGAGAACACCATCGCGATCGGCGAATCAAGCCCCGAGGTGCTTACCGAGTAGGCCACAGCCCGCTCAGTCCGGCACGCGCACGATCCTCGCCAGCCAGGCGCGGGGCCGCTCCTGCGGCCAGTCGCCGTTGACCTCGAACTCGGCAGCATCGATGCGCTCGACCGACCAGCCGTCGCGGAAGGCGTGCCGCAGCTCAGCCTGCGAGATCCGGCGGGGGCCGAGATTCCCCGGCACCCTCTCCGAGAAGCACAGCAGGTGCAGCATGCCACCTTCGCGCACCACCGCTGCGAGGCAGTGCACGTATCGCGCGCGGTCGGCATCATCGAAGGTGTGGAACGTGCCGGAGTCGATCACGGATGCGAATCGCGGCCCGGAATCGGTCGCTTGGACCAGGCGGTCGAGCTCCAGCACATCGCCCGCCACGAACTCGGCCGCCAGGCCTCGGTCACGCGCCTTGGCCCGGGCACGCTGGATGGCGGTCGGGGACAGATCGACGCCCACCACCTCGATTCCGCGCTCGGCGAGCATCAGCGCGTGCTCTCCGGTTCCGCAGCCACTGTCGAGGACCGGCGAGACGACCTCGCCGGCATCGGTCAGGCCCAAGAACGCTGACTGTGGCCGACCGATGTCCCACGGTGCCCAGCCATCCGAGTAGGCTCGATCCCAGCTGGCTGCTCGTGGATTGTCCGCCGGCTGCTGCGCGGGCGGCTGCTGGTTGCCTGTCATCGGCTGCGTACCACGGCAGCATCATGCCCCACCCGTAGCCCTCCGCGACGATGAGGGTCCGCCGCGAACCGGCTGGAGTCGTGACGCGCTTGCGCCCATCGGGGTGAATCGGTACACTGCTCGGTCTGTGGGTCGCCCAGTGCGGCGGCCTTTCCGTGTGTTCCCAATCAGCAATATCCAGCAGCAGACGAGGGTGCGCAGCGCTTGGCGAAAAAGGATGCCATCGAGGTCGAGGGCGAGGTCGTGACGCCGCTCCCGAACGCGATGTTCCGGGTCCGCCTGGAGAACGGCCACGAGGTCCTGGCCCACATCTCCGGGAAGCTCCGGCAGAATTTCATCCGCATCCTGCCAGGCGATACGGTCCGCGTCGAGCTGAGCCCCTACGACCTCACCCGGGGTCGCATCACGTACAGGATGAGATGAAGGTTTCCGCTTCCGTGAAGCCCCGCTGCGAGCGCTGCAAGGTGATCAAGCGGTCAGGGGTGGTCATGGTCATCTGCGTCATCCCCAAGCACAAGCAGCGGCAGGGATAGCGAATGGCCCGAATCTCCGGCGTCGACATCCCGCGCGAGAAGCGCGTGGTGATCTCGCTCACCTACATCCATGGCATCGGTCCCACCTCGGCCAGGCAGGTCGTGTCCGCAGCAAATGTCTCGCCGGAGACGCGGACACGAGACCTGACCGAGGAAGAAGTGAATCGGCTCCGCGAAATCATCGACCGTCGCTTCAAGGTCGAGGGGGACCTGCGCCGCGAGGTGAGCCTCAACATCAAGCGGCTGATGGAGATCGGCTCCTACCGGGGCGTTCGTCATCGGCGCAACCTGCCGGTCCGCGGCCAGCGGACCAAGACGAATGCGCGCCAGCGCCGCGGCCCTCGCCGGACGGTCGGCATCCGCCGCAAGAAGTAACCCGGCGCGGGGCACGGACACCCGCTCACAGCAACTGAGACACGAACGCAGCACGATCCGATCAGAACGATCGCACACAGGAGTTCCATGGCTGAACGCAAGCGCGCCCCGCGCGCAAAGAAGCGCGAACGGAAGAACGTCCCGGTCGGTCACGCCCACATCCAGTCGACGTTCAACAACACGATCGTGACCATCACGGACACGACCGGGAATGTGATCAGCTGGGGAAGCGCCGGCCTGGTCGGCTTCAAGGGCTCGCGCAAGAGCACGCCCTACGCCGCCTCGCAGACCGCCGATGGCGCGGCGCGCCGCGCGATGGAGCACGGGATGCGCCAGATCGAGGTCTTCGTCAAGGGTCCGGGCGCGGGCCGCGAGCAGGCGATCCGCTCCCTCCAGACCGCCGGCCTGGACGTGACGGCCATCACCGATGTCACCCCCATCCCCCACAACGGCTGCCGCCCGCCCAAGCGGCGGAGGGTGTAGCCGATGGCCCGCTATACCGATGCCGTCTGCCGCATCTGCCGCCGCGAGGGGCTCAAGCTCTTCCTCAAGGGGACGCGCTGCTACACCAAGAAATGCTCCTTCGAGCGGCGCAGCACGCCGCCGGGGATGAACACCCAGCGGCGCCGCAAGGTGAGCGAGTACGGCCTGCAGATGCGCGAGAAGCAGAAGGTCCGCAAGAGCTACTCGGTCCTCGAGCGCCAGTTCCGCAACTACTTCGACAAGGCCGACCAGCGCAAGGGAATGACCGGCGAGAACCTGCTCCGCATGCTGGAGATGCGCCTCGACAACGTCGTGTATCGGATGGGCTTCGCGCTCTCGCGCCCGCAGGCACGGCAGCTCGTCAGCCACGGCCACTTCACCGTCAACGGCGTCCCGACCAACATCCCGAGCTTCGGCACCAAGGTCGGTGACCGCGTCGAGGTCCGGGAGAGCCGCCGCGCCCGCGACGTGTTCCAGGTCGGAGCCGAGCACATGAAGTCCGCCCAGGTGCCCGGATGGGTCAGCGTGGAGCCCGCAAAGCTCGCAGGCAGCGTGCTGAGCGAGCCGGCCCGGGACCAGATGCCGGTCGAATTCAACGAGCAGCTCGTCGTCGAGTACTACTCGCGCTAGGAGTCACCCTTCCTGATGATCGAACTTGAGACGACCCCCCGCATCGAGGAGGTCGAGAACACCGGCAATGCAAGCCGGTTCGAGGTCAACCCGCTCCAGGCGGGCTATGGCGTCACGCTGGGCAACGCGCTGCGCCGCGTCCTGCTGAACTCCCTCGAGGGCGCGGCGGTGACCTCCATCCAGATCACCGGCGTATTCCACGAGTTCAGCACGATCGAGAACGTCAAGGAGGACGTCACCCAGATCGTCCTGAACGTCAAGAAGCTGCGTCTCCGCTCGTTCGCACATCACGCGGTCACGCTGCGCCTCGTCAAGCGCGGCGCCGGTCCGGTGACCGCGGCCGACATCGTCGAGTCGGCGGACGTCGAGATCGTCAACCCCGAGCTCGTGATTCTGACCCTCGACTCCGACGAAGGGTCGATCGAGATGGACCTGACGGTCGAGACTGGTGTCGGCTACCGTCCCGCGGAGCACGGCGAGGACATGGCCATCGGGGTCATCCCGGTGGATGCCATCTTCTCTCCGGTGCGTCGCGTGAACTTCAGCGTCGAGAACACCCGCGTCGGCCAGATGACCAACTTCGACAAGCTGACGATTGAGATCGAGACCGATGGAACGAGCACGCCCCAGGCAGCGCTCTCGTCCGCGGCGGACATCCTCGTCCGCGAGTTCAGCCGCTTCTCGGAGATCGGTCGCCGGCCGATCGGCGGCGGCGAGGAGTCCGCCGCCCCGGTCTCCGCGAACCTGCTCGAGGCGCCGATCGAGGAGCTCGACCTCCCGATGCGGGCCTACAACAGCCTGAAGCGGAACAACATCACCAAGATCGGCCAGCTCCTGGCGCTCGGCGACGAGGAGCTGCTGCGGATGCGCAACTTCGGCAAGAAGAGCCTCGACGAGATGAAGGAGCGGCTCGCGCTGCGCGGCTTCATCTCACCCGACGAGGTCGATGGCGCCACCGACGAGTCGGACCTGCCCGCGTCGGCCGAGCTCGACGAGGCGGTCGCCGCCGAGCTGGATCGGGAGAGCTAGACCGATGCCGCATCGCACCGCAGGCCGCAAGCTGAGCCGCAAGGCTGATCACCGGGTCCACATGCTGGAGAACCTGGCGGTCGCGGTGCTTCGCTACGAGAAGGTGAAGACCACCGAGGCCAAGGCCAAGGAGGTCCGCGGCGTCGTGGAGGGGATGATCACCACCGCGAAGCGCGGCGGCCTGATGGCACGTCGGTCGCTCGCGGCCGACATGCCGCACGAGCCGCTCATCGTCGACAAGCTGATGGGCGAGATTGCCCAGAAGTACGCCGAGCGGAGCTCGGGTTACACCCGGATCGTGCGCCTCGGGCCGCGGCTCGGCGACGCTGCGCCAATCGTCCAGATCGAGCTCGTGTAGCGAGCGCATTTCAGGCTGATGGCCGTCGGGGCGCGACGCTGCGCGCGGGCCATCATCGAATACGAGGGGACCGCCTTTGCCGGCTCCCAGTACCAACCGAACGCTCGGACGGTGCAGGGGGAGCTGGAGAGGGCGCTTAACAGACTGACCGGCGAGCGGGTGCGAGTCCGATTCGCCGGGCGAACCGATGCCGGCGTGCATGCGACCGGCCAGGTCGCCGCCTTCTGCCTTCCGTCGCCGCCACCCGGCGGAGACGGGGTCCGATGGCGGGAGCTGCAACGACGGCTGAACGCCGTCCTGCCGCCGGACCTGGCGGTGCGCGCGCTCCGGTCGGCGCCTCCGGGCTTCGAGCCGCGGCGGGATGCGCTCGCGCGCGCCTACCGCTACCGGATCCGGATGAACGGGGCGCGGGTCCCGGTTGACCGGCATCGGACGCTCGAGATCGACGAGTCGCTCGACGTGGGTGCCATGCGTCTCGCCGCCGCGCAGCTGCTCGGCGAGCGCGACTTCGGGGCCTTCGGGAGCGATGCGCACGGACGGACGGTGCGGGAGCTGCGGGAGGTGCGCATCACACGGCGTGGCGATCTGATCGAGATCCGCGTGGTGGCGAACGCGTTCCTGCGCCGGATGGTGCGAAGCATCGTCGCCGTCCTGCTGCAGGTCGGCCGCGGCCGGCTCGACGCGCAGGCGGTCGCCGGCTTCCTCGGAGCGGGACGGCGCGCGCTCCACGGGCAGGCGGCCCCGGCGCGCGGACTGGTCCTCGAGCGAGTCATCTATTCGAATCAGCAGGGCGGCCGTGGCGGGACACGGCGCACGACATCGGCCCAGTGAGAAAGCGGAGCAACGATGAAGACGTACGCAGTCAAAGCGAACGAGATCGAGCGGCACTGGTGGGTGGTTGACGCCAGCGGCCAGACGCTCGGTCGGCTGGCGACGCGCGTCGCGACACTGCTCGAGGGGAAGCACAAGCCGACTTACTCACCCCATCTCGACACCGGCGATCACGTGGTAGTCCTGAATGCCGGCAAGATCCGCGTGACGGGCAACAAGCTCGTGCAGAAGCGGTACTACCGCCACTCGAACTACCCCGGCGGGTTGAAGGAGGAGAGCCTCGAAGCGCTCCTGGCTCGCAAGCCGGAGCTGGTCATCGAGCGGGCGGTGAAGGGCATGCTGCCCCAGAATCGCCTGGGGCGGGCGATGTTCCGCAAACTGAAGGTCTACGCGGGCAGCGCGCACCCGCACCAGGCGCAGCAGCCGACCGACGTCGCGCTGTGATGATGAGGACGAAGTGAGCACGAACTACATCTACGGCACCGGGCGACGCAAGACCGCGGTCGCACGCGTCCGGCTGCTTCCCGGTGACGGCAGCATCGAGGTCAACGGCAAGCCGGTGGGCGAGTACTTTGGCCGCAACGCGGCGCTGGCCACGCTGCGCCTGCCGTTCCGGGTGACCGACACCGAGGGACGCTATTCCGCGAGCATCCTGGTGGCGGGAGGCGGTTTCTCCGGGCAGGCAGGCGCAATCCGGCACGGCATCGCCCGCGCGCTGGTCAGCGCTCATCCGGATGCGCGATCCCGGCTTCGGCAGGCGGGGCTGCTGACGCGCGATCCGCGCGCCAAGGAGCGCAAGAAGTACGGCCTGAAGCGGGCTCGGAAGGCGCCGCAGTACACGAAGCGCTGATCGGCTTCGGCGACCATCCGCCATATCGGGCTCGGCGGAGGCGCCGGGGCCCGATGGTATCCTCTGCCCCGTGCTGAGCGCGGTCCGCGACTTCTTCGACACGTTCCTCCGCGGCAGCTGGACGTCATTGATCGACATCCTGCTGGTGGCGGTGCTGATCTACTGGCTGTTCATCGTCATCCGCGGCACGCGGGCGGTCCGGATCGTCATCGGGCTGGGCTTCGTCTACGGCCTCTACCTGGTCGCGCAGGCACTGCAGCTGCGGCTGGTCTCCTCGATCCTGCAGACCCTCTCGTTCGTCGGACTGTTCGCCATCGTGGTCGTCTTCCAGCCGGAGCTGCGCCGCGCCCTGGAGCAGATCGGGCGGGTCGGGTCGGTGAATCGATTCTTCGTCTCGAGCGAGGTCGCAACCGCCGAGCGGGTCGCCCACGAGATCAGCCGCGCGGCCAGGCTGCTGGCCGGCTCGCGGCACGGTGCGCTGATCGTTCTCGAGCGCGACACCGGCCTGCAGGACCTGGCGTCGGAGACCGGAGTGATGATCCACGCCGACCTGCGGGCCGAGCTGCTGGCGACCATCTTCTACCGCGGCACCGCCCTGCATGACGGCGCGGTGGTGATCAGCCACGACCAGATCCTGGCCGTCGGGGTCCTGTTGCCCCTGTCCCAGAACGTGCTCGACTCCGAGCGCTACGGGACGCGCCACCGGGCCGCGATCGGGATCAGCGAGCAGACCGATGCGATCGTGGTGGTGGTCAGCGAGGAGACCGGGTCCATCTCGCTGGTGATGCGCGGCCGAATCGAGCGCAACCTCACCGAGGAGAAGCTGCGGCGCCGGATCTTCAACCTGATCCGGCCCCAGGCGCCGCGCCGGGCCGTCCCATTCCTGCGTCGCACGCTGGAGGGCCGGTGGCAGATGCGAGATCCCGATCCGCCGGAGCAGGCGCCGATTGATCCGGACGAGCGCATCGTCGGTGAACGGCGCGCCTCGGAACGCCGCCGCACGCCGCAGGAGCGGCGGCCGAACCCGCCGTCGCAGTCGCCGTCCGAGGCGGGGGCCGGGGCAAATGGCCGCCGCCGGACGGCGCGTGACGACGAGCCCGGCGACGCGCCGCCGCCGGACGCCGGAGCACCTCAGGCCATCGAGCGTCGCGCCCAGCCTCCCGCCGTTCTGCCCGGGGAGCGCCCGGCCAGATGAGCCTCCTGTTTCGCAACTGGCACCTGAAGCTGGCGGCCGTGGCGCTGGCGATGGTGCTCTACACCGGCCTGGTCTACTCCGGGTCGTTCAGCGAAGCCGATGCCCTCGGGGTGCCGGTCCGGGCCATCGGGCAGCCGAGCTGCTGCGTGAATATCGGGCCGCCGCTGGGCACCATCGACCTCCACTACCGGGCCACGCGAGATCTCGCGCGCCCGACCGTCGAGGCGTTCAGCGCGACCGTGGATCTGTCGAAGTACGACATGCAGCACATCGGTGAGGCGCAATCGCTCCCGGTCAAGGTCGGATCGCTGATCGATGGGCTGACGGTGCTCAGCTATACCCGCCACCAGGTCTCGGTGACGCTGGACCAGGTGGACACCAAGACGGTGCCGGTGGTCGTCGATCGCGGGACCGTGCCGCAGGGGTTCGAGATCTCGACGCCGGTCGCCACTCCAGCCCAGGCGCAGGTCTCGGGGCCGCGCTCCCGGGTCAGCCAGGTGGTGCGCGCCATGGCGCGGGTCACGATCGAGGCGTCGGGCCTGGACGTCTCGCGCCAGGTCGATCTGGAGCCGGTCGATCTCTCCGGCCAGCGCGTCGACGGGATCGAGGTGAGCCCACGCCAGGCGTCGGTTTCGATCGCGGTGCGGGCGGTCGAGACGAGCAAGACGGTGCCTGTTCGGCCGGTGCTGCAGGGCACGCCGGCAACCGGCTACGTGGTGGGCGTCCTCAGCGTGGATCCCCCGGTCGTCACGGTGCGCGGCGCGCCGGCGACGCTCAGCGGTGTCACCGGGGTTGACACCCAGCCGATCTCGGTGACCGGCGCTGCCAGACAGCTGGTGGCGACCGCACGCCTGGTGGTGCCGAAGGGGACGCGGCTCGCCGACGGAGCGCCCGCGACCGTTCAGATCAGCGTGCCGGTCACCGCCGCCACCGGCACGCGCACAATCCTGGTCGGGCTCATCTGCCGAGGCGCCCCGTCGGGCTCGGCCTGTCTCCCGCTCCTCGACCAGATTGCCGTCACCCTGTCCGGAACCCAGACCGCGCTGGCGGCCCTCAGGGGTGCCGCGATCACGCCGATCTTGGACGTGACCGGTCTCCCGCCCGGGCAGCAGAACGTCCAGCCCACGCTCTCGCCGCCAGCGGGCATTCAGCTGGTGAGCATCTCGCCGGCGAGCGTTCCGGTGCAGATCACGCCGCCCAAGACCCCCGCCCCCTCCCCGAGCCGCTGAGTGGGCCGCCTGTTCGGGACAGACGGAATCCGGGGGGTGGCGAACGTCGACCTCACCCCGACCCTGGCCTACGACCTGGGCCGCGCGGTCGGTCACCTCCTCGACGGAGCTGGGCGCAGCGTGGTCCTCGGGCAGGACACGCGGCGCTCGGGCGACATGCTGGTCGCTGCGCTGGGCGCCGGCCTCGCGTCGGTGGGAACGGATGTCGTGGAGCTCGGCGTGGTCACCACTCCTGGCCTCGCGTTCGTGGCCGCCAACGGCGCGCACGCGGCGGGGATCATGGTCTCCGCCTCGCACAACCCCGCGGACGACAATGGCCTGAAGGTGATCTCCGGCGGCCGCAAGGTCGATGACGAGGCGGAGGAGGAGCTCGAGCGGCTCATCTTTCGCGCCGAATCGCTCCCCGGCGGCCGCAACGCGGAGCTGGGGCGCATCCGGCGGGACGCCGGCGAGGTGGCGGCGTATCGCAGCCACCTCCTCGACGCGGCCGGCGACGCGCTGCAGGGGCTGCGGCTCGGGATCGACTGTGCCAACGGATCGGCGAGCGCCATGGCTCCGGAGCTCTTCCGGGCGCTGGGCGCGGAGGTGACGGTGCTCTTCGCGGACCCTGACGGGACGAACATCAACCTCGAGTGCGGCTCCACGAACCCGGAGCGCCTCGCCGCCGAGGTGGTCGCCCGCGGGCTGCAGGTGGGGTTCGCCTTCGATGGCGACGCCGACCGGCTGATCGCGGTCGACGAGCGCGGCGGGCTGGTCGACGGGGACGCGGTCATGGGCATCTGCGCACTCGAGCGGCTGGCGCTCGGGACGCTGCGCAACAACGTGCTGGTCGCGACGGTGATGAGCAATGGCGGGCTGCAGCGGGCGGTCGAGCAGGCCGGAGGACGAATGATCCGCACCCCGGTGGGCGACCGCCACGTGTTCGAGGCCATGGAGCGCTCCGGCGCGGTGCTCGGTGGCGAGCAATCGGGACACATCATCTTCCGTGAGCGCGCGACGACCGGTGACGGCCTGCTGACCGCCATCGAGCTGGTCCGGATGCTGCGGGTCAGCGGCGCCGATCACCTCAGCGAGCTGGCCGCCCGGATTCCGAGGCTGCCACAGGTGGTGCTAAACTCGAACGTCCGCCACAAGGAAGCTTGGCAAATCGACCCGGAGTTCTCAGCGGCGGTGGCCCGCGCGGCAGCACGCCTGGGGGAGCGGGGAAGGGTCCTCGTCCGGCCTTCGGGCACCGAGCCCAAGATTCGGATCATGGTCGAGGGCGACGAGCAGGCCGAGATCGAGGAGATCGCGGGCGAGCTGGCACAGCTCGCCAACGCACGGCTGAACTGAGGCGCGGACGCCCGCAAGGCGCGAGAAGCGCAAAGGAGGCGCACCATGTGCGGCATCGTCGGCTACGTCGGTCCGCGAGACGCTGCGCCGATCCTGATCGACGGGCTGCGGCGGCTCGAGTATCGCGGCTACGACTCGGCAGGCATCGCGCTCCTCACCGCGGAGGGGAGCGTCTTCATCGAGAAGAAGGCGGGCAAGCTCACCAACCTGACCGAGCACCTGAACGGCGGGGCGCCGGCAGGCCACCCCGGGATCGCGCACACGCGCTGGGCGACGCACGGTCGACCCAACGATACGAACGCGCATCCGCATCGGGACTGCACCGGGAAGCTGGCGCTGATCCACAACGGGATCATCGAGAACT
>QHBO01000030.1 GCA_003243965.1 Chloroflexota bacterium
GTGCTCGCCGCAGATGCCGACCTTCAGGTTGGGCCGCGCGCCGCGGCCGAGCTCGGTGGCGAGGCGGACGAGCTGCCCGACGCCATCGCGGTCGAGGACCTGGAACGGGTTCTCGGGGAGGATCTTGCGGTCCACGTACTGGAGCAGGAACTTGCCTTCCGCATCGTCGCGGCTGTAGCCAAACGTCATCTGCGTCAGATCGTTGGTGCCGAAGCTGAAGAACTCCGCTGACCCGGCGATCTCGCCGGCGGTGAGCGCGGCGCGCGGCACCTCGATCATGGTGCCGAACTTGTACTCCACCTGCTGCCCGCTGGCCTCGATGATCCGCGCCACCTCGCCCTCGAGGATCTCCCGCGTCTCGCGCAGCTCGTTCACATGGCCGACGAGCGGGATCATGATCTCCGGGAGCGGCTTGACTCCCTCGGCCGCGACCCGAGCCGCGGCCGCCAGGATGGCGCGCGTCTGCATCTTCACGATGTCGGGGATCATCAGACCCAGGCGGCAGCCACGCAGCCCGAGCATCGGGTTCTGCTCTCGCATCGCCTCGACGGCGTGCAGCAACTCCTCCTTCTCGGCGAGCTGCGCCCGCATGGCAGACCGATCGGCGTCGGGCGCGTCAGCCGCGCTGCCCCGGCGGGGCAGGAGCTTCATCGCACGGGCGGCGTCCTTCTCTCCGAACACCCTCACCAGCGCGCGATGCACCACCGCCGGACCGTCATCGGCGACCGCATCGGCGCCCTCCGAGGCTCCCTCGCCCAGCAGGGTCCGCAGCCGGGTGACCTCCTCGAGGAGCGTGTCGTACGACGGCAGGAATTCGTGGAGCGGCGGATCGATGAGCCGGATCACCACCGGCAGGCCGTCCATGGCGCGGAAGAGCCCGGCAAAGTCATCGGTCTGCAGGTGCTCGAGCTCGGCCAGGGCGGCGTCGAAGGTGGAGACCGCCTCGGCGTCATCGGTCGAGAGGGCGCCAGCCGCACTGCCTGCGCCGTCGGCGGAACGGCGCTTGGCCTCCGTCGCGCGATTGGCATTGAGGATCATGCGGCGCACGGTCGGCAGCCGATTCTCCTCGAAGAACATGTGCTCGGTGCGGCACAGACCGATCCCCTGCGCGCCAAAGGCGCGGGCGCGCTCCGCGTCGCGCGGGTAGTCCGCGTTGGCCCAGACCTGGAGCCGCCGGACGCCGTCGGCCCAGCCGAGGAGCGTCGCCAGGTCCTGCTCGTCCTCGAAGCGCGCCTCGATGGTCGGCAGCTCGCCCGCGTACACCTCGCCGGTGGTGCCGTCGATGCTGATCGTGTCGCCCTCGGCGACGGTCGCCTCGCCGGCCCGCATCGAGCGCGCGGCGTACTCGATCCGCAGCGACTCGACGCCGGCCACGCACGGCAGGCCCAGCGAGCGCGCGACCACCGCCGCGTGGGAAGTTGCCCCGCCGCGCGCCGTGAGCACGCCACGCGAGGCGAGCATGCCGTGCACGTCGTCCGGGCTGGTCTCGATGCGGACCAGGATCACCGGCTCGCCCCGCTCCTTGGCCTCCACGGCGCGATCCGGGTCGAAGTACACGCGCCCGGTCGCCGCCCCCGGCGACGCGTTGAGGCCCTTGGCCAGGAATCGGTCCTTGGCGCCCTGCTTGGCAGACTCGTCGAAGCGCGGCAGCAGGAGCTGGACGATCTGAGCCGGCTCGACCCGCTGGAGCGCCTCCTCCCTGCTCAGGATCCCCTCCCCCACCATGTCGACCGCGATCTTCACCGCGGCCGGCGCGGTTCGCTTGGCGGAGCGGGTCTGGAGCATGTAGAGCGTCCCGCGCTCGATGGTGAACTCCAGGTCCTGGACGTCGCGATAGTGGCGCTCCAGGCGCTCCGCGATCTCCTCGAACTGCCGATACACCTCCGGCAGCTCGTCGCGCATCTGGCTGATCTTGGCCGGCGTCCGGATGCCGGCCACCACGTCCTCCCCCTGGGCGTTGGTCAGGTACTCGCCAAAGATCTCCCTGGCCCCGGTGTTGGGGTCGCGGGTGAAGGCCACGCCGGTGCCGGAATCGGCGCCCATATTGCCGAACACCATGGTCACGATGTTCACCGCGGTGCCCAGGTCGTGGGGGATCTTGTTGAACTCGCGGTAGTCGTGGGCGCGCTTGCCGAACCAGCTGTCGAAGACCGCGCGCACCGCCAGCTCCAACTGCCGGTACGAATCGGTCGGGAACTCCTCGCCCGTGCGGTCGCGCACGATCTGCCGATACCGATCGGCCAGCTCCCGCAGGTCGCCGGCCGCGAGATCCGTGTCGGTCCTGGCGCCGCGCTCCTCCTTCATCGCCTCGAGCGGCTGGTCGAAGGTCGCGGCCTCGATGTCGAGCACGATCCGGCCGAACATGGCGATGAAGCGGCGCAGCGCGTCGTACCCGAAGCGCTCGTTTTCGGTAAGGGCGATCAGCCCGTTCACCGTCTCGGGGTTGAGGCCCAGGTTGAGGACGGTGTCCATCATCCCCGGCATGCTGAAGGCGGCCCCGGATCGGACGCTAACCAGCAACGGATTGCGCGGATCCCCGAATCCCTTGCCGGTGGCGGACTCCAGCTGCTTCATGTGCGCCAGCACGTCGTCCCACAGCCCCGGCGGCAACTCGCGGTTGTTGGCGTAGTACGCGTTGCACGCCTCGGTGGTGATGGTGAAGCCCGGCGGCACCGGCAGCCCCGCGTTGGTCATCTCCGCCAGCCCCGCACCCTTGCCGCCGAGGAGCGCACGCATCCCGGCGTTGCCCTGGGCGAAGGTGTAGATCAGCTGGCCGGAGCCCTCGGCGGTGGATGGAGCCGCGCTGTCGGCGTTTCGCGCCGTCGCCGATGGGCGGCGTGTACCGGCTGTACGGGGCTCGGCGCTGGTCTTGGTTGGGGCGCGCGGCTTGGTAGTCCTGGCCATGCGGACGGCTCGTCCTCCAGTACGGCGATCGGGAGCACCGATTGTAGCCTCCGCTCACCGCTCCCGATGCGACCGCCCCTGTAGGATGAGTGGCCTCCGGCCCCGTGGTCGGGCAACGCCAGTTCAGCGTGAGGATCGGGCCGTTGACGTTGAAGGGAGTGGTCCTCGCCGGCGGCACCGGGTCGCGGCTCTTCCCCCTCACCCTGGTCACCAACAAGCACCTGCTGCCCGTCTACGACCGACCGATGATCTTTCACCCGCTGGCGGTGCTCACCGCGATGGGGATCGACGAGGCGATGGTGATCGTCGGGGGCCGTTCGGTGGGCGACATCCTGGAGCTGCTCCACGACGGCTCCGACGTGGGGCTGCGGCTGACCTATCGGTACCAGCGGGGAGCGTTGGGGATCGCGCACGCCATCGGACTGGCGCGCAGCTTTGCCGGGGATGACCCGATCGCCATCGTGCTCGGCGACAACGTGCTGCGCGGGTCGCTGCGACCCTTTGCGGAGCGCTTCGACGCGAGCGGCGCGGAGGCGGGCGCGGTGCTGACCAGGGTCGCGGAGCCGCAGCGCTTTGGCGTCGCGGAGTTCGACTCCGATGGCCGCCTGGTCGGCTTCGAGGAGAAGCCGAAGGTGCCCAAGAGCGACCTGATCCCGCTGGGCGTGTACCTCTTCCGCCCATCGGTGTTCGAGGTCATCGACACCCTGCACCCGTCGGCGCGCGGCGAGTTCGAGATCACCGACGTCCTCAACGCGTTCATCGCCCGCGGGACGCTGATCCATCACGTCTTCGAGGGCGAGTGGTCCGACGCGGGGACGATCCAGTCCCTGCTCGAGGCATCGAGCTTCGCGGCCGCCGAGCCGATCGGTCTGCCGACCGGACTCGCGGACCGCATCGGCTGGGATGACGGCGAGCCGATGGACCGCAGGCAGTCCTAGGCATGCCGCTGTCCGGACGCCTGCTGGTCACCGGGGGTGCCGGCTTCATCGGCTCGACCTGGGTGCGCCAGGTTCTGCGCAACAACCCCGACGTCCGGGTCACGGTGCTCGACAAGCTGACCTACGCGGGGAACCCCGCCAACCTGCGCGAGATCGAGGACGACCCGCGCTATCGGTTCGTGAAGGGCGACATCACCGATCGCGACCTGGTCTCCGAGCTGGCCGGTGAGGTGGACACCATCGTCAACTTCGCCGCTGAGTCGCACGTCGACCGCAGCATCGAGGAGCCGGACGCCTTCATCCGCACCGATGTGCTGGGCACCCACGTCCTGCTCGAGGCCGCCCGGCGCGCGGGACACCGCCGCTACCTGCAGATCAGCACCGATGAGGTGTACGGCGACGTCGCGCACGGCGCGTCGGTCGAGACCGATCCCCTGCGCCCGCGGAGCCCCTACTCGGCGAGCAAGGCGAGCGGCGACCTGCTGGTCAGCGCCTACTTCACCACCTACGGGCTCGCCACCCTGATCACCCGGGCCAGCAACAACTTCGGTCCGCACCAGTACCCCGAGAAGCTGATCCCGCTGTTCATCACCAACGCCCTGGACGACGAGCCGCTGCCGCTGTATGGCGACGGCCGCCAGGTGCGCGACTGGCTGTACGTCGAGGACCACTGCGCGGCGATCAGCCTGGTGCTGGAGCGCGGCGAGCCGGGGAGCACCTACAACGTGGGCGGCGGGTCGCAGATCACCAACCTGGAGCTCACCGAGATGGTGCTCTCGGAGCTGGGAAAGCCGCGCTCCCTGATCCGGCACGTGGAGGACCGTCCGGGCCACGACCGACGCTACGCCATCGACAGCAGCCGGGTCCGGGCGCTCGGCTGGCGTCCGCAGCGGACGCTGCGCGAGGCGCTCGCCGAGACGGTGGGCTGGTACGTCGAGCATCCCGAGTGGTGGCGGCCGCTGAAGACCGGCGAGTACCTGGACTACTACCGCCGCCAGTACGGGGCGCGGCTGGCCGCGTCGGATGCCGGTTCCGTGGTGGAACGGGCGTGAGCGGGCGATCGTGAGGGTCGTGGTGGTCGGCGCCGGCGGTCAGCTGGGGTCCGCGCTCGTCGAGAGGTGGCGGGGCCGCGGCGACGAGGTGCTGGCACTCGGCCGCGCCGAGCTGGATCTCGATGCTGGGGACGGGGCCGATGGGGCGGCCGGCCTGCCAGCCATCGTGGCCTTTCGACCGGCCGTCGTCGTCAACGCGGCGGCCTGGACCGATGTCGACGGCTGCGCCCGAGATCCGCAGCGCGCGATGCGGGTGAACGGCATCGGTGCAGGACTGGTCGCCGGGAGTGCCAGCCAGGCTGGCGCCGTGACCGTCCAGATCAGCACCAACGAGGTGTTCGACGGCTCGGCGCATCGGCCCTACCGGGAGGACGATGAGCCGAGCCCGATCAACCCCTACGGCCGCTCGAAGCTCGCCGGCGAAGAGGCCGTGCGGGCGGCGAATCCGCGGAGCCTGGTGGTCAGGACCGCGTGGCTGTTCGGAGGCGACCGGCCGAGCTTCGCGACCAAGATCAGGGCCGCGGCCGAGCGGTCGGTGGAGTCGGGCAGGCCGCTGCGGGTGGTGGCCGACGAGATCGGCAACCCGACGCCGGTGCGGGAGCTGGCGCGGGCGATCGTCGAGCTGGTCGACAGGCTCGCGGGGAACCCGGCTGAGGCGCCGGCTGCGACGCCGGGCACGGCCGGGCTGCCGGACGCGCCGGGCATCTATCACCTCGCGGGGGAGCCGGCGGTCAGCCGCTTAGAGTGGGCGCGGCAGCTGCTGGGCAATATGCCGGGGCTGCGCCTGGAGCCGATCTCGCTGGCGGACTATCCCCGTCCGGCTCCGGTTCCGCCGCGCGCCGTGCTGGATGTCGGCAGGGCGGCGGCGCTGGACATCGGCGCGATTCGCTGGGAGGCATCGGTCCTCGCGTGAAGGTGCTGACCACCCGACTGGCCGGCCTGCTCGTCATCGAACCCGACGTGCACGCCGACACGCGCGGCTTCTTCCTCGAGACGTTCCGACGCGACAGCTACGCGGCGGCCGGGGTGGACGCCGAGCTGGTGCAGGACAACCACAGCCGATCCGTGCGCGGGACGCTGCGCGGCCTCCACTTCCAGGTCGGGCCGGGGCAGGCCAAGCTGGTGCGCGTGGCGCGCGGAACGGTGCTGGACGTGGCGGTCGACGTGCGCCGGCGCTCTCCCAGCTTCGGCCAGTTCGAGGCGGTGGAGCTCGATGATGCGCACCACCGTCAGTTCTACGTGCCGGTCGGCTTCGCGCACGGCTTCTGCGTGCTCACCGATGAGGCCGATGTCGTCTACAACGTGTCGAGCTACTACGACCCCGCACTGGAGCGGGGCGTGGCGTGGAACGATCCGGAGATCGGGATCCGGTGGCCGGTGGCCGCACCGTTCCTGTCGGAGCGAGACGCCCGGAACCCGCGGCTGGCGGAGATCGTCGGGGAGCTGCCGGACTGGTAGGACCGTGGGCGCTGGGGAAAGGTCAGACCGTCAGCCAGCCGCGCCGCAGCGCGAAGGCGAAGAGCGGACCGATGCGTGCCACCAGCCGGCCGACGCCCCCGGCGTGCTGGACGTAGAGCCGACGCGCCTTGTCGGTAACGCGGGCGCGGTCGACGCCAACCAGCTCCGACGCCATCGCGCGGAACTCCCGAAAGGCGGCGCGAGCGTCGTCGGTGAGCCACAGGGCGTCGGCGAGCGCCTCGCGCGCTTCGGCCAGATGGCGCGCCGCCGCTTCGCGCGCCTCGGTCGCCTCCCCAGACGCGGAATCCCCCGGCAGGAGCGCGATCGCGGCTCGGGCGGCGACCAGCGCCCCCCGAGCGTCACCGGTGCGGACCAGGCCGCGGGCCAGGGCGAGCTGGGCGCGCGCATTGCCCGGGTCGAGGCGCACGGCGCGGCGAGCCGCCTCCGCGCCAAGCTCGGGCTGGGCGGCCGCGGTCCGCTCCTGCGCCTCAGCCACGTCCCAGTCGGCCTGGCGCGGGTCATTTCGGGCCAGGCGCCCGAACTCGTCGGCGGCGTCGCGGTGGGCGCCACGCCGAGCGAGGATCTCGGCCAGCAGCTCCCGGTAGCGGATCTCCTCGGGGTCGAGGCGGACGGCGGCGGCGGCTTCGCGCTCCGCCTCCTCCACGCGATTCAGCGCCAGCAGGGAACGGGCGCGCAGCTCGTGCGCCGCATCGTCACCCGGGCGCTCGGCGAGGATCTCGGCCGATCGGCGCAGGACGTCGTGGTGGTCGCCGCGCTGGTACGCGGCGGAGAGCTCGGCGAAGGCGGACGGCGAGGTCATCAGCGGCTCCCATCCCCTTCCCGCGGCGCGCGCGCCAGCACCCACAGGAACGCAGCCCCCGGATCGCTCTCTCCTTCCTCGATGACCTCTGCCTCGACCAGCTCCAGCCCGCTCTCCTCGACGAGCGCGCGATTGGTCGCGGCGTCGAAGTGGCTGAAGTACATCGGTACGCCGAGCCAGTCCTCATCCACTGCGCCCGGCGCATCGCTGGCTCCGAGCGTGCCGAACAGGATCCCCCCGGGGCGAAGCCAGCGCGCGATGCCGGCGAGCAGCTGCGCGTGGCGCGCGCGTGGCACATGGGTGAGAGCGTAGAACGAGACGACCGCCTCGAATGATGCGCGCGGGAAGTCGAGATCCAGGACATCGGCCTGAACGAGCCGTGCGCGGGGCGCGTTCCGGGCGGCAAGGCGGAGCTGGGCCGCCGAGACGTCGATCGCTGTGACGTCGTGTGCCTCGCTGAGCCGGCGGGTCACCGGTTCGCCCGCACCGCAGCCCAGCTCGAGGACCGAGGCGCGCGCGGGCAGCAGGGCGAGGAGCCGCTCGAGCTGGCGGACGCGCAGCTCCGACCCGCGGCTCCACTCGAGATAGCGGCCCGCGATCCGGTCGTATCCGGCTCCGACGATATCGCTCGGATCAGGAGGCGGCATCCGCACCCGGTGCTGCCGGCGGCGCAGCGCGCGGCACCCCCTCCCAGGCGGCTCGGCCCGCCAGCAGCGCCTCGAGGCGCTCCGGGATGAGCTCCAACGCGACGCGCTCCTGGGTCATGCTGTCGCGCTCCCGGATGGTGGCCGCTCCATCGGTCAGGGACTCGACGTCGACGGTGACGCAGTACGGCGTCCCGATCTCGTCCTGGCGGCGGTAGAGCTTACCGATGGAGGCGGTGTCGTCATACGCGGCCGCGAGGCGCGGCTTCAGGTCGGCGGCAAGCCGGCGCGCGCGGTCCACCAGCTCGGGACGGTTGCGGAGGAGCGGCATGACGGTGGCCTTGATCGGCGCCAGCGATGGCCGCAGGTGCAGGACGGTGCGCTTCTCGCCCGCCAGTTGCTGCTCCTCGTAGGCGTCGATCAGGACGGTGAGCAGCGCGCGGTCCACGCCGGCCGCCGGTTCGATGACGTACGGCACCACATGCTCGCCGGCTGCCTCGTCGAAGATGGAGAGCTTCTTCCCGCTCGCCGCGGCGTGGGCGCGCAGGTCGTAATCGGTGCGGTCGGCGATGCCCTCCAGCTCCGACCAGCCGATGGGGAAGCGGTACTCGATGTCGGTCGTCTGCTTCGAGTAGTGCGACAGCTCGCCGGGATCGTGCGGCCGCAGGCGGAGCCGCTCCGCGTCGATGCCCAACACATCGGTCCACCAGCGGTGACGCTCCTCGACCCAGTAGGCGAACCATCGGTCCTCCTGGCTGGGGTGGACGAAGAACTCCATCTCCATCTGCTCCAGCTCGCGGTCGCGGAAGATGAAGTTGCCCGGCGTGATCTCGTTGCGGAAGCTCTTCCCGATCTGGGCGATGCCGAATGGCAGGCTGCGGCGCATGCTGGTCGCCACGTTCTCGAAATTGACGAAGATGCCCTGCGCGGTCTCCGGTCGCAGGTAGGCGACCGATGCGGATTCGGCCACCGGCCCGACGTGGGTGGCGAACATCATGTTGAACTGGCGCGCGTCGGTGAGCGTGCCGCGGGAGCCGCAGTTCGGGCAGGCGATCTCCGACGGTGGCCCTTTGAGGTCGTCCGCGCGGAAGCGGAGCTTGCAGTTGCGGCAGTCGACCATCGGATCGCTGAAGCCGGCGACGTGACCCGATGCCTCCCAGACCCGCGGATTCATGACGATCGCGGCGTCGATCCCCACCACGTCGTCGCGGAGCTGGACCATCTGTCGCCACCAGGCGGCCTTGATGTTGTTCTTGAGCTCCACGCCCAGCGGGCCGTAGTCCCAGAAGCCGGCCATGCCGCCGTAGATCTCGCTGGACGGAAAGACGAAGCCGCGTCGCTTGGCGAGGCTGACGATGACGTCCATGTTCGGGGCCGGCACGGGTGATCAGCGCTCCTTGGTCGTCCGGGGAGTGGCCCCATGCTCGGGCCGGACTCGGGCCCGGCTTGGCTTCGAGTCTAGCGCACCTGCGGGCTCGGTCCGCGAGGCCAGCTCACGACCAAGTTGATTCGCAGGTGCCATGTTGATTCACAGCTCACGTCCGGGTAGGAAGCAGGTCCGGCTCGGCCGGAGCCTCGCCCTCGGCCTCCGCCACGGAGATTGGCACTGCGACCGACGAGCCCGACGAGCCCGATTCCACCGACGAGCCCGATGCGGCCGAGGTGTCTGACGACGCGGCCAGTCCCCGCTCGCGCTGGGCAACCTCCTCCAGGAAGTCACGGGTCCGCAGCTCCCGCTCGAGGACCACGGAGACCGTCGCATGCAGCAGCCGCTCCAGCTCCCGGTGGAGCGCCGTCCCGAGCCCCAGACGCACCACGGTGGCCAGCTCGGAGCGCTGGAGGTGGCGGAGGACCTTGAGCGCGTCCGGGGAGAGCGGCCGCGCGTTGAGCGCCTGCCCTCGCTCTCGGGCGCACGCGGCATCCAGGACGCCCCCCGCGACCGCCGAATATGCGTTCCCATCCGGCTCGAGCGGCAAGCGGCACTCGATGCAGGTGGTCAGCTGGGGACGGTAGCCGGTCGTATCGAGCAGGTGAAGCTCGAACCAACGCGCAACGAGCGCGCGTGAGATGGCCGGGGGCGGCGCATCGAGGGCGGCGAGCGCCTGGGCCAGCAGGATGAAGATGGCATGCACATCGACGCGCTCCTCGCAGAATCGGTCGGCGAGGTCGGCGACGTACCAGGCCGCCGCCGTCGAGTGGAGGTCGTTGCGAAGGCCCAGGTGCGGGTCCTCGAGCGCCACCTGGGTCACGACGTCAAACGTGCGCCCCACCGCCAGCACCAGCTGCACGTCGCTGAGCGGCTCCAGTCCGCCGCCGAGCCGCGAGCGAGGCCGCCGGATCCCCTTCCCGATCACCTTCAGCTTCCCGAGGCGCGGGGTCAGCACGGTGAGCACGCGGTCCGCCTCGCCGAGGTCCATGGCGCGCAGGACGATCGCCTCCGTCTTGTAGAGGCGGCCGCGGGGGCTCATCGGCGTCGCGGGCTCACGGGGCGTCGCGGGCTCATCGGCCTGGCGGGCTCGGGTACCCTTCCGAACGTGGACATCAGGGGCGAGTTTACCGATCTGCTCGTCGACATCGAGGCCGAGATGCGGAGCGTGCTCGAGGAGCGCGACGGCCACTCGCGGCCGCTGTACGAGATGCTCGCCTATCACCTTGGCCTCGACAACACCGAGGGGCCGCGTGGCAAGCGGATGCGCCCGCTCCTGGGCCTGCTCGCTTATCAGTCGCTTACTGGCAGCTATCGCGGGGCGCTGCCGGGTGCCGCAGCCGTGGAGCTCGGGCACAACTTCAGCTTGGTCCACGACGACATCGAGGACGCGGACCGCGAGCGGCGCCATCGGCCGACGCTGTGGGCCATATGGGGCGTGCCGCTGGCGATCAACGCCGGCGATGCGCTTTTCGCCCTGAGCCGGCTGGCCCTGTATCGGCTCCTGGCCGATGGCTTCAGCGAGCGGCGAGTGCTGGCCCTGATGCGGGTCTACGACGAAACCTGCCTGGCCCTGTGCGAGGGCCAGTTCCTGGACATCACCTTCGAGCGCGAGCCGAACGTCAGCGTCGGCGGCTACCTCGAGATGATCGGCAAGAAGACCGCGGCGCTGGTTGGCGCATCGGTGCAGGCGGGCGCGATCCTGGCCACCGATGAGCCGGCGGTGATCGAGGCCTACCGGCGCTTCGGGTACGACCTGGGCATCGCCTTCCAGATGGCCGATGACGTGAAGGGCAGCTTCTGGACCGCGGCCGAGTCCGGCAAGCCGGAGGCGGGAGACATCCGCAAGCGCAAGAAGACGCTGCCGCTGGTGTGGGCGCTGGAGCACGCGTCGAAGACCGATGCCGACCGGCTGCGCCAGCTCTACGGACCGATGCGTGCCACCGACGGCGCGCTCGACCCGCAGGTCGAGGCGCCGATGGCCGCCGGGGACGTGGAGGAGGTGCTGGCCATCCTCGAGCGCTGCGGGGCGCGGGAGCATGCGCTCGGCGAGGCGCGGCGCTACCGGGACCGGGCGCTGGCGGCGATCGGGGAGCTCCCGATCGGCGAGGAACGGCGGGCGGAGCTGCGTCAGGTAGTGGAGTCGGTGATCGCGGCCTGACGGCGGGGGCTCACCGCTAGACGGCCTGCTCGCCGGGCGGCTGCTCGTTGGCCGCGTGGACCTGCTCGCGGCGGGCCAGCACCTTGAGCACGCGACGCGAGTCGGCGGCCTCGACCCGGAGCTGAATCTCGCGGAAGGTGACCTCCTCGCCGGGGAGCGGGATCCGACCCTCGCGGTGGACGATCAGGCCGCCGACGGTGTCGTACGCCTCCTCATCGGGCTCCTCCGCGTCGCTCAGGTCGAAGATGTCGCGCAGGTCGTCGACGCTGACGCGCCCGTCGAGCCGATACACGACCTGCTGGTCATCGGTCTGGACCTGCTCGACCAGCGACTCCTCGGTGTCGTACTCGTCCTGGATCTCGCCCACGATCTCCTCGACCACGTCCTCGATGGTGACCAGGCCGGCGGTGCCACCGTACTCGTCGACCACGATCGCAAGGTGCTTCTTGGCGATCTGCATCTCGCGCAGCAGCTCGTCGACCGCCTTGGTCTCCGGCACGTACACCGCGGGGCGGGCCAGGGCGCGGATGTCGATCTTCTGCTGGCCGCGACCGTTGAGCTTGAGATACGGCAGCAGGTCCTTGGCGTACAGGATGCCGATGATGTTGTCGAGGCTCTGCTCGTAGATCGGGACCCGCGAGTGGCCGGCGCGCACGATGAAGTCGATCACCGTGTCGACGCTGGCCTCCGCGTCGACTGCCTTGATCCCGATCCGCGGAACCATCACCTCGTGGACCGCCTTATCTCCGAGCTCGATGACCCCGTGGATCATCTCCTTCTCCTCCTCCTCGAAGACACCCTGCTCGCTGCCGGTCTCGACCAGCAGCTTGAGCTCCTCCGTGGAGAGGTATCCGGGGCTGGGCCGCTGCTTCCCGCCGAGCGCGCGGACCAGGACGCCGCTCACCAGCGACACCAACCACACGAACGGGCTCAGCACCCGCTCGATGAACCCGATCGGCTGCGCGACCGCCAGCGCGAAGCGCTCGGCGAACGAGAGGGCCAGGGTCTTGGGTGCCAGCTCACCGACCACGATCGAGACGAGCGCCACCATCAGGGTCACGAGCAGGAAGGCGATGGTGGCCGCCGAGTCGCGGATCGGGGCAAGCGGGATGGCGCGGATCCAGGATGCCACCGCCCCCGAGAAGCTCACCGCGCCGAAGGCGGAGGCCAGAAAACCCAGGAAGGTGAGCGCGATCTGGATCGTGGCCAGGAAGCGGCTCGGGTCGTTGGTCAGCCGCTGCGCGGCGCGCGCGGAGGCGTTTCCCTCTTCTGCCAGCTGCGCGATGCGGTGGCGCTTGACGGTGATCAGCGAGATCTCGGAGGCGGCGAAGAAGCCGCTGACCAGGATCAGGATGGCGATCACGGTCAGATCCAGGAGGGGATTGCCGCTTCCGCCGCCGGAACTGGGGCCGCCCTCAGGCATCGGAGTCGCCGCGCTCTGCGACCGGCAGCGGCTCGCCGGCCGCCAGCGACTTGCCCGCCTTGGCCGGCCGGCCGGCACCGGTCGTCGCGTCTCGAGGCGCACCGATCGCCCGGGCCGGCATGCCGACGACCGTCTTGCCGGCCGGCACGTCCCGGGTGACGACCGCCCCCGCTCCGGTCCGGGCTCCGGGACCGATGGTCACCGGGGCGCGGAGCATGGTGTCGGAGCCGATGAACGCGCCGTCGCCGATGATCGTGCGGTGCTTGTCGGTGCCGTCGAAGTTGGCGGTCACGGTGCCGGCCCCAATGTTGACCTCCTCGCCGACCTCCGCGTCGCCGAGGTAGCTGAAGTGGTGCTGCTGGGTCCCCGCCCCGATTCGGCTCTGCTTCACCTCCGCGAAGTTGCCGATCCGGCAGCGCGCCCCGATCTCGGCTCCGGGGCGCAGGTGGCTGTACGGCCCGATCTCGCAATCCTCGGCGACCGACGCCTCCTCCAGGATGCTGGCCCAGACGGTGCTCCGCGGTCCGACACGCGAGTCCCGCAGCTCGGCGTGCGGACCGATGACCGCGTCCTGGCCGATGACCGTGGCACCGCGCAGGACGGTCCACGGCTCGATGCGCGCGTCCTGCCCGATCTCCACCGCGGCATCGATGTGCGTCGTCTCGGGGTCCACGATCGTCACCCCGGCCCGCATGTGGCGTTCCGCGATCTCCGCGCGCAGTAGGCGCTCGGCGGCGGCAAGCTGCACGCGGTCGTTGATGCCCGCCGTCAGCTCGGGGCGCGGCGCGTCCACGACCGCCACTCGCCGGCCGCCGCTGGCGGCCAGCCCGACGAGATCGGTGAGGTAGTACTCCCCCGCCGGGCTGGCGGCGACCATTCCAAGGTTGGCGCGGAGCCACGCCGCGTCGAAGCAGTAGGTGCCCACGTTGACCTCGTCGAGCCGACGCTGGTCGGCGTCCGCGTGCCTGTCCTCGACGATCGCCCGGACCGATCCATCGGCGCCGCGCACGATCCGGCCATAGCCGGCGGGGTCGGGGACGCGCGCGGAGAGCAGGGTCATCACCGAGTCACCCTCCGCCTGTTCCGCGACGAGGCGCTGGAACAGCTCGGCGGGGAGCAGCGGCGCGTCGCCGACGGTGACGACCACGTGGCGAACACTTCCCGGCACGCGTCCCAGGCCGACACGTACGGCGTCGGCGGTCCCGAGCTGCGGATCCTGCCGCACGCTCACGCCGCGCCCGGCAAGCGCCGCCTCGACGCCCTCGGCGGCATGGCCGGTGACCACCACACGGTGCTCGATCCCGGCGCGGTGCAGCGCGTCCAGGATGTGGGTCAACATCGGTTGGCCGGCAAGCGGGTGGAGCACCTTAGGGAGACGCGATCGCATCCGCGTCCCCTGTCCGGCGGCCAGGACGATGGCCGCGAGGGCTACCACAGCGGCGGACGCTCCTGCAGCGGGCGAGAACGCGGGCGATGGTATCGGTGCTGCGGTCGAGCGGTCAAGCCAGGGCCACGCACTCGATCTCGACCAGGCCGCCCTTCGGCAGCCCCGCGACCGCCACGGTGGAACGGGCGGGCGGAGCGCTGCCGAACCGCTTGCCGTACACCTCGTTGACGGTGGCAAAGTCGCCCATGTCGACCAGGAAGATGGTGGTCTTCACCACGCGCGCCAGGTTGGTGCCCGCTGCATCGAGTACCGCGGCCAGGTTGTCGAGCGCCCGTTCGGCCTGGGCTGCCACACCGCCGGCGACGATCTCACCGGTCTGCGGGTCGATCCCCACCTGGCCGGCGCTGAAGACGAACCCGCCGGCCGCGATCGCCTGGCTGTACGGACCCAGCGCCGCCGGCGCTGCATCGGTCTGAACCACGGTTGCGTCGGTCACGCTTCCTCCTGGTGCGTGGCGCGGATGCTAGCCGCTTGGAGCCGCGTGCGGGTCAGCGAGATGCGCACCTCCGCGGTCGGAAGCCGCTCGGCGAGCTGGGCCGCGAGCGCGGCGGCGCGTTCCGGATCGTCGGTGACGCTGTAGATGGTCGGTCCGCTGCCGGTCAGGCGCGGGTCGCCGCCCGCCGCACGGGTGAGGCGCATCAGGTCGTCGAGCCCCGGTCGCAGCCGGCGAGCCGCGGCGAGCAGGTCGTTGGAGCCCGGTGTGAGCTGCGCCGCGTCGGTCCGGGGACCCCGGTCCGCCTGGCTCCAATCGTCCGGACGCAGCTCGGCAAAGACCTCCGCGGTGGACAGTCCGAACCCCGGGTTGAGCAGCACCACCTCCAACGGCCGACCGGGCGCGTCCAGTGCAGCGACCCGCTCGCCGATCCCCGACACTCGCGCGACCGCCGTCTGCGCGGCGAAGAACGGCACATCGGCGCCCAGGCGCGCCAACGCCGCCAGCTCGCCCGTCGTGGCGGGTGCATCGGTTCCGCCGGACCATGCCCGCCCCAGGCGCCAGGCCGCTGCCGCATCCGACGAGCCACCTCCCAGGCCCGCGGCGGCAGGGACCCGCTTGTCGAGCGCCAGCCACGCCAGAGACGGCTCCGCGCCGAGTCCGGCCACCAGCCCGCGCCACGCCAGATTCGCGTCGCGATCGGCGGGAACGCCGTCCGCCGCCGGTCCACCGACCCGAAGCCCGGTGGCACCGGCCGACAGGAGCAGCCGGTCCGCCAGCTCGAGCAGGACCCAGACGCCGGTGAGCTCGTGATAGCCGCCGCGTCTGCCGGTCACCGACAGGGACAGGTTGAGCTTGGCCGGCGCCTCGAGCTCCAGGGAACCGGTACGGGGCATCACGCCAGGTGCGCCGCCAGCCGAACGGAGAGACAGGCCCACTCCGTCACCGAGAGCGTCTGGGGCCGGCGCTCGCCGTCGACGCCGCAGCCGGCCAGGGCGGCGCCCAGCAGCTCCGCACCGATCGGCAGCTCGCGGCCGAGGGCGTTGTGAATCTGCTTGCGGCGATGGCGGAATGCGGCCTGCACCAGGTGGCGGAACGCCTCACGCGCCGGACCGGGCGGCACGGCCGGCTCCGCACGCCGCCGGAGCCGGAGGATCGCCGAATCGACCGAGGGCGCGGGTTCGAAGGCGAGGGCCGGAACCCGCGCCACCACCTCCGCCTGGGCGATGTTCTGGACGAAGACCGAGAGGTAGCTCATGCCTCCGGCCGGTGCCGCGACGCGCTCCGCAACCTCGGCCTGGACCAGCAGGACCGTCAGCTCCGGCGGCCGCGGTCCCTCCAGAAAGGCGTGCAGCAGCGGGCTGGTGATGTGGTACGGGATGTTGGCGACGAGCTTGAAAGGCCCGGCCGGTGCGATGCGCGCGGCGTCGAGCGTCAGCGCATCGGCCTCCAGGAGCGAGAACCGCTCCACCTCCGCCAGCTCACCGCGCAGATAAGCGGCCAGTCGAGGGTCGAGCTCGACGGCGATGACCGATGCGCCGGCCGCCAGCAGCCGGCGGGTGAGCACGCCCAGCCCGGGACCGACTTCCACCACCTGATCGTCGGGCTGCAGCTCGGCGGCCACCACGATCGCGTCGAGCGCGGCTGCGTCGGTCAGGAAGTTCTGGCTCAGGGCGCGACGCGGCCGAAGCCGCTCGGTGGCCATCAGGCGGCGCAGCTGCCCCGGCGTGGGCGGGACGAGACGGTCGGCCGCCAGCGCGGGCGGAACGGGGTCCGCGCGGTGAAGGTCCCGGTCAGCGTCCATCGCCTGCCGCGGAGATGGCGTGGAGTGGAACACGGTGTCCCCCGCCTCCAGCCAAGGGAGCGACAGGGACGGGATCGCCTCCAGCGTCGCGTCCGCGCGGTCGCCGGCAGCGTATCGATGACCCGCCGCGGCGCCGATCATCGCGCCGTTGTCGGTGCACCAGGCGGGCCGCGGGACGAGCAGCGGAATGGCGGCCAACCGATCGCGGAGCACGGCACGCAGCGCCCGGTTGGCGGCCACCCCACCACCGAGCGCCACCGCCTCCACTCCCCGCTCCTCGGCCGCGGCCACGGTCTTGGTGACCAGCGCATCCACGACCGCTTCCTCGAACGCCGCCGCCAGGCCGTCGACCGGGATCGGCGCGTTGCGGGCGCGGTACGCCTCCACCTCGCGCAGCACCGCAGTCTTGAGTCCCGAGAACGAGAAATCGTAGCGGCCATCGGTCCGCGCCCGCGGGAAGCGCGTGATCGGGGTGGCCTGCAGCGCCACGGCGCTGATCGCAGGTCCACCCGGGTACGGCAGCCCGAGCAGGCGCCCCACCTTGTCGAACGCCTCGCCGGCGGCATCGTCGACGGTCTGGCCGAGCAGCTCGTAGCGGCCGTGGTCGTGCATCAGCACCAGTTGGGTGTGCCCGCCGCTGACCACCAGGCAGAGCAGCGGGAACGGCGGCTCGAGAGGGAGAGGCTCGCCTGCGGCGGAATCGGCATCGGTCAGCCAGTTGGCATAGATATGGCCCTCGATGTGGTTGACTCCGATGAGCGGGAGCCCGTGCACCGCGGAGATCGCCTTGGCCACGTTGACGCCGACCAGCAACGACCCGATCAGCCCCGGTCCATAGGTGACCGCCACCGCGTCGAGGTCCGACCATCCGGTGCCCGCCTGCGCCAGGGCAGCTTCCACGGTCGGCACGATCCAGCGCAGCTGCTCACGGGCCGCCACCTCCGGCACGATTCCGCCGGTCGCCGCGTGGAGCGCCACCTGCGAGGCGACCTGGTTGGCCTCGATCCGGCGGCCGCCGACCACCACCGCCACGCCGGTCTCGTCGCAGGACGATTCGATGGCCAGGATCCGCGGCCCGCGCATCAGCCGCCCTTCCGCCGAGCGCGCTCCACGAGCAGCACCGTCTGCATCGACGGGCCACGCAGCTCCGGGGTGGTCATCACCAGCGCGTCCTCCCCGTCATCGGTGTAGTACGCGCTCCGGCGACCGGTGACCTCGAAGCCGAAACGCTGGTACAGCGACTGCGCGGCCGAGTTGCTGACCCGCGCTTCCAGGGTCATGCGGGCGGCTCCGAGCTCGAGCGCGATCTCCATCAGCTCGAGCATCAGCCGCCGACCGACCCCGCGTCGGCGCCAGTCGGGGTGCACCCCGAAGGTCGTGATGTGGCCCTCGTCGACCATCAGCCACACCCCGGCAAAGCCGAGCACCTGCTCCTCGCGGCGAGCCACGACGTAGCGGGCCATCGGGTTGGTGCTGAGCTCCTGCTCGAAGGCCCGGGCGGGCCACGGCGAGCTGAAGCTGAGCCGCTCGATCTCGTGCACGGCGGCGACATCCGAAAGCTGCATCGGCTCGACCACGATCGGCGAGGTCACAGCCACTTGACCGCTCCGTCTGCCGCCGTACCGATGCCGCGCGGCGCGCGAAGATAGGTCGGCTCGAGGCGCGCCAGGTCGTCTCCGGCGGGCTCCACGCGCAGGCGCTCGGCGGCCAGTCGCGCAACGGCGGAGGCGCCCCCCAGCGGCGGCAGCGCACGGGCCAGCCCGAACGCCTCCGCGAGCTCCGCCGCCGCGACCACCACGCCCTGGCCGGCAGGGCCGGGATGTGTCGCGCGCGCGGGAAGGGACGCGGGCTCGACGATCTGCGGCGTCTCCGCACCGCGGATCAGCAGGAACGCCTCCCGCGCTCCGGCCCGCGAGAGCGCCGCCTCCGCCTGCGGCTCGGCCGCAAGCCACGCGGCAAGGCTCGCAACGCCGACGATCGGCCGCCGCAGCGCCAGGCTCAGCCCCTTGGCGACGCTCAGCCCGACCCGCAGCCCGGTGAACGACCCGGGACCGAGCCCGACGGCAATTGCGGTCGCCTCCCCGAGGGCGCGGCCGTTCCGCTCGAGCAGCGCCAGGAGGCGCGGAAACAGCTCACCGGCCTGGCGCCGGTCAGCGGTCCAACCGTCCTCGGCCAGCGGCGAGCCGTCCGGCGCGGCGATCGCGACCGATGCGTCCGGCGAGGCGCTCTCGATGGCGATGATCACCCGCCGGCCCCCCCGGCGCGCGCAGCCTCGAGGGCATCGGCCAGTGCCGCGTGGGCCAGGCCGTAGGCGCGCCATTCGAGGATGCGCTCGTCAGCCGCTGCGCCGGACCGAATGGAGATCTCGAGGCGGTCCGCCGGGAGCAGCGCGGCGACACGGTCGGCCCACTCGACCACCGCCACGCCCCCGAGCTGCCGGTCATCGAGCAGCCCCGCGGCGTATGCATCCTCGGGCCCCTCCAGCCGGTAGGCGTCGATGTGGAACAGCCGCAGCCGACCCTCGTGCTCGTTCATCAGCACGAACGTCGGGCTGTTGACCACCGATTGCACGTCGAGCCCCTGCGCGATCCCCTTGGCGAACTGGGTCTTCCCGGCTCCGAGCGGTCCGTGCAGGGCGATCAACGTCCCCGGTGCCGCAGCCCGGCCGATGGTCCGTGCCAGGTCGCGGGTCCGCTCGACGCCGGTGCTGACGACCTCACCGCGCGCCAGGGGCGCCGGGTCGGGGGCCGCGGCGCCGGGGTCGGCGGGAGTGGCCGCGTCGGCGGGAGTGGTTTCCATCACGCGGGGAAGTATAGGAATCGGCTCAGGAGTCTCCCTGCTCCTGGACCGGGCCGACCGCCTCGAGGTTGGCGAGCGGCACCGGCGCCAGGCGACCGTCCTCGAAGCGCACCAGCGCCATGCGGCACGGGATCCCCGACGGTGTGGCATGCAGGTCGTCCAAAAGCGCGACGAGCACGCCGCCGCGGCCCTGGAAGGGGCGCCGATGGGCGACCACCCGCTCCCCAACGCGCGGCAGCGCGCGGCGTGCCGGCGGAGGCCCGGCGTCGTAGACGTACATCACGTGATCGGCGCCGAACAGGCTGGCGACGTGGCCCTGGTGCGCACGCAGCCATGCGAACAGCTGCGGGTCGAAGGCGACCTTGCCGAACCCCTCGACCAGGACCAGCCCGAACGAGCCGCTCAGGCCGCCGATCTCGCGGCGTCGGCGCTGGATCGCCTCGAAGTCGCGCAGCTCCTTGTCGAGCACTCCACCCAGAACGATGCCGGCCACGCCCATCGCCCGGGCGCGGGTCAACGTCTCGGCGCTGGCGCGCGACCCGCCGACCACGATCTTGCCGGTGGAGTTGGCATCGATGGCGCCCGCCCGCAGCTCTTCGCCGGGCTCGTGGACGGCGACCACCAGCTCACCGTGGACGGCGTCGCCGGTGCCCCCCACGCCGCGCAGCATCGCGCCCGGAATGGCGACGCTCACCGCGCTCGGCTCCACACGAATCACGCGGCCGCGCACGTGGCCGACCACCGGCTCGTCGACGCCCAGCGGCGCCAGCAGCGCCCAGCCGTCGGCCACGGAGTAGCCGAGCAGGATCGAGGTCGCGGGCGCCAGCACCTCCCGCGCATCGGGGCCGCGTGCGATCGGATGGCCTGCCTCGACCTGGCTCCCCGGACGCACGGAGAGCATGCCGGCCGCCTCGGCCGGTGAGCGACGCAGCACGGAGGCGACCGCGATCCGCATCGGTTCCTTGGGAGACCGATGGGTGGCGATGATCTCGTCCGGGTCGATGTCGGCGCCCGGTGCGACGATGACCGTGGCACCGCGCGGCATGCCGATGCGATGCACGACGGGACCGATCATGCGGCGCCCCCGTCCGCGGACGGCTCCCGCACGAAGCCATCGCGCCACGCGGCGAGGAGCGCGCGACGGTCCTCGAGCCGTCGCGGCAGGTTGAGCGGCGCGTCGCGCGCGTCGAGGACCAGCCCGACGACGCCGCCGGAGACCTGCGCCCGTGCCCGCCGGCTGCGACGCGGGATGCCGAGCGTCGCGCCGTTCTCCAGCTCGATCTGCAGCTCGGCCACCTGCCCGCGCGGCAGCGGAACGGTGCGCAGCTGGCCGGCCCGCACCTCGAACGGCCCGATCTCCGGCCAGCCGGCCCGATGGACGGTGACGCGCATCGCGGTCTGGCCGGGGCGTCCACCGCGGGTCACCACCGAAGCGCCGAGCGGGACCAGCAGGTCGTCGCGCAGGATCGCGATCCCCTCGGGGATCTCGTCGTCATCGAGCGACCCGAGCGGCCCCAGGGCGCCCGACGGATCGAGCGCAAGCTGCGTGACGCCGACGGGGCGCATCCCGTCGAGCAGGATCTGGGCGGCGTGTGCGGGGTTCGGGGCGCCGGCGATCGCGCGACCCGCTCCGATGATCAGGTCCGTCCCGCTCCGCAGACGCTCGTGGCCCGCGATCTCGGCCAGCAGCACCTTGGCCGCGGCATGGGTGACGACCAGCTCGTCCTCCGTCTGCGGCAGTGTTCCCGGCCGGGCCTGAATGTTCTGAAGGGTGTCGGCGACCGCCAGCTCGTCGATGGCGTGGGGCAGCAGGCGCGTGACGCGCATCGGACCGCCGGGCTCGGTCAGGAACGGTGAGGCGAGCCCGCCGGCGGCGTAGACGCGGCTCTCCGCCCCTCCGCTTTCGTCGGCCGTCACCCAGGTGGCATAGCGTGCGCCGAGATCGACGCCGACGATCCGCAGGTTGGAGGCGCGTGCCAGCTCGGCGACCGCACGCCGAAAGCTGATCGGGGCGAGGCGCGTCACGCCGCGCGGCGCCACGGCGCGCTGCAGGAGCTCCTCGAGACGGTGCCGCAGCGGGAGCGGGTCCTCCACGTCGGGGCTGGGCCGGGGATTGGCGACCGCCTGGAGCGTCCCGTCCGGAAATAGGCCGGCCACCTCTCCGGCGAGCGCGGCCGATCCGGCCCAGATCACCGGGGTATCCGCGCCCGCACGGCCGGCGGCGGCCAGCGCGGCGGCCTCGACCGCCTGCCGCGAGCTGGCGGTGTCGAACCCTCCCGCCACGAGCCACGCGTCGACCTGCGCCGCCTGCAGGGCAGCGAGCCGCTCTGCCAATGGGCGCCCGTCATCTGCGGTCGCTTCCTCGACCACCACCCACCCGGCCGACTGCGCGGCACGACGCGCCGCCGCACCGGAGACCTCGCGCGAGACGGCGACCAGCGCGATCCGGCCCGCCCTCCGGGGCGTGTGGCACTCGATCCGCGGGGCGCTCTCCAGGATCGAATGGATCGATGCTCGCAGACGGCGGTCGATGCCCGGGCCCAGCCGCGCGGCCAGTGCCAGCCGCAGCTCGGCGTCGCCCCACGCGGACGGCTGAGCCACCTGACCGACGATCCGCCACCTGCCGCGCGTCCGCCCGATCACGCATGCCTTGGTCCATGCTGACCCGACGTCGACGAGCAGCGAAACGTCGGAGGAGTCGGTCTGCGACCGGTCGGTCATCGGTCGGTCACCGGGTCGGACCAATCGGTCCAGGGGGAGGAAGCAATCGGTCATCTGAGGATCCCCAGCCAATCGCCGAGCAGGAACCCGACCCGGTCGACGAGCAGCGTCAGCCTGCTGACCAGCAGGAAACCCAGGAAGCCGCCGAGGCCCGCCACCATCATCCACCTGCCGAGCGCCGTCACGCCGCCCATGATCCGCCCGCGCCGGGTCCCGTGCAGGAACGAGAGCAGCACCAGGGCGGTCACCACCAGCCCGAGCGCGCCGCCCGCGACCCCACCCGGAGAGGTCGGGCTGACCAGTGAGGCTCCGAGCTGCGGCATCAGCGTCCCGGCAACCGCGCCGCCCAGCGCGAAGCCAGCAGTGCCGCCGACCAGCACGGCGACCGGCACCGCCACGATCCGGCGCGGGGCCCAGGCGGCCAGCACCAGCGGCACGACGAGCGCAAGCCCGACCCACAGCTCGGGGTGCTGCAGCGGCGCGGCGGCGAGCGGCTGCACGAGGCGCGGGACGAGGACGTCGCGAACCGAGATGACGACCAGGTACCCGGTCGCCAGCCCGGCGAGGAGCTGCTGCGCGAGACGGAAGATGCGCCGCTGCCCGAGCAGGTACGACCAGACGCCGATGGTCACCAGGGCGGCGACCCAGGTGGCGAACGCGCCGGCCGGACCGGCGGCGAACAGCTCGCTCACCGCTCCTCCTGGCCCCGGCTCGCGGGGCTCCCCACCGGGCCGAGCAGGTGGCCGGCGAGGGCCTCCACCAGGACCCCGATGGCGACCAGCATCCCGAGCAGGATGGCCAACGCGCTCGGCTCGCGGCCCGAGACCGGCGCCACACCCGGACGCGGAGCTGACCATCCGCCGACCGCGGATACATACGCCACGTCGTCTCGCACCGTGGCGAGCAGCGCCTTCAGTTGGCCGGAGGCGCGGTAGGGCTCCAGCTCCGGCTGGAGCACGCTGGGCGCGATGGCGACCATCTGCAGCTGCGGGACGCGGGTCCTGACCTGCTCGACCCAGGCGCGCGGACCGATCTCGCCGCCCCCGATCAGCAGCGCGGCGTCGAAGGCGGCGAGTCCTCCGCCACGTCGCCTGATCTCGGCGGCCACCGCTCCGCCGACGCCCTCCGGGACGATCGACCGCACGCTGCGCACCAGCCCAGCCTCCGCACCTGAGCGGAAGCCCAGGTCCAGGAGCGGGGCGGCGGGCGCGAGGCGCTGCATCCGGTCCAGCTCGGCGCTGGCGATGGCGCGTCCCTCGGCGCTGAAGCTGACCACCGCGATCCGGACCCCCCGGCGCACGAGCTGGTCGAGCGCAGCGCGGACGGCAGGCCGCACCTCCGGATAGGTGCCGAGGTCGGCGTCGATGTCGACCAGCGCCACGCCGTCGGCCGGCACCGCAGCCAACGCGGCGCGCAGCGCCTCCGCGCGGGACGCATCCGGGTTCGCGAGCTGCAGCGCGGAGAGGCGTGGCGCCAGCTCGGCAAGCGAGAGCAGGACCAGCAGGACGATCGGTGCCAGGAATGCTCGCCGGCGCCACGCGCTACTCATCGGTTCCCTCCACGCCGAACAGGAGCCGTGCGGCGGTGATCGCGCCCATCACCGCCACCCCGATCAGCATGCCGCGGAAGACCGCGCCGATCGGGCCGCTCAGGCTCCAGCCGGCGGCCGCGGCCAGCCAGCCGCCGAGTGCTCCCCCGAGCGGCAGGAGCAGGACCAGCACGGCCAGCGCAACCACGACCATCAGGCTGGTCTCGCGACTCCGGATCGCGAGCCCGCGCCGGATCGCGGCCAGCAGGAAGAAGAAGAGCAGGGCGAAGAGGGACGCGATCAGCGGGGCGAGCAGCGCGGCCACCAGCCAGCGGGTCATCGGGTCGCTCGACCCCGATGAACCCGGGCGGAAGCCGGCGATCAGCATCAGCGCCAGCCCCAGCAGCAGCACGGCGGAGCCGATGCGGTCGGTTCCGCGCTGGAGCAGCGCCCGTCCGTGCGTCGCCACCAGCGCAATCGCGCCGGTCAATGCCGCGGCGGCAGCGAGGAGCATGATCCACTCGCTCACCGCGCCGGCGACGCGGTCGAGCGTCGGGTTGGCCACGATGAAATCGGCAAGCAGGATGAGGCCGATGACCGTCACCACGACGGTCGGGATCGAGCGGCGCATCGTCAGCGCCCGGTGAAGAAGGCGGGGATCCCGGGCACGCCCAGGAGGAGGAGCGCGGATGCGCCGACCAGCACCGCGACCGTCAGCCAGATCAGCCGGTTGGCGGTGAAGGCGGCGGTCCAGTCCTGGACGGTGGAGCGAATATCGCCGGGTGTCTGGTAAAGCTCGGGGCCGACCAGCGTTCCCTCTCCTTCGAGAAGGAGCATCGGCGCCTGTCCGACGTCCGCGCTACCGAACGAGGTAGCGGTCGCTCCGTCGGCCATGCCGTGCAGCAGCAGCAGGCCCTCCTCAGCCAGACCTCCCGCCACAAAGGCGCCGCCCCATACCTGCTGCTCCGCCAGGGCCAGGGCCGCGGCGGTGGGTCTCCCCTCGCCAACGTACGTGACACCGGACTCCGACAGGCGCTCGAGGGTGCCCATCCGCCGATGCGCCTGTTCCACCGTCTGCTCGGCGAGCAGGACCGCCACCGGATCGTTGGCGGTGACGCGCAGCGTGACTCCGCCTCGCGCGGCCGCCCGGGCGACGTGGCCGAGGATCGGCAGCGCCGCGAGCGTCTGCAGGCGATCGAGCGCCCGGGTTCCGCGGGCCACTCCCGCGGTTCCGAGCGAGAACGCGGCCTCCGTACCTGCCTCGGCGGCGAGCGCCATCAGGTGCCCCGTGCGGGCCAGATGTCCGCGGTCGCCGGGGGTCCATCGGCCCGCCGGGCGGGCGAGCAGGGAGAGCAGCACCAGCAGCAGTCCCAGGATGACGAGGGTCGGTGCGATGCCGAGCCGCAGCGAGGAGCTGCCGATCAGTTCACCGACGAGGCCGATGACGCGACCTACGAGATCACCGATGTTCGGCATCCGCCTCCCCCGACTCCGCGGCCCGCAGCCGCTCCATGAGCAGTGCATAGCGAGTGCGATCTGACATGACCCGCAGGAGGTCCGCGTGACGTGGTCCGAGCAGCGGTCGGAGCAGCGGGGCCAGGAAGGTGGTTGCCTCGGCCAGCAGCGGCTGGAGCGGTCGGTGCGCGTCGAGGAGGATGGCGACCGGTCCGGCGAGACCGCGGCGCGCCACCGCACGGACCAGCTCGTCGGTCGGGTCGGCGCTCATCGGCTCAGCGACTCGCAAGATGGAGTCGGGGGAGCCGTTCGCGGAGGGCTGTCGTCACTTCGTAGTTGATCGTGCGTCGCTCCGCGGCCACGTCATCCACGGTGATGCGTTCGGTGCCCTGCTCACCGATGAGGACGAACTCGTGGTCGTAGGTTACCCCATCAACCTCGCCGAGATCGACGGTCAGACCATCCATGCTGATGGCGCCAACGATCGGCACCCGCCTGCCTCCGACGAGCGCCGAGCCGTTGTTGGCGTGGCTCCGCGGCCAGCCATCCCCGTACCCGATGGCCAGCGTTGCGAGCCGGGTTGCGCGCCGCGCCCGGAAGCGGAGGCCGTAGCCGACCGCTCCACCGGCGGCCACATCGAAGATTCGCAGCGGAAGCGCGCGCAGCGACAGGGCGGGCCGCAACCCCGCCTCGTGGTCGGCTGCCCAGGCGGGCAGCATGCCGTACAGGCCGAGGCCGGGCCGCACAGCGTCGGCAAAGGCGGCGCTGCCGTTCAGGATGCCGGAGGTGGCCGAGACGTGCACCAGCCCGGGGTCGACCCCGGCCGAGCGCATCGCGTCGAGCACCTGCGCCAGGCGCAGCAGCTGGACCTCCGTGTAGCTGTCGTCCTCCCCCGCCGCGGCGAGGTGCGAGAAGGTGCCGACCAGCCGCAGATGCCGGCTCCGGGCGATACCGATCGCCGCCTCCACGGCGGACTCGAATTCGACTCCCTGGCGGCCGAGGCCGGTGTCGATCTTGAGGTGCACGGCGGCCCGCCGCCCCTCGCGCGCGGCCGCCGCCTCCAACAGCGCAACGGCGTGGTCCGAGTGGACGATCGGCTGCAGATCGGCGGCGATCGCTGCCTCCGCCTCGCCCGGCGCCGCAAGGCCCCACAGGACGATGACCGGCGCAACGATCCCCGCGGCGCGCAGCCGCAGCGCCTCGGGGAGGGTCGCGACGGCGAGCTGCTCGGCGCCGGCGCCGAGCAGCGTCCGGGCGACCTCGACATCACCGTGCCCGTAGGCGTTGGCCTTGACGACCGCGATGACCAGCTTCTCGCCGCCGGCCA
>QHBO01000031.1 GCA_003243965.1 Chloroflexota bacterium
GACTTCGACGATCATTTCGATCTCGACGGCCGCTCCCAGGGGAAGTCCCGGCACGCCCACCGTCGATCGGGCGTGGTGGCCGGCCTCTCCGAACACCTCCAGGAGAAAGTCCGAGGCGCCGTTGACGACGCCCGATTGCCCGACGTATCCGGGGGTGCTGTTGACGAAGCCGGTCAGTTTGATGACGCGGACGATCCGGTCGAGATTGCCGATGACTGATTTGATGACCGATAGGCAGTTGAGAGCGGCCAAGCGCGCGGCGGCACGCGCATCTTCCTCCCCGATCTCCTGGTCCACCTGACCTTTGCACAGCAGTTGCCCACCCTCCATGGGGATTTGGCCGGACGTGAAGATGAGATTACCGGTCCGCACCGCCGGGACATAACTGGCGACCGGCACGGGTGCGGGGGGAAGCCGGCTGCCCAAAGCCTCGAGCTTGTCTTCGATCGACATGGCGGTTTCTCCTCTCGCTCGATCCGTGGCGATTGTGACCACAGTCTAGCCCAGGGCCGGACGGATTACGCGGCTCGTTTGCGATAGGGATAGACTGAAACCATGAGCGTGAAGTTTCGATTGTCCGGCTTCTACAACGGTGTCAACACCTTCAAGGCGGCATTTCCGCAGCTGTCCGACGCCCTCATCGAGTGGCGCGAACGGAGCGGACCCGACGACGGGAGCGCGACGGAGCTCCGGAAAACCGGCTTCCGCCGCGGAAACTTCACCCAGGGCGTTGTGCCCTGCTCCAACGCTGTGTGTCACGAGGGAGGATATGAGCTGGATAAGCTCATCGCGGACATGTTGCGCACCGGGGAGACTGAGCGGGAGGGGCAACTTCTGTGCGTCGGCCGTGAGGTCAGCGAGGAGGGCAGGCGCGGCCCCTTGCGATGCCGGCAACGCATCGAGTTCAAGGCAACGCTCATCCCCAAGGCAGATGACGAACAAGACCGGCTGGACCGCCCCGACCGCTCGTCTCAACGGCGGCGTTCTCGCGGCCGGGGTCCCCGGAGGAACAGCGCGGCTTGAGTGCCTCGCGTCCGCGTCAGCGGGCCGGTTTTCACGTGGTGCAGGCAGTGGTAGAATTCACACCTATGTGGCTGGCTGTCGCAGGACGCCGCTGCAATAACACGTGGAGGTTTGGGAATGGCGCGAGCGCGGTATGGCATCCGTGAGGAGATACGAGACGCGATAGATGCTTTTTACCGCGCTCTCACACATGAGAACCTCAAGGCGGTGGAGGCGATCTGGGCGCAGGTACCCTACGCCTCCGTGGCCGGGCGTTCGGGCGACGTGCAGCAGGGCTGGGATGGAGTTCGACGGTATTTGGAGCAGAGATTTCGTAAGGGACAGCCCCTCGTCAAGGTGAGACTGACAAAGATGCTGTGTCACGCCATCGGCGACGTAGCCTGGGTCTCGGGCACGGAGATTCGCACGATTTCCACACCCGACGGGCCAAAGGATGAACGTCTCCGCATGACGGGTGTACTGGAGCGGCAGGGGAGTGGATGGCAAATCGTGTCCTACCACGCGTCTCTCCCTATGGAAACGGCGACGCCGGCCACCGAGAGCGGTTGACGATCTTCTCCGGCTGTTGCTAGACTCGTGCTGCGGCCCCCACGGGGCCGCTACTTGCGTAAACGTGCATGCGTCCGGCGGACGCTGGAACAGAGGACAAACGGGTGCCCTTCGCAGTTATCCAGACAGGTGGCAAGCAACATCGCGTCGAGCCTGGCCAGGTAATCGACGTTGAAAAGCTTCCGGTAGAGGAAGGCCAGACGGTCGAGCTGACCGATGTTCTGCTCGTGTCCGACGATGATGGCGTGCGGCATGGACGGCCGTGGGTCGAGGGCGCAAAGGTTGTCGGTCGCGTGGTTCGGCAGGGTCGTGGCCGCAAGATCATCGTGTTGAAATACAAGCCGAAGACTCGCTATCGAAAAAAGACAGGGCATCGTCAGTCGCTCACGCGAATCGAAATTGAGACCATCGTAACCGTCTAGAGCGGAGTGAGGTATGGCACATAAAAAGGGTGTTGGAAGTACTCGCAACGGCCGCGACAGTGAGTCAAAACGTCTCGGCGTCAAGGTTCAGGACGGCACCGCGATTCGTGCCGGTGGGATCATCATCCGGCAGCGAGGCACGCAGAAGCTCCCCGGTCTGAATGTCGGCATGGGCAACGACTACACGATCTATGCCCTTGTCGACGGCACCGTGAAGTTCGACCGACGACATGGAAAGTCACGGATCAACGTGGCGCCCGCCGGCGCGTCGCCCACGGTGGAAGCTCAAGCGTAAATCGCAGTCATCCGAGGTTTACACGGGGATGTAGCTCAGCTGGGAGAGCGCCGCGTTCGCATCGCGGAAGTCAGGGGTTCGAGTCCCCTCATCTCCACCATCGACCTGCCGCAATCAAACTCCGCCGTCCGCCTCGCGCACGCGATAGCCGACCTCCCGGTTCCGCGAGGACCAGCTCTGCCAGCCGGCCCTCGGTGTCCACCGCCGCGATCTTTCGCCCGATGTTCGCGACGTGGACATGCAGGTAGTGGCTTTCGTCGTCGTAGGCCACGCCCCACACCGCCCGGAGCAGCCGGCCGCGAGTCACCACTCGGCCCCGGCACTCCGACGACCGTGGTCCTCTCCGAGCTCGTGCCGCGGCACATCTGGGAGTATCCGCTCCACAACCAGACGGCCCTGCGCCTGAAGCTGCGACTCTTCTTCCGCCCCAACACGGTGGTGGTCGACGTGCCATACAAGATCCCCGACAAGCGCCACGGGACGCGGAAGGCCCCGCCTCCCGCCGGCTGAGCGCAGGACGATCGCGGCGCGCGGCCGATTGCCGTGGCCGCTTGCCTTGGCCGATTGCCGTGGCCGAGGCGGCGCAGGTCAGGCCGGGCTGCCCGGAGGCTCGACCTTGCCCGCGGCGCGCCGCTCGCGTTCGGCAGCAACCGGACGAGGCAGGCGGCCCACCTCGCGAACCCGGAGGGCCGCGTGATGCTCTGCTCCGTGCATCGGGTCGTCCGCCATCGCCGCCGCCAGGACGGCTGCCAGCCCCGTTCGGCTGCTGGCGCCGCCGCCGGATTCGATGGACGGCTGGCTGATGCTACCGCCTGGCTCCGCCAGGATCGCGACCGTCACCCCGTCGGGCACAGCCGCTCGCAGGCGCTCCACGTCGATGCCGGCGGCGGCCGCAACCACGACCACGTCCCCGTCAACCAGGGTGGCCGCCATCTGCTCTGGCCCCCCGTCGAGTGGGCTCCGCGCCAGGATCCGGCCGTTGCCGTCGGCGATGAAGCGGTGCCGACCGGGGGGCGCCGGACCGGCGAGCGCGGTGGCAGCGGCAACGCTGCCCGCGAGCGCCACCGCCATCTCGTCGCCGATCGACTCCCAGTCGCGCCCCGGGCGTACCGATGCGGTTGCCGGCGAACGATCGATGAAGACGCGCAACCAGAGCTCGGTGTTCAGCACCCGCCAGAAGAAGAGCGACTGCTCCATCCGACCCTCGCAGGCCGCCTCGAAGGCATCGGCGATCGCGGCGCCGTCCCAGTAGGGGCGAGTGAGGAACGAGGGAGAGCGAAGGATCCCCGTCATGCTTGCCCGCTCGCGTTCCAGCCAGCGCATCTCCGGGGTGGTGAACCCGGTCTTGGTGCGCCGCCGCAGCACGAGCGCCGGAAGCAGGCCGCGCATCGCCTCGCGAAAGATGACGCGGCTGCGCCCTCGGTGCATGAGCGCATCGGCCGGGAGGCTGAGGGCGTGCTCGACGAGCTCGAGGTCGAGAAGCGGTGGGCGCGCCTCGATCGAGTGCGCCATCGAGTTGCGATCCTCGTACCGGAGCAGGGACGGCAGGCTGTAGGTGGTGAGGTCGAGCAGCAGCCGCTTCTTCAGGTCGTCGGTGACCCGCTCGTCGCGCGGGGCAGCCTTGCCGTCCACGAACGCCGCTCGCAGGTAGCGCACCGGATTCATCGAGGCACGGCCCGGGCGTGGCAGGAACCGCTGGGCGAGCATCCGCAGCTCCTGGCGCCCGAGTCCTTCGCGCGCCAGGCGGCCAAACCGCCGTTGGCGGAGCAGTTGGCGAAGATAGACGAACCGATACGGCACGTAGCCACCCAGCAGCTCGTCGCCGCCCTGTCCGTCGAGGAGGACCTTCACCCGTCCGTGGGCCAGTCGCATCACGCACCACTGTGCATACGGGCCGCTGCTGACCACCGGCTCGTCGAGCGACCAGACGAGGTCGCCCAGCTCGCGCACGAACTCCGCCGAATCGGGCGCCACAAAGTTGCCGCGCGCCCCGGACGCCTCAAGCACCGCATCGATCCACGGCCGCTCGTCGATGGGATCGCCCGGGAAGACGGCCGAGAACGTCTCGAGGTGCTCGCCGACCGATGCCGCGTCCGGCGAGTGCTCACGGATCAGCGCGGCGATCATGCACACGATCGACGAGGAGTCGAGCCCGCCGGAGAGGCAGGTACCGACGCGCACGTCGGCCACCAGCCGCCGCTCCACGGCACGACGGAACAGCTCGCGGAACCGCTCCGGGCTCGGATCGCCATCCTCGGACAGCCGCGGCTCCCAGTAGCGATGGACCTCCTCGCCGTCGTCGCGGACGGTCAGGCAGGTAGCGGGCTCGACCGATCTGACCCCCTCGAAGAAGGTCGCCTCGTCGTGGTCGTGCAGGCTCCAGCGCAGATATTCGTAGAGCCGCTGCTCGTTCGGGCGGGCACGGAAGCCGGGAACGCTGAGCAGGCTCTTGACCTCGGAGCTGAAGAAGACCCGATCGCCGACACGCGCGTGGTACAGCGGCTTGATCCCGAAGTGGTCACGGGCAAGCACCAGCTCCGGGCGCTCGGAGCGCAGGTCGAGCAGGGCAAGGGCGAACATGCCGTTGAAGCGCCTGAAGGCCGATCGGCCGTCCAGCTCGTAGGCCTTCAGCACCACCTCGGTGTCCGACTCCGTGGCGAACGTCGCGCCCCGCCCCCGCAGCTCCTCGCGCAGCTCGCGGAAGTTGTAGACCTCGCCGTTGTAGGCGATGTGCAGCCGGCCATCGGCCGTCGACATCGGCTGGTGCCCATGCTCGAGGTCGACGATCGACAGCCGGCGGCTGGCGATGCTCGCCCAGCCATCGGTGACCGCGCCATGATCGTCCGGCCCGCGGTGCCGCATCGAAGCGGAGAGCGCGTCCAGGATCTCCGGTGCCGGCGGACCCTGGAAACCAGCGATCCCGCACACGCCTATCGGTCCTCCATGCGGGCGAGGGTAGCGCACTCGCCGGCAGCGCGAAGCGCCCGCGTCCGGGGCTCCGCCGAGTCGCCGAGACGGCAGCGTATACTCTGGCCTGCATCGCGCGACTGTCTGTATGGCGCGGCTGAACGACGCGGAGGGCCCTGTGGCGGAGACGCCCCGACGTCGCATCACGGTCGTGAATGACAACCCGCAGTTCCTCGAGCTGATGAGCACGCTCCTCGAGGAAGGATCCGGCTACCAGACCACCACCATCGACGGAGATGGACTCACCTCCCTGGCACCCATCAGCGAGAGCCGCCCGGAGTTGCTGATCATCGACCTGGTCATGCGCCCTGACGGCATCTCCGGCTGGGACGTGGTGACCGGCGTCCGAAAGGACCCGGAGCTTAGCTTGGTACCGATCATCGTCTGCACCGGTGACGTCTACACGGTCCGCCAGCGAGCCGCCGAGCTCGCGGAGGCACCCCGGGTCGAGCTGCTGGTCAAGCCCTTCAACATCGACGCACTCGAAGAGATGGTGACCCGACTGCTCACCGTCAATGCCCGGGCTGGATCCCCGGGCACTCGACCTTCCGGGCGCCGGCGCGCGGAGCCGCGATCGGGAGCCGCCGCTTCCTGACGCGCGGCCGGCGGATGGCATCTCGCCTGCGGCGTGGGAGCGAACCGATGGACAGCCACCCACCTCCCCCGCTTCAGGCTAGCCCGCCTGACGTCGCCCGGCTGCGCGCCACGTCGACGACGGCCTCGTCGTGAGGGAGGTCGAACGGCGCACGGAGCTGCCCGCCTCCGCGGATCGGATCTTCGCCTTCATCGCGGATCTCGAGAAGCTCCCCAGCTGGCAGTCCGGGATCGTCTCCGCTCACCTGACGACTGCAGGGCCGATCGGGATTGGCACGGTTGCCCGCGTCGAGCGGCGGCTCGCCGGACAGCAGCTGATCGTCGATATCGAGGTGGCGGGCTTCGAGCCGGGACGCCGGCTCGTGCTGGAGAGCGAGACGAGCGGGATCCGGGTCCAGGCCACCCTGCTGCTCGAGCCGATCGACCCGGGTCGAACCGGCGTTGCCTTCTCGATGCAGATCCGAGCCGGTAACGTCTTCATGGCGCCCTTGGAAGGGATGGTGGCGGGCGCTGCGGCCTCCGACATCGAGGAAAGCCTGAAGCGGCTGCAGCACGCCCTGTCGATTTCCTGAACGCCCCGCGGCTCAACGTTCCGAGCCGCTGACGCGTCGTGTACGCGTGAACGCAACCGAGGCGATCGTGAGCCCCACGGCGGAATCCACGCGGCACCTCGCCGATATCGACCGCGTCGCCATCGGCGAGCTCCAGGCGGAGCGCGGTCCCCAGCTGTGGGCGTTCGCGCGCCACCTGGGCCTCGACTCCGAGGAGGCAGATGACGCGGTGCAGGAGGCGCTGCTTCGAGCCTGGGTCGCGCTGGGCGGAAACCAACCGATCGCCCAGCTCGATGCGTGGACCTTCAAGACGCTCTACCGCGTGTGCATGGACCAGCACCGACTTCGACGCCGGGTGCGTGCCCTGGTCGACCGCATCGGTGCATCTCCGTCGCGCCCCTCCCGCACGGACGAGACGGACCGGATCGCGGTCTGGGACGCGGTCGATCGCCTTCCGCATCGCCAGCGGACGGTGCTCTACCTCCGCTATCAGGCCGACCTTCCGTTCGAACAGATCGGGAACGTGCTCGGAATCGCCGCTGTGTCGGCGCGGAGCCACGCAAGTCGCGGGCTGGATGCCCTGCGCCGCCGCCTCCGGGAACCGATGGAGGAGCAATCGTGAACAACAGGCCCATCGAAGAGCGGCTCGCGGCACCTGATCCGACCACGCGCGGTTATCGTCCGCGTCCGCTGCCACGTGACCTCGCGAGTGCTCGAGCGAGCCTGGCGCAGCTCGACCGACGCCGGCTCCTCGTCAGCCTCGTGGGGCTGGTCGGCGGAGTGACCGCCGCGACGGCAGCGGCGGCCGTGGTCTTCGCCCTGGTCGCTGCGCCACGATCCTCGACCGTCGGCACCGGTAGCCCGTCGGCCTCGCCCACCGCGGCCGAGACCCCGGTCTCACCGCGAGCCTGCCGGTCCGCCGACCTCACGGCCATGGCAGAGCGCTGGACCGGAGCCGCCGGCTCCCGGGGGACGGTGGTGACTGTGGTCAACGACTCGAACCGCATCTGCAGCCTCGCGGGACAGCCGACCGCGGCAATCCTGGACTCCCATGGGCGCCCGGTCGGTGCGCCGCCAACGGTCCTCGTCACGTCCTCCGCCGGCTCGACACCGACCCGCGGGGGGCAGATCAGCCTGCTGCCTGGGCATGCGGCGACGACCACGGTCGTGTGGTCGAACTGGTGCGGGGCGACTCCAGTCGGACGGCTCGTGCTGGAGCTGAGGATCGCAGGCGATGCCGCCAGCCTTCCGGTTCGGCTCGTGGCTGGTGACGCCATCCCGGTGCCGCCCTGCCTTGGTGCTCCGGGGAGCACCTCCCAGCTGACCGCGTCGCCGTTCGTGCGTGCAAACCCCGACTCAGGGTCCGCGGTACCCACGCAGACCGGTGCCCCGGTCGCATCGCCAACGGTGACACCCGTTCCGACGGCGACTCCGACGGCCGTCTCGGCATGCGGCCCCGGTCAGGTGACCGCCGCCGCGGATCGCTGGCAGGGGGCGGCGGGTTCACGCGGGACGACGGTCACCGTGGTGAATCAGTCACCGAGCCCGTGTACCGTGCAGGGCTACCCGTTCGCATTCATCTACGACGCGGGCGGCCGGCTTCTCATCGATGGCGGAGCACCGTCGCCGCCATCGGCCTACCGACCCGTGACGCTCGGTCCGGGACAGGGGACCACGTTCAACGTGATCTGGAGTAACTGGTGCGGCCGCACCCCGGCGGAACCACTCTCGCTCCGGATGCGTTTGAGCGATGGCAGCACCATCTTCGCGGTGCGGCCACTACCGGGCGACAGCATCCCGGTGCCGCCCTGCCTGGGCAGCCCTGGGAGCCCGTCGACCCTGAGCACCAGCCCAGTCGGCGGTGGCTGACGCTATACTCGGCGCCAAAATGCGTTGACGCGGGAGCAGTACGCGCCGCCCTCGAGCAACAGCGAGCCGGACCGGGTGCAAGCCGGCGACGAGGAGCGCGGAACTCGCCCGCAGAGCAGTCGAGCCGAACGGCCGACAGCCGCCAGCTCCGCACGGAGTCGGCCGGCATCGGTCCTCAAGCCCGACCGGTATGGCGCCCGATACCCGCGCCGATGAGTGGACCGATCGTGGGGTTGTAGCTCAGCTGGGAGAGCACCTGCATGGCATGCAGGGGGTCGGGGGTTCGAGTCCCCCCAGCTCCACCACCTTCGGCCAAGTCTGGTGGTACCGCGAAGCGCCCCTTCGTCCTGACGACGAAGGGGCGGCGTGCTTTCACGACCGATGCCGCACGGCGGCGTCGAGGAGCGACGGAGCGTGGCGATGGCGGTGACAGACATCCGGGCGGCGCAGCGGACCACCAGCGATGGTCGGCGCTGGACGCTGCGCGCCGCCCGCCCGACGGACGCGCGTGCGCTCGCGGGCCTATTCGCCGACGTTCGCGCCGAGGGTCGCTGGCTGGTGACCCTGCCGACCGCGTTGAGCGAGCCGTCCGAGGCGTTCTTCATCGGGGAGATGGTCCGCACCGCCGGCAACCTGGTGCTGGTCGCCGAGGCGGATGGCGAGGTGGTCGGCAACGTGCTGATCGGCGTCGAGCGAAACCAGGTCTCCGACCACATTGGCACCCTGTCGGTCTGCGTGCGGCACGGCTGGCGTGACGTCGGGCTGGGCAGCGCGATCCTTCGGGCCAGCCTCGACTGGGCCCGCGACCGCGGGCTGCAGAAGGTGGCGCTCTCCGTCTTCCCGGACAACGAGCGGGCGATCGCCGTCTATGAGCGGCTCGGGTTCGTGCGCGAAGGCCTCCGCCGGCGCCAGTATCGCGGTCCGCACGGCACCTTTCGCGACGAGCTGCTGATGGGCTGGTTTTCGGAGGTGCGGCCATGACCTCGGTCGCGCAGCAGCGGGCGCGCAGCTTCGACGCATGGGCCGATGACTACGACCGCTACCGGCCCGGCTACCCCGCGGAGCTGTTCGGGGTGATCGCGGAGCGCTTGGCGCTGCCGAAGCGTCCGGACGTCGCCGACCTGGGGGCCGGAACCGGTCGCGCAGCGCTGGCCATGGCGAGGCTCGGCTGGCGGGTGACCGCGGTCGAGCCCGGTGAGCCGATGCTGGCCGTCCTTCGCGCGCGGGCCGACGAGGAGGACCTGGCGGTCACCACCCTCAACGGCACCGCCGAACAGACCGGGCTCGAACCCGGATCGTGCGACCTGGCCACCGCCGCGCAGGCGTTCCACTGGTTCGACAAGCCAGCGGCACTCGCCGAGATGGGCCGCATCGTCAGGCCGCGGGGCGGGTTGGCCCTGTTCTGGAACGTGCGCGATGAGATGCGCTCCCCGTTCGTGGCCGCTTACCATCGGCTCCTGGACCGCTACACCGACGGGGCGGAGGGCCGCTACCTGCAGGCCGGGCGTGCCACCGGGCGGAACGCGACGCGCGATGCGCTGACCACCAGCCCGGGCTTCCACCATCCGGAGCTGCTGGACATCCACCACGAGATCACGATGCGGCCGGAGGAGTTCATCGGCATGGCGTTCACCGCCTCCTACATCCGCGTTCTCGATCCGCGCCGCCAGGACGACCTGCGCAGCGAGCTGCGCTCCCTGCTCGGCGCGCATGGCATTCGGGACGACGACCCGGTCGCGGTTCCGTATCGGGTCGACCTGTGGATCGCTCGCAGGGCCGACCGATGAGGACCGCGGCAACCTCGCGTCCGCGCGGCGGCCCGCGTGGGGAGCGATTCGACCCGGCGAGCTACGAGGCGCGGTGGCGCGAGCGGTGGGAGGCGGACGAGTTGTACCGCGCCCGCGATGACGACGCCGAGCGTGATAAGCATTACGTGCTGACCATGTACCCGTACCCGTCCGGCGACCTGCACATCGGTCACTGGTACGCCGCCACGGGCCCGGACATCGTGGCCCGCCACCGCCGGATGCGCGGCCTGAACGTGATGTTCCCGATGGGCTTCGACAGCTTTGGGCTCCCCGCGGAGAACGCCGCGATCGACCGGGGCGTGGATCCGGCGACGTGGACCGCCGCCAACCTGGACCGCATGCGGACTCAATTCCGAAGCATGGGCTGCATGTTCGACTGGTCGCGCGAGGTGGTGACCAGCGACCCGGCCTACTACCGCTGGACGCAGTGGCTGTTCGTGCAGTTCTTCCGCGCGGGGCTCGCCTATCGTGCCAAGGCGCCGGTCGACTGGTGCCCCAAGGACCAGGTGGTCCTGGCGCGCGAGCAGGTGGAGGGCGCCGACCGCCACTGCTGGCGCTGCGGGACGCAGGTCGAGAAGCGCGACCTGGAGCAGTGGTTCTTCCGGATCACGAACTACGCGGACGAGCTGCTCGACTTCTCGGCCATCGACTGGCCGGAGCCGATCCGCCTGATGCAGACGAACTGGATCGGCCGCTCGGAGGGTGCCGAGATCGTCTTCCCGTTGGACGCGCCCGACATCGCGCCGATCCGGGTCTTCACCACGCGCCCCGACACCATCTTCGGGGCCACGTTCATGGTCCTGGCCCCGGAGCATCCGCTCGTCGAGCGACTGACCGATGCGGCGCAGCGCGCCGACGTGGAAGCCTACGTGGCCCAGGCGCGGCGCTCGACGGAGATCGACCGGCTCTCCGCGGAACGCGAGCGGACCGGCGTCTTCATCGGGGCTCACGCGGTCAACCCGATGACCCAGGAGCGGATCCCGATCTGGATCGCGGACTACGTGCTGCCCGGCTACGGGACCGGCGCGATCATGGCCGTCCCCGCACACGACGCGCGCGACCACGCCTTTGCCACGCGCTACGACCTGCCGATCCGCCATGTCGTGGTGCCCCCCTCCGGGGAGCTTCCCGCGGACCGCGCGTTCGTCGAGCACGGGGCCGACGAGGTGCTGGTCGATTCCGGCGAGTTCAGCGGCATGCCAGGACCGGCGGCGATCGAGGCCATCACGCGCCAGCTGGCGGAGAACGGGATGGGCGCCAGAGCGGTGACCTACCGCCTCCGCGACTGGCTGGTGAGCCGCCAGCGCTACTGGGGCGCCCCGATCCCGATCGTGTACTGCGACGAGCATGGCCCGCAGCCGGTTCCCGAGGAGCAGCTGCCGGTGCTGCTGCCGCCGGACGTGGACTTCGCCCCGACCGGTGTCAGCCCGCTCCAGTCGCACGCCGAGTTCCTGGCCGGCAGCTGTCCGGTCTGCCACGGGCCGGCCCGCCGTGAGACCGACACGATGGACACCTTCGTCGACTCGAGCTGGTATTACCTGCGCTACTGCTCCCCGCGCGACGCGCGCCAGGCCTGGGATCCCGACCAGGTGGCGGCCTGGATGCCGGTCGACATCTACACCGGCGGCGCGGAGCACGCGGTCCTGCACCTGATGTACGCCCGCTTCTTCGTCAAGGCGCTGCGTGACATGGGCCTGGTCGCCTTCGACGAACCTTTCCTGGCGCTGCGGAACCAGGGACAGATCCTGGGCGCCGATCACCATCGGATGAGCAAATCCCGCGGGAATGTCCAGAACCCCGATGACCTCACGTCGCGCTACGGCGCGGACGCGGTGCGCCTTTTCCTGATGTTCATCGGGCCGTGGGACCAGGGCGGCCCGTGGAGCAGCACCGGGATCGATGGCATCCACCGCTTCCTGGCCCGTGTCTGGGCGGTCGCCGACCCGCGGTCGGCGGGAACGGCCGGACCGTTGGGTGGGGATGGAGCACAGGCTGCCGATTCGGTCGGCGGCCAGGCCGGGCGGGCCCTGCGGCGGGCGACCCATGTCGCGATCCGGGACGTCGGCGACGACTACGCCGCTTTCAGGTTCAACACCGCCGTCTCAAAGCTGATGGAGCTGACCAATGCCATCGGTCGCGCGCGGGAGGCCGGCCATGCCGGCAGCACGGCTTACGAGGCGGCGGCAGACGCCCTGCTGCTGCTGCTCGCCCCGATCGCGCCGCACATCAGCGAGGAGCTGTGGGCGCGTCGAGGACGGCCGTACAGCATCCATCAGCAGGCGTGGCCGGAATTCGACGCCCGGCTGGCGGCGGCGGACACCATCGAGCTGCCGGTGCAGGTCGATGGCAAGCTGCGCGACCGCCTGGTCGTGACGCCCGACACACCCGCCGAGGAGATCGAGCGGATGGCGCTCGCCAGCCCGCGGGTGCAGACCTACCTGCGCGGACGTCCTCCGCTGCGCGTGGTGCAGATCGCCGGCAAGCTGATCAACATCGTCGCGCCGGGCGAGTGACCGGAGCCTAACCGGCCGGTAATTCCCGCCCGCTAGTCTGCATCCCTGCTTCCGGAGCCCGGCGTCGAGTGCCCGGGCGTTGGGCTTCGGACGCAGACAACCATCGCTCGCTCGCCTCCCCGTGGGGTCGCGCGTTGGCTGAACATCGAGATCACCTGCTGCTCGGAGGCGTGGCGGTCGCGGCAGCTGCGGCGCTGCTTGCCGGGTGGCTGGTGCTGTCCGGAGGCCGCCCGGCGGATGCGGAGCTCGGCGTACCTGCGGCTACTGCCTCCGATGCGGTGGGCGCAACGTCCTCGGCACCGCCTCGCTCCGCGACGACCCAGCTCGTCGTTGACGTGGAGGGCGGCGTGCTGCGCCCTGGCATCCACGAGCTCCCCAACGGCGCGCGCGTGGCCGACGCGGTCTCCGCGGCCGGCGGCTACTCCTCGCGCGCGGACCTCGGTGCGGCTGCCGGTCAGCTGAACCTCGCCGCACCGCTCAAGGATGGTCAGCAGGTGTACGTCCCGATCCTTGGCGCGGGGAGCTCCGCTGGAGCGGCCGCCTCTCCCGGCGGCGCGTCAGGGCCGTTGAATCTCAACCGTGCGAGCGCGGCAGAGCTCGACGCGCTTCCCGGAATCGGGCCGGCCACCGTTCAGAAGGTCATTGCTGCCCGCACGGAGCGCCCATTCGCCACGCTCGACGAGCTCGTCGAGCGCAAGGTTCTCACCAACGCGCAGCTCGCGAAGATCCGCGACCTCGTCACGGTCCCCTGAACCTGGGGCGTGGCCGGTCTGAGGGCTCCGGCCCGCGCCACTCAGCGCCGATGATGCGCCACTCCGCGCCGATCATGCGACGCCTCTGCCCATGACGCCGCGTGACGCCTGGCTGCTGCCGGGGGCGCTGACCGGCACCGTGATCGGCATCCTGCTCGGCGACGCCCACCGGATCGCCTCCGGAGGTGCGCTGTTGCTCACCGGTGCGGCGCTGGTGCTGGCGCTTGGAGTTCGCCGCTGGCCGTTCCTGCTGCTCCTCAGCGCCCTTCTCTGCGGTGTGGCGCTGGGGGCCTGGCGGACGGCTGACACCCGCCTGCCGACCGGGGCCGGAAGCATCGGGACGGCAGCCGACGGCATGGCCCACACGGTAAGCGGCACGCTCGCCGATGACGGGCGCCCCAGGGCCAACCAGCTGCAGGTGGTGCTCGACGACGTCGTTCTCACCGATCCGCACCGCCCTCCGCGCCCGCTCCGTGGTCGGCTCGCCGCCTGGCTTCCCCGCTCGCTGGACGCGCGCGTCGGCGATCGCATCTCGCTGTCCGCACGGGTGGAGCTGCCCCATGATTTCGATGGCTTCGCTTATCGCGAGTACCTCGCCCGCCAGGGGATCGGGGCCGTGGTCAGGACACGGGTGGCGGTGGTGGTCGGGCATCGCAGCGAACCGCTGGCCGATCTGCTCGCCTCGGTCCGCAGGTGGCTGTTGAACGGCCTGGACGCGGTCGTCCCCGAGCCGGAGGCGGCACTCGGTGCCGGCATCCTGCTCGGGGCGCGGACCGGCATCGCGACGGACGTGAGTGACGCCTTCGCGGCCGCCGGGCTGACCCACGTCGTCGCCATCTCCGGCTGGAACATCGCCATCCTGGCCGCGCTGGTCGCCGCGGCGCTGCGTCCGCTCGAGACACGCCCCGGCGGCCGAGTCGTCTCCTCCTCGCTGACCATATGCGCCATCGGCGCCTATGTCGTTCTCACCGGCGCCAGCCCGTCGGTGCTGCGCGCGGCGCTGATGGCGCTCACGATGCTCGTCGCGCGGCATGGCGGCTCCCGGGCGCACGCCGCCTCGACGCTGATGCTCGCCTGCCTGCTGATGCTGATCGCCGCACCCCCGGTGCTGTGGGACGTGGGCTTCCAGCTCTCGGCCCTTGCCACCGCGGGCCTGATCTGGTTCGGGCGGCCGGTGGAGGAGCGGCTCCGCCATTGGCCCGGACTGATTCGGGAACCGATCGCACTGACCTTGGCCGCACAGCTGACCACGCTGCCGGTGATCCTGGTGAACTTCGAGCGCCTGTCGCTGGTCGCCCCGCTGGCGAATGTGGTCGTCGGCCCACTGGTGCCGCTGGTGATGCTCACCAGCGCGGTCGCCGCGGCGGTCGGGGGACTGTCGACGCTCATCCACGTCCCGCTGATCGGCGAGATCGCCACCTGGCTGGCGGGCGGCAGCGCGTGGCTCTACCTGCGCGCCATGGTCCTGGCCGGTATGACAGCGGCCTCGGTCCCGTTTGCCTCGCTGCCGATCTCCGCGCCCGGCTGGCTCGCCATTGCCTGGTACCCCGGGCTGGCGCTCATCGCCCGGGCCATCACCGCCCGTCGCGACGCGCGGGCGGTCATGGAGGCGGCAGCCGACGGCCGGATGGCACTGAAGCCGACTGAGCGCGCTCCGGCTGCGCAGGGCCCATCCCTGGCGGCCCGCATCGCGAGCCGGGCGGCGCGTCCGCGCTGGCTCGCGAGCCTGACCTTCGGGGCGCTCCTGGCCGTGACGCTGCTGACGCGCCCGGACGGACGGCTCCACGTCGCGGCGCTCGACGTCGGACAGGGTGACGCGATCCTCGTCCGGGCGCCGAGCGGCACCAAGCTGCTGATCGACGGTGGCCCGGACCCCGACCTCGTCCTGCGCAGGCTCGGGGAAGCGCTGCCGTTCTTCGACCGCCGCATCGATGTCGTCGTGCTGTCGCATCCCCACGAGGACCACGTGGCCGGCCTGGTCAGCGTCCTCGAGCGCTTCAGCGTCCGCGAGGTCATCGATCCCGGGCGCGGATATCCGAACCCGAGCTATGCCCGCATGCTGCAGGCGGCACGCGATGAGCCCGGCGCTCGGATTCTCCGGGCGCGCGCCGGCACGGTGATACAGCTCGACCCGCAGACCCGCTTCCGGATTCTGTATCCGACGCCGGCCGATACGACCGCCCCGCTCCCGGCCAGCGACATCAACAACGCGTCGGTGGTCGGGATGCTCAGCTTCGGCACCTTTCGGGCGCTGCTGAGTGGAGACGCCGAGGCTCCGGTCGAGACGGCGCTGCGCGAGCGCGGGATGCTCGAACCGGTCAGCGTCCTCAAGGTCGGCCACCATGGTTCGACCTCGAGCAGCAGCCCCGAGTTCCTGGCCGCGGTTCGGCCGTCCGTTGCGCTGATCTCGGTCGGGGCCGGCAACGACTACGGCCACCCCGCTCCGAAGACGCTCGCCGCACTGCGCGACGCCGGCGCCCGCGTGCATCGCACCGATCAGCAGGGGACGGTCGAGGTCGTGACCGATGGCGCCGCGTACACCGTCACGAGTCAGCGGGCAGGGACCGCCGGATCGCCGACCCGAGGCGCGCTGGGGCCAGGCTCGGCCTCCGCGAGGCGGCCCCCAACGACGCGGGTCTCATCGGCGTGCGCCGCGGTGCAAGTGCCGACCGGCCGTCGGACGGGTAGCATCGGCGCGTGTCCATCCCCGACGTGGCCATGGCCCGTGAGATCCTCGGAGGCTTCCAGCTGCCCGACGGGGTGGTGCGCCACTCGGAGGGGGTTCACCGGGTGGCGGCGGAGGCGGCGCGCCTGGTCAGCGAGGCGGGCATCCCGCTGGACCGGCAGCTCGTCGAGAGCGCCGCGCTCCTGCACGACATCGACAAGCTCGAAGTCCGCGACCGCCCCGCGGAGCACGGCCTGCGGGGGGCGGTCCTGCTCGAGCAGCTCGGCCATCCGGAGCTCGCCATGCCGGTCGCCTCCCACCCCGTCAGCTGCCTCCTCGACGACGATCGCTTTCCCCGTGGTTGGCCGTCCGTCCTGGTCGCGGTCGCGGACCGCCACGTGGCCCAGTGCTTCCTGACCGTCGACGAGCGGCTCGACGACATGGCGCGGCGGCATCCGGAGTACCGCGGCCCAATCGAGGCGGCGCGACGTCCGGCGCGGGCGCTCGCGGCGCAGGTCGCCGAGGCGGTGGGTCTCGAGCCGCCGGAGCTCGTCGAGCGCCTCCGGGCGGCGTGGGAGCGCGGCGCGTGACCGCATCCCTGCTTCTCGTACACGGAGACGACAGCTTGGGGATCGACACCGCGATCGCGAGCTTCGTGATGCAGCTCGGCGCCGTCGACCGCGTCGAGCTCGCCTCGGAACGGAGCCCGGATGACGCGCTGCTCGACCGCGCCCGCGTCGAGGCCGGGACGGTGGGGCTGTTCGGTGCCCACGCGGTCGTGCTGCGCCAGCCGCTGCGCGCTGCGGGCCGCTCGAGCGGCTCGATGGACCGCCTGGTGGCACTCGTGGCCGAGCTGCCCGACGGCGGCGCGCTGGCGCTCGCCGAAGAGCGGTCTTCGCGCGAGGTGGGGCGGCCGCCGGCCCTCCTCAAGCGAGTGTCCGACGCGGTTCGACAGCGCGGCGGGCAGGTGCTCGAGCGCCTGGCTCCGCGGCGCAACGAGCTGCGCGTCTGGATCGCCACGCGTGCCCGCGAGCGGGGCGTCGCGATCGACCCGGCCGCGGCCGCACTGTTGGCCGAACGCGTCGGGGGAAGCGTCTGGGAAACCGACATCGAGCGCGGTCAGCAGACGCGGGTGGCCGATGGCGAGCTGCGCAAGCTGGCGCTGTACGCCGGGGCGAGGCCGATCGGTGTCGCCGACGTCGATGCGTTGGTCGCGGACACGCGCCCGGCGAGCGTCTTCGCGGTGACCAACGCCCTCGATCGCCGGGACCCGGCCGCGGCCGCAGATGCGCTCGAGCGGGCAATCGCGGAGGGGCAGCCGGTGCCACGCATCGTGGCGTCCCTGGGAAGCCGCATCGCCGACCTGATCGTCACCCGCGAGCTCGCCGACGCCGGCACCCGGCCGGATGAGGTTACGCGCCGGGTGGCTCGCGGCAATGCACGCGTCGCCGAGCGGCTGGTGGCAGCCAGCCGCCGCTACCGGATGGCGGAGCTGGAGGAGATGCTCCGCGGCCTGTTCCAAACCGACCGGGCGATCAAGTCGAACGAGGTCGACCCCGACGCCGCGATCGCGGCCTGGCTCGGAGAGTTCCTGCTGGGTGCGACGCCCGTTCGCTAGGAGCTCAGCCGACCAGCGTCGGGCCGGTCAGGCGGCTCCGGCGCGCAGGACGCGATCGCTCTCGATCGCAAACGTGCAGCGCGCCTCACCGAGGCCCAGGATGCCGATCAGATGCTGATCGACATACAGCTGCCGGCAGGGCACGCACAGCGCACCGGGGATTGCGAAGAACAGCCGCTCGTCCTCACGGTCCCGAAAGGCGGTGTCGAACACGCTGCTCAGCAGCGCTCCGCTGCAGAAGCGGCACGATTCCGCGGCTGCATCGGTGCTGGGAGGTCGTCTCCGGGTGCGCTCGGCCATGGGGGGCAGCATGGGATGGGCCTGCTCCGCTCTCAATAGGACCGGAGTACCCAGTCGGGCACCGCGCGTAGTACCGATGGCGGCCGGTTTCTCAGACGACGCGGACCACCTGGACGGCGTTGCTCCACAGGCGTTCCAGGCCGTAGAAATCGCGCTCCTCGGAGCCGAACACGTGCACGATCACGCTCCCGTAGTCGATCAGGATCCAGCGCGCGTTGGCCTTGCCCTCCACGCCCATCGGTCGCAGCCCCTCATCGCGGAGCTCGCCGATGATGGCCCCGGCGAGCGCCTGCACCTGTCGATCGGTGCGCCCGGAGCAGATGACGAAGTAATCCGCCATGGTCGTCAGCTCCGCGGTGCGCAGCATCACGATGTCGCTCGCCTTCTTGTCCGAGGCGACCTCGACGATCCGATGTGCCAGCGCGGCCGGTTCAATCTCGGTCCGCGCGGGTGCGGGTTCCTGCAGCTCGTTGCCCTTCAGTCCGGTTCCCTCGGGGGCTGGCTGCCCCGGTAGAGCTGCCGATCCTCGATCAGCTCCTCGACGGCCCGAGGCACAAGGTAGCGGATGGCGCGCCCGGCCGCCACCCGGGCTCGTATGTCGCTCGAGCTCACGTCGAGCGACGGTCCGGACAGGAGCTGGATTCGGGCCGCGGCAGCGCCGAAGCGGTCCCGCAACAGCTCCAGCGGCGGCTGCGGCGACCCCGGCCGCGGGCCGATGATCCACTCGACCAGCGCCAGGAGCTCCTCCGGCTGGCGCCAGGTGTCGATCTGCAGCAGCGAGTCGGCGGCCATCACCAGGAACAGCTGCACCTCGTCGCCGTGCTGCGCCTGCAGCTCGCGCACGCTGTCGATGGTGAATGACGGCCCGGGACGCTCCATCTCGACGGCGGTCAGCTCGAGTCGCGGGTCGCCGGCAATCGCCAGGCGGGTCATCACCAGTCGGTCGGCCGCCCCGCTCAGGATCCGATCGCGCTTGTGTGGCGGCTGCGCGGCGGGCATGAACAGCACGCGGTCGAGACCGGCTGCGTCCGCCGCCATTGTGGCGAGCCACAGGTGACCCACGTGCGGAGGGTCGAACGTTCCGCCCAGCACGCCGATGCGACGTATGGCGGGCGGTTGCGGCTCCGCGCCCGGCGCCGGCTGTGCACGATCGACCGGGTCGGTGGCCAGCTCGGCGCCGGTGAGCTCGGGTGCCACGCTGGTCTTCACTCGGGCTCCTCCCAGACGAGCTCCACCGGCCCGATCCGCACGGTGGTTCCTGCCTCAGCGCCCTGCCGGCGCAGCTCGGCGTCGACGCCGAGGCGCTCGAGCAGACGCTGAAAGCGATCTCGCGACTCCTCGTTCTCGAAGTCGGTGCGTCGTGCGGCCATCTCGATCCGCGCCCCACGGATCCGCAGGCCGTTGGGCTCCGCGTCCAGCGACCAGCCCTCCGCCAGCGGTTCGAACCGATGCAGGACCCGCTCGCCCGGTGCCTCGCGCGGCTCCGCCTCCGCCTCCGCGAGGGCGGCCGCCAGCTCCTCGCGCAGCTGCTGCAGGCCGGTCCCGTCATGCGCCGAGATCCCAACCGGCTCACGGCCAGAGTGGCGCAGCGCCTCGCGGATGCCGGGCCACGCTGCCCGGACGGCGGGGAGGTCGAGTTTGGTCACCACCAGCCGCGTCGGCCGCTCGATGAGCAGCGGGTCGTGGAGACGCAGCTCCTCCGCGACCGCCTCCCACTCGTGGACTGGGGCGGTGGCGGCGCCATCGACCACGCCGACCAGCACACGGGTCCGCTCGACGTGCCGCAGGAAGGCATGTCCCAGGCCGTGACCCTCGTGCGCCCCCTCGATCAGGCCCGGAACGTCGGCGATCACCGCGAATCGCTCCGGCGGCAGCTCCACCACGCCGAGGTTCGGAGTGGTGGTCGTGAACGGGTAGCTGGCCACCCGCGGCGTCGCGGCGGTCAGCGCGGCAAGCAGGGTCGACTTTCCCGCGTTCGGGGCGCCGACCAGGCCGATGTCCGCGAGCAGCTTGAGCTCGAGCTCGATCCAGCGCTCGATCCCCGGCTCCCCCTTCTGGTAGTGGCGCGGCGCCCGGTGGGTGGAGCTGGCGAAATGAACGTTTCCACGGCCACCGCGGCCGCCGCGCGCGACCATCAGTCGCGTGCCGGGTTCGATCAGCTCGCCGATATACTCGCCATCGGGCCACGACCGGACGATGGTGCCCGGGGGCACCCGCAGCTCGACGTCTGCCGCGTTGCGGCCGTGCGCGCGCTGACCCCTGCCCGCTCGGCCCGGCTTGGCGCGGAACTGCCGCGCGCGTCGGAAGTCGGCGAGCGTGGTCATCCCCGCCTCGGCGACCAGGACCACACTTCCGCCGCGTCCGCCGTCGCCCCCGTCAGGACCGCCGCGCGGCACATGCGCCTCGCGCCGGAACGATGCAGACCCGTCGCCACCGTCGCCGCCGGAGACGTGGATGCGGGTCTGGTCGAGGAACATTTGAGCGGCCGGTTGAGCGGCCCGCGGTCAGAGGTAGCGGAGCGGGTTGACCGCGATGCCGTCGACCACCACCTCGAAGTGGGTGTGGGGGCCGGTGCACAGGCCCGTGCAGCCGATGGCAGCGATCCCTGCGCCCCGTGGCACCTGCTGCCCGACCGAGACCCAGATCGCGCCAAGGTGGTTGTACACGGTATGGATCCCGTTGCCGTGATCGATCTCGACCACCAGACCGCCGCCGTTGCTTCGCCAGCCTGCTGAGACGACCGTGCCGCTATCGGAGGCCACGACCCGGCTCCCGGTGGGCGCCGCGATGTCCAGCGCCAGGTGCCAGGCGCTGAAATACTGCGTGATGATCCCGCCGGGAACGGGCCACATCAGCGCGCCGGTGCCCCGGAGGGAACCGGGACGCGGAACCGCGACGTCTGCGGAGCCGCCGCTCGGCGGAGCGGCCATGCCGACCGCAGGACGCGGCAGCGCCACGGGCGTGGCGCGGGGCGTGGGAACCGGTGTCGGCACCACCCGGCGGGAGAGCATGAGATCGGGGGCCTCGGGATTGGGCTGCAGGTTGAAGTGCGCACTGCGGAGCGCCTGGTCGGAGGCCGCTCCGCGGGCCATGGAAACGAGGCCGAACGCGTTCTCGCCGTTCGAGGCTCCGCTGGGTCGAATCGACGCGATGCCGAGGGCTGCACTGAAACCGACGAGCGCCACGACCGCGACGTGCGCAACCACTCGGTTCAGGAGCCCCGCTTCGGTGAAACGGCGCAGCGGCCGCCGCGGATCAGGCAATACGAAGGCTCCCGGGTACTGTGTCGTGCTGGATTCCGCACCGACCCGATGTGATCGAGGGCCGGCCGGTGGGGGGGGTCTGCCCGCCGATGGTACCAGCGGCGCTGGAAGCCGGTCAACCTCTGGATTCGGTGTCCCCGGCCCCCGCGCGCCCGTGAGTCGGTGGCCTGTGACCCGCATCCCTGCGCGAACGCGGCAGGGGCGCCTTGTCTACGGCCCGCCGGTTGCCAGCTGGAGCGGCGGCGATCCCAGTTGCGACAGCGCGCGAGTGCCATCGGTCACGGTGATCCAGGCGACCTGCCGAGACTGGGCGTTCGGCGGCTTGAGCAGGAGGTCGAGCAGCGTGGATTCCCCCGGCGCGAGGGACGGGAGGCTGACGTCGGCGGGACTCAGGCTGGGGGGCATCCCGAGATAGGGTTGCGCTGATGCGGACCAGCCGATCGCCAGCTGGAGCGTCGGCCAGCGTTGCGTGCCGGTGTTCGTCAGGCGCACCGTCACTCGGCGGTCACCGCGCGCTCCGGGGATGAGGGGTGCCCAGAATGGCGGCCCGCTGCCCGGGGCGACCGGGGGCTGGATGCCCGCCTCGCCGCCGGGGAGCAGCGCATCGATTCGGGCGGCGAGCGGGCGGTCGGCAAAGTAGCGGACCAGGCCGTCGTAGATGCCGGCCACGGCCGCCTCGCGGCCCTGGCGGCCGGCGAGCAGCTCGCTCTCGGCGGGGAGCGACATCGATCCGACCTCGGTCAGGATGGAGGGCATCAGTGCGCCGCGGCGTGGCTCTCCCGGCCTGCCGGTCCTGGAGGTCGGGGCCACGATGTACAGGTTCTTGGCCTCGATCCCGCGATCCTGGCGCCGGTAGCCGCTCGCCGCCCGCCCCATGCTGGCCACCACCGAGGTCTGCACGAGCTGCGCAAGCCGGGCGGCAGGCCCTGTCCCCCACGGCGTCTCATCGGTGTAGAACGACTCGGTGGCGGCGATCTTGTAGACCACCCCGTTCTGGGTCATCGAGTTGATGTGGATGCTGACCAGCACATCGGCGCGCACCAGGTTGGCGAGGTCGAGCCGCGCGGAAAGCTCGTCCCGCGCGTTGGTGTTCGCCGCCACGCCAGGCCCGAACCCGACCTGACCGTCGCCGTTCACGTCCCGCCACGGGGCGTCGTGGCAGCCGAGAGGTGGGTAGTCGGCGCCCGCCAGCGCGACATCCGCGGTTCGGGTCATCACCACCGTGACACCCTGGGCCCGCAGCCGGTCGCGCAGGTCGAGCCCGATGGCCAGCGTATCGGCCTTCTCCGACTTGGCGAGCGTGTTGTCATACGGGTTCGGGACGCCCCAGTCGAGGCAGCCGCCGTGGCCGGGATCGATGGCGACTACGATCGCCCCCGGGTTGGGGGAATACAGCGCGCTGCTCGACCCCGGAGCCGGGGTCACCCCGCCGAGACCCGGCAAGATCGTGCCGCTCGGCGTCGGTGCGCGCGAGGGCAGCGACACCGAGGACAGCGGTGCGGGCGGCCCGGCGGAGGACGGCCCCGGGGCCGCCCCGCACCCGGCCACAAGCATCGCCAGCAGCACGGCCGGCACACGGGTCGGCGCGGTCCAACGGCGCACCGGAACGGACCGCTCGGGACGCGGGGTCAAGGCCGAGCTACGAGCGCTCGGAGGCCTCGACGCTCTTGCTCAGCGAGACGAGGAACTCAGCGTTGTTCTTCGTCTTGCCGAGCCGCTGCATGAGCAGCTCGATCCCCTCGTTCGGGCCGACCGCGCTCAGCATGCGGCGCATCGTCCATGTCATGCGCAGCGTGTTCTCGTCGAGGAGCAGCTCTTCGCGGCGCGTCCCGGAGCGGAGCACGTCGATTGCCGGAAAGATCCGCTTCTCCGAGAGCTTGCGGTCGAGCGCCAGCTCCATGTTGCCGGTCCCCTTGAACTCCTCGTAGATCACGTCGTCCATCCGCGATCCGGTGTCCACCAGGCAGGTGGCGATGATCGTCAGGCTGCCGCCGTGCTCGATGTTGCGCGCCGCGCCAAAGAAGCGCTTGGGCGGGTACAGCGCCACGGGGTCCACGCCGCCGGAGAGGGTCTTGCCGGAGGCCGGCAGGGCAAGGTTGTACGCCCGCGCGAGGCGCGTGATCGAGTCGAGCAGGATGACCACGTCGCGCCCGGTCTCGACCTGGCGCTTGGCGATCTCCAGGCACATCTCCGCCACCCGCGTGTGGTTCTCGGTCGGCTCGTCGAAGGTCGAGGCATAGATGTCGCCCTTGACGCTGCGGCTCATGTCGGTGACCTCTTCGGGTCGCTCACCGATGAGGGCCACCATCAGCAGCGCCTCGGGATGGTTGTCGGTGATCCCGGCCGCGATCTGCTTCAGGACCGTGGTCTTGCCGGCCTTGGCCGGCGAGAGGATCAGGCCACGCTGGCCCATGCCGACCGGTGCAATCAGATTCACGAGCCGCTGGGTGAGGTTCTTCTGGTCGGTCTCCAGGTCGAACATCTTGTCGGGGAAGACCGGCACCAGCGTGTCGAAGTACGGGCGGCGTTTGGCGGTCTCCGGATCGACGTCGTTGACCGTGTCGACGCGCAGCAGGCCCCAGTACTTCTCCTGGTCCTTGGGCGGGCGCGTCTGGCCGGTGACGTTGTCGCCGGTCCGCAGGCCAAAGCGCCGGACCTGGCTGCTGCTGACGTAGATGTCGTCCTGTGACGGCATCACCCCGTTGCGGCGCAGGAAGGCAAACCCCTCGTCCACGATCTCCAGCACGCCGGTGGCGATCCCGGGCTGGCCGTTCTGCTCGCGGCGTGGGTGGGTCGGAACCAGCGGAACGGCGTCGAGCAGCTTCAGGACGAGGTCGCTGTGCTCCAGCTCGTCGGACTCGACGCCGTGCTCGACGGCCAGCTCGCGCAGCTCCTCGATCGACTTGGCCTGCAGGTCCGCGAGGCTGAGCCCCGGCTCGTCCTCCTCGGTCGGGAAGGGCCCCGCATAGATCGACGAGTACTGGCTCGGGCTGTACTCGTTGCGGCGTCGCGCGAAGGCGGGTCGTGCCTGGTGCCGACGTGGGCCGCCCTGGCCGGAATCGGTACGACGCCGGGGGCGCCCACGTCGCGGCGGTCGGGCTTCGTCGTTCATGCGCGCCTCGCTTGCCAGCACTGGTTCATGTGGAAAATCGGACCTCGATGTTGGGGTCGCTGCGGGCTGCCGCTTAGCGCCCGGCGAGGAGGCGTGGCGTCCGCGTGGCACGCTGCGACGGCTGATGGGCCCGGGAGCGGGCGTGCAACGTTCGGGGCGCCGCACTCTCGTCCGGGGGACGAGCGTCGGTCATGGGGTCAGACTTTTCGGGTCCCGGCGCGGGTGGTGATGTTGGGACCGCCATAGCCGCTCATCTCGCCGATGAGCTGGGTCCGGATCTGACGCAGGACAGGCCGCCAGTCCAGATGATGATACCCGAGATGCGCAACCACGTCTTCCGCATCCCACTCCTGCCCCCTGCTCCAGCTGCGCTTCAGCGTCTCGCCGGCCGCTGCCGAACGCCACCAGCGATCGCCGTGCAGCCGTTTCAACGACGAGGCCAGCGCCGAGGCGAACATCCATGCCCGCAGGTAGCGTCCCGCGTAGAGCCCGTCGTCCACGTCGGCCAGGTAGCTCGCTTCCGGGGTCTGCACCCCGACGGTCAGTCCCAACATGCCCGCGTAGTAGGCCCGGTTCAGCGCAGCCGGCTGCCCACCCCGGTGCAGCCGCAACTCGTACATCAGTTTGGCCGCGTAGCGCCGGAGCAGGTAGAGCCGCCGGAACGAGACGAAGTCCATGAACCCGGCGATCTCCTGGTCGGCCATGCCGAGCACCTCTGCCAGCCACTCCGGCTCGTTGACCAGCTGATCGAACAGGAATGCGTAGCCCTCTGTCAGGCTGGCATCACCCAGGAGTCGGAACGCGATCGGCAGCGAGGGGTCCACATGGGCGAAGTGCTCGAGGTGGCCGAGCTCGTGGAGGGCCGCCAGGTAATCGTGGTAGCCGCCTCGCGGCTGGATCACCATCCGCACGTCGCCGGGGACGCGGACGGGTGCGCAGAAGGCACGCGGGCTCTTGTTCGGACGCGCCTCCAGGTCAACCATCACATTGGCCTGCGCGTCGAGGTCGATGCCCAGGCCACCGAGGGTGGCCCGCAGGGTGGGCAGCAGCCGGCGCTGCTCGAACCAGCTGTCCCAGCCGCTCGCCCGCAGCAGCCGCGCGAGATCGGCGGCCGACGCATCGCCGGCCTCGATCTCGATCAGCGCCAGATAGCGACGCAGGGCGGCGAAGTAGATCGTCTCCGACTCGGCCAGGAACCGATACAGCTCGGTGGCCAGCGCGTCCGGATCGAACCCGGCAGTCGACCGCACGAGGGCCACGTAGTCGTCATGGCCGAGCACCACCGCGGCGTCATGCAGCCGCTCCCAGCGCGCCTCGCGCAGCGGATTGATCATCTCCATCGCTTCGCGATAGCTGGCATCCAGCGCATTGCGCTCCGCACGGTCAGCGATCTCCGCGATGCGCAGCGGTGCAGCCCGGTAGCGGATCCGATCGCCGCGCCACACGATGACGGCGCGGCTCTCCGCCTCCTCGATCTGCCGTGTCAGGTCGGCGACCCGAGCCTCGAGATGTCCCTCGATCGCAAACGCCGCCAGGCTGCGCAGCTGCCCCGCCTCCGACGTCCGCGCCCCCGCTGCCGCCGATTCCAGCGCATCGATCGTTCCGCGCTCGAACAGCGCCGCATGCCGATCGTAGATCGGCCGCAGCGCGAGCTCCTCGCTCAGGCCGGCGAGGTTCCGGTAGTACGCGTCGTTGAGCTCGGCGTGGAACGCCTCGAGGTCGCGCTCAAAGCTGGCCCGGTCGAATGTCGATCGGGCCGGCCCGCGGCGCACGCGCGCCGTCACCCCCGCCCCTCGTGCGCCCCAACCGCGGTCTGGGAACTGACGTCGATGGTGAGGCCGAGGCGACGGGCCGCCGCGCCCACGAACTCGCGGAAGAGCGGATGGGGCCGGTTCGGACGGCTCTTGAGCTCCGGGTGCGCCTGGGTGGCCACGAAAAATGGGTGGTCGCGGAGCTCGACGAACTCCACGAGCCGGCCGTCCGGAGAGATGCCGCTGAACTCCATGCCCGCCGCGCGCAGTGGCTCACGGTAGGCGTTGTTCACCTCGAACCGATGCCGGTGCCGCTCGTACACGATCTCGGTCCCGTACGCCTCGCGCACGCGGCTCCCCTCCTCCAGCCGGGCGGGGTAGAGGCCGAGGCGCATGGTGCCTCCCTTGTCGGTGACATCGGTCTGGTCCGGCATCAGATCGATGACCGGGTGCTCGGTGAACACGTTGAACTCGGAGCTGTTCGCATCATCGGTGCCGAGCGCCATGCGGGCGAACTCGATGACTGCGCACTGCAGGCCGAGGCACAGGCCGAGGAAGGGAATGTGGTGCTCTCGCGCCCAGCGGATGGCGCGAACCTTGCCCTCCACGCCGCGGTACCCGAACCCGCCGGGGACCAGGAGCCCGGCCACGCCCTCGAGCTGCTGCTCGAGTTGGTCGGCCTCGATCCGCTCGAGATGCTCGGACCGAATCCAGCGGACCTTGACGTCCACGCGGTGGTGAAGGGCCGCGTGCTTGAGAGCCTCGGTGACGCTGATGTAGGCATCGGGCAGCTCGGTGTACTTCCCGACGATGGCGATCTCGACCTCGGGCCGGGGTGCCCTGATGCGCGCCACCAGCTCCTGCCAGTCGGCCAGGTCCGGCTCGCTGCCGGGAATCTCCAGCTCACGGGTGAGAAGCTTGCCAAGGCCGGCACGCTCCAGCTGGAGCGGCACCTCGTAGATGCTGCGCGCCGTCCGGAGCGGGATGACGGCATGCACATCGACATCGGTGAACAGGGCGACCTTGTCGAGGATGTCGTCGTCGATCGGCTCGTCGCTGCGCAGCACGATGACGTCCGGCTGGATGCCGATCCCGCGCAGCTCCTTGACCGAGTGCTGCGTCGGCTTGGTCTTCAGCTCGCCGGTGGCGCCGATCTCCGGGAGCCAGGTGACGTGCACGTACAGCACGTTCCGCCGCCCGACGTCCTTGCGCATCTGGCGGATGGCCTCCAGGAAGGGGAGGCTCTCGATGTCGCCGACCGTGCCGCCGACCTCGACGACCACCACCCCATGTTGCGCGAGGCCGCTCCCCGCGACACTCCCGGTTCCCTCCCGCGCGACGCGCTGAATGCGCTCCTTGATCTCGTTGGTGATGTGCGGGATGACCTGCACGGTGCCGCCCAGGTAGTCACCGCGACGCTCCTTGCCGATCACGCTCTGGTAGATGCGGCCGGTAGTCACGTTGCTCGCCTGGGAGAGGTTCTCGTCGATGAACCGCTCGTAGTGACCGAGGTCGAGGTCGGTCTCCGCCCCGTCATCGGTCACGAACACCTCGCCGTGCTGATACGGCGACATGGTCCCTGGGTCGATGTTGATGTAGGGGTCCAGCTTGAGGATGGAGACCGGAATGCCGCGGGCCTTGAGGATGCGCCCGATGGAGGCGGCGGTGATGCCTTTGCCGAGCGAGCTGGTGACGCCGCCCGTGACGAAGACATACTTCGGCATAGGGTCTGTGGTTCCTCCGGGGTTTTACCGATTCTATCACCGGCCACCCCGGCGACTAGACTTCCCGGCGCACATGGGCCGTTGTCAGCCGCGCCGATCGCCCACCGCCAACCGCCTCGTGGCGGCGGTTCGCCTCGTCCATCCCGCGCCGGCCGCGGCGGTGGTCGCCCTGACCGTCGCGCTGGCGGCCATCCTCACCGCACAGAGCGGCCGCCCGCCGGGGCTGCGCCTGCTCCTCACGGTGCTCAGCGTCGCAGGCTCGCAGATCGCCACCGGCGCCTTCAACGACCTGGCGGATCGTCATCGCGACGCCCGCGCGCGACCGGAGAAGCCGATTCCCGCCGGCGAGCTCGGCCCACGCGCGGCGGCGCTCATCGGGCTCGGCGGGCTGGCGCTCCACGCAGCGAGCAGCGCGGCGCTCGGCGGGCTGGCGCTCGTGCTGGGCGCGACCGCCACCGGCTCGGCGCTGCTCTACGACTTCGCCCTCTCACGTCGGCCGGCGTCGGTGGTCCCCTATCTCGTCAGCTTTGGCATCCTGCCGGCGTGGATCGCGGCCGGGATCGAGGTGCCTCTCTCCCGGGTGCTGCCGGCGATGCTGCTGGTCGCCCCCTTTGCCGCCGCCGCGCATCTGGCGAATGCGCTGCGGGACTTTGAGGCCGATCGAGCGGGCGGCTCGCGCAGCCTCGTCCAGGTGCTTGGCCGCGGGCGCAGCCGGGCGGCGGCACTGGCGCTGGCGCTCGGGGTGGGAGTAGCCGTGGGAGTGGCATTCAGCCTCGGAGGGCAGCTGCGCCCGCTACCCCTCGCGCTGGGCGCGCTCGGCCTCGCCGCCGTGGCGCAGGGTGCGTGGAGCGCCCGACGGCTGTGGTACGGAATGCTGCTCGCGGCCGTCTGCTGGACCGCGGGGTGGGCACTCGCCACCGGCGGCCTTTGAATCCGACGATCGTTCAGATGGTGTCGTCGAGCTCCATCGCCTCGTCGTCGCTCTCTTCGGTCAGCTTCAGCCAGACGAAGAGCCCGGCAAGGATGGTGAGCGGCACGATGATCAGCGCCGCGAGGAGCGCTCCGATGCTGATCATCACGATCTTCAGCGCCTTCATGTTGGTACTCCTGCTCCTGGTGCGTTCCGGTTCTCGACTTTGGTGGTCATCGGTCCACGACCGAGGTTCATACGCGGTGGATCGGCAATGGGATCCGGATCAGCCGAGGGATCCGATGGAAGGGTTGGGATTGGCGGCGCCCGGGGTCGGAGCAACCGATCGGCGCTTGCAAGCCCGGGTGCGAGTCATCGGCCCCGTCGCTGGTCCGGCGCGTTCTCGATCATAGCCAGAATCTCCTCGCGGGTGAACTCGGCGAGCTCGTGTGCGATCGCCCCGTTCGAGCTGACGGTGAGCATCCGCAGCACGAATGATCCCTGCTGCTCGAAGAAGAACAGATCGCGCGGCTTGCGCCCATCGACGTACCCTCCAAGCACGCGGAGTGCCTGCTCGTAGTAGTTCTGGATCCCGGCGTGCGGGTGCTCCTCCTCCGAGCTGCGGCGCTCATCGGTGCGCTCGTCCATCAGCTGACCAACCTGCTCATCGGTGATCTCGTGGGTCTGCTTGGAGAGGGGTACCGATTCGGACCAGCCGCCGCCACCCGGGACCCCGAGACCCTGGAGCAGGAAACCGCCGTTGATCTCCAGGAAGAGGATCTCCTTGATGCGCTGGCGGTCCGCGAACGCGCCGATGCTGCGCAGCACCTCCTCCCAGTCCTGCCGCGGGCTGCCCTCGTAGATGCGCATGCCGATCCCTCCCTGACGGCGACGATCGTCGGCCTCACGATCCCCCGAAGCATACGGCCTAGCGTCCGCTGAGCGCGACGGCGACCTCGGCTGCGACGCGCGCGTTGTTGACGATCAGACCGATGTTGGTGCGCAGCGTCCGACCACCCGACGAGGTGGCCATCCTGCCCAGGACGAAGGGCGTGACCCGGCCCGCCGTCACTCCTGCCGCCGCCGCCGCTCGCAGCGCCTCGGCGATCCAGCCGTCGACCTCGTCACCGGCGATCGCGAGCTCGGCCGGAGGCGGCTGCACGAAGAGCAGGCCACCTGCGCCCGGCAGGCGCAGGTGGAGATCGACGACCGCCGCCGCCTCGTCCGCGGACTCGACCCGGTGGGTGAGCGCGAGTCCACTCGTGGCGGAGTAGAAGGCGGGCAGCTCGCCGACCCGAAGGCCGATGACCGGCACGCGTCGCGTCTCGAGCAGCTCGAGCGTGGCGGGCAGATCGAGGATCGACTTCGCGCCGCTGCAGACCACGGCCAGTGGCGTCACCGCCAGCTCCTCGATGTCCGAGCTGACGTCGAAGCTGGCCGCCGCCCCGCGGTGCACCCCGCCGATGCCACCGGTGGCCAGAACCCGGATCCCGGCCAGGTGCGCGATCCGCAGCGTGGCGCTCACCGTCGTGGCGGCCAGCCGCCCCGTGGCCAGCAGGACGCCGAGGTCCCGCGAGGCCGCCTTCGCGGGTCCGCGCTCCGGGTCGGCAAGGCGCTCCAGAATGGCGGACTCGGCGCCGACCAGCAGCCGGCCGTCCTCGACGGCGATGGTGGCCGGGACGGCCCCCGCTCCTCGTACCGCCTCCTCCGCCATGCGCGCCGCCTCGAGGTTGTGCGGCGGTGGCAGGCCCTGGGCGATCAGGCTCGATTCCAGCGCCACCACCGCGCGGCCGGCCGCGAGCGCCGCGTGGACCTCCGCCGAGACGGACAGCCGATCGAAATGCCTCATCCGGACGGCGACCGTTCATCCGGATGCGCCTCGTGGACCCGGCCCTGGGCGCCGACCACTTCCACGGCCGCGGCGCCGGCCTCGGCCGCGAGGCGCATCGCGGCGCGCAGCTCCGTGTCGGTCGGTGGCCAGGAGGCAGAGCGGCGCACCAGCTCGGCGAGGAGCGCCGCGACGTACGCATCCCCTGCCCCGGTGGCATCCACCGCGCGGCGAGCGGCGCTTGCCACCTCCAGGCAGCCGCCCGGCCAGGCGGCCGCCGCTCCGCGCGGCCCGTCGGTGATCACCACCAGCGTATGGGCAGCGGTCACCCGCTCGGCCAGCTGACCCCCGAGCGATGCCGCCAGCTCCGGGACGCTGCGCGCGGCCGGCGCGGTGCCGCGGACCAGCGCGACCGCCTCATCGCGGCTGACCACCAGGAGCTGCGGACAGGCGCGCCCGATCAGGTCCAGCGCTCGGTGTGTGACCGTCACGTCGTCCCGGATCGAGCCGCCCGCGATGCTGCAGCGCACATCCGGCGGACGCGCGCCGAGCGCCGCCGCCAGGTCGCTCCCGCCGGAGGGATCGAGCAGCGCATAGCCCGACACATGGACCCACGCCGTGCCGTATCCCAGCTCCGCCGGCTGGGGAGCGGCACTCGGCGGCCGCTGGCTCAGCATCGTTCGCTCCCCCTGCGCATCGAGGAGCACCACCACGCAGCCGGTGGGCGGGCCACCGTCCGGCGGCGTCACCAGATCGACGCCCTCCACCGACAGGAGGTCGCGCAGCAGGCGTCCGCCGGCATCGGTCCCGGTGGCGGCAACCAGCCGGACCGGCAGGCCGCGCCGGGCGAGCCCGACCGCCACATTCGCCCCCTGGCCGCCGGGGCCAACGCTGATCTGCGCCGGGCTGTCCGTCCCCACGGACCCGGCAGAGGAGGGTCGAACGAGGACATCGAGCAGCGCATCACCGATCACCGTCACGCGCCGCGCGCGCCGGTCATCGGTCAGTGCCGTCTCGGCATCGGTCACCATGGCTTCCGACTGACGTAGCCCTCGTTGGTCGCGTGCCAGAACGCCACCTCCGGATCGGACAGGCGCCAGCACAGCCAGACCCGTTCGCCATCGCGGTCCGCGGGAAAGTCGACCAGGCCCATCTCGAGATCACGGACCTGGATGCCCATGGCGGCGAGAAGGCGGAGCAGCCCGCCCATGCCCTCCGCGATCTCGGCAATCGCGGCTTCCCGGCTTCGCGTCTCGGCCGCGTGATCGGGGCTGCCGTTCAGGTCGGTATGCGCGCGATGTGCCTGCATCGCGTCGTTCAGCCGGCGCTGCTCGACGGCGAGCTGCAGGAGCGTCGCGCGCACCTGGGGCACGAGAGCGTTGGCCTCGGCCAGCGTGTAGACCCTGTCGTCGGCCGGCATCAGTGCCCGATGGTAGCGCGCTCTGCTAGCATCGGCCCGCCCGCCGGCAGGTCTGCTCCGCTTCGCGACGGCGCCTGTCTGCTGTTCGCTGGAGGCATTGCCTTCACCGATGTCCGACGAGCACCCGCCGCACGGCACCGACGAGGCCCCCCGCACCGACGAGGCCCCCCGCACCGACGAGCCGCAGCGCGTCGTGGGCCCCAACGACGAGCATCTGCCCACCGGGCTCGACCCGTACACCGCGTACGACGACTTCAACCTGCCGAGCTACGTCGGCAGCACCACCTTCCAGAAGCTTCCGCTGCTGACCGATGTCGACGTGCTGGCCGCGCTGCGGCCCGACGTGGCGATCATCGGCGCTCCGCTCGATGACGCCGTCAGCAACCGACCGGGCGCCCGCTTCGGCCCGCGCGCCATCCGGGCCGCCACCTACCACTCGGGCTCACTGAACTCCCTGCAGCTCGATATCCAGCCCTTCGAGTGGCTGGTCGCGGTTGACGCTGGCGATGCCCCGATCGTGCCCTCGGACATCGACCGAGCGCACGCGGTGATCCGCCGCAAGGTGCTGGAGGTCGCGTCGAGCGGTGCGATCCCGATCGTGCTCGGTGGCGACCATTCGATCACGTTCCCCTCGGCGTCGGCGGTGGCCCAGGCGGTCGCGCCGCGGCGGCTGGGGGTCGTCCATTTCGACGCCCACGCCGACACCGCCAACAACACCTGGGGCAACCTCCGCTCGCACGGCACGCCGATGCGCCGCCTGATCGAGTCCGGGGCGGTGGCCGGCCGCAACTTCGTCCAGGTAGGGCTGCGCGGCTACTGGCCGCCGCCCGAGACGCTGGACTGGATGCGGAGCAGCGGCCTGCGCTGGCACCTGATGACCGAGATCGAGGAGCGGGGCGCGGAGGCGGTCGTCGCCGACGCGATCGCGCAGGCCCTGGACGGCCCGGACGTGGTGTACCTGTCGATCGACATCGACGTCGTCGATCCGGGCATGGCGCCAGGAACCGGCACGCCCGAGCCCGGAGGCCTGCTCGCGAGAGAGCTGCTGCGCGCCATCCGCCAGATCGTCGCGCAGGTCGAGATCGCCGGAATGGACGTTGTCGAGGTCGCGCCGGCCTATGACGTATCGGATCTGACCGCCGCACTGGCCCACCGATGTGTGATGGAGGCGATCAGTGCCCTCGCCGCGCGCCGCCGGGACCGCGGCGAACCGCCTCGCAGCGCGCGGCCGTCCCGCGCATCGGGGATATCCGGGCCCGGCGGCGGCTGATCGACCGAGCGGCTGATCGACCGAGCGGCTGATCGGCCGAGCGGCCGAGCGAGCGCATCGGTCAGCGGACCGTGAAGGACGTCTCCCCGGCCGCCGTTCCGTTGCGATTGACGCGCAGCTTGTAGGTGCCGGGGGTCAGCCCGGAGAAGCGAACCTTGATCCATCCGTTGCAGGTCTGTTGGCAGCCGATGCTGGCCAAATCCCGGCTCGCGTCACCCTGGGACGCGCCGGCCTTATCGACCAGGGTGACTCCCAGGGTGTCCGAGGCGCTGCCCTTGGTGAATCCCACCCAGGCCCACACCTCCCCGCTCGAGACCGTGGTGCCGCTCGAGTCGCAGCCGTTCGGTCCCTGCGGCTCCGAGGCGCAGGGCTGGATCTCCGCGGTGAACCCGTCGGCAAACGTGGCCGGTGTGCCGCTCGGCTGGCCGCTGGCGCTCGGTGCGGGGGTGGGAGATGGAAGCGCGGTGGCGCTGGCCACCACGCTGGCTGACGCAGTTGGCGAGGCCTTGGCCGCGCCGCCGGCGATGATCCGCGAGAGGAGACCGCCGCCCAACAGCGCCAGCACGGCCAGCACCACCAACGCGCCAATGATCAGGGGCCCGCTGCCGGAACGCCGCGGCTCCTCGGTCGGTCGGTAGTACTCGTACCCATCGTCGTCGGGCTCCTCGTACGTGTCCTCGAACGGGACGGGGCCGCGGCCGGCGTCCGGAGCGCCGGGGCCCGAAGCCGGTGCGGCCGCGGCGGCCGCACCGGCGACCGGGGTGGCGGCAGCGGGCTCGTCGACCGCGCGGCCACGACGCAGCGGCGCCTGCGGCTGCGTGGCGCCGTCCGCAGCCGCCTCCTCGCGGACCGTCGGCCCGGACCGCTCCCACGGACGCGCCCCTGCGGAGGAGCGCTCGCCGGGCGGCGGTTCGACCACGTTGTCGACGCGCGGCTCCGAGGCTGCAGCCTCTCGCCGTGCGAGACGATCCTCGGGCTCCGGGACGAACGGCTCGGCCATCGGAGCGTCGCCTGGGCCGGCGCCGCGACGGAACGGCGTGTCGCCCGGGCGCCGCGATCGGATGCGATCCTGCAATTCCTGGCGGTCCATCCCGCGCGGACGCGACATGGCGGCCGATGGGAGGGGCGCGCCGCACTGCGTGCAGAACGCGGCAAGCGCGGTGGCACGGCCGCAGGTCGGGCAGCGCGTCTGTCCGGGCTTCGGCGTCGACATCACGCCGCATTCTGCGCCGCGGGACGCGTTGCTGCATCGCTGCCGGGCATTGGGGTGCCGGCGCGGGTCAGGCGCCCGGCCGCTTCCACTCGCTGCCGTCGGCGAAGCGTTCTCGCTTCCAGACCGGCAGCCGCTCCTTGATTGCCTCGATCACGAAGCGATTCGCCTCATACGCCTCGGCCCGGTGCATCGCCGCGGTCACGATCGCCACCGCGACGTCGCCGATCGGCACGGTCCCGATCCGGTGGACGACCGCCGCCTCTGTCCCGGGCCACCGCTCCCTGACCCCCGCGACGATCTCGGCCAGGACCCGCTCCGCCATCTCGGGATACGCCTCGTAGTCCAGCTCGACCACGATCCGGCCGTCGTCGGCGAGCTCGCGGGCACGCCCGACGAAGGTCACCACCGCGCCGTGCGGCCGGCCTGCGACCTGCGCCTCGAGCGCCGCCACGTCGATCGGTCGATCGGTGAGGAACGCGTCGTCGCCGCCGGACACGGGGGGCAGGAATGCGACCTCGTCACCGTTGGTCAGCGGCGTCTCCCAGCGCGCGAAGGCGGCGTTGCGGGCGGTGAGCACGTAGCGGCGATGCGGCTCGAGCCCGGGGTGGATGCGCGCCAGCGCACGCCACGCATCGTCGAGGGTGGCGCCAGGTGGCAGCTCGAGTTCGGTGCACGCGGCGGACACCTCCCGGAGCGATGCGAAGCATCGGGCCTGAACGCGCATCGGTCAGACCGGAACCCCGGTCAGGTAGCTGAGTGACGCGCCGGCGATGCAGCCCGCCATCACCAGCGCCAGACCGATGTACAGCAGGCCGGTGCTCGCCTGCAGCGAGGCGGCCCGGGTCGCAAGCATGGCCAGCACCACGGTCGCGATGGGCAGCAGCGTGCCGGCCACGAGGCGCAGCCAGACGAGCCAACCGATGCCGCTGCCCAGCGGCGTCGGGCCAACGGTGAGCTGCGCGATGCCGAACGCGAGCGCCTGGGCGCTCAGGCCGACGATCGCCACCCCGATCAGCCGCCGCAGCGGGAGCGGGGACAGCCGCGGGGTGACCAGGTACCAATGCCCGAGCAGCATGGCGGCGGTCACCGAGCCGAGCACCACGGTCGCCAGCGTCAGCTGGAGCGCAAACAGCGGCGCGCTGCGGGTCCCTCCCGCGACCGCAAGGAACAGGAGCGCCCCCAGACCGATGGCCCCGCCCAGCAGCGCCAATCCTGAACGCGGCGCGCGGAGCACGGAGCCGAGCAGGTAGGCGGCCGCCGAGGCGACACTTCCGATCACCAGCCAGCGGCGGATTCCCGCGGTGGCATCCGCGACCGTTTCGGCCGGTAGGTTCAGCTCGCTCAGCAACAGGATCGCGGCGAGCGCAGCTGCGAACCAGGCCATGAACAGCCGATAGCCGCGGGTCGTGCCGCCCAGCAGCTCGGTGGCACCCGTGGCGAGCAGTGTCCCCGAGGCGAGGCTCGCCCAGAAGATCCAGTTGACGAAGGGGAGCGCCTCGATTCGCACGGCTGGCGAGTATACCGACGCACCCTCAGCGCCCCGCCAGCAGGGAGCCGGTCAGCCCGATCTCCACGTATCCGCCATTGACCCTGGTCGGGAAGGTCTCCACCGGATCGGTCGCCGGCGGGACGGTGGCGGCGCCGGTGCGCACGTCGAAACAGCCGCCGTGCCAGGCGCACACCAGGTAGCCGTCTCGGGCGTCGAAGCCGGCCTCGGAGAGCGGGAAGTCGCGGTGGCTGCAGTTATTCTGGACCGCGAAGAATGCCCCGCGGTGGCGGACCAGGACCAGCGGCGTGCCGTCGATCTCGACCGGGATCAGCTCGCCGTCGCGCAGCTCCTCGACCGGGATCACCCGCACGAAACGGGTCGCGGCCGCGGTCACGACCTGCGTCAGAGGGGTCGGGCGAAGGCGAGCAGGCGCGGCTCGGTCATGTCCTCGATCGACCAGCGCAGCCCCTCGCGTCCCAGCCCCGAGTCCTTCACCCCGCCGTACGGCATCGGGTCGATGCGCCAGGTGGGGACGTCGTTGACGATCACGCCGCCGACCTCGAGCTCGTCGTGGGCGGTCAGCGTCCGCTCCAGGTCACCGGTGAAGACGCCGCACTGCAGCCCGAACTGGCTGTCGTTGATCTGGGCGATGGCATCCGCGAACGAGTCGACCGGGAAGAGGTTGACGACCGGCGCGAACACCTCCTCGCCGCACACCCGCGCGTCGCGTGGCACGTCGACGAGGACCGTGGCCGGGTAGAAGAGGTCGCGCGGCTCGCCCCCCACCAGGGCGCGCGCGCCGGCGTCGAGTGCCTCGTGGACCCACTGATCGGTGCGCGCCACCGCCTTGCGGTCGACCATCGGTCCGAGATCCGTGGCCGGATCCAGCGGGTCCCCGACCTTGACCTCGCGGACCTTCTCCACGAACCGGCGCGTGAACTCCTCGTACACCCCGCGCACGACGTAGATGCGCTGGACGCTGATGCACACCTGGCCGGCGTAGGCGAACGAGCCGAAGACCAGCCGCGCCACCGCCCAGTTGAGGTCCGCCGTCTCGTCGACGATGGCCCCGGCGTTGCCGCCCAGCTCGAGCACGACCTTCTTCTTGCCCGCCTCGGCCTTCATCTTCCAGCCGACCGACGGGCTGCCGGTGAAGCTCAGCAGCTTGAACCGATCGTCGGACACCATCCGGTCGCCCGTCGGCCGGTCCATGGGCAGGATGCTCACCGCGCCCCTTGGCAGGCTCGTCTCACCGATGTAGCCGGCGACCCGAAGCATGACCAGCGGGTCCTTGCTGGGCGGCTTGAGGACGATGCTGCAGCCGGCGGCGATTGCCGGGGCCACCTTGTGCGCGGCGAGGTTGAGCGGAAAGTTGAAGGGGCTGATCCCTGCCACCGGCCCAATCGGGTAGCGGCGCACGATCCCGCTCCGGCCCCGGTTGGCAGCGTTCCAGTCGAGTGGGATCCACTCGCCGTTGATGCGCAGCGCCTCCTCGCCGGCCACGCGGAAGGTGAGCGCGGCACGCGCCACCTCTCCCTTGGCGTCGCGGATCGGCTTCCCGGACTCGCGGGTCAGCAGCTCGGCGAGCTCATCGGCCTCTGCGGCGATCCGATCGGCGACGTGCTGCAGGACGTTCCGCCGCTCAAAGCTGGCGAGCCGCCGCATCTTGGGGGCGGCCTCGACCGCGGCCGCGGTGGCTCGCTCCAGCTGCTCGGGCCCCGCCTGCCAGGTGGTGGCCACCAGCTCCCCGGTGGCGGGGTTGCGGACCTCGAGCGGCGTCCCCTCGTCGACGAACTCGCCGCCGAGGAAGATGGGGGTCGTTTCTGAAGCGAGGCGGGTGGTCACGGCGGAGCCTCATCGATGGAAGCGAATGCTGCGCCGATTCTACGACCCGTCACCGATCCAGCTTCAGACGCGCCAGCCAGGCACTCCGGGACGGTACCGAGCCTCTCTCCTATCATCGGTCCGTGAATCCCCTGTACGTGGGCCTCGAGCTCGGCGCCGGCGGGTTCTTCGTGCTCGCCGCGGTCGCGGCCGCGCGCCGCGGCAGGCTGCCGCTCCTGGAGCTCCTGTCCGCCGCGATGTTCGGCATCCTGCTCGAGGAGGGGGACCAGCTGATCTTCGGCTCCTACCACTACGCCGCGGACTGGATCCTGAAGCTCGATCGCGCACCCATCGCCATCGGTCTGACCTGGGCGCTGATCCTGGCCGGCGCCATGCGCATCACCGATGCGCTGGGAGTTCAGCGCCGATACGCGCCGTTCGTGGACGCGCTGCTCGCCATCTCGCTGGACCTGGCCTTCGACGCGATCGCGATCCGCATCGGGCTCTGGACCTGGCGCGGCGTCCCGAGCAACGAGGGCTGGTTCGGCGTCCCGGCCGGCAACTTCTACGCCTGGCTGTTCGTGGCGCTCGGCTTCAGCCTCGTCACCCGCTGGCTGCGGGTGCCCGCCACCCGTCGGCCGAGGCTCGCCTGGCTCCAGCTGCTCGCGCCGATTCCGGCGTACGCGATCCTGATCGGCGGCCTGATCCCGTTCATCGTCCTCAAGCCGATGGTCGACCAGACGCATGGCGGCGGACTCAGCCTGTTCGGGGTGACGCTGGTCGCGTTTGCCGTGCTGGCGGGGCGTGGCATGCTGATCGCGGAGCGCGAGGCCGCCCACGCGGCCGATCGGGCCATGCTCGACCTCCGGATGGCGTTTCTCAGCCGGCTGGCGATCCACGCCTTCTTCCTTGCCGCGCTCCTGGTCCTGGGCCTCGCGACGCGCGAGCCGGTGCTGCTGGCCGCCGCCGTTGCGCTGCTGGCGGCCGAGCTGCCGCTCGCCTGGCTGGTGCGCGCACGCACCACTCGAGCGCCCCTGATGCGCGGGGCCGAGGCCAAGCCCGTGCCGCAGACAGCCGCCGATGGGGCTCGGCCCGAGACGGCGGGCACGTGGCCGTGAGGTCGTCGATGGGACTACGCATCGACTGGGCGCGCGCGACCGACGAGTGCGTCACCCACCTCCGCGAGCTGATCCGCATTCCGAGCGTCAACCCACCGACCCTGCGCGACGGGGCGGCCGGCCGCGACCCGGCCGGAGGCGAGTCGGCGGCAGCGCGCTACTGCGCGGAGGTGCTCTCGGGGGCCGGGATCCACGCCGAGGTCCTGGAGACCGAGGCGGGCCGGGGCAGCTGCTTCGCGCGGCTGCCGGCGACGATCGACACTCCCGAGCCCCCGCTGATCCTGCTCAGCCACCTCGACGTGGTCCCGGTCGACGCGGAGGCGTGGTCCCGCGATCCATTCGGCGGGGAGCTGGTCGACGGCGTGGTCTGGGGTCGTGGGGCGGTCGATATGAAGGACATGGTCGCCATGGAGCTCTCGGTCCTGCTTGCGCTGCGACGTTCCGGGGCGGAGCTGCGACGCGACGTGATCTTCGCCGCGGTGGCCGACGAGGAGGCCGGCGGCCGGGCAGGAGCGCAGCACTGGGTCGACGCCCGGCCGGACCTGTTCGCCTCTGATGCGGGGCCGGCTGCGGCCGCGCTCAACGAGGTTGGTGGCTACTCAATCGAGCTCAACAGGCATCGGTACTACACGATCCAGGTTGCCGAGAAGGGAATCGTGTGGACCCGGCTGCGGGCCACCGGGACCCCTGGCCACGGCTCGATGCCGCACAACGACAATGCCGCCGAGAAGCTTGCTCACGCGGTGAGCCGAATCGCCTCCGCCCAACGCCCGGCGCGCGTCACGCCGCTGGTGCGTGACTTCCTCGCCGCGCTGGGCCTGGGGGAGGTGGCCGAGCTCGCCGAGCGCACGCCGAATGCGGCCGCGAGCGCACTCGAGCGGCTCGTCGACGACCCGGTGCTGCGCCGCTCCTTCGACGCCATGCTGCGCGACACGGTGACGCCCACCGTCCTCCAGGCGGGGAGCAAGGTGAACGTCATTCCCGGACGCGCCACCGCGGAGCTCGATGTCCGCACCCTGCCGGGCACCGACCCGGCGGAGCTCCTCGCCAGCCTGCAGCACATCGCCGGCGACCTCGCCACCGTCGACGCGGTGATGTCCATGCCGCCGGTCGAAGCCTCCGCGCAGGCCGAGATCGTGGAACTGATGCGGGTGGCGCTGCTGGCGGCAGATCCGGACGCCACGCCGCTGCCGATGATGATCACGCCCGGTACCGATGCCAAGGCGCTGGCGCGCCTGGGGATCCCGACCTACGGCTTCGCGCCGCTTCGGCTCGGCGCCGATGTCCCCTTCCTCGCGCTCTTTCACGGGCACGACGAGCGAATCCCGGTCAGCGCGCTGGAGTTCGGGCTGCCCGTGCTCTTCGAGGTGGTGCACCGCTTCGTGTCCGCGCCGGCGTAGCGCCACTCGCCGAGCCCGGCGCCCACGGCGGGCCGAGCACGGCTGCGGCTATACTCCGGCGACCACCAGGGACCGATTCTTCGATGACTGAACACAGCGATCCAAAGGGAGCCCCGGTCGCCGAGGCTCCTCGCGTCCGCGCCTTCGTCTTCCCGGGCCAGGGCTCCCAGTATGTCGGGATGAGCTCTGCCCTCCTCGAGCGCTCGCCGGAGGCAGCCAGCGTCATGGAGCGTGCCGATGCCGCGCTGGGCTTCCCCCTGTCGCGGCTGATCCTGGAGGGACCCGCCGAGGAGCTCGACCTCACCGTCAACGCCCAGCCGGCGATCCTGGCCACCAGCGTCGCGTACCTCGAGGCGCTGCGCCGCGAGGCCAGCGATGCGGCCGTGGAGCTCAAGCCGGTTGCGCTGGCGGGTCATTCGGCCGGGCAGTACGCCGCCGCGGTGGCGGCCGACGCCATCGACTTCGACGACGCCATCCGCCTCGTCCGCGAGCGGGGTCGGATCATGCAGGAGCGCGGCATCGCCGGCGGCATGGGGGCGGTGGTCGGCCTCTCCGACGAGCAGGTGGACGACATCGTCGCGCAGGCGCGCGAGCACGGGGAGATCTCGGTCGCGAACCAGAATGCCCCCGGCCAGATCGTGCTCTCGGGCGTCATCCCGGCCCTCGTCTTCGCGCTGGAGATGAGCAGGACCGTGGGCGCACGCAAGGCCGCGCGGCTGACGGTCAGCGTCGCCAGCCACTCCCCACTGATGCGCCGCGCCCGCGAGGACTTCAGCGCCATCCTTGCCCGGGTCGCGTTCCGCGAGCCCAAGATCCCGCTCCTCGGCAACGTCCACGCCAGCGTGATCCGCACCGCTGACGGGCTGCGCAACGAGCTGAGCGAGCATCTCGTCCACGGCGTGCAGTGGACCGAAACGGTGCGCCGCATGGCGGCCGGCGGCGTCACCGACTTCGTCGAGATCGGACCGGGACGGGTGCTGAGCGGGCTGATCAAGCGCATCAGCCCTCAGTCGCGCACCTTTGCCGTCGACGGCAACCGGACCGAGGGGATGTGGGATGCGCCGGCGACCCCGGAATCGGAGCCGGGCGAGCAGCCGGGGCAGCAGCACACGGCGTGAGCGACCGGCGCGTCGTCGTCACCGGGCTCGGCGTCGTCTCCCCGGTCGGCATCGGAGCCGATGTTGCCTGGGAAGCGCTGGTCGCCGGCCGCTCCGGGATCACCGACATCACCCTCTTCGACACCACCGACTACGACATCCACGTCGCGGGCGAGGTGAAGGGCTTCGACGCCGCCGACCACATGGACGGCAGGGACGCGCGCCGGCACGATCGGAACACCCATTTCGCGGTGGCCGCCACCGGCGAGGCGCTGCGCGACGCAGGTCTGCTGGGCGCGGACGGCGCGGTCGACCGCGGACAGGCGGACCCGGACCGCTTCGGGATGGTGGTCGGCACCGGCATCGGCGGGATCGGGATGATGAGCGATGGGATCAAGACCCTCAACGAACGCGGGCCGAGCCGCATCTCTCCCTTCCTGCTGGCGCACATGATCCCCGACGCCGCCTCGGGAATGGTCGCCATCCAGTACGGCATCCGCGGGCCGAACATGGCCGTGGTGAGCGCGTGCGCAACCGGCGGGCATGCCGTCGGTGAAGCGATGGAGACCATCGTGCGCGGACAGGCGGACCTGATGCTCGGAGCCGGGACCGAGGCGGTGGTGGTCCCGCTGGCGCTCGCCGGCTTCAGCCAGATGAAGGCGCTCGGCACCCCGATCAACCCCGACACCGGAGAGTACGACCCCACCCAGGCGAGCCGGCCGTTCGACGCGACCCGCAACGGATTCGTCGTCTCCGAGGGCAGCGCGGTGCTGATCCTCGAGGAGCTCGAGCACGCCAGGGCCCGCGGCGTGCGCATCCATGCGGAGGTGATCGGGTACGGAAGCGCGGCCGATGCGTTCCACATGGTGGCGCCCGCCGAGCGCGGCGAGGGCAACCAACGCGCGATGCGGATGGCCCTGCAGCGCGCGGGCATCGGTCCGGAGGAAGTCGACTACATCAACGCCCACGGCACCAGTACGCCCCTCAACGACCGATACGAGACGGTCGCCATCGAGACGGTCTTCGGCGAGCATGCGCGGCAGATGATGGTCTCCTCCACGAAGTCGATGACGGGCCACCTGATGGGCGCCGCGGGCGCGCTGGAGGCGTTCGTCTGCGTCCGCGCGGTCGAGACCGGCTGCATCCCGCCCACCATCAACTACCGGCACCCCGATCCGGACCTGACCCTCGATTACGTGCCGAACACCGCGCGCCAGACCGATGTGCGGGTCGCGCTCTCCAACTCGATGGGGCTCGGCGGACACAACTCGACGGTCATCGTGCGTCGCCACGAGGGAGGCGGATGAGTCGCGACCCGTCGCGCCGCGCGGTGGTCACCGGCATGGGGGCCATCACGCCGATCGGCAACGACGCGGAGACCTACTGGCGCAACCTCGTCGCCGGGGTGAGCGGTGTGGCCGCCATCCGTGCCTACGACGCCAGCGGCGAGGAGGTGCGCATCGCGGCCGAGGTCAAGGACTTCGACCCCGCGACCTGGATCGACTTCAAGCAGGCTCGCCGTATGAGCCGCTTCAGCCAGCTCGCGGTGGCGGCGGCGGCCCAGGCCATCGAGTCGTCCGGCCTGAAGGTGACCGATGCCAACCGCGACGACATCGCGGTCGTGGTCAACACCGGCGGCGGCGGCATCGGCGAGGTGGCGACCGGAGAGCGGGTCTACCTGGAGCAGGGCGGCAAGCGAGTCAGCCCGTTCATGGTCCCGATGCTCTCGCCCTCGATGGCGGCCTGCCAGATCAGCATCCAGAACCGGCTGCGCGGACCGGTGATCACCAGCGTCGCCGCCTGCGCATCGGGGGTGCAGGCCTTCGTCGAGGCGCAGCGGCTGATCGAGCACGGTGACGCGGAGGTGGTGGTCGCCGGCGGCACGGAGAGCGCGATCCTGCCGGTCGCCTTTGCCGCGCTGGCCAACATGGGCGCCCTCTCCAAGCGCAACGACGATCCCCAGCGCGCCTCGCGACCGTTCGACGCCGGGCGTGACGGGTTCGTGTTCGGCGAGGCCGCCGGCATCCTGGTCGTCGAGTCGGCGGCGCATGCGGAGGGCCGCGGCGCTCCGATCCTGGCCGAGGTGGCCGGCGGGGCGCTGACCGGCGACGCGTTCCACATCAGCGCTCCCGAGCCGTCCGGCCACGGCGCCACGCGGGCCATGCAGCGCGCACTGCGCGACGCCGGGCTCGAGCCGGAGCAGATCGACTACGTGGTGGCGCACGGCACCAGCACGCAGCTCAACGACGCCACCGAGTCGCTCGCGATCCGCAACGCCTTTGGCGCCGCCGCGGATCGACTGGCGGTGAGCAGCAACAAGAGCATGATCGGCCACACGCTCGGAGCGGCCGGGGCGATGAGCGCGCTCGCCGCGGTGATGGCCATCCGCGAGGGCGTCATCCCGCCGACCATCAACTACGAGGCCGCCGACCCCGCCTGCGATCTCGACTACGTGCCCAACGTCGCCCGGCGCACGCCGGTTCGTGCCGCCATCGTCAACGGGTTCGGGTTTGGCGGGCAGAACGCGGTAGCGGTCTTCCGGGCGTACGAGTAGCCGCGCCCGCCGTGCGAAACCGCTGCACCGCGTAGCATGTGATGCACCGCGGCTGCTCCAAGAGAGCAGCCGCAACCCAGTCGAGGAACAACCCTGGGCGACTACCTCAATCTGGCTGCCGCAATCCTGGGTGGCGCACTCGGGCTATTCCTGATGTTCCGCCTGGACGTCGTTCGCAATCGTGGCGAAGGGCGAGAGCCGGTTGTCCGTGAGCCGAAGGTCCTAACCCATCACGCCAGGACGCAACCGTCGTCCGTTGCGCCGATCCTCGCCGCGCTGGGAGTGTCGCTGCTCGGCGTCGGCCTCGCGATCGGGTCCCATCTGGAAGGATTCGGCTTGCTGCCGCTGATCGCCGGGGTCGCGTTGCTGGCCGGTGCGCTGATGGCGGCGCTCCGAGCGCGCTCGACCTGAGACGGGTCCAGCCGACCGCGTTGCTGGAGCATCGACGAACTTGGCGGCCTTCATCTGTTCGAGGCCTACCAACGCTTCCGATCAGCGCCGGAGGTCCTGGGATTGCCGATCCTGGCGGTGGCGGTCGTCGGGCTCGGCATCAACCGGGTGTCGGCGCGCCTGCTGTTCGCCGGCCAGAAGTCGAGCCTCGACCTGCGCGGCGCCTTCTACGAGGTCGTCGGCGACGTGTTGGGCTCGGTCGCGGTCATCGCTGCCGGCATCGTCATTGCCCTGACCGGCTGGTGGCTGGCGGACCCGATCGCCTCGGTGGCCATCGGTTTGCTCTGAGCTCGACCACGTCCGTCAGCCCGGGTCGTCTCCGCGGATCACCAGGTCCGGCCGGTAGCGCGGCTCGTGGCCCGGCTGGGTCACGAGCCAATCGCGGAGCGCGCTCTCGGCGGTGGTGAATGCCAGCTCGGCCCACGGGATCTGGTCCGGACCAAAGTCGCGAACCTCGCTCGTCTCCGCGGCGGGCAGCGGCTCGCCGCCGACCACGGTCGCCTCGTAGATCAGGGTCACGATCCCCACCCGGGGGCGCGAGTAGACGCCGATCAGCCGGCCCACCTCGATCCGCAGCCGGGTCTCCTCCTCCGTCTCGCGGCGCGCGCCCTCCTGCGCCGATTCACCGAGCTCGAGGAAGCCGCCGGGATAGCTCCACAGGCCGGCTCCGGGCTCGATGGCCCGCCGCGCCAGGAAGACGCGGCCACCGCGGACGGGCAGGGTGCCGACCACGAGGCGCGGATTGCGCCAGGTGACGTGGCCCTCGGGGCAGACGAGGCGCGGCCGATGGTCGCCCTCCAGCTCTTGCTCGCTGACCGGCTTCCCACACGCCGGGCAGAATCGCGGCTCAGCCCCGAGGGCGAGCGGCAGCTCGGTCTCCTCCATGGTGCCATGGTAGGCGGCGGACCCCGACTAGAATGAGCTCCCGTGCCTGACCTGCTCGATCCGCCCGACCTGGCCGACCTGCCTGACCCGCGCGACCCGCCCGCACTGCGCCTCTACAACTCGCTGGGTCGCCACGTCGAGCCCATCGAGCCGGTGACGCCCGGTCGCGTCACGATCTACACCTGCGGCAGCACGGTGTATCGCTATGCGCACATCGGGAACCTGCGCACCTACCTCGCGGCGGACATCCTGCGCCGGGCCCTGGAGTACCTCGGCTACCAGGTCGTGCATGTCAAGAACATCACCGATGTCGGCCACATGCGCGATGACACCTTCGACACCGGCGGGGACCGGCTGGAACTGGCGGCCGAGGTGGAGGGCAAGACGCCGCAGCAGATCGCCGACTTCTACACCGCCGCCTGGCTGGAGGACGAGGCGCTCCTCAACTTCCTGCCGGGCAGCGTGATGCCGCGTGCGACCGACCACATCGGCGAGATGCTGGAGCTGACCGCCACCCTCGTGGAGCGTGGTCTGGCGTACGAGGCGGACGGCACGATCTACTACGACGTCAGCGAGTTTCCCGACTACGGCAAGCTCTCCGGGCAGCGGCTCTCCGACCTGCGCGCCGGGCATCGGGTCGAGGTCGAGACCGACAAGCGCGACCCCGAGGACTTCGCGCTCTGGAAGCGGGCCGGAGGTGGACGCCTGATGCGCTGGCCGTCACCGTGGGGAGACGGCTTCCCCGGGTGGCACATCGAGTGCTCGGCGATGTCGATGAAGTACCTCGGCGAGCGCTTCGACGTCCACACCGGCGGGATCGACCTCAAGTTCCCCCATCACGAGGACGAGATCGCGCAGAGCGAGGGCGTGGTCGGCCACCGGGTGGTGAGCCACTGGATGCACAGCGAGTTCCTGACCCTCGCCGACGCCAAGATGGCCAAGTCGGCTGGCAACATCATCCGCGTCAGCGACCTGGCCACCAAGGGCTTCGATCCGATGGCGTTCCGCTACCTGGCGCTGACCGCCCACCACCGCAGCAAGCTGGACTTCACGACCAGCGCCATGGAGGCGGCCACCGCGGGCCTGCGCCGCCTGCGTCGTGCTGCGGCATCTCCCGCCCAGACCGATGGAGCCGCCGCGCCTATGGAACTCTCCGGTCCTGCCGCCCCGCCCGGGGCTGTCGCGTACCGGGATCGGTTCGTCACCGCGATCTCCGATGACCTGGCCATGCCCCAGGCGCTGGCGGTGGCCCATGCCGTCGCCTCCGCCGACGATCTCGACGCTGCCGAGCGCCGCGCGCTGCTGCTGGACTTCGACCAGGTGCTCGGTCTGCGCCTGGGCGAGGCCGAGATACCGATGGCGTCCGGGGAGCTGCCCGTCGGCGCCCAGGAGCTGCTCCAACGACGGGCCGCCGCCCGCGCCGATCGGGATTTCGCGACCGCCGACACGCTGCGCGACCAGCTGGGCGAGATGGGCGTCGAGGTGCGGGACACACCCGAGGGCCAGGTGCCGAGCCTCCGCCGCTGAATAGGCTGGGGTGCCGCCCGTCGCGGGCGGCACCCCAGGCATCGGTTACTCCCGGGTCCGATCCGAGGCGGGCGCGATGTCCCCCTCGTGCTCGACATCGAGCTCCTCACGGCGCACGGGCTCGCTGACCTGCTGCGTCTCCTGGTGCGCGGTCTTGCCAACCGCCACTTCCTCGACCACTCGTGGCTCCTTGGTGATCTCGACCTCCTCGGCCATCACCGGAACGCTCACCTGTTGCTCGCTGAAGGCGTCGGCCGAGTCCGCGGGCCGGTCGACCCGGGTTCGCTGGATCTCGACCTCTTCGTGATGGACCGGAACGTCGATCGACTGCTCCTCCTCGACGACGTCCTTGGAGAGACGCACCTCACCGGTCTGCACCGGGCGGGTCCCGGCCTGGAGCTGCTCCTCCCGCAGCTCGATGCGCTCGCCATCGCTGGCGCGAACATCGGTCTGTCCGGTCGCCGCCGTCTCACGCTCGTAGGCCGAGGCTGTATCGGGCGCGGCCTCGGGAGCGGCATCCCAGCCCATGCCTTCGATCGAGTCCTTGGTGGCGTCCACCGTCAGGCCGTCATCGGCCGTATCGGTGATCGCGCTCTCGGGGATGTAGATGTCCTTCGGGAAGAAGATGCCCTTGCTGACCACAACGTAGTTCGGACCAATCTCCGACACGTTGCCGATCTTCTCCCCGTCGCTGCCGTAGACCGTCGCTCCGTCCTGGATCTGGCCCATGAACGAGTCCTTCATTGGTGTTCTCCCCTTCTGCGTTGTGCGTTGTCCCGCCGCGACTCGGCGGCTGGTTGAAATATCGGCGCCCGGCTCAGCGCCGGGTCATCAGCTTCTGGACCGCCATGGCAGCGATGCCGCCCAGCACCGCCCTGCCGATCCCGCCGCCGAGGAGACCACCGCCGCTCCCGAGGTTGGCTCCGGTCCCCGCCTGCGCTCCGGCGCCACCCATGCCTCCGGCGCCCAGCAACTGGGCGAGGAGACCGGGCTGCTGCTGGTGGAGGCCGGTGGCAATCTGCGCGAGCGACCCGGGGTCCTGAAGGGACTCCGGCTGCCCGCTGTAGCCGGGCAACTCAACGCCCTGCTGGTTGGCGCTCTGCTGCAGCTGCTGGCCAAACTGCGCGCGCTGGTCCGGCGACAGGCGCGAGAACGCCTCCTGCGCCGATTGCTGGTAGACGTCGGCCGGAAGCTGCGGCGCGACCTGCTGATAGTGGCTCACCGCCTCGGCATCGGTGATGCCGTCCTGCGGAGCGCCCTGGTTGTAGCGCTGCGTGAAGTCTTCGAGGCCGGCGCCCTGCCCGCCGGACATCAGCTTGCCGAGAAGATCCATGGGTGCTCCCCCTGCGGTTTGATGCCCCCCATTTGATGCCCCCCAATTGCAGGGTCCGTGCCGTGCGTCGCGCAGGACGCCGGCACGCGAAGAGGCCGGCTCATCGGAGCCGGCCTCTTTGACGGGTCTTGGTGAGCCGCCGACGTTCGCCGGCTCGAGTCGGGGCGGGTGGCTAGGCGCGCCGCCCGCGGAGGTTGAGGGTGAACAGACCCAGCAGCGAACCGAGGAACAGAGCCGCGAAGAGCGGCAGCCACGGGCCGTTGGAGGTCGAGGAGAGCGCGGTGTTCGGGACACCCCCCGGGGTTCCGGTGGCACCCTGCACCGACTGCTGGGGCGCCGTGCTCCCCTTGGGGCTGGGGCTTGGAGTCGAGGTGCTGCCGCTCACGCTCTGGGTGGGCGTGGGCTTTGGGGTCGGTGTGCTGACCGCGCACAGGCCGAAGTCAGCCCGCGCGTTGTAGTACTTGTGCCGATCGAGGCCGCTGTTGGCCTCCTCGACCATGACCTGGATCTGGTTCGAGAAGGACGTCGAGCTGCCCGGCGCAAAGGTCACCGAGTAGGGTTCCTGGATGGCCGTCGTCCCGGGGTTCATGACGGCGCCGACGAGGCCCGCCACCGAGGTCTGGCTCAGGATGGTCGCCCCGGAGTAGACCGTGTCACGCGCGACGCGGACCCGGATGGCGACCGAGTTGGGGTTGCCCGCCGGCGTGTGCCGAACGATGGTGATGGCGCCGGTGACCGTCACCGTGCCGTCGGTGTTGGTGGTTGCGCAGCTCGCCGTCTTGCTGACGCCGACGCTGATCTTGCTGCCGCTCGAGGGATTCGGCACGGCGCCCCCACCTGCGCAGAAGCCGATCTTGCTGAGCTCGCCGGTTGAGCCCTTGACGTCACTGGCCTTGACCGTCCCCGCGGTCTCAGGAGCGTCGAGGGTGTAGTTCTGGGTGATGGACCCCGAGGTGATCACCAGACCGATGATCTTGCTGGAGCTCCACCACTGGGCGGTCATGCCGTCACCGGCGACGACGACGCCGTTCGGGGCGCCGCTGGTCCATGAGCCGCCGGACTGGTTGAAGGTCGCGACGAGGGACGTCGAGCCGGGGCAGCCCTCGACGGCCGCGGGGGTCTGTGATTGGGCGAAGGCCGGAATCGCGAACGCGGCGACCGCGAGCGTGGTTCCGAGAGATAGGGATGAGATGAGCGCGCGGAGACCCGAAGATCTAGACCTAGTACGTGTGAACATCGATCGCCAGTTCCTCCCTGGTCGCAAGTGCCATTCCGCGAATGGCATCGGTTACGTCCTTGCCAGGCGCGATGGCGCAAGACTAGGACATCCGGGACCGGGCGACTAGTACTTTGGAGGGGCGGAGACCCAGATTACGGTGCCGAACCGCAACGAACCGATAGGCCTGCTCCCCACACACGGCGTCCCCAGCTGACACCGCCGGGCCGTACCACCCATAACCCTCCGGGATCGCATCGTGCCGGCACTCACCGCTCCGCAGCGCACCCCCGCGCGGGCCGACCGATGGTCCTAGCTCGCGTCGGTCTCCGATGGACCGGGGAGGACCGTCTCTGACGGAGCGGGCGCGCCGCTGGGCAGCGGCCGCGGGGTCCCGGAGCCGGACGGCGGGGCGGCGTGGCAGGTGCCGGTGCCCGAATCGGTGAAGGTCTCGCCGGCGACCGGGACGAAGTCCCATCGGTATGCCCCCTTGCCCAGCGTCAGCTTCAGGACGCCGAAGGTGGGCTGGTCGCGGACCTCGCTGTTGGCGCGGATGGTATGGAATCGGTAGTGGTTCTTGCCGCCGGTGCCGACCACGAACTCGCGGACTCCGAACCCCGGGTCGGCCTGGGCGCTCGGGTCCTGGGGCGCAAAGCGCTCGTAATCATGGTCGTGGCCGTTGATCACGATCTCCGCGCCCGCGTCGTACAGGGTCCGGAAGATGTCCTTCATGATCGGGTCGTTGCCGTGCACGCCGGAGCTGAAGACCGGGTGGTGCCAGTACGCAACCACGCACTGGGTGGGGTGAGCGCGCAGATCGTCCGCCAGCCACTGCTGCTGGGCTGATCCCATTCCGCAGCCGCCGATCTTGGCGCAGTTCGAGTTGAGCGCGTAGACCCGCCAGCCGGCGATGTCGAAGGCATAGAAGCCGCGGTTGATGGCCCCCGCCGCGGGGCCCCAGTAGTCGAAGTAGCCGGCCGCGCGCGGAGTGCCGTACTCGTGGTTGCCCGGGACCGGCCGCGTGCGGTCGCGGAAGCGTCCCCAGGTGGGGTCGTAGCAATCGGCGAACTGCTTGGCGGTGCCGCTGTTGTAGGCAAGGTCGCCCGCCACGATGACGGTGCCGGAGATGCCGGATACCAGGCTCGCGGTCCTGGAGTCGGCCGGCTCGCTGCACGAGGCCACGTCGCCGGCGGCGATCAGGACCGGGGCATCCGCCGTCGCGGTGGGCGTGCCGGTTACCTCCAGTGAGGTGGTGGCGGTGACGTTGCCGACCACGGCCTCGATCCGATAGACGCCGGCCGCGGTGGTGTCCGGGACGATCAGCCGCGTGGAGAAGGCGCCGGAGGCGATGGTCCGGAACCGAACGACGTGAGGCGTGGGGCCTTGGAGGGTCAACGTTCCGTCGACGTCCGGCGGGAAGCCGTTGCCGGTGACGCTGACCTCCTGCGCGGGCGTTGCACTTCCCGGGTTGAGCGCGACGTGCGGATCGGTCAGCAGCTTGGCTGCGATCAGGCCGCCGGCGAGCAGGAGCAGGGCGACGAGGAGAACGAGACGTCTGACGGGGGGTCGCTGCATCGGGGGAAGGCTCCATGCTCACCCGCTGCGGACGGGCTGCCAGCGGGTGGCCGGGGGATGATAGCCGCGATCCGGGGAAGGGTTCTGTGGCCCTATCGAGCCAGTACCCGCTAGGCGCTCAGCGGCCGATGGCCTGGGCGGCGGGCGCCCGGTCGCTCCCTGTCAGGGACCGATGCGCGAGGTATCGAACACCACGTCGTCGTAGGTGACGTTCCAGCTGCCGCCAGTCGCGACCTCACCGATCTGCAGCTTGCCGATGGGGGTCGTGCCCCAGTCCCCGGTGAGCGGCGGGTTGAAGGCCACCAGGCTGCCGTCCAGCCACACGTCGGCGGAGCTGCCGGCGCCGCTGACCGAGAGGCGGATCTCCAGGGAGTGCCACGCGTCGGAGGTGAAGGCGGTGGCGCTGTCGGCCACCGTGGCGCACGGCGTCGGGTAGTCACGGCACAGCCGCAGCTTGCCGTTCAGCACGGAAAGTGTCAGCAGCGAGACGTCGGCGGCCGTCCGCAGGCGCATCAGCTTCACCTCGGCTGACGATCCGGAGGCGAGGTAGATATAGCTGCGGAAGTAGCCAGTGGCGACCGCCACGCTCAGGTTGCGCTTCGCGTACGCGGCACCGGTGGTGGTGATCGCCTGCGCCGCAAAGCTGCCGGCATGGACGCGCGCGCCCTGCACGGTCCACTTGCCGCTGGTGCCGCTGCTCGTCCAGTTGGTCATGCTGCCGAGCTCGAAATCATCGGAGAAGACGGCGTTCGCGGCCGCCGAGGCGGGCGTGGTGACCGGCGCCGGGGCGCTGAACGCTGACCAGTTGCGGGCAGCATCGCGCGCGCGAACCGTGTAGCTGTAGGTGGTCGCGGCCCGCGCGGTGGTATCGGTGTAGGTGAGTGCCGTGCCGACGACGGTGGCGATCGGCTGTCCATCGCGGTCGATCTCGTAGCCGGTGACCGCAACGTTATCGGTCGAGGCGCTCCAGGACAGGTCCACCGCGGTCGGTGAGCTGGCGGTGGCGGTCAGGCCGGACGGAACGCTGGGCGGAGAGGTATCGGTGCTCGAGCCGCAGCTGGCCGTGCCGGAATCGGTGAACGTGGCGCCGGAGACCGGCAGGAACTGCCAGTCGTAGCGGCCTGCCCCCAGGGTCAGCTTCAGCGCCCCGAACGTTCCGGTGTCCCGCACCTCGCTGTTGGCCTGGCTTGTCAAGAACCCGTAATGGCTCTTGCCGCCGGTGCCCACCACAAACTCGCGGATGCCGCTTGGATCGGCCGTTCCCAAGGCGTCCTGGGGCGCGAAGCGCTCGTAGTCGTGGTCGTGCCCATTGAGCACCACGTCGGCGCCCGCGGTGTACAGGTCGGCCCAGATGGCCTGCATGAAGGTCGCGTTCCCGTGCTCGCCGGAGGTGAAGCGCGGGTGGTGCCAATACGCCGCGATGCACTCGGCCGGGTGCGCGGCCAGATCCGCCTTCAGCCACTGCTCCTGCGCCGATCCGGCCCCACAGCCCCCGATCGCGCTGCAGTTGGAGTTAACCGCCACGATGTGCCAGGTCCCGATGTCGTAGCTGTAGTAGCCCTTGGTGGGGTCGCCGGCCAGCGCGCCGAAGTAGTCATAGTAGCCGGCCGCGCCGGGTGTCCCGTACTCGTGGTTCCCCGGGGCGGGCTTGGTGACCCCCAGAAATCGGCCCCACGTCGGCGCAAACGCGGCGTTGAAGTTCGCCAGGCTGCCGGTCTCGTACTGGTTGTCGCCCAGGAGCAGGACGGCGTTCGGACTCTCGGCCGCGATCAGGTTGGCCGTCGCCGCCTGCTGGCAGGTGGTGGTGGTCCCCAGGCCGCCCCTGTAGCTGGGGTCCGCCGGGTCGCAGGAGATGTCGCCGGCGGCCATGATCACCGGCTCGGCCCGATTCGGCGGGGTCGGTGCCGGCGTGCTGCCCGGGGGTGTCGGCGTCGGCGAGAGAGTGGGTGAAGCGGTCGTCGTGGGCGTCGGGGTCGGCGAGGGCGTCGGAGCCGGGGGCGGCGTGAAGGTCACGACCAGCTGTGGGCCGCGGCCCTGCGTATCCTCGCGCGATGCGTAGTTGGCGCCGTCCGCCGACGTGCTCGACGCGCGGAAGCTGTACGTCCCGTCCGCACGGACCGCGCTCGTGACGTCGAGCTCGTACCAGCCGCCCGTGGCTACCGCACCGAGCGTTCCGACGGTCGTGGTGCCCGCCGGCGCGTTGTTCCAGGTTACCGATGACTCGCTCCAGGCGGTGGCCGTCAGCGTGAAGGTGCCGCCCACGCGCGAGGGATCGGTGGCGTACAGGCGCAGCCTGGCGCTGTCGACCGTGCCGAGGCCGATCCCTGTCAGCGTGAACCCCACCAGGAAGTTCTTCACCGGGCTGTTGTCGACCTGCAGGCTCGAGGCCGAGCCGGCGTTCGTCGAGGGCTTCGACTTCTGGATGTAGGCGTCCGCCACGGCCAGTGCGGTGATGGCGCTCGGCGAGGCGGCGGCTGCGGCGAGCTGCCAGCTGGTGCCCACCGAGCCCAGGGAGAAGGCGACGAACACCGCGCCGACGACCAGAGTGGCGACGCGAGACTGCCTGAACGGGCGCATGCGCTCCCCCTGAGGGTCGGGCCAGCCGGCTTGGCCAGCCACCGACCGGACTGGTACGAATGGTACGCCGCCAGGCGCGGTACGTCACCCTGAACGCCAGAGGTACCACCTCTTCCGTTGCCTCCTGCCAACATCTTGTGCACAAATCCGGCACGTATCCACACCGCGGGCGGTCTTCGCCAGTAGACGGCCAGTACCCGCGATGGTTAAATGGTCCCGGCCGAATTAACGGACCTCTAGTGCCAAACCGACTGCCCCGGGGGAACCTCTTGTTCAAACTCCGCGCCATCGTGACGCTGTCGCTCGTGTGTACGCTCCTGTTGCCGGGTGCGATCCGCGCCGCCGCGAGCCCGCCGCTGCTCGTAGTCGCGCAGGGCCTGACGGACATCACGATTGAGGTCACCTGGACGGCGGTGCCGAACGCCACGAGTTACACCCTGGTCCGCGACGGCACGCCGATCGCCACTCAGAACGGCACGCTGTACGACGACACGGGCCTGGTTCCGCTCTCGACCCACAACTATGCCGTACAGGCAACGGTCGGCGGCGTCCTGTCGTCCGCATCGAGCTCTGCGACGGCCACGACGCAGGCGGCGCGAGATGCAGCTCCGCCGGGTGCGACCGGAGCCATCTCCGTGACGAGCATCACGTCCAGTTCAGCTGCCCTGAGCTGGACGCGGGCGTCGGACAACGTTGGGATCGAGGGTTATCGGATCATGCGTGGACCCGGCGGCGCATCGCCGTCCGGGCTGACGGACATCTGGACGACGGACGATGTTGCCTCCTACCAGGCGACGCATCTTCAGGCTCGCAAGAGCTACACGTTCGGCGTGGTGCCGCTGGATGCGGCCGGGAACACCGGACCGATCACAACGGTGACCTTCACGACACTCGCCTCGTCTGACACCACGGTCCCGGCGGCGCCATCGAGCACCAGCGTTGCCGCCAAGGCGTTTTCGTCCTCCCGGATTGACCTGCTGTGGGCGAGCAGCAGCTCATCGGACATCGCCGGCTACCAGATCTCGCGAGACGGCACCGCGAACGTGATCGGGACCGTGCTTCTGCCTCTGCGCAACAACTTCTCGGACAACGGGCTGGCAGCGGCCAGCCAGCACAGCTACGCCGTGCGGGCGTTTGACTCCGCAGGAAACGTCTCCTCCTGGACGTCCGGTCGGATCGCAAGGACGCTCGCGAGCGGGACCGTTCAGATCGCCCGCGGGCCGTATGTGCAGTCCACGACAGCGACATACGCCCGGATTGCATGGTGGACGAACCTGGCGGTGAAGAGCGTCGTGAACTACGGGCAGGGTGCGCTGACCGGCCAGCTGGTCGACCCGGTGGCTCGGACTGAACATGCGATGCTGGTCGGGCCCCTGGCGGGCGGCGCAACCTACCAGTATACGGTCGGCGACGGAATAGTCGCGGCGGCCGGCAGCTTCCGCACCGCACCCGCGCCCGGGACGGCGTTCACGTTCGCGGCCATCGGGGACTTCGGCGGCGCGAGCGCAGCCGAAACGCAGAACGCCAACCTGATCGCCAGCTCCGGTAGCGACTTCCTGCAGACCTTGGGCGATAACGTCTATCCCGAGGCGCAGGACCCCAGCTTCGCCACCCAGTACTCGGACTTCGACGGCCGCTACTACAAGCAATTCGGATCGGCATTCGCGAAGATGACACTGTGGGCTGCGAACGGCAACAAGGAGTACTACGGCAACGGCGCCTTCTGGACGCACATGTGGCTCCCGAACAACGAACGCTGGTACAGCTACGACTGGGGCAACGCGCACATCCTTGTGCTGGACACCGAGCAGCGGTACGACTCTGCCTCGCCGCAATACGCCTTCGCTCAAGCGGATCTTGCGGCCCACCAATCATCGACGTGGCGGATCGTGGCGGTCCAACGGCCGCCGTACAGCTCCGCGACCGCCAACTCGAGCTCGGTCGGGGTGCGGCAGTACTTGGTCCCGCTCTTCCAGCAGCAGAACGTCCAGCTCGTGCTGTCCGGCAACACGCACAACTACGAACGCACGTATCCACTCATCAACGGCGCGCCGCAGGCCCGCGGCGTGACATACGTCGTCTCGGGCGGTGGCGGCAATGGGCTCAACGGGTTCAGCCTCGCGGCACCCTCATGGAGTGCGTTTCGGAAGGCGACCTACGAGTACGTGGCGGTCGACGTCGCCGCCGGGGCCCTGACCGTTCGGGCGATCAACAGCGCCGACGGGACGGTGCTCGACTCGACGACGATCACCGCCCCAGGTGGTTCCGGGACGCCGACCCCGACCGCCAGCCCATCGCCGGTCCCGACACCGACGCCAACGCCCGCGGCATCGGTGTCCCCGACGCCCGGGCCAACGCCCATGGCCCCGATCTTCAGCGACGGCTTTGAGTCGGGAAGCATGGGCAGCTGGACCACGAAGAGCACCAACTGGGCATTCCCGAGCTCCCCGGTCCACTCTGGCACCAAGTCGGCCCAAGTCACCACCACAGCGGGTGCGAGCTTTGCCAAGAAGGTGCTGCCCTGCGTGGCGCCGTGCAGCGGCGGCTACGCAGGCGGCTACTTCCGGACCTGGGTGTACATCACCGGGAATCACAGTCAGATCAACCTCATGCGCCTGCGCTTCGGCAGCGACAGCTCGCTCGGCTACCTGTCGGTCACCGCCCAGGGCAAGCTGCAGCTGCGCAGCGACATCGGCGCCACGACCTGGACCAGCACCACCGACTTCCCCACCTCCCTGGGCTGGCACAGCCTGGAGCTGCACGTCACGGTCAACGGCGCGACGGGCGGCTCAAGCGAGGTGTGGCTCGACGACGCCAAGGTCGCCGACCTGTCGCTGACCGGCGTCAACTGGGGCGTGGTCGGCACCAACAACATCACCAAGATCCAGATCGGTGAGGTCGCTCCCACCGGCTCCTGGACGGTGGCCTTCGACGACGTGGCCTTCGATACGGCCAAGATTGGGCTGGCACCGGTCCCGTAGCGCACAGGGGAGACGACGGCTACGGTCGCCGATCGGGGCCTGGCCGACAACGGTAGGTTGACCACACCCGGGAGGGGAGGGGACATGGGGGTGACCGTTGGACGTCGAGCCTGGATGCTGGCCGCGGCCGTGGTTTCGCTGTCGATGGTGCTGCCACCGCTGCAGCCGACCGCCAACGCCGCGGTGTCCACCTCACTCCGCCGCTACCCCTACCTGACCGATGTGGTCGGCCCGTACGCCACCGTCAACTGGGCGACCGCCACCTCGGGAACCGCATCGGTCAAGTACGGGATCTCCGGCAGGGAATCGTGCACCGCGCACAGCGTGGCTGCCACGCGCCTCGGGATCGTGGTCAACGGCAAGGCCGAGTCGCAGTGGAAGGCGCAGCTCACCCTTTCGCCCAACACGACGTACTGCTACCGGGTCTTCCTGGGCAGCACCGACCTGCTGGGCAGTGATGCCTCGCCCAAGTTCGTGACGCAGCTGCCGGCCGGCTCGACGTCGGCGTTCTCGTTCGCCGTCTTCGGCGACTGGGGCCAGGGACCATCGTCCAACACGCACCAGGCCAACATCCTGAAGCGGATCGCGCAGAGCGGGGCGCGCTTCGCGATCACGGTCGGCGACAACGGCTATCCCTCGGGCAGCCAGACGAACTACGGGGACCTGGTGCAGGACGGCACGAACGTGAGCGGCGTCTTCGGCCCGAACTTCTGGCGCGTGGCCGGCGCCTCGCTGCCGATCTTCCCGGCCATCGGCAACCACGGCTTCGTCCGCTCTGACGCCGTGCATCCTCACTTCGCCAACTGGCCCCAGGACCGGGCGGTCGCCACCTCGGGCGGCACCTACCGCACGGAGACCTACTGCTGCGTCAGCGGCTCCACGTCGGTCAAGGCGCCGTCGGCCTGGTACGCATTCGATGCCGGCAACGCGCGCTTCTACGTCCTGGAGGCCGCCTGGACCGATACGAGCGTCAGCAACGACACCGCCTACCAGCGCGACCACAGCTACCACTGGCTGCCGGGGAGCCCGGAGTACGAGTGGCTGGCGAAGGACCTGGCGGCCAATCCCACCAAGGCCAAGTTCGCGTTCTTCCACTACCCGTTCTACTCCGACGACAGCACGGAGCCGTCCGATCCGTACCTGCTCGGAGCCCAGAACCTGGAGGGCCTGCTGGGCAGCAACGGGGTGCGGCTGGCGTTCACCGGGCACGCTCACATCTACCAGCGCAACCGCCCCTCACCGATGGGCGTGGTCACCTACGTCACCGGCGGCGGCGGAGCCAAGATGGAGCCGGTGGCGGGCAAGGGCTGCAGCGCCATCGACGCATACGCCATCGGCTGGGCGTACGCCAGCAATCGTGGCAGCGCCTGCGGCGCCGCCACGCGGCCGACCAGCCTGGATCAGGTGTTCCACTTCCTGAAGGTGACGGTCAACGGCAAGTCGGTGACGGTCACGCCCATCGACGAGATGGGGCGCGTCTTCGACCAGCAGACCTATACCCTGCCCTGAGCGGCGCGATGGGGGCCGTCGCCGGCCCCCATCGGTTCGGCTAGCGGAAGAAGTCCCGCATCGGTGCCGCCGAGGCATCGCCGCCGGCCAGGGGCGCAAGCCCCCACGAGGTCTCGACGGTCCTCAGGAGCGAGTAGTGGTTGTACGCCGTCGACCGACGCCCCGGGTTGACGGAGCTGCCGACCATGATCGTCGCCACCTGGTTGACGGACGTGAAGTCGTCCTCGTCCCAGGTGATCAGCAGCAGCGAGTTCTGTGTCCGCCAGGCGGGTGACGCGAAGATCATCGACGTCGCGCTCCGCAGCCAGGCGTCGCCGGTGGCCACCGAGCAGTCGTGCATGTCGTTGCACACGTTGGGAGTGATCCACACGAAGTTCGGCGTCGTGACCGCGCTGGCCAGGTCACCGGCAAGCCCCGTGTACGGAACGTCGTGCGCCGCGCAGCGTGCCGTGTTGGAGCGGAACGGGGTGAAGTACACGAACGGGTTGTGCTTGGCGGCATAGCCGTTGCCATTGGTCGTGCCGCACGGCGCCGACATGCCCTCCATGTAGGCCCGCCAACTCTTGCCGGCCCCCTCGATCCGGTCGCCGATCATCAGGCCGTTGACCGGGCAGGAGCTCGGCGAGCAGTCACTGGTGATGCCGTAGGTGCTGCCACCCACCATGGCGATGTAGTTCGGCAGGCTCGGATGGGTGATCGCCCGATAGTTGGTGGCCAGCCCGTAGCTGTTGGCCAGCGAGTTCAGGTAGGGCGCCGACGCGTTGCCGATCACCTGGTTGAAGGCCCTGTTCTCCTCGACGATGACGAAGATGTGGTCGAAGTACGGGACCCGGCCGCTGCTCGCGGGCGGCGGCTTGGGCGTCGGCTTGGGGGTGGGTCTTGGCGTCGGCCTGGGAGTCGGCGGTTGCGTGGGCTCCGGCGAGGGTGTCGCGCCCGGCTGATCGCTGGGCCCGGGGCCGCCGGGTGTCGCACCGGGACTGGCCGATTGATCAGGGCCGCCCCCGACACCTGCCGTTGTCTCCGGCGCCACGGCCGGCCGGCCGCCGACGAAGGTGCGGGCCACCACGGCCGAAGAGGCGGGGGGCCTGGCAGAGGAGCCCTTGGAGGAGCCTCTGGCCGACGCCCGCGGGCTTGCCGTCGGCTGATAGGTGCCGTTCGGCGCAGGGGTGGCAGCCGGCTCGATCACGGTCAGTTGGACCGAAGCCAGCGTCTGTCGGGGCGAGCCGGAGACCGCCGAGACCGCGTGCGCTCCCAGCGCGGACCCGGTGGGCACGCTGATGCGCAGGCTGAACGTCCCGGTCCGGTCAGCGGCGAAGGTGGCGAACTTCGCCTGGGAGTCAAAGCTCAGGAAGCCGCGCGATTCCGCGGCAAAGCCGGTGCCCCGCACCTCGACCGTGCCGCCCGCCGACTGCGCCGCCGGGTTCAGCGTCAGCCTGGGACCTGCTGCATCGGTCACCAGCCGCGGAATGATCAGGGCGGGCACGAGGAGGACCATCGCTATCGTGGCCGACCAGGTGGCGAACGCGTGCGACCCCGCGGACGCCGTGGTCGACGCCCTGGCTGCCGCAGTGCCGTGCGCCGGCGGCGCCGGCGGGTTGTGACGGGTGAAGGGTGACAGTGACTTCTGTCGCATAGGATTTGACCTCCCGGGGGATGGCCGTCCCTTTGGAAGGGCGACCGAGGGGGACGAATGAAAACGAGTGCGGCCGATGGGCCGCCGGCGGTCAGCCGGCAGCCATCAACCGGCGGCGATCAACCGCGCAAGCTCGTTCAGGTACGTCCGTCCGTAGCGGAGGGTCGGCTCCAGGTAGGAGTTCTCGACGAACTCGTTCCAGCTGACGCCGAACCACCCGTTGGGGTTGGAGGGCCGGTTCAGGTTCCAGACCGCGTCCAGCGTGGCCACTCCCCTGCGCGGGATGCAGCTGCTGCCACCGATCATCTGGGTGTTGTAGCCGGGGGTGAAGGGCGCGAAGAACGCCTTGCCGGCGGCGCGAACCTTGGCCGCCAGCATCTGCACCTGTGAGCCGGACTGTGGGTTCTGCCACGGGTCCTGGCTCGACCAGTAGAAGCCGGTGCCGTCGAACAGCGCCGCATCGCGGGCCCAGGAGATCCAGGTGTTGTCGCCGACCAGGAACAGCCTGCTCTTCTCCACGGCACTCACCGCCGCGACCGTCGAGTACGAGAACTGGCGGCTGGCGATGAACATCGTCAGCGGCTCGGTGCTGTAGCTGTTGCCGAACGCGGGGTTGTTCCCGTAGCGAAGGCGGAAGTACTCGAGGTCGTTGATGACCTGGGACGCCGGACGGCCGTAGTTGCCGTACGCCTCGAGGCCGAGCGCCAGCCGGAACCGGGTGCCGTGCGACGCGTTGAAGGCGTTCACGCGGGCCACCAGCAGATCGAGCCTCGCGTTGTAGCCCGATGACGACGGGCTCTGGCCCGGCTGCCCGGTCCCCTGCCAGCTCACCAGGAAGCCGGTGATCCGCGCGGAGACCGCATCGGCGATGTGTCGATCGAAGGTGGCGCCGTTGCCCTGGTCGTACAGCCCCTCGGTGGGAACATCGGTCAGACGTCCGCCGGGGTACACGGACCGCGGGTTGCAGCCGGTGCCGTCAAGGGTGGCGGGCAGCGGCAGCCTGGCGGCGGCCATCGGGTATCCGTTCCCGAGCCGCTCCGCCCAGTGGCGCGGCGTCCACCACAGGTAGTAGTGGATGTACACCTGCTGTCGCGCGGCCGCAGGCACGATCGGCTGGCCGACCGGGGGCGGCACGGGCTTGGGCGTCGGCTTCGCGCTCGGCCGGGGAGTCGGCTTGGGTGCGACCACGGCAACCGGTGCGGAGACCACACGACTGGTGGTCCCATTCCCGCCATCGGCCGGGGCCGTGGGCTGGGGTGAGCGGCCGGGGGCGCGCGAGGTGCCGGACTGCGTCCGTGCGCTGGCACCCGCGGATGCCCCGGGGCCGGTAGTCGGCTGCGAGGAGCCGTTCGTGCTGGGCGCCGCGGCGACGCCGTTGCCGCCGGCTTGCGAGCTGCCGGTCGCGACGGCCTTGGGGGTCACGTCGGGGCTCGGCGAATCGGAGCGGGCGGCGAGCATCGGGATGACGAGCACAGGCACCATGGCGATCGCCGACAGCCCCACCCAGGGACGTCGTGATGCGGTGCTGCGTCGGTTGGTCGTGGTTCCCTCCGGGCGTGGGCTACCCGGCGGTGGGGGTGTGTGCAGCATCTCCCCTCACTTGGGCTACAGGCCTCATTGTGACAGTCATCGAGGCGTAGGTCGAGGCTAAGGGCAAGGCCGGGAGGGCGACACCCTCCCATATGTACGGTTCGCGTGGCGGGATGGTCACTGTTGCCGGCGGGAAACGGCCCGCGGCACAGCGAGGTCTTCCGGCTAGGGTGCGCGCCCCCTGCGACGACGCATGATGACCACGAAAATGCTCACCGCCACGATCGCGGCCAGCACCGCGACGCCGCCGGCCGCGCTGGCCGCAAAGTACTCCCGGGTGTCGACCGGGGCCTGGGGTGCCGGGGTTGGCGTGGAGGTGTCGACGGGCAGCGACTGGGGTGGCGCTGACGCGGCTCCGGTCAGCTGCCGGGTCAGCTCCAGGTAGGTGGTGCCGTAGTTCTTGCTGGGCTCGATCTGGGAGTTCTCGCTGAACTCGTTCCAGCTGATGATGCCGATGGCGTCAGGATTGCTGACCGATGCGCCGCGCCACGCGGCGCGGAACGTATCGCCGTTGCGGCGGTCGATGATCGTGGTCCCGCCCACCAGGCGGGCATCGAAGCCGGGTGCAGCCGGCGCGATCCACTTCCCGTTGTTGGCATGGACCGCAGACGCGAGATCGTCGAGGCGCTTCTGGTAGCCGCCGGTCTTGAGCGGATCGGGCGACGACCAGTAGTACGAGTCACCGTCGAACGCGTCCTGCTTGGCCTGGTAGTCGGTGGCGCTCTTCTCCGAGCCGAGGAGCAGCATCTTCGACGGCGCGCCGATTGCGGTCCGCACTCCCTGGATCTGCTGCAGGCTGTACTTCCAGGTTCCGCTCCATACCACCGCCGGCTTGCCCCACACCCCGAAGACCGGGCTCCTGCCGTAGGTGGCGTAGAACCATTGCATGTCGGCAGCGATCCGCTTGGGATCGAGCGGGTTGCGGCCGAAGTCCAGGCCCTGGTAGAGCAGGATCAGCTTGAAATTCTGCCGCTCCGCCTCGGCGACCAGCTTGGCGAGAGGGTCATCCAGACGCTTCTCGTGCTTCCAGCTGACGATGAAGCCGTCGATCCCCGCCTTCTTCGCGGCCTGAACGTGGTCATAGATGATGTACTTGTCGTTGCTCGAGTACTTGCCGGCGGTCGGCAGGTCCGTCTTGGCCCGGTCCCAGCTCTTGGCCGCGTACCAGATGTAGTAGTAGGCGAACACCAGCGGCTTTGCCGGCGCGGAGACGCCCGGCGGCGGCGGCGAGCCGGACGAGCGTGGCGTAGTGGCAGCCGTCTGCCCGGCGGCAGCCGTCTGCCCCGCGGCCGGGCCGGCACACGCCACCAGGACGAACAGGAAGACCAGCAGAGCTCGGCCACCGGCCGGAAGCGACGCGGCCAACGGCCTGCGCGCGACGTTGATGCTCATGCGATCGGCTTCGCCTGGGGCATGGGTTCCCCGCACACACCGCAGTATCGGGCGCGGGCGGGCACCGCGTGGTGACATCGGCGACAGACGGCCTGACCGCTGCGCTTCGCGTCGCGCGCAGCCGCCCGCGCCGCCGCATCTGCCACGCGGCGGCCGGTGCGGGTCGCCGTGTTCGCTGCGGGCTGTGCGGCTGCCGGCGGTGCGGCGGGCGGCGTCGCAGCCGCGGGGTGTCCGGTGAGCGGCGCCACGGCGGCCTGCTCCTGCTCCAGCGTCCAAGCCGCTGCATCGGTCTGCGGAGCCGGTGCCGCGGCCCCCACCCCGGCGGATGGCCGCGCAGCCCGGCCCGCCGCCGCCAGCGTTGCGGGCACCGGTTCACTGACCCGGGGTGCCGCATCGGCTGCGGGCGAGCCCCCCGGCTTGGCCGGACGGTTGCGACGGACCGCTCGGAACAGCGCCCGGGCGCTCGCCAGCTGTCGCCACCTCGGCTCGCGGCGAGGAGCATCGAAGGCTGCGGCGGTGGCTGCACCGGGCGCCAGGCCGCGCCGCGCAGCCCGGCGGGCACGCAGCGAGTTGGCCACCGCCAGGATCTGCTGCCGTCGGCCGAGCCACAGGAGCACCGCCACCACGATCAGCATCAGCGTCGCGCCGACCGCGAGGTCCAGGTAGGTGATGACCCGGACGACGGCCACCTGGCTGCGAGAGAGCGTGACCGGCGTGGGCGGAACGATACCGCCCGCGTGCAGGTTCAGCGTGTAGTCGCCACGCGGCAGGCGCGGGAAGAGGACCTGCGAGCTGCTGCCGCCGAGCGCGGCGGTGCGCACCGTCCCGTCGGGGAAGACGATGTCGAGCTTGCCCCCGACTGCCGAGCCGAACAGCGCGTCCTGCGCCTGCACGCCAAGGTCAAAGAGCAGCAGGCTGATCTTCAGTGGTTTCCCCGTCGGGGCCGGGGCGAAGATCTGTGCCCCTCCGGTCACCACGTTGCTGCCCGCCATGCGGACGTCCAGCACGCGCCAGCTGCGCGGGACCGCCTCCAGGAAGCCGGCGCGCTTGATCGCCGTGGCCGACTCGAGCCACCAGTTGTCGTAGGTCGCGTACCGGCACGGAGTGGTGACCGCCGGATCCGAGGTGCACTGGATCCCCGCGGTGCCGGTCACGGTGAGCGCCTGGATCTGATCCGGCGGGACGATGTTGCCGCTGCCGTCGTGGAACTCGAACGAGCTGCGGTAGCTTACGCTCAGCCCCAGCTGGAGCGTCATATCACCCCTGACCTCCACCACGCGCTCCCCGGAGAAGACCTCGTCGCTCCAGCGCACGAACGAGATGCGGGTGTTGCTGCCCGGAGTCCCGTCGCTCGGCCGACAGAGGAGCGGCTTGCCCTTGGGGTCGACGCAGGCACGCATCGGATACGAACCCAGCCTGTCGACCGAGAAGCGCACGCTACCGGCCCGCGTGACGGCCGTCGTCCCCCCGAACGTGATCGGGATGCCGTCGGTGACCGGCACCGTGTCGACCCGGAGCGTCACCGGCAGGAGGCGCAGGTAGAGCATCGATCGCGAGGCGGTCACCAGCCGGCTCCCCGGGTAGCTGACCACGATCGTCGCCACCCCGGCCGGCGACACCTCGGCCGCCCGAATCTTGAAATCGGCGACCCCGCCGCTGACGCTGGCGGTGTGCACCGGGCCGCCGTTGATCGTCAGGAGCAGGAGGCGGGAGCTGCCCGGCGAGCCGGAGGTGGTGAAGACCGCCCTCACCGTCAGCTCCTGCCCGATCTTGCACTCCGGCAGACCCGAGGGTCCGTACGGACAGGACTTGCCGGTCGCGTCCCTGGGCACCTGGATACCGATGGCGCTGGTGGCCGGCGCGATCGCCGCGACCGGCCGGGCGGCGACCAGGATTATCCCAGCCATCAGCGCCCCACCCAGGGCGGTCAGCAGCGCGGCCTTCACCAGCCGATTCCGAAGCCTCATCCCGGGCGGCGCCGGAAACGGAGCCGGCGGAGGCGTGCGCGCGAGAACGGCAGGGCCAGCAGGCCGATGAGCATCAGCGCCACCACCGCGGCGTAGATGCTCATCAGCGTCAGCCGGGTGCTCTGCGGCGCCGACTCAACCGCCGCGTAGTTCTGCGCGGGGAAGATCGGCGGCGCCGGGGGCCCGCGAAAGTCGAGGCGGGAGGCGATGCTGTTGGCCGTCTTGTCGCGGATTGCGATCGGCGCCACCCGCCAGTTGTCCTCGATGAAGCGCAGGATCGACGTGTAGTCGTACACCGTGCTGTCGATCGTCCCACGCCGAACGAAGGGCGAGATGAAGATCGCCGGCACGCGGAACCCGTACCCGTCGAGGTCCGGCAGCTGACGAGGGACGACGTGGTCGTAGTAGCCGCCCCAGTCGTCATGGGTCAGCACGAACAGGCTGCTGTTCCATGCGCTGCTGCGCATCACCGAGGTGACCAGCGAGGCGCCGAAGTTCTGCCCGACGGTCACGTTGCCCGGCGGATGCTCGCTCGAGCTGCTCGGGACGATGTAGGAGACCGCCGGCAGCGTGCCGTTCTTCAGGTCGGTGTAGTACTGGGACAGGTCGACGATGTTCTTGTACAGCGCCGGCGTGTCGAGGAAACGCGGGAAGGCGAGCAGCGGCGCCCACACCACCTGCGGCGCTGCGCCGCCCCCGCCCGGCCGCTTTGGGCAGGTCTTGGCCTGCAGGCAGCGGTACGTGATCCGCGGGTCGTAGTTCTGGATGTACATCTTCCAGCTCACCCCCGCGGCCTGCAGGCGGTCGAAGATGGTGGTCGCGGTGAAGCCACCCTTTGGGATCCCGCCGTGCGAGCCGGCGGCCTGGCCGGCGACCCAGAACAGGTGATTGGTCTGACTGCCGCCCCACGCCGAGCTGAAAAACCGGTCGGCCAGCACATAGTCCTTGGCGAGGTTCCAGTAGAGCGGTAGGTCGCGCCCGTCCCAGTAGCCCATCGGTGCATTCTCGTCACGGGCTCGCGCCCGTTGGGCATAGACGAAGCCGTTCATCGCGCCGCTGTTGTAGGCGGCCAGCGCAGACGCCTTGCCGTGGTCCGGGTCGGCCGTGCCGCGCGTCGCGATGTGATACGGCTTGATGCAGCCGGTGGCCGGCGGCAAGGACGGCTGCGCCGGCGTCGGGACCGGAGTCTGCTTCGGCTTCACGGTCGGGGCACTGGATCTAGACGGGCTCGGCGAGGGCGTCGCGAGGGTCAGTGCGCGCGGCATGCAGGCGTCGGAGGGAATCCCGTCAGCGCCGGGGAACGTGCCGAAGTAGTTGTCGAAGGTGTGGTTCTCCTGCATCAGCACCAGCAGGTGCTCGATCTTGGTCGCTGGCTTCGGCTCCGGGCGAGGGCTTGCCGCCTGGGCCGAGGAGGGCAGCAGGGTGACCGCCGAGATGATGGCCGCGAGCGCCATCCTGCCGAGCGTGCGGCTGCTCATGCCTGCTTCTTCTCCACGAACGGCTGCAGCGAGTAGATGCGGATCACGGTCTCCAGCTGCTTCTTGCCGCCGGCGTCGATCACCTCTGCCTTCTGCTCGTAGACGAGCACGCCGTTGTACTTCTTCACGTAGTTCATCAGCACCTTGTCGAAGTGGGGCGAGCGGGCCGCGGACCAGATATCCCAGGCCGCGTAGTGGAGCTTGAGAGTGCGGATCGCCAGGTCGGGGTTGATGATCGGGTCATAGGCCGGGTTGCGGTGCAACGGGTTGGGGCTGACGCTCAGGCCCTGCGAACGACGATGACCATAGAACTGAATGAGGTTCGAAAGCGTTGGCCCGATGGTCATGAACGCGGCGCCCTCTGGTACGTGGTTCTCGATCCACGTTCCGGCCTCGCGACCACCTGGGAGCCCACCGGTGCCGGCCAGCGACCCCGTCGCCGAGCCGCCGCCAAGATTGCCGAGACTTGCCACGCCGATGCTCGCCACCAGGGCCACCGAGATGACCGCGGCCACGCTCCGACCGATGGTCGCGCTCCGTCGCGGCTCCATGCCGCGCCGCGCGGCCAGCCAGCCGGCAAGCCGGTCGGGCACCACGTCGATCAGCCGGCAGGCGACGATGATCAGCGCCGGCGTGATCGGGAGCAGGTACTGGTAGCCCTTCACCGGCCAGAACTGGAAGAAGATGAGCGGGACGAAGATCCAGGCCAGCAGCAGGCGGTCCTGCCACGAGGCACGCCGGATGGCGAGCACCACGCCGGCGATGGCCGCCAGCAGGAGGAGCCAGCCGAGCGCGGTGGGCAGGATCTCCGCGTAGAACGTGAAGGTGTGGTTCGGCCGGCGGAGGAGCTGCCAGACGAGAAACTGCCGGGCGGTGCCGGACGCATTGCTGATCATGATCGAGATCGGGTAGGGCGACAGCGCGACCACGAACGCGAGCAGCGCGACCACCGCCCGCCGCCAGCCGAGGTGCACGCTGGGCGTCATCAGGATGAAGGCGACGGCCACCGGAAGGACCAGGATGGCCGTCTCCTTGGCCAGGAAGGTCAGCCCCGCGGCGAACGCGGCGACGTACAGGTAGCGCACCCTGTCCAGGGCGACATAGCGCGCCAGCAGCAGCATCGTCAGCAGGAAGAGGGTCGTCTCCGGGCCGTCGAGCAGGACCTGGCGCGTGACGCTGATGTGATACGGAAGGATCGCCAGGATCAGCGCTGCGCCGGCGCCGACACGGCGGTTGAAGAGCTGTGCCCCAAGGAGATAGATAATCGGGATGGCAGCCACGCCAAAGGCGACCGAGACCATTCGCGCGGCCGTGTCGCTAACTCCGGATTGGAAGACCAGCGACAGGAGAAACTGGACGAGGAGCGGGTGCGCGCGGAAGATTGCGAAGAACTGCGCGTACTCCGGATTGCCGGCGAGCGCGGCCGCCTGGCCGGCGTACACCGCCTCGTCGCTGTTGAAGCCAACCGCGCCGAGGCCATATGCACGAAGAACGGCGGCGGCAATCACCGCTACCGTCACCACTGCCCAGGGGACGATGAGGTCGACCCGGAGACCGGGTGACACGCGCGTTCGCGCGATCGGTGCTGCCTCCACGCTACTCGTGACAAAGCGCTCGGGGGTGGCGCCGGTGCGTTCAGTCATTGGCGTTCCCGAGAGTCTAGAGCAGGTAGAGAACTGCCGCCGGAGCGGTCTTCAGGCCGGTCGGCGGCAGCGGATGCCCGAGGCTGGCGCGCCGGGGGGGGCGACGCGCCAGCCCTGGTTCAGTACCTCACCCAGCGGTCCGGATGGAGCCTTCCTCGACCGTTTCGACGGCGGCGTCCGGGCTGATGGGGATGGCGATCACCTCCGCGAGGTGAGGAGCGTTCTCCGGGGTCACATAGCCGTCGGCGAAGACGAGGGGAAGCACCTCGGCCCACTCATGACCGGGGACCCGGATCCGCCACATCGAGGCGTTGCCGAGTGCCTGGCGCAGGAGCTTCTCCTCCTTCTCCCGCAGCGCCGGGTAGTCGGACTCGCCGATACGGATATGCGGGGCGAAGGTGGAGAACGGCGGGAACCCGTACGCGTCGTCGGTGTTGTCGATCAGCTGCGGGACCGCATCGTCACGGGTGATCCGCTCGCGCAGTGACTCGCCCCGCTCCATGATCACCACATGTCCGATCGGCGCCTCGGTGCCGATCTGGCAGTCGAGGAGCGTGTTGATGTGGTACTTGGGCGGCGGAACCAGGATCTGAACGACCGAGTTGACCGACATGATCGGCAGGTTCAGGTTGCCCATGAAGCGACCCACCGAGCGGCCCGACTTCGAGTGGAGCCGGCTCTGGATGGCGAGCGCCGCGCGCTGTCGGCGCGGGAGCTCTCCGCCCTTGATCGACGCCATGGTGTGGTAGCTGAGGGTCATCGGCTTCGGGTAGCAGACCGCGCGGCCGTCCGGGGTGATGATCGTCATGTCGTCGCTCAGGAAGTGGTACGCGTGGTCGCGAACCAGCTTGATGACCGTGCTGGTCTTGCCGGTATCGGTCTGCGCCGAGAGGAGGACCGCCTTGCCATCGACGACGAGCGACGCGGAGTGCAGCAGCACGTGGTCGCGCGACACGAGCAGGAAGCGGAGCAGCGCCTCGATCACGTTGGTGTACAGCACGTGGCGCGACTGGGCCAGGAGCGGCGTGACGTCCACCTTGATCGGGTCACCCATCGTGATCCGGAAGTTGGCGCCGGCCATTCCCAGGTGCTCGAAGTAGCTCAGCTTGGTGTCCTTCTGCTCGAAGCGCGTGTGCATCGAGGGGAAGGCGCCAACCCGGGCGACGCGGATCTGGATGTCCGCCTTGCCGCTGGTCTCGGTGCGGAAGTAGCGCAGCTCCGGAAGCTCGACGTCCGAGTCGAGGCGAATCACGCCGGCGACGTCGTACACGAACTCGAAGGCTGAGCTGGGGCCAACCGCGCTGAGATGACGCTTGGGGGCGTCGGCCCCGACCACGCCGAGGTCACCGAGCGGCTTGTCCGCGACGACGGCCCAGATCCAGCCATCGGCCACGACGTAGCGCACCATGAACAGCGCGACCAGGGTGAAGAGGTTCGCCATCAGCGGGTTGAACCCGATGACGCTGGCCAGCAGCCAGAGCATCGGTACGCGCAGCAGCAATGTCGCGTTGTTGAGGCCGAGGAACGAGACGAACCGAGAGACCGCTCCACGTCGGGCGGTTCGACCGCCGAAGGCCCAATGCTCGACGCCAACGAAATTCCAGGTCGAGGAGAATTGGGTGGCGACCACGGCGGCCACCAGGATGTTGATGTTGAACGGTGCGGATGTCAGCAGCGCGAACGCCAGCTGGTTGACTACAAGCCCCGACAGCCCGACGAGGGCGAAACGGAACGCAGGAGGAACCGGGCGGGGAAGGGCGAACGAGCGTGTGGCCAACGGAATAAAACCCCCAATGTCTTTAGCCGCCGGAAGGGCACCCATGCGGCAGGGCACGGTTGGATACGAAACGCTGCCTTCCCACAACGCCTCGCTGCGAGGACTGGAACCTGGATATGAGTGCAAGCGGGCGGCACTTCCACGGCGCAGATACCTGCGTGGTCGATGGGAGAAGGGAGTACCTTCCGCGATCCGCAGACTAGTACTTCTGGGCTATGCGCGTCAACCGAAACCGCGCCGAAACGTTGCTCGCCTGCACCGTGGAACGGGGCTTGCTCGAGGACCCGGTGAGCGCCGAAACATTAACGCTCGACTCACTGGTTGATAATCAAGCCCACCTAGCATGAACCGCATGTTCCAAGGGCTCGACTGGCTGCTGCGGCGTTCGCAGACCGCGCTGGACGCGGCGATGCCGCGCGCACGCCGCGAGGAGCAGCTGGAGTCGCTTCCGTGCTCGCTGTGCGGAGCGCCGGCGACGGGCTGGATCTTCACCACCGACATGCGAGGCGGGGTGCAGGAGATCGAGGGGTCAGCCGTGTGTGCGGCTCACCAGCGCGAGACGATCAGGAAGGTGGCTGGGTAGCCTCCGGACGACGGCGCCGACCACGTCGCGTCGGAAAGGTCGCGAGCCGCAGGCGGAGCACCATCAGCAGCGCCTCGCGCATGATCGCCCCACTCATCTTGGAGTTGCCGGCGACGCGATCCCGGAATGTGATCGGGATCTCCACGATCCGTGCGCCGCGCCGGAACGCGGACCACGTCATCTCGATCTGGAACCCGTACCCGTTGGCGTAGCCCGACGAAAGGTCCTGCGCGGCGAGCGTGTCGCGCCGCCACGCCTTGAAGCCGCCGGTCAGGTCGCGAAACGGCAGGTGGAGCACAGTGCGCGCAAACAGGCTGCCACCGCGGCTGATCACCCGCCGCTTGGTGCTCCATCCCGGCGTCCCGCCCCCGGCCACGTACCGGCTGCCGATCACCAGGCCGACCCGCGGGTCGTCGACGAGCGGCTTCAGCAGGCGAGGCAGATCCGATGGGTCGTGACTGAAATCGCAGTCCATCTGCACGACATACTCGATCCCGGGTCGGGCGAGCGCCTCTCGGAACCCGGCGCGATAGGCCGCCCCCAGGCCTTCCTTGCCCTGCCGATGAAGGACGCTCACCGTCGGGCTGGCGGCAGCCAGGCCGTCGGCCAGGACGCCGGTGCCATCCGGCGAGTTGTCGTCGACCACCAGGATGTTGATGCCCGGCGCCGCTGCTCCGATGGCGCCCACCATCTTCTCGAGGTTCTCGCGCTCGTTGTAGGTGGGAAGCACCACGCAGGTCGCGCTGTACATATGCCCGTCCGCTTCCAGATCCGTCAATTGATCCCCCAAGGTGCCCGACTATGGATGCCGCCCGGCGCGGCCGCCACCGGACGAAAGGGTGAGAGGGTACCAGTGCGGGGTGGTCAGCTCCCGATCACCGCCGGGCGCCGCCGGCAGATCCCGCGGCCAGGCGGGCGGCCAACTCATCACGGAGGCGCGACCGCGCGATCATCGGTCCCAGGCCGGCGCGGCGGGCTGCCGCGTGACCGTCGAGGTCGCGATGCGGGCCGAAGAGCAGGATCGCAGGCCCGGCGGGTCCGGCCTCATCGCGCCAGTCGCTGAGGGTGGTCCCCCACCCCGGCTGGCGCTCGCCCCAATCGACGACCAGTAGCTCGACGCCGCCAGCCGGGGGCAGCTCGTCCGGTGCCGCCACCCGACGCACGGTGACGCCCGCGCGGGCAGCCGCGTCCTCGATCCACGACCCGGCGATCAGGTCGGGGACGAGGGCGACAATGCTCATTTGGAGGCCGCGTTCGGTCCGTTGGAGCCGGTGGCGGCCGCAGTGGTGGCGCCGTCCGGGTCGCGGGCCGGCGGGGTCTGCGCGAGCAGCCCGATCGCCTCCGGATAGCCCAACGGACGCAGCCCCTGGTGCGCGTGGCCGTTGGCGGCGGGCTCGTACCCGTACCGCGAGATGCGCATCGGATAGATCCCGATCGCCACCGGCGCCCGCACCTCGACCGACAGCTCGAGGCCGATCTCATCGCGGTTCCAGAGCTCCCCGAGTTTCGCGGCTTCACGATCCGGGAGCCCGATGAAGGCGACGGTCCCGTTCCGCTGCAGACGCGACATCGCGTCGGGATCGTCGAGTCCGAATCTTCGGCGGAGCTCCGCGACCGGGACATATGCGCGCGAGCTGATGAATCGCCGAAGGCTCGAAGTGCTCGGCCGCTTGCTGGCATTCATGAGGTTCCCGCCAGTGTACCGGCCATCGCCATCGGTCGCTCCGCGGGGCTCAGCGGCGCTCGCCGAACATGGTCCGCATCACGAACAGCACGTTGGCCGGCCGCTCGGCGAGACGCCGCATGAAGTACGGATACCACTCGGTCCCGTATGGGACGTAGATCCGCAGCCGATACCCCTCCTCGATCAGCCGTCGCTGCAGATCACGGCGGATGCCGTACAGCATCTGGAACTCGAACCGGTCCGGACCGATGGCGTGCTGGCGGACGTGCGCCAGCACGTCCGCGATCATCCTCGGGTCGTGGGTCGCCACCCCGGGATAGGCGTCGGCGTCGAGCAGGGTCGTGACCAGCTCGACGAACGAGCGATCGATCTCCTCGCGCCGCTGCCATGCGATCGACTCGGGCTCTGCATACGCACCCTTGCACACACGCACCCGCACGCGGGCGGCGGCAAGCTCGGCGACATCGGTCCGCGACCGGTGGAGGTAGGCCTGGATCACCGGCCCCACGTCGCAGCCATCGGCTCGCAGGCGCCGAACGACCTCGAGGGTCCGATCGGTGTCGCGAGACGACTCCATGTCGATCCGGACGAAGATCCCGTGCCGTCTGCCGGCGGCGACCACCGGACCGATCACCTGCAGGCAGGTCTCCACACCCAGGTCGAGCCCCATCTGGGTCAGCTTGACGCTGACGTTGGCGTCCAGCCCGTCCGCCGCGATGCGCTCGATGGTCGCCACGTACGCGGCCGCGGCGGCGTCGGCGGTGGCTCGGTCGCTGACGCTTTCGCCCAGGACGTCGAGCGTGGCGCTCGCCCCGGAGGCGTTGAGCGCGCGGACCGCTTCGGCCGCCTCGGCCAGGGTGGTGCCGGCCACGAAGCGGAGCGCCACGCGGCGAAGGCCGGGCGTGCGCAGCGCGAGACGAGCCACCCAACGTCGATGCGAGAGCCACAGGAACAATGCGCGGAGCGGCCCGTCGAGCATCGCGGCCATGCTAGCCGCCTAGCGGCCGTCCGACCGGCGCCCGTGGCCCCAGCCGCGCGCCCGCTCCACGGCGCGTCGGATCATCTCCTTGGTCGGCACATTCGACGGGCTGTCCGCCTGCGCCGGATAGGCCCGCAGGGCCAGGGCCGGGGTCGCTGTGGCGCCGTCAGGCTCGATGTCCCGGCCATCGATCCGAATCGTGGGTGACCCGGGAAAGCGGAGCAGCTCGGCGTCCTCCGCCGAACTGACGGCGACCATCTGGATCGGCGTCTCGAAGGCGTCCTCGGTGAGCACCTCCACGAGGCGCTGGCGCGTCTCCATGTAGTGCGGGTCGCCATCCCAGAACAGGAGCTCGCAGCGCACGGCTACCTCGAGCCGGTGGCGGCGAAGAAGGCGATCACGCCGAGCAGCGCGACCCCTCCCAGCGCGGCGCCGATCCATACCCGCCGGCGCTCCGCCCCGGTCATCCCCTCCCGGAGGCCTGCAGGCCGGTTCCGGTCGGCGCGGCCCCGCCAGGCGAGATAGCGCTCCGTGTTGAGGTCGCGCGCGTCGCGGTGCCGATAGGCGGACCATGCCGGCCAGCCAATCGCGTAGGCGGCTGCGCCGGCGACCGCGGCGACCACCAGCCAGATGAGCGGCGTCATGCGCGCAGCGTAGCGTTCGGCCCGCTCTCCGCGGCCTGATCGACGAGCCACGTCACTCGCTCCCCGCGCACTCGGCCCGCCGGCAGCGCCGCCCCCGAGCGCACGCCGCGCAGCGCGTCCGCCTTGTCCGCGCCGGTGACCGTGAACAGGGCGAGCCGCGCGGCGTCGAGCACCGGGAAGGTGAGCGTCATCCGCCACGCGGCGGGGCCGGGCGCCCAGTTGGCAACCACCCAGCGATCGGCCACGGTCAGCGCCGCGCTCTCCGGAAAGAGCGATGCGGTGTGCCCATCGGGTCCCATGCCCAGGCAGATCAGGTCGAAGCGGGGCGGTTCGGCTCCCCGCGCCTCAAAGGCGAGGCGCAGCTCTCCCTCGTAGGCGAGCGCCGCGCCGTCCAGATCGGCGACCTCCGCCTGCATGCGGTGCACCGCGTCGGCACGCACGCCGCGAGGACCGCCGGTCAGCGGCGCGATGAGCATCTGGTACGCCACGCCGAAGTTCGACTCCGGGTGGTCCGGCGGCACGGCGCGCTCGTCGACCCAGAAGAACTCGACACGGCTCCAGTCGATCTGCGCGCGCCGGGGCGCCGACACGAGGAGCGGAAAAACCAGCTTGGGCGTGGAGCCGCCCGAGAGGGCGACGCGGAAGCGGCCGCGTTGCTCGATGGCCGCCTGACCCTCGGCCAGGAAGCGGTCGGCGGTGGCCGCGGCGACCGCCGACGGATCCGGGTAGGTGTCGAAGGTCGGGACGCTCACTCGGTACCGCTGTCGCCCGGTTGCGCCGAGGCGAGCAGGATGGCCGCGGCACGCAGCGCCGCCTCGTAGACGAGCTCGTGGCTCTCGACCACCAGCTGCTGGCTGAGGAGGTGCGACTCGGTGTCCTCCGGAACCGCGGTCCGCCGCAGGGAGGCGGTCATCCCGTCGGCGTTGGTGGCCACCGTCGCCTGCCGGGCATCGCGGTCGATGATGAACTCGGCGGCCCCGGTCTCGCCCAGGGAGCGGAGACGCAGCTGCACGAGCTCTCCGGGAGGCAGCTGCTCGACCGGCTGCGGCTCGATGATCAGGTCGACCATCTCGTAGCGGCCCTCCAAGCGGAGTCGCGCGGCGCCATCGGTCAGCGGCTGGATGGTCCGGTAGCGCTTCCAGCCCAGGCGAGTCGCCAGCCAGCCCGCGTACAGCATCGCCTGGCTCAGGGGAGACGCGACCCCCGGGGCAACGTCGTCGCCGCTCGCCACCACGTGCTCGGGCCTCCCCTGCGGCCCGGCCGCGTAGCGGATCAGCAGCCGGTTGAGATTCGGCAGGTACCGGCGGAACCGAGGCGTGTCGAAGAACTGCGCGGTGAGCTCCTGCAGCGGCCCCAGTCGCTCCCAGCTGAGGTCGCCGACCCCGGTCCGCCGCCGCAGCGAGCCGAGCCGCCTGAACCCGACCAGCAGGTCGCCGAAGTCCGAGCTGTCGACGATCAGCCGGTCCGCGATCCCGACCAGCTGCTCAAAGACGGGGTGACCGATGGGCGGCGCCCCGGGCCACCAGACGAGGGTCGGTAGATCGTGGATCAGCAGCGGCGCGACCACGCCGGCCAGGTGGCTCGCCGCCTCGCCGCGCACGGTGAGGATCACCTGCTCGTAGCAGACGCGCTCGCCACCACCGGTCGGAGTCTGGCAGTGGACGCTGATCCGGGCATCGACCGAGTCGCCGGACGCCTCGTGGTTGGCGACCAGCACGATGGCGCGGGACGGATGGCGTGCGCCGAGCCCCATCATCGTCTTCACCACGCGTTCGGCCGCCGATTCGTCGAGGACGGTCACGATCAGGTTCAGGACCGATGCACGCGCGTGCGCGAGCTCGGTGGTGTCCACCGACTCGTCCCCCTGGATCAGCTGCCGGACGGGAACGTGCCAGAGCGTCATCAGCTGCGCCTCCACCGCCCGCACGGTGGTGCCCCGCTGCTCCCAGACCGGCGTGGCGAGGGTTTCGCCCTCGCCGAAGCGCATCAGGCGCCGATGGACCGCCTGCTCGCGCTCGGCCCCATCAGCGACCGGCTGCGGCTTCCCCGGCTGCTGCTGCGGGGCGTCCGGGTTGGTCATCGGTCCGGGATCAGGGGCGGCGCCACTGGCGCCCGTCCCGTTCCAGCAGCTCGTCGGCCGCCGGCGGCCCCCACGTTCCGCCCGCGTAGAAGTGCAGCGCCCCGCCCTCGCCGCCGGCCCAGGCCTTCAGGACCGGCTCGAGGATCTCCCAGGCACGCTCAACCTCGTCACCCCGGGTGAAGAGCGACGGATCGCCGATCATCGCGTCGAGCAGCAGGGTCTCGTAGGCATCGGGCGAGTCGACCGCAAACGACGATCCGTAGCGGAAGTCCATGTTGACGCTGCGAATCTGCAGCCCCTGGCCCGGCACCTTGGCGCCGAAGCGCAGCAGGATGCCCTCATCGGGCTGGATGCGGATGGCCAGGATGTTCGGGTCGATGGCCGGCGTGCCGGCACGCGCGAAGAGCGCCAGCGGCGCGCGCTTGAACTGGACGCTGATCTCGGTCGCCCGGGTGGCGAGCGTCTTACCGGTGCGGATGTAGAACGGCACGCCGGCCCAGCGCCACGAGTCGATGGCGACCTTCATGGCCACGAACGTCTCCGTCTGCGAGTCGGGCGCCACCTCCGGCTCGTCCCGGTAGGCGTGCACCTTCTCGCCCTCGACCCACCCGGAGACGTACTGGCCGCGCACCACGTTGGCGGCGACGTCCGAGCGGGTCATCGGCTTCACCGCGCGCAACACCTTCACCTTCTCGTCGCGGAGGTCCTGCGCCTTGAACTCGACCGGCGGCTCCATGGCGAACACGGTGAGCAGCTGGAGCCCGTGGTTCTGCACGATGTCGCGCAGCGCGCCCGTCTGGTCGTAGAACTCGCCGCGACCCTCGACGCCGACCGTTTCGGCGACGGTGATCTGCACCGAGTCGATGTAGCGGCGGTTCCAGATTGGTTCGAAGAGGCCGTTTCCGAAGCGGAAGACGGCGAGGTTCTGGACCGTCTCCTTCCCGAGGTAGTGGTCGATGCGGTAGACCTGCGACTCGTCGAAGACCTGGTTGATCTCGCGGTTCAGCTTGCCGGCCGAGACGAGGTCGAAGCCGAACGGCTTCTCCACGATCACGCGGGACCAGCCGCGCTTGGTGCCCTCCGGGCGCTCCTCGCCGCTGGCGGTCAGTCCGGCGGCCCCGAGCTGCTTGACGATCTCCGGATACAGCGTCGGGGGAACGGCGAGGTAGAAGAGGCGGTTTCCCGAGGTCCCGCGGTCGCGATCGAGCCGATCAAGCCGCTTGGCCAGCTCCTGGTACGCCGCGGGATCGTGGAACTCGCCGCGGTGGTAGGCGACCCCCTGAGCGAACGAGTCCCACACCGCGGCGTTGACCGGGCGGTTGCGGCTGTACTCGTTGATGCCCTCGAGCAGGTGATCGCGGAACTGATCGTCGGTCATCTCCCGGCGGGCGAAGCCCACCACGCTGAACTCCCCGGGCAGGAACCCGCCGAGCATCAGGTTATAGAGCGCCGGCCCGAGCTTGCGAAGGGTCAGGTCGCCGGTGGCACCGATGATGATCATCGTGCACGGCTCGGGCATGCGATCCAGGCGCAGCCCTTCGCGCAGCGGATTCGGCGACGGGCGCTGGCCGTTCCCGTCGCGCTGGGGGCGTGCGTCGGCGGAGATGTCGGGCTCGGTGACGCTCGTCGCCGGCGTGGCGCGGGTGGTCAAGGTCAGCCGCCCCCGGTGCCGTCGCCGGTCGTCGACGTCGGGCTCGCGGCCTTGATCGCATGCCCGCCGAACTCGTTGCGAAGCGCGGCCAGCACCTTGTCGGTGTACGAATCCGGCGTCCGGCGGCTGCGGAAGCGCTGGAGCAGCGAAAGGGTGATGATCGGGGCCGGGACGTCGTGGTCGATCGCATCCTGCACCGTCCAGCGTCCCTCGCCCGAGTCGGCCACCCAGCCGGCAATCGCCTCCAGCTCGTTGCCCTCCCGGGCGAAGGCCTCCGCGGCAAGCTCCAGCAGCCAGGATCGGATGACGCTGCCGTGGTTCCACATCCGGGCCACGGCGGCCAGGTCGAGCCCATATTCGGAGGCGTGGAGGATGTCGAAGCCCTCGCCGTAGGCCTCCATGATCCCGTACTCGATGCCGTTGTGGACCATCTTCACGTAATGGCCCGCGCCGGCGCCACCGCAGTACAGGTAGCCATCCACCGGGGCGAGGTCCCTGACCAGCGGCTCAAAACCATCGAACACCTCGCGCTTGCCGCCGACCATCGCGCAGAAGCCGACCTGCAGACCCCAGATGCCGCCGCTGACGCCCATGTCCAGGAACTCGAACCCTTCCTTCTCGAGCTCGGCGGCCCGCCGCTGCGAGTCGTGGAAGTTCGAGTTGCCGGCGTCGATGATCACGTCGCCCGGCTGGAGGATCCCGGTCAGCTGGCGAATCATCGCGTCGGTTGCCTCGCCCGAGGGAACGCTGATGATCACGTGGCGCGGGGCGGCGAGCAGGCGATCGAGCGCGGTGATCGGCTCGGCGACCGAGATGCGACCCTCGTTCTCCGGTTCGGCGGCAATCTCCTCCGCCACCGCTGCGGTGCGGTTCCAGGCGGCCACCTCGTGGCCGGCGCGCGCCAGGCGTCGCGCCATTCCCGCCCCCATCCTGCCCATCCCGCAGATCCCGACCTGCATCGTCGCCTCCGTCGTTCCTTCGTCCGTTTCGACTACGCCTGCACGCTTCCCGCCAGCGCACCGTCCACCATCGCCAACAGCCGGTCGAGGCCCTCTTCGAGCGACGCGAGGTGGACCCGCAGCACGCGCCGATTGCGCCGCTGCAGCGACTCCAGGTCGCCCAGCGCCTGGGCCGCGATCAGCGTGCCGAAGCTCTCTTCCCACCCGGGGATCGGGAGGTCCTTCGCCGGTTCCGCGGTCAGCTGCAGGTAGACCCCGGACGGCGGTCCGCCCTTGTGCAGCTGCCCGGTCGAGTGCAAGAAGCGCGGGCCGAACCCCAGCGTGGTGGCGGTTCCCAGGGCGTCACGCGTCCGCTGCCGGATCCGCTGCAGCTGGTCGCGGACCGGCGGCTCCATCGGCAGGTAGGCGAGGATCGCCAGGTAATCGCCGGCGCGCACCAGCTCGAGCAGCTGGCGCACCGCACCCTCGACGCTGTACGGCGAGTCGCCGAGGGCGGAGGCATCGGCGTAAGCGGCGAGGCCCGGCTCGGCGACGATCGGCGCCGGGGCGGGCAGCGCGCCGCGCTCGCGGTAGCGCTGGAGGAGGGCGCTAGTGGCGTCCTTGCTCTCCTGCACGTTGGGCTGGTCGAAGGGATCGATGCCCAGCACGATGCCCGCAGCGGCGGTCGCGATCTCCCAGCGGACGAACTCGGCGCCGATGTCGAGCGGAGCCTGCAGACCGATGCGCTGCACCGGGTGCCCGGCCGATTCCAGCTGGCCGGCGAGGCCGTCGAGGGACTCGTCCTCGTCCCCGGCCAGCGACAGGACGACGAAGCAGCGGTCGGTGCCATACGCCGACGCGTCCGCGAGCGGCTCCCCGACCACCGGCACGATCCCGGTTCCCTGCTTGCCGGTGCTCTCGGCGATGAGCTGCTCCGCCCAGTCGCCAAAGCTCGCCAGGCGCGGCGTGGTCAGGATCGTCAGCTTGTCGCGTCCGGCCCGCGCCGCCTCGCCGAGTGTGGCGCCCAGCTGAAGCCCGGGGTTCTCGTTCGGCGGGCGGCGGCACGCCTCGGCCATGCGTCGCGCGGCGTCAAGCAGCCCAGCGAGGTCGACCCCGTGGAGGGCGGCGGGCACCAGCCCGAAGACGCTCAGCGCCGAATACCGGCCCCCGACGTCCGGCGGCGCCTCGAGGATGCCGCGGAACTCCTGGGAGCGGGCGACGTCGACCAGCGCGGTGCCGGGGTCGGTGATCGCCAGGAAGTCGAGGGCCGGCGCGACCTCGGCCATCGCGGCGTGGTAGGCATTCGGCTCGGTGGTCGTCCCCGACTTGCTGCTGACGCAGAAGATGGTCCGGGCCGAGGCGCCCCACTCGCGGAAGCCGCGCACCACGTCCGGATGCGTCGAGTCGAGGATCCGCAGCGTGACGTCGCCGTCCGGGAACGTGCGGCTGAACAGCTCGGGGGCCAGGCTGGAGCCTCCCATCCCGAGCACCGCCGCACGGCGGTAGCCATCGGCCCGGACCGCGTCGGCCAGGTGCCCGAGCTCATTGACCCGGGACCGCATCGTCTCGGGCAGATCGAGCCAGCCCATCCATCGGGCAAGATCTTCAGGGGCCTTGCCGGAAGCGGCCCACAGGCTGCCGTCCTTGGCCCACAGGCGGGTGGCCACATCGTCGGCTGTCCAGGCGCGGAGGCGCGCCGCAACCGCCTCGGCGAGTTCCTGGCTCATGCCGGCGCGAGCGACTTCCGCTGGCTGTCGATCGTCTGGATCAGCTCATCGAACGACTCGCCGAAGGCGGCGACCCCCTCCTCGATGAGCTCGCCGGTCACCCGCTCCATCGAGATCCCCATCGCCTCCAGCGCTCCGAGGTCCGCATGCGCCTCGTCGAGCCGCGCGTCCAGGGTGCGCTCCAGCCTGCCGTGATCGAGGAATGCCCTGATCGTATCGAGCGGCATGGTGTCGACCGTCTCCGGACCGATCAGCTCCTCGACGTACAGCACGTCGCGATACTCCGGATTCTTGGTCGAGGTGCTCGCCCACAGGCAGCGCTGCACGTGCGCGCCGGCGTCACGCAGCTCCGCGAACTCGTTGCCCCCGAAGATCTTCGCGAACGACTCGTACGCGAGCTTGGCGTTGGCGATCGCCGCCTTGCCGCGCAGCTCCCGCGCCTCGGGCGTGCCCATCTCGTCGAGCCGCTTGTCGACCCTGGTGTCGACCCGGCTGACGAAGAAGCTCGCGACCGATGCGATCCGGCTCACGTCTTCCCCGCGCTCTTGGCGCTGGCGAAGGCCGGCGATGTAGGCGCGCGCCACGTCCTCATAGACCTGCACGCTGAACATCAGCGTGACGTTGACGTTGATCCCCTCGCTGATGGCGCGCTCGATGGCCGGTACGCCGGCCGGCGTGGCCGGGATCTTGATGAACACGTTCGGGCGCGCCAGCCGCGTCCAGAGGTGCCGGGCGCGCGCCAGGGTCCGCTCCGTGTCTTCGGCGACGTCGGGCTCGACCTCGATCGACACGAAACCGTCGGTGCCGCCAGACTCGTCGAACGTGGAGCGCAGCGCGTCCGCGGCATCGCCGACATCGGCCACCGCGATCGCCTCGTAGATGTCCCGGGTGTCCCGTCCATCGTCGAGCATCCGGGAGATCAGCTCATCGTATTGGCCGCCGGCGACCGCCTTGGCGAAGATCGTCGGGTTGCTGGTCAGGCCGCGGATTCCGTCGCGGACCATCTGGGCGAGCTTGCCGCTCGCGATCAGGTCACGATCGATGAAGTCGATCCACGGGCTCTGGTCCTGCTCGGCGTGAAGCCGCTGCAGCGTGTTCATCGGTTTCCTCCTTCAGGCCGGGGCGCCGACCGCCGCGCGCGCCAGCGAGCGCGCCGCGTCCGCGATGTGCTCGGCGTCGATGCCGGCCGCGGCCATCTGCTCCATCGGTTTGCCCGAGCCGGGCATGTGGCGCACCGCCAGCTTCACGATCTTCGGGTGCGGGTCCGCATCGGCAAACACTTCCAGGACGGCGTCGCCGATCCCGCCCTCCGGCCAGTGGTCCTCGACGGTGATGATCGCTCCAGTCTCGCGACCGGCTGTACGCAGCGTCTCGGCGTCGATCGGCTTCACCGAGTACAGGTCGATGACCCGCGCCCGGATCCCGTCCTCGGCCAGCGAATCGGCCGCCTTGAGCGCCTCGTGGAGGGTGATCCCCGCGCCCACCAGGGTCACCCGGTCCTCGTCGGAGCGCTTCACCACCCGCGCGCCACCGACAGGGAACTCCTCGCCCGGCGCGTAGATGACCGGCAGCTTCTCGCGCGTGGTGCGCAGGAAGATGATCCCCTCGCGGTCGGCCATCTGCGCCACCAGCTGGGCGGTCTGGTTCGGGTCGGACGGGTAGAGCACCGTGCTGCCGTACACCGCCCGCAGGCTCGCGATGTCCTCCAGCGCCATCTGCGACGGGCCGTCCTCACCGATGCTGACGCCCGCGTGACTGCCGACCAGGCACAGGTTTGCCTGGCTCACCGCCGCCATGCGCACGAAGTCGTAGGCGCGGCTCAGGAAGGCGGCGAAGGTCGAGGCGAACGGTCGCCAGCCACGAGCCTGCAGCCCGACCGCGGCGGCCACCATCTGCTGCTCGGCGATGTACATCTCGAAGTAGCGCTCGGGGAAGGCCTCCTTGAAGAGGTCCGCGTAGGTGGAGTTGCTGACCTCGCCGTCGAGCACCACCACGTCCCCGCGTGTGCGCCCGATGGCCGCCAACGCTTCCCCGTACGCCTTGCGGGGTGCCTCCGCGCCGCCGAGCTCGTAGCGCGGCAGCTCCAGCGGCGCGTCGGCGTCGAACCGATGCGGCTCGCCACCCTGGTCAGGGCGGGCCACGTCCACGTGAATGTGGCGGATGCCACCCAGCTCGGCGATATCGGCCTCCGGGTGGGGCACCGGCTTGCCGTGCGCGCCGTTCTTGTTGGCCACCTCGCCGACGCCCTGCCCTTTCACCGTGCGCGCCACGATGACGGTCGGCCGATCCCGGCTGGCCACCGCCTCCGCATAGGCGCGGTCGATCTGCGCCACGTCATGCCCGTCGATCTCGATCGCGTTCCAGCCGCACGAGCGCGCGCGGCCGGCGTAGTAGTCGAGGTCCCAGCCGTGCATCGTCTCCCCGGTCTGGCCGAGCCGGTTGACGTCGATGATCGCGGTCAGGTTGCTCAGCTTGTTGAACGCGGCGTGCTCGAACGCCTCCCACATCGAGCCCTCGGCCATCTCCGAGTCACCGCACAGCACCCAGACCCGGTACGGCAGCCGGTCGAGCCGCTGCCCGGCGAGCGCGACGCCGACACCCACCGGCAGCCCCTGCCCCAGCGAGCCGGTCGCGACGTCGACCCATGGCAGCACCGGGGTCGGGTGGCCCTGGATGCGGCTGCCGAACTGGCGGAAGGTGAGCATCTCCTCGTCGGAGATCGCACCCGCCGCCTTGTAGATGGCGTACAGCAGCGGTGACGCGTGACCCTTGCTGAAGATCAGATGGTCGTTGTGCGGATCCTCGGGGCGACCGAAGTCATAGTGCAGGTGCCTGCTGATCAGGACCGCCATCAGGTCTGCGGCGGACATCGAGGAGGTCGGGTGGCCGGACCCGGCGGCCGAGCTGGACCGGATGGAATCGACGCGGAGCTGCTGCCCCAGCTCTCGCCACTGCTCGAGGTCGTTCATGACTGCTCAGCCTCCGCAAGTTGTCTGCCGAAGGGCGTGCGGAACCATCATACGAGCCGCCTCGGCGAGCCGCGGAGAAGCGAAGAGCGGCGCTCCGGCGGACGCCGCTCTTCGGCTGCCTGACGGGTGGCGCCGGTCTAGCCCCGCACCAGCCGGAAGCAATCGCTGCAATACACCGGTCGGGCACCGGTCGGCCGGAATGGAACCTGCGTCTCCTTGCCACAGCGCGCGCAGGTTGCATCGAACATCTCCCGCGGCCCACGGCTGTAGCCGCCACCGCCGTAGCCGCCGCCACCCCCGTAGCCGCCGCCACTGCCGTAGCTGCTGGCCCCGGTGCCGGCCCCGCCGCCGCCAGTCGCACGTCGCTGCGCACGGCAGGACGAGCACCGCTTGGGCGCAGAGGCAAAGCCCTTCTGCGCGAAGAATTCCTGCTCGGACGCGGAAAAGACAAAGTCGACGCCGCAGTCGCTGCAGGTGAGCACCTGGTCGGTATAGGCCACGAGGACCCCTCCCTGAGTGATGACCACGTCGGGCAAACGACGTTCTTGTGTCGACGCCGGCCACGGGTCTTGCCGCTACCCCGTGAGCCGACGATTGCCGTGGTGGGAGGGGAGGGAAGGCTGCAGGCGCCGCACGAGCGGCCCGACGCGGCGGAGTATACCCATCGCGCTCCGCAGCGCAAGAGGTTTGTACCGGCTAGCGTACGCATCATGGTGAGGACCGCCGGATTCGTGATTGGCGCGCTGGCCACCGCAGCCGGGCTGATCTGGCTGCTCCAGGGTCTGAACGTGCCGTTCGCGCCGCGCTCGTTCATGACCGCGGACCGCGCGTGGGTGGCGATCGGCGCGGTGACGGCCTTCGCGGGCATCGCGCTGGCCGCGTGGAGCCGGCGACACACCTGAGGCCGCGGCGCGCTAGCCGTCGGGGCGCAGCTCCACGCCCGCCGCGGCCATCTCGTCCAGCGCTCGCTCGCCGTCCCCGGGACGCAGGCTGACCGCGGCCACCGCATCGGTCAGCACCGCCGTCTCGAAGCCGAGGCGCATCGCGTCGAGGGCCGTGGCTCGCACGCAGTAGTCGGTGGCCACTCCGCAGATCACCACCCGCGTCACGGCGCTGGCACGCAGCAGGTCCTCGAGCTCCGTGGCGCCCTCCGCGCCGGTCAACGGATCGCGCACGCTGAATGCCGAATAGCCGTCCTCGCCGTTGACGCCCTTGCGGATGCGGGGCACGTAGGCAGACACGCGCAACTCCGGGTGCAGCTGCGCGCCCCACGTCTCGGCCACGCAGTGGACCGGCCACCTGCCGCCGTCCCTGGCGAAGTGGGGCGTGGAGGGCGGGTGCCAGTCCTGCGTGCAGACGACCAGCGACCCGGTCGAGGCGGCACGCGAGATCTCTCGGTTGACCCGCGGCAGAAGCCGCGCTGCACCCCGGACCGCCAGGCTGCCCCGCGGGTCGACGAAATCGTTCTGGACGTCGACGACGACCAGCGCATCCCGGCTCGGCTCGGTCGGCGGGTGAGTCGGAGGGCGAGTCGGAGATCCGACCGGGGCATCGGAGCGAGGCAGCCGCATCGGTCGATCTTACGATCGCGACCGGCGCGCCCGATGCACGGCCGGTCGCCCCGCCTGGGCTTCGCCTTTCCGGTCCGGGGGAAGCTTCACGACGTTCCGGGGCGTAGGATAGGAAACGGATGCATCCGCCGCTGAAAGCCCGCCGGGTCGTGTACGCAGCCCTGCCGATTGCAGTCGCGACGGCTCTCGCGCTGGGCGGATGCACGGCCAGCCCGGCCACCGCCGAGGCCAACAGCGTGGCGTGGCTGTACAACGTCTTCCTCGCCGCCGCCGGGGTCGTCTTCGTGGTGGTCGCAGCCCTCATCGGATGGAGCGTGATCCGTTACCGCGGCCAGGCGGGGGACGCCTCACTGCCTCCCCAGACACACGGAAACCTCATCCTGGAGGTGGTCTGGTGGGCACTCCCGACCCTGCTGGTGATCGGCCTCTTCGTGATCAGCGCCCAGGTCCTGAACGCCACCGACAAACGGTCCCCCAGCGGAGCGGTCCGGGTCCGGGTCGAGGGCTTCCAGTGGCAGTGGCGGTTCACCTACCTCGACAGCGGGGTGCAGCTCGTCGGCCTCCCCGACCGGCCGCCCCAGCTCGTGCTGCCGGTGGGTGAGCAGATCAGCTTCGAGCTCGTCTCGGCCGACGTGATCCACTCGTTCTATATCCCGCACTTCCTGCTGAAGCGCGACACCATCCCCGGTCTCGCCAATCGCGTCGACCTGACCATCGACCGGGCCGGCACCTACGGCGGGCAGTGCGCGGAGTTCTGCGGCCTGCTCCACGCCCGGATGGTGTTCAGCATCCGGGCCGTGGCACCCAGTGACTTCCAACGCTGGCTGAGCGAGCAGCGCGCCTTGCCGCCGAGTCCGTCGCCGTGACCACGGCCGAGCTGCAGACCCCGCGTCCGGCCCACGGCGAGCCACGCGCCGGCATGGTCGAGTTCCTGACCACCACCGACCACAAGCAGATCGGCCTGCTCTACATCTTCACCTCCCTGCTCTTCTTTGGGCTCTCCGGCGTGCTGGCGCTCCTGATGCGCGCCGAGCTGACCGCGCCGGGGCTCCAGCTGATGAACGAGTCGACCTACAACCAGCTCTTCACCATGCACGGCACCGGGATGATCTTCTTCTTCGGCTCGCCGCTGGTCGTCGGCCTGGCCAACTACTTCGTCCCGCTCCAGATCGGTGCGCCGGACGTCGCCTTCCCGCGGCTCAACGCGCTGACCTACTGGCTCTTCCTGGCAGGCGGCCTGATCGCGTTCAGCGGCTTCCTGACCACCAGCGGGGCCGCCGCCTTCGGTTGGACCGCCTACTCGCCGCTCTCCGACAGCGTCTACTCGCCCGGGGCGGGGCCGACCCTGTGGATCGTGGGCGTCCTGCTCGGCGGCGCCTCCAGCATCCTCGGCGCGGTCAACTTCATCGCCACCATCTTCACCCTGCGCGCGCCCGGCATGACGATGTTCCGGATGCCGATCTTCACCTGGAACATGCTGGTGACCTCGCTCCTGATCATGGTCAGCTTCCCGGTCCTCACCGCGGCGCTGGCAATGCTCTTCCTGGACCGAGCCCTCGGCGCACACTTCTTCGCCGGCGGTGACGCGATCCTGTGGCAGCACCTGTTCTGGTTCTTCGGTCACCCCGAGGTCTACATCCTGATCCTGCCCTTCTTCGGGATCGTGACCGAGATCATCCCCGTCTTCTCCGGCAAGCCGGTCTTCGGCTACCGAAGCTTCGTCTTCGCCACGATGCTGATCGCCGCGTTCAGCTTCAGCGTCTGGGCGCACCACATGTTCGCCACCGGGTTCGTGAACAACCTGTTCTTCGCCATCACCTCGATGGCGATCGCCATCCCCACCGGCGTGAAGTACTTCAACTGGATCGCGACCATGTGGCGTGGGCACATCCGTCTCCAGACGCCGATGCTGTATTCCATCGGCTTCCTCTTCATGTTCCTGGTTGGCGGCATCACCGGGCCGTTTCTGGCCTCGCCGGCGATCGACTACGCGGTGCACGACACCTATTACCTGGTGGCCCACTTCCACTACGTGCTCTTTGGCGGCACCGTCTTTGCGGCGTTCGCCGGCTTCTACTTCTGGTTCCCCAAGATGACGGGGCGCATGCTGAGCGAGCGGCTCGGCCACCTCCAGTTCTGGCCGATGCTGATCGGGATGAACATGACCTTCTTCCCGATGCACATCCTGGGGCTCAACGGCATGCCCCGACGGGTCGCGGACTATCCGGCCGATGCCGGGTGGACCGGGCTGAACGTGATCGTCACCATCGGGGCGGTGATCACCGCACTCTCGATCGGAGTCTTCGTCTACAACGTCGTCGTCTCGGTCTTCCTGCGGCGGGGCGCTCCGGCGCCGCCCGATCCGTGGGGCGGGTACAGCCTCGAGTGGTGGACCACCTCTCCCCCGCCGCACCACAACTTCACCTCGCTGCCACCCATCCGCAGCGAGCGGCCGGTCTTCGACGCCCGCCAGGCCGCCGCCCCCGGCGCCATCCCGGATCGGACGATGGCCGGCGGCGACGTGGCGCACCGGCCCGTGCGGCCCGGCGGCACCGATGGCTGAGGAGCTGCGCTTCTTTCTGCGGACGGCGCTCTACTCGGTCTTCATCGGAACCGTGTACTGGCTCGTCAGCTACGAGGTGGCCGGCAGCGTCCTGCTGGCGTTCGTCGTCCTCGCGGCCGGCTCCGTGGTGGGCGTCAGCCTGGTGCTGGCACGCAGCGCGGCCGGCGAGATCGTGCCTGTGGGCGACGGACCGGCGCACCGGTTGCTGGGCGCGGCCATGCGCGTCGTGGGCTTCACCGAGCCGGGATCGCCGGCACTCAGCCAGCCGCTCGAGGCGCGGCCACAGCCGTTCCCGCGTTCCAGCATCTGGCCGCTGGTGGCCGGCTTCGCGACCCTGCTCGCGGGGCTGGGCCTGGTGTACGGCCCGTGGCTGCTGCTCCCGGGAATCGCGGTCGGCGCGCTGGCCGGGTGGGGCTGGCTGACGCAGATGGACAGGCCGTAGGCTCACTCGGCCGGTGGTCGCGCGGCGGTCGCGCGGCGGTCTACTCGAACGCCGGCATCGCCCCGCGCTGCTCGGCCTGCCCCGGCACCTGTCGGCGCAGCGGAAGCTCATGCAGGAGCAGGGTCGAGATGACGGCGAGCGCCATCGCCCCCACGCCCAGCCACAGCGCGTTCGCCAGCGCGATGCTGAACGCTTCGTGGAAGGCGGTGGCGAACGCGGCGCGGAACTGCGGCGGCACCTGCGACAGCGTGCCCGCGGCTCCGGAGCCGACCTGGGTCAGCGCCCCCGGATCGAAGCCGGCCGGAGCCGCAACCGGCACGAACTGGGAAGGCAGACCGTTGGCCATCAGCTGCTGACGGATCAGGTCCCAGTTCAGATTGCCACGGAACAGGGTGAAGCCGAGGGTCAGGCCCACGGTTCCGCCGATCTGGCGAAAGAGGGTCAGATCGCTGGTCGCCGCCCCGAGCTTGGAGAAGGGCACCGCGTTCTGGACGATGATGGTGAAGACGGCCATCGTCGGACCGATTCCGATGCCCATCATGAGCATCCAGATCCACAGCAGCGGCACGGGCGTGTCGGCCCGCACGTTGGTGAGCAGCAGGAGCCCGATCGCGGCCACCAGCAGCGAGGCGCTGGTCAGCCACTTGTAGTGGCCGGTGCGGCTCACCACCTGTCCCGCGACGATCGAGCTGCCGATCAGCCCGAAGAGGAACGGCAACAGGTCGTATCCGGAGGCGGTGGCGCTGGCGCCCTTCACCACCTGGAACCAGAGCGGCAGGAAGATCACCGCGCTGAAGAAGCCGAACATGGCCAGGAAGACCGCCACCATCGAAACCGCGAAGGTCCGGACTCGGAACAGGTCGAGGGGGATCATCGGCTCCCGGGCGCGGGACTCGACCCAGATGAAGACCGCCCCGAACACGAAGCCGGCCACCAGCAGGCCCCAGACCCGCGGGTCGGACCAGTTGCCGCTCTGCGCGTTCGTCAGGCCGACCAGGATCGGGACCACCGCGGCGGTGAAGGTGGCGACGCCCAGCCAGTCGATCGAGGGCCGCGCCCCGCTGCGTCGCACGGTGGGCAGCAGCCGCCAGATGACGGTCAGCGCAACCAGGCCGATGGGCAGGTTGACGTAGAAGACCCAGTGCCAGCTGAACGTGTCGGTCAGGAAGCCGCCCAGTCCCGGCCCGACCAGGAAGGCGACGCCGAAGACGGCGCCGAAGAGACCCTGGTACTTACCGCGCTCGGCCGGGCTGAAGAGGTCGCCGATGACCGCCAGGCTGATCGGGAAGAGCGCGCCGGCACCGAGTCCCTGGATGCCGCGGAACAGGATCAGTTGCCACATCGTCTGTGACAGCCCCGACAGGGCGGACCCGACCAGGAAGAGGCCGATGCCGACCATCAGCATCGGTCGCCGGCCGTACAGGTCGGAGAGCTTGCCGTAGATGGGGACCGTCACCGTGCTGGTCAGCAGGTACGCGGTCACCACCCAGGTGTAGTAGTCGGCGCCGTGCAGGTCGGTGACGACCCGCGGCAGGATCGGCCCGACGATGGTCTGATCGAGGGCGGAGAGGAAGAGTCCGAGCAGCACCGCAAAGAGGATCTCGAAGCGGGCACGCCGGGTCACGTGGATCGGCGCGTCATTCTCGAGGGGGAGCGATGCGGATTGGCTGGGGGATGACATGGGTCAGTGCTCCGGGTGGTTGGGGTGGTCGGAGGCGCTCTCAGCGGCGAACGCGACGCGCAGATCGCGAACTGCCTGCAAAAGGTTGGCCTGTTGGCTCTCGTCGAGCCGACGGACGACGGCATTGAGGCGGTCGAGTCGGATGCGTTCCAGCTCGGAGATCAGCCCGGACCCCGCCGATGTCAACCGGGCGAGCACCACCCGCCGATCGGCGGCGTCTGCCACGCGCTCGACGAGCCCGCGTTCGGCCATGCGGCCGATGATCCCGCTCACGCTCGGCAGCGACACATCGAGCGTCTCCGCCAGGCGGGACATCGAGACGGGTCCCTCCTCGTCCAGCAGCGTCAGGACCTGGAGGTGCGTGATCGACACGCCCCGGGCGTGGCAGCGTGCCGCCCATGCGCCGCGCTGGCGGCTCAGCAGCGGCGCGATCTCGTCGAGGATGTCGCGGCTGAGCGGTGTCGTGGCGAGGGTCAATCGAGCTCCGCTTGTTATCGTGGACAATGGTTCATATGGGGTGGAAGGTTAGGGTGCCATGAATCATACCATGGAGCCGATGGCGGCGCGCAACGCGGCGCGCAAGGGCGTGCTGGGGGCCGATTGACTATCGTCCCCGGGGTGCGGACCGCCAGCCTGACACCCGATGACCTCGCGCTGCGCGTGGACGAGACCCGGCCGCACCCTTGGCTCCGGGAGGCCCTGGCCGTGGATCCCGGTGCCCCGTGTCCACCGCTGCGCCGGCGGCTGGAGGCGGACGTCGCCATCGTCGGGGGCGGGTACACCGGCCTGTGGACCGCGTACCACCTGCTCGAGCGTGACCCGGGCCTGCGAATCGCGGTGCTCGAGCAGGACGTCTGCGGCGGTGGCCCCTCCGGACGCAACGGCGGCTTCGTGAATTCCTGGTGGGACGAGCTGGCGAGCCTGGTCGAGGTATGGGGACCGGATGGCGCGCTGGCCGCCGCACGCGCCGTGTCCGAGTCGGTGGACGCCATCGGTGCGTGGTGCACCCGGCACGGCGTCGACGCCCACTACCGGCGCGCCGGGATGCTGATGGTCAGTACCTCGCCGCTGCACGACGGCGCGTGGCGCGCCGACATCGCGGCGGCCGCGCGGCTCGGAGAGGCGGCCCGCTACCGCGAGTTGACGGCCCGGGAGGTGGCGGACCGCTGGGCCTCGCCGGTCGCTCGCGGCGGCGCGCTGATGCCCGGCGGCGCCACGGTCCAGCCTGCACTGCTTGCCCGCGGCCTGCGCCGAGTCTGCTTGGAACGCGGGGTCGCCATCTTCGAGGGGACTCGTGTTCGCGGCGTGCGCGGTCGCGGCCTTCCCCGGCTGCGGATCGTGACCGACGAGGGTGAGATCAGCGCGCGGCGGGTGGTGCTTGCGGTCAACGCCTGGGGCGCCGGGTGGCCGGGAATCCGGGGACGCGTGCTCACCTGGAGCAGCTACATGGTGCGCACCGAGCCGATCCCCGAGCGACTGGCCGAGCTCGGCTGGGTCGGCGGCGAATCGANNCAGCGTCCACTACCTGCGCACCACGCGGGACGGGCGCATCACGTTCGGTGCCGGAGGGGGCGCGCCGGGATTCGGTGGCCGCATCGGCGGATCGTTCACCGCGGACCTGGCCGCCGCTCGCCGGGCGGCGAGCGGGTTTCGACGATTCTTCCCGCAGCTCTCGGATGTCCGTCTGACCGATGCGTGGGGCGGCCCGATCGACGTTTCGGCCGACCACCTGCCCCAGGTCGGCGCCCTGGCGGAGGGGCGGATCCGGTACGCGGTCGGCTACAGCGGGAATGGGGTCGCCCCCTCGCACCTGGCCGGCAGGGTGCTCGCCGCGCTGACCCTCGGCGCCGACGACCCCCTGACCCGGCTCCCCATGGTGCGAACCGCGCGTCGCTTCCCGCCGGAGCCGTTCCGCTACGTCGGCGCGCGAGTGCTGCGGGAGGCGCTCATCAGGCGCGAGGACGGCGAGGAGCTCGGTCACCGGCCACCGATCTGGCTCCGTGAGCTGACGCGGCTGCCACGAAAGCTCGGCTATCGTCTCGGGCCGCGTTGACCCGCTAGTCGGGCGGCTCGACCTCCTCGAAGCCACCCTCCGGCGTTCGCCGCAGCATCACGCCCGGATCACGGCCGAGCGGGTGCAGCTCCCCTCGCCGCAGCTCCTCGCAGATGCGCCACGCCACCCCGAATCCGACTGCGGGCACCACGAAGACCGCGATCCGCATCATGTTGGTCATCGTCTCGACCGGGACGTTGAAGACCAGGGCCACGACATCGTTCCCCGCGGCGAGCGTCAGCATCACGAACACGAGGAGCGCTGCCACCCCGATCCCGGTGCGCAGCGGGTTGTCGCGCGGGCGGTCGAGCAGGTTGTGCTCGCGCGTCCCCTCGTGCATCAGCCGCGCCTCGATGAACGGCCACAGGGTCATCACCGTGAAGGCGATTCCCGGCAGCAGGACGCCGGGAATGAACGGAGACGGGATGGTGATCCCCAGCAGCGTGACCTCGATCGGCGGGAAGAGCCGAAGCGCGCCGTCGAGCCAGCCGACGTACCAGTCGGGCTGGGCCGGCGCCGAGACGGTGGTCGGAATGAACGGCCCGTAGGTCCAGACCGGGTTGATCTGGATGAGGCCCCCCATCAGGGACAGCACGGCCGCGGTCAGGATCATCAGCCCGGTCGACTTGAGCACCTGCGACGGCCAGAACGGCTTGCCGACGACGTTGTGCTCGGTCCGTCCCGGCCCCGGGTACTGCGAGTGCTTCTGGATCCAGAGCACCGCGAGATGGATGCCCACTCCGCCGAGCAGCAGCGCCGGGAGCAGCATCACGTGGAAGACGAAGAGGCGGCTGATGATCTGCGCGGTCGGGAACTCTCCCCCAAAGACCAGGAACGCAAGGTACGGACCGATGAACGGGATGCTGAGCACCACCGAGTACACGATCCGCAGCCCCGTGCCGCTCAGCAGGTCGTCGGGGAGGGAATACCCGGTGAGGCCCATGGCCAGCGCCAGCAGGAGCAGCCCGATGCCGATCAGCCAGTTGATCTCGCGCGGGCGCCGGAAGGCCCCGGTGAAGAAGATGCGCAGCAGGTGCACCACGATCGCCGCGACGAAGACGAGAGCTGCCCAGTGATGGATCTGCCGCATCACGAGGCCGGCCTTCACCTCGAAGCTGAGTCGCATGACCGAGTCGAAGGCGGCCGAGACCTGCTGCCCCTGGAGCGGCGCGAACGACCCGTTATACGTAATGGCGGTGGCGTCTGGCACATAGAAGAGCGTCAGGAAGACGCCGGTGAGTACCAGCACGACCAGGCAGAAGAGGGCCACCTCACCCAGAAGGAACGACCAGTGGTCGGGGAAGATCTTGCGCAGCCCGGTGCGGGCCCAGGAGGCCGCCCCCAATCGGTCGTCGATCCAGCCCAGCATCAGCTCGGCCCCGGCTCACCGCCGCGGACGCTCGGCAGTGCGGACGGCGTGGAGCCCGCTTTCCCCTCACGGTGCGTGACGTTCCAGAACGACGGCCCGACCGGCTCCGGGAAGTCGCCGGTCGCCACCAGGTAGCCGTCGGGCGCCACCTCCATCGGAAGCTGCGGAAGCGGACGCGCCGCCGGACCGAAGGTCGGGACCGCGCCCCGCAGCACATCGAAGGTGGATTGATGGCAGGGGCACAGCAGCGAGTGGTCCCGGGCGCGGTACAGCCCGACAGGGCATCCGGCATGGGTGCAGATCTTCGAATAGGCGACGCAGCCGCTCGGGGCCCAGCCGCCACGCCCATCGGGCAGGGTCAGCAGCTCCGGAGGAACCCGGATCAGGAGCGTCTGGCCATCGGCGCTCCCGACGTGGCCCGCCGGAAAGACGGTGCGCACCGTGTCGACCGCCACGTCGCCGGGGCGTATCGGTTTCCCGGTCTCGTCCACGACGCGCACGCCGCGGCGCCAGGGTGTCTGAAACAGCGCGTTCCCAGGCGCCGGCCCCAATGAGAAGGCCGGCAGCAGCAGCGCCGCACCCAGGAATCCGGCGGCACCGGCGAGAAGCCTGACCAGGAATGTCCGGCGCCCAATCCGATCGGCGTCGAGCGCATCTCGGGCGGACCTGCGCGTCTCGCCGGGCGACGGCATCGGGTGGCGGGCCTCTGTCTCGACCGGTGCATCGATCAACGCCACCGCCCAGATCACGATCGCCACCCCCATCCCGCCGAGCGCAAGCCCGAGCAGCAGTCCTTCCGCCTGGGCGTTGCCCCCGACGAAGACGTAGACCACCAGCAGACCGATGGAGGCCAGCACCGAGGCGATCAGCGCGGCGGTGACCGCCCGTTCCCCCCTCATGTCCGTCTCGGGTCCCAGTCGTGACCGACCAGGACGACGATCAGCAGCAGCAGTGAGACGCCGACCAGCCAGGCGACGAAGCCCTCCGGCACCGGGCCGATGCCCCCGATCGAGAAGCCCCCCGGGTTCGGCGCGGTGCGCAGGTACTCCACGTAGGTCGCCACCGCGGCGAGGTCCTCGCCGGAGAGCGGGAAGGCCGGCATCTGCCCCGGCGCGGTGAGCATCGCCTCTCCGACCTGCACGGCGGTCGCCATCGACAGCGGCGGAGCGAGCGCCCCTCCGCCGACGGCGCCCCCATTCGCGGTCGCGCCGTGACACGGCGCGCAGTTGGCGATGAACAGCTGCTGCCCGCGAGGGAGGAGCGAGGGGGCGGTGCTGATCGTCGGAACCGCTGGCCCTGCGCCGAGCGAGGCCACGTACGCCACCAGCGCGCGGATCTGGTCGGGAGTAAAGGCGGGCGGCTTCCGCTTCGCCTGATGGCCGGCGTTCTCCGCAAACGGCATGCGCCCGGTGCTGAGCTGGAAATCGGCGGCGGCCGCGCCGACGCCCGCGAGCGACGGACCATAGGCGGTCCCCTGACCGTTCGCCGCGTGGCACGATGCGCACGACGTCAGGTACAGGGTCCGGCCTGCGGACACCTGGTTGGTCGTCGAGCCGCTGCCGGCGGGCTGGGAGCGGGTCCGAGCCGGGGCGCGCTCCGCGCTCAGGGCGAAAAGGCCGGCAACCACCAGCAGCGAGGCCACGAACGCCCAGAGCACGCGCATCGGTTCGTTGATGATAGTGACCCTGCTGGCTGCCGCGGAACGCCTGCCGCGGGGAGCGACGCGCTCAGCCGGTGGACAGCAGGCGCCAGGCCAGCAGCAACAGCACGATTCCGGCAGCCACCATCACCACGCCGCGCGGTCGCGGCGGCGCCTCGGCGGCGAACGTGGATGCGAGCGGAATGACGGCCAGCACCGCGGCGCCGTAGAGGAGGTGCAGCGGCTCGCGCGGCCGCGCTCCGCCGAGATACAGCGCCGCCCCGATCACCACCTGCGCTCCCAGCGCGAGGAGCACGAGCCGCTCCACCCACCTCCATCGCGCAGGGAGGCAGAGGAGCGCAGAGGCGCTCTCGAAGCCGATGAACAGCACAACCACGATCAGCGCCAGGCTGGCGCCGAAGCCGTGGACCGCGCTCAACGCGGAGGAAAGACGCGGCGCAATCGGCGGTACGCGTTGGCCACCGGCCCGCGTCGGCCGTGCAGCCAGTCCGGCTCGGCGGCCGACGACTCGCTGTCCTCGGCCCCCGCCGAGGCCCATGGCCGAGAGAAGTCCGGGCCGGTCAGAATCGGGTCGGGGGGCGCCCCGTTGCCCTGGGGAGCGCCACCGTCGCTGACCGCAGCGCGAGACGAGGCGTCATCGGTGGCGGTCGGAACGGCGATACCAGACGCGGAGGTGCCGGGGCGCGCGGCACCGGCCTCGGCGGCAGGGCGCATCGCCAGCTCGGGCTGACTCTCCGCCGGCAGTGACTGCTGGCCCTCGATGCCGAGCGCACGCAGTGCGTTCTGCAGCTCGGTCGCGCCGGGGAGCTCGATGCTGGCGGCGTCCTGAGCGGGCGCGGCGAGAGCGGGCGCTTCTGTGAGCAGGTTTCGGATCGCCTCCACCTCCTCGCGGTCCCAACCGTGCGCGTCGGCCAAGCCGGCGAGCTGCGACGGAGTGTCGCTGGCCGGTGAGTTCGCAGCTGCACGAACCGACATCGGCGGCGCGGCCTGCCCCGCTGCGCTCTGACCGGCCTCCGGCTCGGGACGCCAGTTGGGCGTCGCGATCTCAAGCTCGGCCTCGAAATCGTCCGCGTCTTCGTCGTCGTCCCCCAGCCACATCAGCTCGATTTCGTCGCTGCGCGGCGCTCGGGCGGGCGTGGAAGCCGCGGCAGGACGGGTTGCGTCGCGGGAATCGCGCGCCACGGTTGGTGCGGGACTTTCCGCCCGGGAAGCAAGTGGTTCGGTCGCCGCCGGCAAACGCGGCTGGTCGGCGGTTTCGTGGCCGTCGGCCGGGGTCACGTCCTCGCCAATCGTACCTGCGGTGACAGGCTCCGCTTCGACGAGCTGCTCCACGCCGCTATCAAGGTCCGGCTCCCACGCGTGCTCGATTGCCGCGACCACGCTGTCTGCGTCGGGTCCGCGCTCGGCGGTCTGCTCGACCGGCAGCTCGGCGACAGAAGGGCCGTCCCGCTCCGCGTGGCTGCCGACGTCGGCGGCGGGGACGGCGGTTCCCAACTCCGCGACGCTGTCGATCGTCTCCGACGTCTCATCGGTCCGAGGTTCGCCCGCGCCCTCGGCCACGAGGGGTTGTTCCTCGGTCGAGATCTCGGCGACGCCGGAGCCGGGGAGCGGGCGCTCCTGATCCACGGGCCCGATCGCGAACGCCGCCAGGTCTTCCTCGGCGATCCAGTCCGGCTCATCGAACTCCGCGGTGTAGGGCGATCCGTGCGGGATCGGCGGCACCGCTCGCTCCCACGGCCTGCCCGCGGCGGGCTGCGGACTCGAGCCACTCGAGTCCAGGTCGCGAGCCGATGGCAGGTCGATGGCGGACGGCAGATCCTGCGACCGGACCGGCGTGACCTCTGGAAGGCCGACGAGGCCCGCGTTGGCGATCTGCTCGGGCTCCGCAAGCGCAGCGGCCGACGCGGCCGCGTCGGCCGAACCGGGGAGCTCCTCGAGGACGGTGGCGCTCGGATCATCGGCGCGGGCAAGTGCCTCGGCGATACCGGCCACCGCCGAGCGGCTGGAGCGGCCGCGGCGCCTGCGTGAGCCGCCGAGCTCCCCGTCGGTCGTGCCCGCGCCATCACTCTCCGCATCCAGGCCCGGCTCGGGCGCTTCGGCCGGTGGCGACGTGTCCGCATCGGATCGATCGGGGCCCGGAGCCTCCTCCGGCTGCCCCGGGTCGTGCTCCAACGTCCGCGATACCGCCCCTTCCCAGCCACTGACCGTGCTGGCCGACGCGGGCAGCCGCAGGTCGATCCGCGCCTCGAGGAGATCCACGCGTGACCGCAGCGCTGCCACCTCACCGCGCGCCTCGCCGAGCGCAAGCAACGCCTGACCGTAGCGCTCGGTCAGGTTGCGGAACTCGTTGAGCAGCTCTCGGAATGGGCTCGCTTCCGGACCGGTGGGCGGTGCGGACACCTCGTCGGCGTCATTGGCGATCAAGGAGCCGCCATCGGACAGATCGTCGAGTGGCCCCGCATCGGGCCCCAGAAAGACGCGCAGCCGACCATCTTCCTCGGTCTCGCCGGCGAGCACGCCTCGGGCGACAAGCTCCCGGACGCGTCGCTTGGGGATGCCGAGGACGTCCGACGCCTGCTGCAGCGAGTAGCCGTCCGTCACGAGTGGCCCCTAGCGTAGCGCCTGCGGGCCACTCGGCGCCACCTCGAAAGAGGCGGCTTCATCGGGCGTGCGCAGCCGGTATGATCCCACGGCCGATGACCCTTCCCGTTCGGATTCCGACCCTGCCCGGCCTGGAGTTCAACCTCCCGCCGGGGCTCGAGGGCCTTCGGGATCTCGCCTACAACCTGTGGTGGAGCTGGACGCCGCGCGCGGGCTCGCTCTTCGCCCGGATGGACTCGACGTCCTGGGTGCGTCACCGCAACCCGGTGCCCGTGCTGGCCGGCTTGACCGCGGCCCGCTGGACCGAGCTGGTGGCCGACGAGGACTTCATGGTCGATGCCTCCCGGATTCTCTCCGAGTTCGAGCGCTACATGCAGAACGAGGATGACGGCTGGTACCGCAGCGACCGGGCGCGGCAGCTCTCCGGCCCGATCGCCTACTTCTGCGCCGAGTATGGGATCCACGAGTCGATGCAGATCTACTCCGGCGGTCTCGGTGTGCTGGCCGGCGACCACTGCAAATCCGCCTCGGACGCGGCGCTCCCGTTCGTCGCGGTTGGGCTCCTCTATCGACGCGGGTACTTCCGCCAGCAGATCGACGCCGATGGGCACCAGGAGCACGCCCAGCCCGATATCGATCCGGCGCAGCTCCCCCTGCGTCGCGCTCGTGGCGCCGACGGTGCCGCGCTGCAGGTGACCGTCGACTTTCCCGATCGCGCGGTTGCCGCCGCCGTGTGGGTTGCGCAGGTCGGTCGCGTCCCGCTCCTGCTGCTCGATACCGACACGCCCGCGAACGATGGGCCCGATCGGCCGATCACCCACATCCTCTACGTCCGGGGCCGGGAGATGCGCCTCTGCCAGGAGCTGATCCTGGGCGTGGGAGGTGTCCGCGCGCTTCGCGCACTGGGGATCGAGCCAGCCGGCTGGCACCTCAACGAGGGCCACTCCGCGTTTCTCCTGCTGGAGCGCGCGCGCGAGCTGATGGCAACCGATCCGGAGCTCGATGCAGAGGCGGCATTGCGCCGCATCGGGGCGAACACGGTGTTCACCATCCATACCCCGGTCCCCGCAGGCAACGAGGTCTTCGATCGGGGCCTGATGACCAGGAACCTCGCGACCTGGCTGGCCGCGACCGGCATGCCGGCGGAACGGCTGCTGGGGATGGGGCGCGGACGAACCGATGATCCCGGCGCGCCGTTCGACATGACCGCGTTCGTGCTGCGCCACGCGACCGCTGCCAATGCGGTGAGCCGCCTCCACGCCGAGACCGCGACGGAGACATGGGAACCGGTCGCCGGCCATCCGATCCGCGCAATCACCAACGGCGTCCACGTGGCCAGCTGGCTGGGCCGGCCGATGCGGCGCCTGTTCGAGCGCGCGCTCGGACGATCGGTGGCGGGCGACGTCTCCGATCCGGACCTCCTGGCTCACCTGGCGGAGATCGACGATGCGAGCCTGTGGGAGGCGCACCAGCAGCAGAAGCGAGAGCTGATCCATTTCATGGAGGGCCGCCTCCTCCGCCAGTTCGCTCGCCACGGCGAGTCACCCGAGGTGCTTCGCGAGCTCCACGGCTCATTCGACCCGCACGCGCTGACGATCGGTTTCGCGCGCCGCTTCGCGACCTACAAGCGCGCGGATCTCATGTTCCGCGAGCAGGCGCGGCTGGCGCGGCTGCTCGACGCCGCGGAGCGCCCGGTCCAGATCGTCATCGCCGGCAAGGCCCACCCTGCGGACCGACCCGGTCAGCAGGTGATCCAGCACATCTTCCAGGCGTCGCGGCTCGCGAATCTGGAGGGTAGGGTCTTCATGCTGGAGGACTACGACATCCGCATCGCTCGGTTTCTGGTCGGCGGCGTCGATATCTGGCTGAACAACCCGCGCCGGCCGCTCGAGGCCAGCGGAACGTCCGGCATGAAGGCGGCGATCAACGGTGTCCCGAGCGTGAGCATCCTCGACGGCTGGTGGGACGAGGGCTTCAACGGCAGAAATGGGTGGGCGATCGGCGGACGGGACTCATCTCTCGACGAATCGGCCCAGGATGCTGCGGACGCCAGCGAGCTGTATCGGCTGCTGGAGGAGGAGATCGTGCCGCACTTCTTCACGCGCGACGGGCACGGCATTCCGATCGGCTGGGTCGGAACCATGAAGGCGGCCATCGAGAGCGCGATCTGGAGCTTCTCGACTGCGCGGATGGTGTGCCAGTACGTCGATGAGCTGTATCTGCCGGCCACCCGCGCAGCGGAGCTGGCTGCCGCCGGGCTGAGTCGGAGTCGCCTCGGCTAGGGCAGATACCAGCGGGGATTCTGCCAGATCCCGTTGTCGTTGATCGCGAAGTGTAGATGGCAGCCGGTCGCCATACCGGTCGCTCCCTCGTAGGCGATCACCTGGCCCGGGATGACCTGCTGTCCGGGCTGGACGACGACCACCGGCTGCACGTGCCAGTACCAGCTCACGACGCCGCCGCCATGGGCGATCACCACGCCATAGCCCACGTCGAACGGCAGGAGCGGCTGCCCGGAGGCGACCACCACGCCTGCCCCCGCCGCCAGGATCGGGGTGCCGCACCCGTTGCCCATGTCGATGCCCGCGTGGAAGTGCGGGTAGTTCTTGCCGTTGTAGGTGTAGGGCGGCTCCAGCTCGAAGTCGGTCGGCCCCCACTCCTGGGTGATCGAGAACGCGCCCTCGGGCCAGCGGAAGCCACGCGCAGAGAGCTGATTCTGTCGCGCCTGCGCCGCGGCCCGCGCCTTCGCCTCTGCGATCGCCTTCTGGCGAGCCGCCTCCTGGGCCATGAGCCGCCCGACCAGCGCGTTGGCCGCATCAGCCGCGATCTTGCTGCGCCGCAGCTGCTCCTGGACATTGCCCTGGGCGTTCAGCGCGGCGTTCAGGACGGCGCCCTGGGCCTGCTTCTTCTGCTCGGCAGCGGACTTCAGCTCGCCAAGTCGAATCTGGAGGGCGGAGAGCTGCTGACGCCGCCGTGACAGGGCGTCAGCCTGGCGGCGTGCGGCCGCCCGCGCGGTCGCGAGCTCGGCGCGACCTGCGGCCAGGGTCCCCTGCTTGACGGTCAGCTCCGCACGAATCCGCCGGATGTCGTTGGCCAGGGCGGCGTCCTGGTCCGAGACATTGAGCAGGTAGCCAACCTGGTTCGATGCGGCGTCCAGCGAGTCGGCCGACAGCAGAATCTCCAACAGCGAGGTCTGGCTCTGCTCATAGGCGGCCCGCAGGTGGTCCTGGAGGAGGCGCTCGCGGGCATTCAGATCCACCGTCTGGGTGGTGATCTCGGCGGCCAGCTGTGCGAGCTGCTTATCCAGCTGGGCGATCTGGGCGTTGAGCGTCGTCAGCTTGGCGGTGATCGCGTCGACCTGTTGCTGGACCTGCACCAGCAGGCCGGCGACCCGGTCGTACTCGGCGGAGACCTGTGACAGCGCGGCGGTCGCGAGATTGAGCTCCTGGTCGAGCCGAGCCGACTGCGCCTGGAGCGCCGCAAGCTCAGCCTGCTGATCGGCGATCGTGCGCTGCAGCGCGGCCTGCCGAGCCTTGGCCTGGCTGATCGGATCCGCTGCGCGCGCCGGGCCGGCGGGGGCGGAGCTGACGAGGCTCCAGCCAACGACCAGCAGAGCTGCCAGCGTGGCAGCCAGATGCGGTCGTCGCGTCACGCCGCTGCGCTTCGAACGGATATCAATGCCCTTGCTCCCCGAGCTGTGCGTGGTCAAACGCGATGCTAGGGCGCCAAGGGCACGAGGCGCGACGGACCAGAATGTACTACACGTTCCGGCCTATCGCCGCGCGGCGCCGACTCCAGCGGCGCGCGCGGCGAGGCTGGGGCTCAGTCCTCGCGACGGTTGGTGAGCCGCCCTGCAACCAGGCCGGCCACCGCAGCCCCGACCACCGCCAGCCAGCCTGGCAGCCGGCGCCTGCGAGGCGGCCGGATGCGCGACGCGCCGGAGGAGGGCAGCTGGGCCGTCGCGCGCTGTACGGGGGAAAAGGTGGCTGTCGCCGGCTCATCCTCGAGCACGTTGGCGCGCGCCACCTCGGCACCGAGCAGGAGGACCAGGCTCGCGAAGTAGAGGAAGACGAGGAGCGAGATGCCGGTCGAGATCGGTCCGAAGGCGGACTTGTAGTTGGCGATGTGGGTGGCGTAGTAGGTGAAGCCAACGCGCAGCACGCTCCACAGCAGCGCCGCCACGACCGCACCGGGCAGCACCTCGGCGAAGCTCACCTTGCGGTTGGGAACGACGCGGTACATGACCAGGATCGCCCCGAAGATGAGCAGCAGCGGGATGAGCAGGCCGATCAGCGAGAGTGCGAAGGCCCCACCCGGCACGCTGCCGACGATATTGCCGGCGGCGCCCTGAATGATGCCGGTCAGGATCCCGGTCAGCACCGAGGCCACGGTCAGCAGGCCCGTGACGAAGATCAGGAACAGGCCGACCAGCTTGTCCTTGAGGAAGGGGCGTGGCTGCGGCGAGCCGAACGCCCGGGCGATCCCGGTGTTGAGCGCCGAGAAGATGCCCAGCGCGCTCCATACCAGCAGCAGGAAGCCAACGACGCTGATGCCGCCGCGGGCCTTGATGACGCTGTCGATCACGGTCGAGATGAGCTTGGGGTCGATGGGCGAGCCGGCGGAGACCTGGTCGATCACGAACTGCCTGGCCTGTCCCTGCCCGACGAACAGGCTGAAGGCGACGACGCCGAGCACCAGCAGCTGGAAGATGGAGAGCACCGCGAAATACGCCATGCTGCCGGCGTACTGCAGGGCCTCGTGACTGATGAAGCCACTCATCGCGTGGCGGCCCACGCGGACCCACCGATGGCGAAGGCTCCATCGGTCCACGGTTGCGATCAGTCGTCGGATGCGGTTGCCCACCGAGCCGCCATGCCGCAAGGCCCGTGCCGCGCGGGCAAGCGACTACCCTGTCGGGACTACCCTGTCGGCATGCCACGCAGCGAGTCGATCGTGCTGGAGCTCGACGGCCAGCAGGTCACGGTCAGCAACCCGAGCAAGCTCTTCTTCCCGGCGGCGGGCGTCACCAAGCTCGACCTGGTGCGCTACTACCTGGCCGTGGCCGATGGCGCCCTGCGGGGAGTTCGCGACCGACCGATGGCGCTCAAGCGCTTTCCCAACGGCGCCGGTGACGAGTTCTTCTTTCAGAAGCGCGCCCCGGCGACGCTGCCGAACTACGTCTCGACGGTGGAGCTCGCGTTCCCCTCCGGCCGGACGGCAGACGAGGTGGTCGTCCGCAACATTGCTGCGCTCGCGTGGGTCATCAACCTCGGCTGCATCGACCTCAACCCGCACCCGGTGCGCGCCGATGACCTGGAGCACCCGGACGAGCTGCGGGTCGACCTGGATCCCGGGCCGGGCGTACCGTGGTCCGCGGTGCGCGACGTGGCGCTCGCCGTCCGCGATGTCCTCGCCGATCATGCCCTGACAAGCTGGCCAAAGACATCGGGGTCGCGGGGAATCCACGTCTACGCTCGGATCGAGCGCCGCTGGAGCTTTGGGGAGGTGCGCCGGGCGGCGCTCGCGCTCGCCCGCGAGGTGGAACGCCGCGTGCCGGAGATCGCCACCAGCAGGTGGTGGAAGGAAGAACGCCACGGCGTCTTCATCGACTACAACCAGAATGCGAAGGACCGCACCGTCGCGTCGGCATACTCTGCCCGCCCGGTACCCGACGCGAGGGTCTCCGCGCCGCTGACCTGGGACGAGGTCCCCACCGCGGAGTTGGGCGACTTCACGGTGCGCAGCATGCCCGCTCGCTTTGCGCGGCTGGGCGACGTTGGGGCCGGGATCGACGACAGCGTGGGGTCGCTGGAGCAACTCCTCGAGCGCTCGCGAGAGGACGAGCAGTCCGGTCTGGGGGATGCGGCGTGGCCGCCGCACTACGCCAAGCAGAGCGGCGAGCCGCCGCGCGTCCAGCCTTCCAAGCGGCGCGGCAGCGACCCTCGCCCACCGCCCGATCCGACCGCGCCGCGGGGACGGCTCGGCTCCGTCCCGCCACCCCTCCCCCAGGGCAGCCACCGTCGCGCGGACGGGACGGTGAGCGCGACCGGCCGCCGCCGAAGCTCGCAGCCGCTGGTCGTCATCGCCCAGGCGGCGACCAAGGACGCCGCCCTCGACGGCCTCGGCCGATGGAGGAAGCGTCACCCGGCGGCCTCGGCGAAGCTCGACCCCGATGATGTGCTGATCGATGCCATGCGCGGCCGCTCCACCGTCTGGTGGCGAGTCCGAGTCAACCTGCGCCACGTGGCCGAGACAGACCGTCCGGCCCAGGAGCCGCCGGACCCCGACTACAGCCCCTGGTAATCCGCCCCCCGGTGAGGTGGCAGGCTCAGTCTCACCTGCCGGTTCCGGCACGAGGTCGGCGCCTGAGTCGCACGGCCCGCAGCCAGCGGTGCCGGCGCACTGCGACCGGGATCGGGGCGGCGCGGTGCTTGTGGCCCTTCTTCTTCATTCGTCTCTCCGGTCGTTACCCGATGAATTCTTCCGGGCGTCGCTCGTCGGCCACGACAGCCTGGAGCTGGTCCATGAGGGGATCGAGTGCCATCGACACCGCCTCGGCGGCGGTCGAGCCCCAGCCGAAGATCGGACCGGTCGGCGCGTCTGCCGCGGCCAGCCAGCGGCCGTTCACTCGACACAGCCGGATGTCCATCGGTCGATCGGTCGGACGGCTACCCGGCGACGCTGGCGAGCTGTCGACGATGGGACTCACAGACCGCGACACCGTCGACGTACGGCTCGCCCTGGGCGGTGACACCGCTCACGTAGGTCCATGCCGTTGCTTCCGATCGGCAGGTGCTGCACGACAGGCCCTGCTGTGAAGTCGCCAGCTGATTCAGGAGTGCCTTCAATCTCTTCATGGCCGCATGCTGAGCCGGCCGTGTAGTGCGAATGTGGCATGCGCGTTAGGAATGTGTTGTAAACGCTCGTTCCGAGCGACGCCTTGTCGCCGGGCTGCGTTGGGGCCAGGCCGCTCACTCCCGCGCGAGGCGCTCCTCGAGGCGCGACCGGATCGGCGGCCACTCCTCGGCGAGAATCGAGAAGTACACCGTGTCGCGCAGGAAACCGTCAGGCAGCCGCATGTGCCGGCGCAGCGTTCCCTCTCGAACTGCCCCGAGTCGCGCGATCGCCGCCTGGGAGCGCTGGTTGCGACCATCGGTCTTGAGGGCCACCCGGGTCGCCCCGAGCTGGTCGAACGCGTAGCCGAGCTGGAGGAGCTTGGCCTCGGTGTTGACCGCCGTCCGCTGATGCGTAGGAGCGATCCAGGTCCAGCCGATCTCCAGCCGGCCATGGTCGGGCGCGATGTCTCCGAACCGCGTGGATCCGACCGCGCGCCCCGACGCACGATCGACGGTCGCCCACGGAACGTACTCGCCGCGAGCGGCTCCGTCGAGCGCCTCGCGCAGGTACGTGTCCCAGGTGTCGGCGCGGCTGAGGTCGGAGGCCATGTAGCGGAAGGTGAGCGGGTCCTGGTGCGCGGCAACCAGGAGGTCGACTCGGTGGCGCTCCTCGAGCGGCTCGAGGCGGACGTGGCGCCCCTCGAGGACGACCCGCTCGGGACGCTTCATCGGTCCGGTATCGGTCAGACGCCGGCCGATACGGCCGCGGCAACCCAGACGGGGATCTCTCGTCGCAAGGTGGCCAGCGGCAGCGACCCGTGGGCGAGCACCTCATCGTGGAAGGCGCGCAGGTCGAAGCGGTCCCCGAGCTTCTCCGACACCTCGCGCCGCGCGCGCTCGATCTCCCGTTGGCCCATCTTGTAGCTCAGCGCCTGGCCCGGCCAGATCGTGTAGCGATCGACCTCGATCTCCGCGTCGACCAGCGGTAGCGAACCGCGCTCGTGCATGAAGGTGACGGCCCGCTGACGGTCCCAGCCGAAGGCATGCAGCCCTGAGTCGACCACCAGCCGAGAGGCACGGAACGCCTGCGCGTCGAGCATCCCGAATCGCTCCTCATCGGACAGGTAGAGGCCCATCTCGTCGGCCAGCCGCTCGCAGTACAGCCCCCAGCCCTCCACGTAGGCGACTCCCGCCATCCGCGAGCCGAGCGTCCGGAAGCGTGGCAGCCCCTTCAGCTCCATCTCGATCGCCAGCTGGAAATGGTGGCCGGGCGTCGCCTCGTGGAAGGTGATGGCCGCAACCTTGTGAAGCTTGCGCTCCTCGGGCTGGTAGGTGTTCAGGTAGTACTGCCCCGGTCGAGAGCCATCGATGCTGGGCTGCATGTAGAACGCGGGCGGCGCTTCCCGCTCACGGTATGGCTCGACCGCGAGCACCTCGCAGTCGGCGCGCGGCAGCCGACCGAAGTAGCGCGGCGCCGTGGCGAACGCCCTTGCGGTCTGCTCCCTGGCGAGCTCGACGATCTTCGACGGGTCGGCGGTCCGATTGGCCGGATCGTTGGTGAGCGCCTCGCGCAGCGCGAACCGATCGGCGTGGCCGAGCCGCCGCGCGATGGCGTCCTTCTCGGCCTCGATGTTTGCCAGGTCGGCAAGCCCGAAGTCGTGGACCTCGCGCGGCGTGGCGGCCACGCTGGTCTCCATCCGGATGCTGAGCTGGTACGCGGCCTCGCCGCCCGGGGTGGCACTGACCCCCGGCTGCTGACGCGCGTGGGCCTCGTACTCATCGGCGAGGAAGTCGCGCAGGCGCTGGAGGGCTGGGTAGACGTGTGCGCGCGTGGCCTCCCCGACACGTGCGCGCGCGGCGTCGTCGACGACGCGTGCGGTGGCCACGATCGGAGAATCGGCGAGCGGCGTGGCCACCACCCGCTCGATCTGCTCGATGGCGCGCCTGACCGGAATCGCGGCGGAGGTGCGGCGGTCGGCCAGCCCCTCGCGCAGGACGTCGATGTGCTGCTCGATGTGCCGCGGATAGGCCTCGAGCCGCGCAATCAGCTTCGCCAGCCGCTCCGGACTGTCGGCCGCCTGGTATTGGGCGAGCTGCATCGGCAGGGTCTGGATCCCGAAGATGTGATCGACCGCGAGCTGGTACAGCTTGCGATCGAGCGCCTCGAGGTGATTCTGCGCGACCAGGATCAGCATGTCGCGGGTGATGACCGACTCGACGTTGAGCCCGTCCGGCCCGATCGCCTGGGCCTTGCCAAGCACGTCGCGCAGAGCGGCCGCGTTGGCCGCGCGGCCATCTGGACCGATGTCCGGCAGGCGGTCGTCGTAGCGGTCGTCGCCGAGGATGGTCGCCTGCACCGGATCCCGCTGCAAGACGCCCTCCCAGAACGCGTCGGCGAGCTCGGTGACGGCGGCGTTGGGATCGACGGCTACCACGGGCACACTCCTCTGTCAGCTACGCTCGGGTCGGGGGGCGAGTGTAGCGCCCCCGACGTCAGCGATCCGCGGTCCCGAAGAGGTCGGCCAGGAGCGCAGGTGCCGTCGCCTCGAGCTGGTCGTAGCGGCAGGCCTGCGGCGGCTTGTCCGGTCGCCAGCGGCGGAAGCTGGTGGCATGTCGAAAGCGGTCGCCCTGCAGGTGGTCGTAGGCGACTTCGGCCACCAGCTCGGGGCGCAGTGGCTCCCAGGAGAGATCCTTTCCCCGGTTCCAGCGCGAGGTGGCCCCCGGCATCCGGCCCGCCGCCTCGGCCATCCAGGCGTTCCACTCGCGCCACGGATGATCGGCGAGCGCATCCCGACGGTACGGCTCGAGGAACGCGACCAGCTCATGGCGCCGATCGACCGTGAACGACGAGGTGACACCCACGTGCTGCAGGCGCCGGCTGTCGTCGTGCAGACCGAGCAGCAGGGAGCCTACCATCGTCCCCGGGCCATTCTTGTGCCACCGAAAGCCGGCGACCACGCAGTCGGCGGTGCGCAGGTGCTTGATCTTGGCCATCTCGCGCTTGCCGGGCAGGTAGCGCAGCTCCGCGCGCTTGGCGATCACCCCGTCGAGCCCCGCTCCCTCGAAATCGGCGAACCAGCGCTCCGCGGTCTGCGGGTCGTCCGAGGCGGGGGTGAGGTGGATCGCCGGCGGCGAATCGGCGAGAAGCTGCTCGAGTCGCTGGCGGCGCTCGGCGTACGGGCGCTCCCGGAGATCGTCGTTGTCCTCGGCCAGGCAGTCGAAGGCCACGAACGCAGCTGGCGTTCCGGCAGCGAGCATCGCCACCCGCGATGCGGCCGGATGGATGCGCAGCAGCAGCGCGTCGAAGTCCAAGGCACCGTCGCGTGCGATCACGATCTCGCCGTCGAGCACGAACCGGGCACTCCGCTCACCGATCGCACGCACCGGATCGGCGAGCTCCGGGAAATATCGATTCAGCGGCTTGAGGTCACGGGATTGCAGGTAGACCTCATCGGCGTCCCGAAACACGATCGTCCGGAACCCGTCCCATTTCGGCTCGTAGCGCCACCCATCGCCTCGCGGAATCGCTCCCTGGGGCCGGGCAAGCATCGGGTCGATGGGCGGCTCGATCGGAAAGGGCATGCGCGTGGATCATAGGCGTGGACGCATCGATTGCAGGAGGCCGTGGTGACCATTCAGATCCAGTTCCTCGGCGCGGTCGAAACGGTGACCGGCTCGCAGTACCTGCTCAGCGTGGGCGAGCGGCGGCTGCTGATCGACTGCGGCATGTTCCAAGGCATGCCGGAAGAGATCGCGCGCAACCGGCTGCCCTTCGCGTTCGACCCGCGGTCGATCGACGCGCTGCTCCTCACCCATGCGCACCTCGACCACTGCGGGCGCATCCCGTCGCTGGTGCAGCAGGGCTATCGCGGACCGATCCTCGCCACGCCGGGGACGCTGGACCTCACCGAGATCGTGCTGCGCGACAGCGCCAAGCTCCAGGAGGAGGCCGCCGCCCGCTGGGCGCGCCACCATCCCGATCCGGGCGCAGAGGTCGCGCCCGACGCACCGGTGGCAGGCGACCATCCCCCGCAGCAGCTGCGATCGCAGCCGATGGAGGCGACGACCCGCACCCGCGCGGCGCTGTACACCGGGCCTGACGTTGATCAGACGGTGACCCAGTTCCGGCCGATCGACTACGAGGCGCCAAGCCAGATCGTCCCCGGGGTGACCGCCACCTTCCACGACGCCGGCCACATCCTCGGTTCGGCGATCATCGAGCTGGCGATCACCGACGGCGACCGCGCGCTGACGATCGTCTTCTCCGGCGACCTCGGGCGCTCCCACACCCCGATCCTTCGCGACCCGACGCCGATCGCCCACGCCGACTACCTGCTCATCGAATCGACCTACGGGAACCGCGAGCACGCCCCGCAGGATCAGGCGATCACCGAGCTGGCCCAGGCGGTGGGCGAGGTCGCCACCGACCGCGGAGTGCTGCTGGTCCCGTCGTTTGCCATCGGGCGGACGCAGGAGCTGGTCTGGGTGCTCGACGAGCTGCTCCGGGATGGCCGCATTCCGCGCTTGCCGCTGTTCCTCGACTCCCCGATGGCGAGCCGCGCAAGCGACGTGTACCTCCGCCACCCAGAGGCGTATGACGATGAGACGCGGCAGCTGATGACCGCCGGCGACTCGCCGCTCGAGTACCCCGGCGAGCAATACACCAACGAAGTCGCTGCCTCCAAGGCGATCCGCAGCCAGCCACGCCCGATGATGGTCGTCGCCTCGTCGGGCATGCTCACCGGCGGTCGGATCATGCACCACCTCAAAGACTTCCTCCCCGATCCGGCCTGCACCCTCCTGTTCATCGGCTACCAGGGCGAGGGAACGATGGGTCGCCACATCCAGGACGGCGCCCGCGAGGTGAGGATCGATGGCGCCGCCTACGCGGTCCGTTGCCGGGTACGCTCCATCTCGGGCTTCTCGGCCCACGCCGATGAGCACGAGCTCGAGGCCTGGTTGCGCAACTTCGTTGCGGTCGGCGGCCCGACGGCACTCGACGGCGCCCCGAAGCGCGTCTTCGTCGTCCACGGGGATCCGGACGCCGCCACCGCGTTCGCCGAGCGGATCCGGGGCGAGCTGGGCGTGGATGCGCATCTGCCTCGCTACGGCGAGACAGTGAGCCTGATGCCGTAGCGCGCTGACCGTGGTGCGACGGCACAACGGATGCAATGTTGGACCGCTCGCATGGACGTTCCGATTCCGCGGCGCTCCGCGCCGGCCCGTCCGTCCTTCGCGCGCGCGCTCGTGGGCCGCTTCTCGTCGGGCGGCCTGCGCCTCGCCGCGTACGGCCTGATCGGCGCGACCGCGGCGGTCCTGCTGGGCGTGCTGCTGTGGCGCGGGCGGTCGGCCGGCGTCGACGCGCTCGCGTACTGGCTCGCCGCCCGGACATGGATCGCCGGCGGCGACCCGTACTCCGGCTCCTGCCCGCTGTGCTACGCCTACGCGCCATGGGCCGTGCCGATCTTCGCTCCGTGGGCCGCGCTGCCGTGGGACTGGGCGTTCGGCCTGCTGCGGGCGACGACACTGGTCGGCCTTGGCTGGTCGGTCGCCTGGGCGGCGCGGCGGCGTCCAATGGTGACCGCCCTGGCCTTCCTGGCGCTGAGCGTGCCGATCGGGATCAACCTCGACACCGGCAACATCACCCTGCCGCTGGTCCTGGTCTTCTGGGCCACCTCGCTCGCCGACTCCCGCTGGGCGGGGATCGCCTGGGGGCTGGCGGCCGGCATGAAATGGATCACGCTGCCACTCTGGTTCCTCCTGTCCCGGCCAGCCCGACGCTGGGGGGCCGGCATGCTGGGGGTGACGGTGGTCGCCAGCCTGGTGCTGCTCCCCGCCACGATCGAGCAGGCGCGAACCGTGATCCACATGGACCGGCCGCTGCCGATCGACTACCTCGTCGTCCTGTGGGGAGCGGTTCCCTGGCTCTGGCGCGAGCCCGTCGCCACGCTGAGGCGCTGCGTCGCGCGAGCCGCGTGGCTCGACGCCGGGTGGCAGCATGGCGTCCGCATGTGGACAGGGCGTGGAAAAGTACCGATAGGGCGTCCGGATTTGGTGGAGAAGTGAGTAGCCACCGCCGGCGCGACGACGTACCGTAGAAAGCGTCCCGGAGGAGCCGGCGCGACCTGAGATTGCATCAAGGGTAAGCGAGGTCCCTTCGGGACATTTGCGTGTCCCGCTCGCATCAGCGCCGGGCACCCTCGGCGGTCGTTGGCTGCGCCGCCTGCCGTGCTCCGGGTGGTCGGTCCTCCCTCCTCGCGTCGATCGCCGCCCTCCGGTCCGCTCAGCGCGACCGAAGCAGGTACCCTCGATAGCTGGGGCGGAAGCCGCCGTCGCGGAGCGCCGGGGCGAGAGGCGATTCCCCGACCGGAACCCGGTCGACGCGCTCCACCAGGAGCTCGCGCATCCCGCCTGCGGTGACCAAGCCCGCGATCGCCCCTAGTGCGGCGGACGCCACGTTTGGATCGTCGAGGGCGGGCAGCGTCACAAGGCTGCGGCCGCCGCGTTCGAGGTACAGCGCAGGCGCCCCGTCGACCACGACGAGGTGAGCTCCGGGCACCCGGGACAGTGGCGAACGCTCGACGTCCTCGCGTCGCGGCCACGGCAGGGCAGCGCCGTACGGGTTGGCAGGGTCGGCTGCGGCGAGGACCGCCACGCGGCGCTCTTCGCCGGGATCCCGCTCGGCTCGCAGCCGATCGACAGCACCGGGCAGCGCGAACTGCGCCGCCCCGAGCGCCGCCACGAAATAGCCGCGCCGGACCCGTCCCGCGTCCTCCATGGCCTTCAGCACCGGGTACACGGCGGCGAAGCCTCCGGGCATCCCCTCGGCCAGGACCGCCTCGCGGGTCAGCACGCCGTAGCGCTCGAGGAGTGACATCGCGGTCGCATGCAGGCGTTCGGTGGGCGTGCGCAGCTCGCCGACCACCTCGGCGACCAGCGACCAGCGGCCGGCGGCGCGCGGGGGTCCGATGGCCAGCAGACGGCCGATCCGCGGCTGGCGAGGCCTCCGCGACCGCGAGCGCGGCAGCGCAAGCGCACGCAGCGCACCGAACGTGTCATTCGTCACCTCGCCGGCCCACACCAGGTCCCAGAGGGTGTCGAGCAACTGCTCCTCGCTCACCGAGGCATCGACGCCGGCTCGAAGGCCGCGGAAGAACGACGCGCCACGGCGTCCGAGCTGGGCTCGGAGGCTGTCGGACAGCTCGCCCCGTGGCGGATCGCCGCTGCCGGCGGTCGCGAGGAGATCGGCGTGGTCGCGACGGAAGAGCGCCACCCGCCCGTCGTCGCGACCGATGGCGCCGCGCCCGATCCAGACCACCTCCCCGGCGGCGCCCAGCTCGTCGAGGAGTCGCGGAGCGTAATCCCGCACGCGCGACGCCAGCACGTCACGTTCGAGGATGGAGGCCGGGATCGGCTCGCCCTCGAGCTGGGCGATGACCTCCACGAGCCGGTCGAGACCGCGCGCTGAGGAGCCGACGCCGTGCCACGAGATGAGAAACCGGGTGAGAGCCTCGGGCCCGACCGGCTCCACCTCGCGCCGCAGCCGCGCCAGCGACCGTCGCCGAAGGATGCGCAACACATCCGGATCACAGAACTCGCGCTCGGTCCCGCCCGGCCGGAACTCGCCCTCGAGCAGCGTTCCCGCCGCCGACAGCGCCCGCAGCCGCTCCTCGACGACCGCGGTGGCGATCCCCCACCGCGCCGCGGGTCCGGCCGCGGTGAAGGGCGGGTGCGTGCGGGCCCAGCGCATCAGCAGATCGTCGAGCGGGTCACGACTCGCCTCGAGCCAGGTCCCGGGCACGCCGCGCGGCGGGCTGACCCCCAGCGCGTCGCGATAGCGGGCCACGTCCTCGATCGCGATCCAGCGCGGCTCGCCGGCGACACGCGCGACCAGCGCGCGCCGATCCCGCTGCAGGGCCTCCAGCGCGGCCGTCGCATCGAGGCCCTCGCCGGCGCGCGCCGCCACTTCATCGGTGCGCAGGTCGCCCAGGCGTCGAAGCAGGTCGTGGACCCCATCGGTCGTCCGCGGCCGTCGCGATCCGGCAAGCGCCTGGAGCTCGAGCTCGGTCTGGGTCAGCGCGGCCGGGTCGAGCAGCTCTCGGAGCTCGTCGGCTCCGAGCAGATCGGCAAGCAGCTCTCGGTCGAGGGCCAGCGCCTGCGCGCGACGTTCCGCGAGCGGCGCATCCCCCTCGTACATGAAGCTGCCGACGTAGTCGAACAGCAGTGACGCGGCGAACGGCGAAGCCGAGCCCGTTTCGACGTTCACGACGCGGATCACGCGCGAGCGGATGCCGCTCAGCACCTCCCGCAGCGCGGGTAGGTCGAAGACGTCGCGCAGCACCTCCCGATACGTCTCCAGGATGATTGGGAACGACCCGTAGCGGCTCGCGACGGCGAGCAGGTCCGCCGAACGCTGGCGCTGCATCCAGAGCGGCGTCCGCTGACCGGGGCGCCGACGCGGCAGGAGAAGCGCGCGGGCGGCGTTCTCGCGGAAGCGGGCGGCGAACAGCGCGGATCCGCCGAGCGCCTGCATCAGCAGCTCCTCGACCTCGTCGGGATCGAGCAGGAGCGCCGTCTCAGGCGGCGCCTCGTCGGTCTCGGGCAGGCGGACGGCGATGCCGTCATCCGACCAGATGGTCTGGACCTCGAGGCCGCGCTCGATGAGCCGCGCCTCGAGCGCCATGGCCCACGGGGCGTGGACCCGGCCGCCGAACGGGGAGAGAAGGCACAGCCGCCAATCGCCCAGCTCGTCGCGGAAGCGCTCGACGACGATGGCGCGGTCGCTCGGCAGGGTTCCGGTCGCCTCCCGCTGTGCCGCAAGGTACGCGAGCAGGTTCTGCGCGGCGAGGTCGTCCAGCTCGCTTCCATCCCGCAGGCGCGCCAGGGCCCGGTCCGGCGGCAGCGCGTCCAGCTCGCGCACGAAGCGGCCGATGGCACGCCCGAGCTCGACCGGGCGGCCGATGGCGTCGCCGTGCCAGAACGGCATCTTGCCCGGCTCACCGGGCGCCGGGCTGACCAGCACCCGATCGGGGAGGATCTCCTCGATGCGCCAGGTGCTGGCACCGAGCAGAAACGTCTCCCCCACCCGGCTCTCGTACACCATTTCCTCGTCGAGCTCTCCCACCCGGCGGCCGCGGCCACCCTCCTCACCGGCGAGAAACACCCCGTACAGCCCGCGATCCGGAATCGTGCCGCCGGAGGTGATCGCCACCACTCGGGCGTCGTTCCGGCTCTCGACCATCCCGGTTGCGCGGTCCCACACGACCCGCGGCCTGAGCTCGGCGAACTCCTCGGACGGGTAGCGCCCGGAGAGCATGTCGAGCACACCTTCCAGCTGGTCGCGCGACAGGTCCCGGAAGTTGTCGGCGCGCGTCACCAGCGCGAGGAGCTGATCGACGGACCATCGGTCCATGGCGCACATCGCGACCAGCTGCTGTGCCAGGACATCGAGCGGGCTGCGCGGCACCCGGGTCTCCTCGATGGCACCGGCCTTCATGCGCTCGACCACGACGGCCGCCTCCAGCAGGTCGCCGCGGAACTTGGGAAAGATCCGACCGGTCGACGGCTCGCCGACTCGGTGTCCGGCTCGGCCGATCCGCTGCAGCCCTGCGGCAACGCTGGGCGGGGCCTCGACCTGCACGACCAGGTCAATGGCGCCCATGTCGATCCCCAGCTCGAGGCTGGAGGTGGCGACCAGCGCCGGAAGGCGCCCTTCCTTGAGCGCCTCCTCGATCTGCTGCCGCTGGTCACGGGCGACGCTCCCGTGGTGGGCACGAACCAGCTCCTCGCCGGCGAGGTCGTTGATCCGCTGCGCGAGCCGTTCGGCAAGCCGCCGCGAGTTCACGAAGATGAGGGTTGACCGATGGCTGCGGATCAGCTCCAGGAGCCGCGGATGGATTGCCGGCCAGATCGAACGACGGGCCTGCGGGCCAGCGGCCGGACCGCCGGGCGCCTCGTCGGGATCGATCCGCTCGCCGAGGCGGCTCATGTCCTCGACCGGGACGATGACCTGCAGATCGAGCGCCTTGCGGGTCCCGGCGTCGACGATGGCCACCTCCCGCCCGGCGCCGCCCAGGAACGCCGCGATGGCGGCCAGCGGGCGCTGCGTGGCCGACAGCCCAATGCGCTGTGGCTCGCCGCCGGTCAGCGCGGCCAGCCGTTCCAAGCTGAGGGCGAGATGCGCTCCGCGTTTGGTGCCGGCCAGCGCGTGCACCTCGTCGACCACGATCTGCTCGACGCCGCGCAGCACCTCCCGCGCCTGGCTGGTGAGCAGCAGGTAGAGGCTCTCCGGGGTGGTGACCAGGATGTCAGGTGGATCCCTGGCGAGGGCGCGGCGTGCATCCGCCGGCGTGTCACCGGTTCGGCTGCCGACCCGGACCTCCGGCAACTCACGACCTGCGCGCTCGGCGGTGCGCCGAATTCCCGCCATCGGGGCGCGGAGGTTGCGCTCGACGTCGTAGGTGAGGGCCTTGAGTGGGCTGATGTACACGACCCGTGTCTGTCGCGCGCGCGGCGGGGCCGTTTCTGCGCCGAACAGCCGGTCGAGGCACCACAGGAAGGCGGCCAGCGTCTTCCCGGACCCGGTCGGCGCGTGGAGCAGCGTGTGACGGCCCGCGGTGATCGGCGGCCAGCCGAGACGCTGGGCGGCGGTCGGCTCCGGGAAGGTGGCGGTGAACCACTCCCGCGTCGGCGGCGAGAACGGGGCCAACGGGTCGTCTTCGGTCCTGGACGGCGATGGCACGATCCTGGCAGTGTACCCGGGCACTCACCGATTAGAACGACTGTTCTCATCGGGGCATGCAGGACTTGGTCGCCCATGGCCCAATCACGGTGCGAGGGCAGCGGGCGTGCGGCATCCTTTGGGAATCCACATCCGGAGTCCACGGCATGGCTGCCATTCGGCCCAAGAGCGCGAAGCGAACACCCGATCCCGTGGGGATCCTGGGCGTCGGCGGCAACACGCTGCGGGCCGCGGTCCTCGGCGCGAACGACGGGCTCGTCTCGAACCTGAGCCTGGTGATGGGCGTCGCCGGCTCCGGGGCCGGACGCGGACCGATCCTGATCGCCGGCCTCGCCGGCCTCGTCGCGGGCTCGCTGTCGATGGCGCTCGGAGAATGGCTCTCGGTGCAGAGCGCGAGAGAGATGTACGCGAATCAGCTCGATCGGGAGCGCCGCGAAATCCGGGAGACGCCGGAGGAAGAGGAGGAGGAGCTCCGGGAGATCTACGAGTCGAAGGGCATTCCGGGCCGGTACGCGCGCGACATCGCGCGTCGAGTGGTGTACGGGAAGCCGGAGATCGCACTCGACGTGATGGCCCGCGAGGAGCTGGGGATCAACCCCGATGAGCTCGGCGGCTCGGCGTGGGCGGCGGCGATCACCTCGTTCCTGTTCTTTGGGCTCGGCGCGGCGGTGCCGCTCCTGCCATTCCTCCTGAGCCAGGGGAGCGGCGCGATGGTCGCGGCGTGGGTCATCTCCGCGTTCGCCCTGTTCGGGGCGGGATGGCTGGTGACCGCCTTCACCGGTCGGCATCCGGTGCGGTCAGGCTTCCGCTCGCTGCTGTTCGGCCTCGCGGCGGCGGCGATCACCTACGGCATCGGTTCGCTGGTGGGCGTCGCCGTCCGCTGAACCGAGCCGACCGGCCGTCGACAATCGGATCCTCCCGTAGACTCCGGGCCGTGGAGTCCCGCCCGCGGCCCGCCCAGGATTGGCGCTGGCTCCTGGCGATCTACAGCCTGACCTCGACCATCGAGGCGCTCGGAGTGAGCCAGATCTTTGCCTTCCTGCCCCTCAGGCTGCGCGGGGTGGGCCTCCCGGAGGCGCAGATTCCCGCCTTCACCGGGCTGTTCAGCTCGCTCATCTTCGTATTCGGCATCCTGCTCGTGCCGTTCTGGGGCGTCTGGGCAGACAAGATCAGCCGTCGGGCGGTGATCGTCCGCAGCGCAGTGGTGGAGGCGGTCGTGTTCGCCGCCGTGGCCGCGTCGGTGGCTCCATGGCAGCTGGCGCTGAGCCTGCTGCTGGTCGGTCTCCAGCTCGGCAACACCGGCGTCATGCTGGCGGCGCTGCGGGACGTGACACCACGCGGTCGCCTCGGCACCGCAACCGCCATCTTTGCTGCGACCAGCCCGATCGGGTTCGCGATCGGGCCGATCATCGGCGGCCTGATGATCGACCGCGCCCGGCTGCCGCTCTCCGCGGTCTTCTGGGCCAGCGCCGCGCTGTCACTTGGGACGGTGGCGCTGCTGTTGCTCGCCTCCCGCGAGGTGCGTCCGAGCGTCGTCCCGACCGGCCGGGCAACCGCGCTTGCGATCGGGGCGCTTCGCGGCGTTCTGTCCGACCGCGCCATTCGACAGCTGTTCGTCATCTTTGGCGTGGCGATCCTCGCCAACCAGATGTACCGGCCATACCTGCCGCTGATCGTCGAGCCGGTGAACGGCGGTCGGGCGGGCCTGGCCAGCGCCATCGGCCTGGTGGCGGGCACGGCCGCGCTGCTCGGCGCAGTGGTCTCCCCGATCAGTGGCCCGATCGGGGACCGCGTCGGTTTCCGACCGGTGCTCGTCGTGGCCCTGATCGCCGGCGGCGTGGCGGTGGGGGTCATGCCGCTGGCACCAACGGTCGGGCTGCTTGCCACTCTGGCACTCATCTACGGGGCGATGCAGGCAACCGTGCAGGCGATGATGTTCGGGCTGGTCGCCCGGGAGGCGCCTCCGGAGCGGCGTTCGGCGACGCTCAATCTGGTCCTGCTTCCCCTCTACGTGGCCGGAATCATCGGCCCGGCCCTGGGCGGGCTGGTCGCCGGTGTCGGCGGCGTGCCAGCCGTATTCCCGGCGGCGGCGATCGTCTTCCTGGCTGGCGGCCTGAGCGTGGCCGGCGCCCTCGGCCGCATACGACGCCTCCGACAGGGCACTCAGCCGGATGGCGCAACCGATGTCGCCGACCGCTCCGACGGCCCGGAGGACGGCGGCTCGGACCGGAGCTCGGACAGGGGCTCGGATCCCGCACCGGGCCGTGCAACGGAGCGATAGAGATCCACGGTCGCCTCCGCGATCGCGGACCAGCCGAATCGCTCGACCGCGCGCCGTCGGCCGGCGGCACCCATCGCCGTGCCGCGAGGCTGATCGCGCAGCAGGGCGTTGATCGCGTCCGCCAGGTCGGCCTCGAACCGGGCGGGATCGGTGACGGCCATCGGGTCGGCGGGTTCGGTGGCCACCGGGACGAGGATTCCGGTCTCGCCATCCACGACCACCTCCGGGATGCCGCCCACCGCGCTGGCCACCACCGGCGTCTCGCAGGCCATCGCCTCGAGATTGATGATCCCGAACGGCTCGTAGACCGACGGGCAGCAGAAGACCGCCGCGTGCGAGTAGAGCTGTCGCACGCTGCGACGGTCGAGCATCTCCGGAATCCAGACCAGGTTGCCACGCTCCTGACGGGCGGCCCGGACCCCGGCCTCCACCTCGGCCGCCAGCTCAGGGGTATCGGCCTGCCCGGCGCACAGCACGACGGCGGCGGCGGGATCGATGCGGCGCGCGGCGCGGACGAGATGCACGATCCCCTTCTGACGTGTGATCCGCCCAACGAACAAGACGAACGGCACCGATGGATCGACGCCAAGCCGCTCCAGGGCATCGGTCTCAGGATCCGGGCGGTAGGAGTCGGTGTCGATCCCGTTGTGGATCACGTGGACCCGCTCCGGCGCCACCCGGAAGAGGCGAAGGACGTCGTCGCGGGTTTCGCGGCTGACCGCGATCACCGCATCGGCCATCTCCAGCGCGGTTCGCTCGACCCATGCAGAGACGTCGTAGCCACCGCCGAGCTGCTCCCGCTTCCAGGGTCGCAACGGCTCGAGGGAATGAACGGTGACGATCAGGGGCGTTCCGTAGGCGAGGTGTGCCAGCACGCCGGCCAGATGCGTGTACCAGGTGTGGCAATGGACCACGTCCGCGGCGACCGGCTCCACCACCATCGCGAGGTCGCGGCTCAGCGCGGCCAGGACCGGCCGCAGCGGCTCCGGCGCGCGCGCAAGATCGTGCGCCGCTTGGGTGCCGGTCACGTGCCAGCCGGCCTGCCCCTCCTCCTGCGTCCCGAAGGTCCGCACTTCGACATCGATCCGGCGGCGCAGCTCGCGGGTCAGCTCGGCGACGTGGACGCCCGCACCACCGTAGACCTCGGGCGGAAACTCATTGGTCAGGATCAGAACCCGCATGGGCGGTAGCCTAGCGCGCGCGGCAGAGCGCCCCATGAACCCGGCGGGCGCCGCATCCTGCGCCCCGCTGCTAGGCTCCGCGGCGTGAAGCCATGGTCGCGCTCACTCGCCGGACGCCTGGACGAGCTCCTGATCGAGAGCCGGGCGCTGGCGGGCAATCCGCTTGGCGACCCGGATCGACGGCCCCTCTACGTCTACACCCCACCGGGCTACGAGGAGGAGCCGGCACGCCACTATCCGAGCATCTACCGCATCCAGGGGCTCACCGGCCAGCTCGACATGTGGCGCAACCGACAGGCCTTCACCGAAAACCCCATCGAGCTCGCCGACGCGGTCTTCACCGATGGCGACACGCCGCCGGCGATCATCGTCTACGTCGACGCCTGGACCAGCCTCGGCGGCAGCCAGTTCCTCGACTCACCGGGGACCGGCCGCTACCACACCTACCTGTGCGAGGAGGTGGTCGCCTTCGTCGACGCCCGGTACCGGACACTGCCGGCGCCGGAGCACCGGGCGATCGCCGGGAAATCCAGCGGCGGGTACGGCGCGATGGTCACCCCGATGCTACGGCCCGACCTGTTCGGGGCGTTCGCCACGCACGCCGGCGACGCGCTCTTCGAAGCCTGTTACCTGCCGGATCTGCGCGAGGCGGTTCGCGCCCTCCGCGACGAGTACGACGGTTCGTATGACGCCTTCTGGTCGAGCTTCCGGTCGCGCCCCGGAAGGGGACGCCGCTCGGATGGCGCGCTCCTGAACATGTACTGCATGGCCGCCTGCTACTCGGCCGATCCGGACGGGACGGTGCGGCTGCCGGTCGAGATCACGACCGGGGAGCTGCTGCCCGACATCTGGAATCGATGGCTCGCCTGGGACCCGGTGCGGATGGCGCGACGGCGCCCGGCGGCGCTGCGTGGCCAGCGCGCGATGTGGATCGACGCGGGGACGTCGGACGAGTTCTACCTCGACGTCGGTGCCCAGGCATTCCACGCCGAGCTGCGGAAGGCCGGAATCGGCGAAAACGTGCGGTTCGAGCTGTTCGAGGGCACGCATTCGGGGATCGAGTGGCGGTATCCGCTCGCGCTCCGGTTCCTCGCGGAGCGCATCGCGCCGCAATGAACCGCTGATCGCGGCGTACGCTCCCCGCGCGGGAGCAGGCACTCGGCGGCGTGGTCCCGGAATTGCTGCGGCTGGCGCGGCGACCGAGTAGGCTGCGGCGGGCGTTCAACGGAGAAGGGAGCGGCGAACGATGGTTCTCGTCGTCGACGACGAGCCCGCCATCCGGCAGATGCTCGAGGACATCCTCGGCGGGGAGGGGCACCAGGTGGTCACCGTGCCCGACGGGCGCGCGGCACTCCAGCGGCTGCACGACGGCCTCCTCCCGTGCCTGATACTCCTCGACCTGATGATGCCGCGCCTGAATGGCTGGCAGCTGGCTGAGCACCTGCGCGCAGATCCTCGCCTGAGGCCGATCCCGTTCGTTCTGATCGCCGCCAACCCACGCTTCGCCGCCCAGGCAGAGGCGCTTGGAGCCCGGAAGTGGCTTGGCAAGCCGATCAATCTCGAAGACCTGCTGCAGACCGTCGAGGAGTTCTGCGGACACGCCGCGTGACGATCCGCCAGGAGGAGCTCCACCAGCTCAGCGCGGCGCTCCTCGGTTCCAGAGAGGGCCTGGATGCGATCCTGGCCCGCATCTCGGACGGAGTCACCGTGCAGGATCGCCAGGGACGCCTGGTCTACGCGAACCCGGCCGCGCTGCCGATGCTGGGCGTGGGCTCGCTCGAGGAGCTCGCGAGCCTCGATCAGGACGAGCTTCTGTCGCGCTTCGAGCTGATGGACGAGAACGGCGACCCCTTCCCGATCGCCGACCTTCCGGGACGGCGCATCCTCCTCGGCCTGGAGGCGACGCCCCAGGTCGTGCGCTATCGCGTCCGACGGACGGGCGCAGAACACTTCTCGCGGGTCGCGGCCCAGCCGCTGTCGGGAGCTCGGGGCGAGGCTGACTACGTGGTCAGCACGTTCCACGACATCAGCGACATGAAGCGCAGCGAGCAGACGCTCAGCTTCCTGCTCGAGGCCGGAAACCTCCTCTCCGCCTCCCTCGATTACGAGGACACCCTCCAGCTCGTCGCGCGGCTGGCGGTCCCGACCCTCGCCGACTACTGCATCGTCGATATCACCGATGAGGTCGGAGAACCGCGTCGCATCGCTGTTCACCATCGCGACCAGGAGATGCTCGGCGTCGCCGAGGAGCTGCAGCGCCGCTTCCCACCGGAGCGCGACGCGCCGTACGGCGTGCATCACGTCCTCCGCACCGGCGTCGCCGAGTTCATGGCGGAGATCAGCGACGAACAACTGGAGCGGAGCGCCGAGCAGCCGGGCCGCGGCCCCGAGTACCTCGCCCTCCTGCGCCGCCTCGACCTGCAGTCCTACCTGATCGCGCCGATGGTCGGTCGCGAGCGGATCGTCGGCGCGCTGACTCTCGTGTACGCCGAGTCGGGGCGCCACTACACCGAGTCCGATCTCCCGGTCGCCGAGCTGCTCTCCCGGCGTGCGGCCAGTGCGGTCGAGAACGCGGAGCTGTACGAAGCCGCCGCGGCCGGGGTGCGGACGCGAGACAGCTTCCTGGCGATGGCGACGCACGAGCTGCTGACGCCGGTGACCGTCGTCCGCGGCTATGCCCAGTCGTTGGGCCGGCTGATCGAGCAGCGCCGGTCGGAGCCTCCACCGCACGGCGTGGGCGTGATCTCCGTTGAGGCGGACCGGCTGGCGCTCGCCAGCCAGCGTCTGGATACCGCCACCATCCGCCTACAGCGTCTGGTGAACGACCTGCTCGACATCAGCCGCATCCAACACGGGCGACTGGAGCTGACCCTCGAGCGTGTCGATCTGACCGAGATGCTCAGGTCGCTCGCCGAGTCGGTCCGCATCCAGCAGTCCGAGGGTCGGTACTCGACGGATATCCGCCTCGAACTCGAACTCCCGGCCGTTCGGGTCATCGGAGACTGGGACCCGCTGCGCCTGGAGCAGGTGTTCCTGAACCTGGTCGACAACGCGCTCAAGTACTCGCCGCCGGACGGGAGCGTGCGCGTCTGGATGCAGCTCGAAGGGGACGCGGCGCGGATCGTGATCGAGGATGAAGGAGTCGGCATCCCGGACGACCAGCTGGAGGTGATCTTCGAGCCGCTCTCCCGAGGCAGCAACGTGTGGCATAGCGGGTTCCCGGGGTTCGGCATGGGTCTCGCGGTCTGTCGCGAGATCGTCGAGCGACACGGGGGCTCGATCCGGGCCGAGTCGGCCGGGCCGGGCAGAGGTGCCCGCTTCACCGTCCGCCTCCCGGTTGCGCATGGGACGGGGCCCGGCTGAGCCCGCCGTTCGGCCGACATCGGGACGACGAGCCTCCGGCGGATCGGGTGGGCGCCGACTAGACTCAGCGACCAATGAAGATCGCGCACGTCCGTGAGGTGGGCGCGCCCCGGGGGGCGCCATGGCGGCTCGCCGCGGCGCTGGACGCAGATGGCCGTGACTGGCTGGACCTGGAGACCGCGCGTCGGTCGCTGGTCGCAGCCGACCCTCGCCTGGCGCACAACTCGGCACTCTTCCGCCAGCCGCTCACGACGCTCGATGACCACCTGCGCCTCGGCCTGCGCGTCGAGGCGCTGACCGACCTCGTCGAGCGGTTCGCCGGGGCCGATGCTGATAAGGAGGCGATCAGCGCGGCCGATGAGCTTCGGTTCGGGCCGCCGATCCTGCAGCCGCCGACATTTCGGGACTTTTACGCGTTCGAGGAGCACGTCGGCACCATGTGGCGGCGCCGCGGGCAGGAGATTCCCGAGGCGTGGTTCCGACTGCCGATCTTCTACTTCGGCAACGTCTCCGAGGTGCGTGGCCCGGGAGATCCGGTCTGGGCGCCGCGCGGCTGCGCCGAGCTCGACTATGAGCTCGAGGTCGCGGCGTTGATCGACACGCCGGCGGTCGACCTCTCCGCGGAGCGCGGAGAGGAGGCGATCGGCGGCTATCTGATCCTCAACGACTGGTCGGCCCGAGACCTGCAACGAGAGGAGACGAGCGTTCGTCTCGGCCCTGCCAAGGGCAAGGACTTCGCGACGTCCATCGGTCCATGGCTCGTCACGCCCGACGAGCTCGCCGACCGGCGCTCGGGAAAGGGATATGACCTCGCCATGCAGGCCAGCGTGAACGACCAGCAAACCAGCGGCGGCCAGTGGTCGAGCACCGCGTTCAGCTTCGGCGAGATGGTGGCTCGGGCGTCAGCCGATGTCCGGCTCCGTCCCGGGGACCTGCTGGGCAGCGGCACGGTGGGGACCGGTTGCCTGCTGGAGATCGGCGAAGAGCGGCTCGGCCGGTGGCTCCAACCGGCTGACGTGGTGACGCTGAGCATCGAGCGGCTCGGGAGCCTGGTGACACCGATTGTCGAGCGACCTGCTGGTCGTGAGCAGCAATGAGCGACACACGCGACCTCCTGGCCCGGATCGACTCCGCCGAGCGCACGCTGTCGCATTTCGCCGAGACACCGCCTCCACCGTCGGCGCTGACGCGCGCCGAGCCCTCGACCGGTGAACGCTGGGATGCGGGGCAGGCCTGGGCCCACCTCGCCGAGTTCGTGCCCTACTGGCGTATGGAAGCGCGGCGAGTGGCGGATCCGGCAAATGCCGAGCCGGTCGCCTTTGGCCGCGTGCAGTCGGACCCGGATCGGATCGCCCGCATCGCAGAGGGCCGCAGGGAGCCTCCGCCCGTCCAGATGGAACGGCTCGCGCGCGAGCTGAGCGCGCTCCGCAGCTGGCTGACCGGCCTGGCTCCTGCCGACCTGCAGCGCATGGGGATACACCAGACCCGAGGCCCGATGAGCGTGCGCGAGATCATCGACCGCTTCATCGCAGCGCATCTCGAGGAGCATGCCGCGCAGCTCGGAGAGTTGGAGATGCCCGAGGCCCGCCGCTGAGCGCGGTCCGCTGACCGCGGATCCGCGGGCTCGGCGATCCTCCGGCCCCGCGCTTGCTCTCCATCGCGCCGCATCATGGACTGGCAACTGGTCGATCGACCCCTCATCCTGGCGTCGTACGGGGTCAACCTCGCGATCCGCGCGCGGCGGGCGCTGGTCGGGCCACGGCGCCATCGGGGCGATGCGGCGAACATCATCTCCGCCTGCATCGATGACTGCTGGAACGGCCACTGCTACACCGCCAGCCCGGGCTACTTCCATCAGTTCTGGACGCGCGACCTGTGCTTCAGCGCGGTCGCCATCGCTCGCCGCTCGGACCGGGATCGAGGTCGCGTGCTGGCCTCGCTCAGCTGGGCGATCCGCGCCTGGCGGCGGCGACGGAGCCATATCACCACCACGATCCACTACTTCAGCCAGCCGGTGGACGTCTTCGACTACGGCGTGGATTGTCTTCCGCTGCTGCTGGCCGCGCTGCGCGCGCTCGAGGGGGAGCGCATCGTCGAGCGCCATCGCGCCTGGCTGCAAAGAGAAGTCGAGCACTACGTCGACGAGGTCGTCGACCCCGACCTCGGACTGGTGCGGACCGACCGCAAGTTCTCGGCGCATCGGGACACGGTGGTCAATCGCTGCAACGCCTACGGCAACAGCATGGTGGCGCTGCTCGCCGATACAGCGCCACGCCTCGGGCTGCGGCTGCCCGACCCGCTGCGGCCCATCGCCCGAGACCCGGCGGGCCTTCTGACCGAGGTGTTCTGGAACGAGGCGGGCGGCTACTTCGTCGATCGGCCGGGCGACACCGCGCCATCGGGCGAGGGAAACCTGTGGCCGTACTGGACCGGCGTCGTCACCGATCAGGCGCGGATCCGCAGCTCGCTGGCGACCCTGGCCAAACAGGGCTTCGCGACTCCCTACCCGCTCCGCTACGAGGTCACGCGCGATCCAGCTGAGGAGCCGCTGTTCGTCCGAACCTTCATGCCGAACTACCAGGGCACCACGGCGTGGACGTCACTCGGCTCGATCTACCTGCAGCTGCTGCACCACGTCGATCCGGAGTCGGCGCGCGAGGGGATCGAGCGATACGTGGCCTGGATCGAGCGCGACGGGACATTCTGGGAGGTTCTCGACGGCGATACCGGCCGCCCGTACCGCTCGAGCTTCCTGACCCAGAGCGACGCGAGCATGCTGTGGTCGGCGATCTTCCTGGATCTGATCCGCCACCCGGACCTGCCGCCTGCCATCCTGAGCGCGCCCGTGAACGAGCCGCAACGATGACCGAGCCGACCGCATCTCCCCCGACCCGCGTCCCGCGCGTCCCGCTCCAGCCGCCAGGCCCACGACTGATCTGGCTCGCGCTGGCGACGCTCGTCGTGCTGTGGCTGGCTCGCGGCATCCTGGCGCCGTTCGTCATCGCGGGCGTGATCGCGTATGCCTTCACGCCGCTGATCGACTTCCTCGCCGCGCGAAGCGGGCTGCCTCGCTGGCTTGTCGTGACCATCGCCTACCTCTTGGTCGTCGCCGTGCTCATCGGTCTGCTGGTCTTCCTTGGCGGTCGCCTGGCGCTCGAGGTCCAGACCCTGGCGCAGCAGGGCCCAAATGCGATCGCCTACGCCCTCCACCAGCTGCTGCGGACGGACGTCATCCAGCTCGGCGACAACCGCATCCCGGTGAGCACCATTGCCCAGCAGCTGCAGCTCGCGCTCGCCGGTGCCCTGGCGGGGCCGCGAGATGCGGTGCACATCGCCGGGCTGGTCGCCGATGTCGCGCTCCAGACCATCCTGACCCTGATCGTCACCTTCTACCTGCTGCTGGACGGCCCGCGCTTCCTGCACTTCGCGCTGGGCTTCGTTCCCGAGCCGCATCGGGATCGCACCGAGCTGATCGGGCATCGGATCCACGTCGTGCTCGGCCGCTGGCTGCGCGGGCAGCTCATCCTGATCGCCGGTGTCGCGTTGGTCGTGTATGTCGCACTGGGGCCGATCCTGCACGTGCCCGGCGCGCTGGCCATCGCGGTGGCGACCGGCGTCCTGGAGATCATCCCGCTGGTCGGGCCGCTGCTCGCGGGCGGGATTGCCGCGCTGATGGCGCTCTCCAGCGGAGGCATCGGTCTGGCCATCACCGTGGTCGTGATCTTCGTCGTGCTGCGCCAGGTGGAGGACCAGCTGGTGATGCCGGTGCTCATCGGACGAGTGGTCCACCTGCACCCGGTGATGACGATCTTCGCGGTGCTGGTCGGCATCTCGGCTTGGGGAATCCTGGGAGGGCTGCTGGCCGTTCCGGCTGCCGCCGCGCTCAACGTTACGCTGCAGGAGCTGTATCCCGGCAACCAGCGGACGCGCCCCGAGCGCGACGAAGGCGTATCGACCCCCGCCGCGCCCGGTCCGGAGCCTCAGTGATCGCGATCGGTCCCTGGCTGCAGGAACTCGGTCATCGGTTTCACCTGGCGACTGTCTGAGGCGTTCTCGAGGTACCCGAGACCCCAAGCGGCCTCGAGGGTTCTCAGCAACGAGTAGTGGTTGTACGGCTGGCTGCTGGTGTAGTGCCGCACCCCATTCCGCGCGATGACGATGGCCGGGACCAGCCCCCCGCCATAGGTGCACGACGCCGCCGGACCCGCGGCGCAATGCCACACATTGCCATCGAGCGTGCCGTGCGAGGTGCGGAACGCATACCCGTCGGGAAGGAGCGGCGAGTCGCAGCAGCCTGCCGCCGACTCCCATCCGTCGGTGGTCGGATCGCCGGTGTAATCGTTCTCGTCGGTGAGCAGGAAGATGGCGCTGTTGCCGGTCCACGCTCTGCTGCGCATGATCGCGTTCACCGCGGTCCGCACGAACGCGTCGGCCTTCGCCTTGAGCGCCGCATCGTTCGGATCGTCCTTCGCGCTGCCGTACGGGCATGGGGCGCCGTCGACGCCTTCGCCGGCCACGGTGGTGTACACGCCGCCGTGCATGTCATGGCACTGGTTGGGGCTGATCCACACGAAGTCGGCGACCTTGCCGCGGGCCAGGTCACCGGCAAGGCTGGTGTAGGGCTTGATCTTGGCCAGCCGGGCCGGGTTGCTGCGGATGTCCTCGAACAGGACGAACGGGTTGTGCTTGCTGACGTACAGCGCCGCGTTGGCCGGGTACTGGTCACCCAGGAAGCTTGCGCTCGGCATGGTTTCCATGTACGCCGCCCACGACTTGCCGCGCTCCTCCAACTGGTCGATGAGATTGCGGTGGTCGAAGCGGTTCGCCGGGTTGTCGTCGTTCACGAACCAGTTGCTGCCGCTGATGGCGCCGACGTAGTTCGGCAGGCTCGGATGCGTGACCCCGTAGTAGTTGGCGGCCATCCCGTAGGTCCGCGCCAGCGAGGTGATGAACGGGGCGTTCCGGTCGCCGATGACGCTCGAGCGACTGTGGTTTTCGAGCATGATCACGAACACGTGATCCAGCCGGCCGCGCGCGCCGTCGTTGGCGACGGCCCCGCGGCTCGCGCCCGCCCCGGTAGCCTGCGTGGCTCCGAGGCTGCCGCCCACAGCGCTGCTGGTGCTCGCCGCGACGAGGACCAGGCTGGCAGCCAGCGTGACAACCGTCCTCCATCGGGTTAGCGTCAGACCGGATCGGGTCAGACCGGAGCGGGTCAGACCGGATGCGGTCGAACCGAACACACTCAAACGGGACGCGCTGTTCATCCGTGTTCCTCCGAGCTCTTTCGGGCGGCACGCAGTCCGGCCGCCGTGCGGTTTCGAACAGTGTGCGACGCGGAAAAACCGCGTGTGCGCATTCCGTGAAGGAGCCGTGAAGGCTGAGCACCGATGGGGTGGCACACGCCCCGGCTGCGTGTGGCCAGCCGCTTGCTTGGGTGATCCGCACAGCGTGCAGCGGAGCCGAGACCGATGACCTTCAACCCGAACGCGCAGTTGGACCCCTCACAGGTCGAGGACGTCCGGGGTGGCGGCGGCCGTCTCGGTGGGCGCGGCGGGATGGTGGCCGGCGGCGGTCTGGGCGGGGTCGTGATCGTGGTCCTCTACCTGCTGCTGGGGGGCAACCTGAGTGGAACAGGTTCCCAGAGTGGCGGCCTTGGCGGCCTGGGCGATCTCGTCAACCAGACGGTCGATGCGCAGGGGGTGCCCGATAACACCCAGCTCGCCTCCGACTGCAAGACCGGCGCGGACGCCAACCAGCGCGACGACTGCCGGGTGCTGGGCTACGTGAACAGCGTCCAGGCCTACTGGAAGGGCGCCTTCCAGGCCCAGGGCAAGACGTACGTGCCGGCCAAGACGCGCTTCTTCACCAACCAGACCGAGACCGGCTGCGGTACGGCCACCACCCAGGTCGGGCCGTTCTACTGCCCGGCCGATCGGTACATCTACATCGATCTGGGGTTCTTCGAGGCGCTCCGCACCCAGTTCGGAGCCCAGGGCGGGCCGTTCGCAGAGGGATATGTGATCGCCCACGAGTACGGGCACCACGTGCAGGATCTGATGGGAGCGCTGGGTGGCTCGTCGGGGCAGACCGGGGCGCAGGGACAGTCGGTCCGCGTCGAGCTGCAGGCCGACTGCTACGCCGGTGTGTGGGCCAACCACGCGGTCGAGACGCAGTTCCTCCAGCCGCTGACGGCCGCGAACATTGCCGATGCGCTCGATGCGGCCAGCGCGGTGGGCGACGACCGCATCCAGAAGCAGACGCAGGGAAGCGTCAACCCCGAGTCGTGGACGCACGGCTCCTCCGCACAGCGCCAGCACTGGTTCAGCGTTGGTTACCAGGGCGGTCAGGCGACGCAGTGCGACACCTTCAAGGGACCGATCTAGGGGAGCGCCTCGGGCCGGTCCGGATCCGGCAGGACGAAGTCACGGACCACAGCCTCGAGCTCCGCTGAGGCGCCGATGAACTGGCGCAGGGTCCGCACCGTGGCCCCGTATCCGTCCAGCTCACCGATCGCCAGCCCATCCGGTTCATAGGCCCGATGGAAATCGGGCAGCAGGCGCCGCAGCTCGTCCACGATGCGCTCGTCGACCGCGTCGTCGATCCGTGACCGGACCTCGAGCGAGGAGGCGTTGAATCGGACCTGCCAGGCGTGGGTCATGGTCAGGATCACGTTCCCGCCGATGAGCTGGCTCCAATGCAGGTGGTTGCGGAACGCCGCCGCCAGCAGGCGGGTTCGGTAGCCGCGCTCGCGGAAGAGCGCGTACGCGCGCTTGAAGACCGCCACCCCCGCCCAGTCGGCTGCGCCGGGCGTGAGGGTCAGCCCTTCCCGATCGGCCACAACCTTGAGCCAGTCGTCGAGCCGCCCGACCACCAGGGTGCAGACCGAGTGGACGTCGTCGGCCGAATCTCCGCCCGCTGCCCGGCGGGCGAGCCCGCGCTCGACGGCATCGGCCACCGCAATGGCGCCCGCGAGCGTGGTGTTGACCGTCGCGTTGACGCTGATCCCCCGGCAAGTGGCGTCCTCGATGGCGCGCAGCCCTGCGACGGTGACCGGCAGCTTGACCTGCATGTTGGGCGCGAGGGCGGCGAATTCGCGCGCCTGGTCGAGCATCGCGGCGGCGTCGCGGTAGAGGCCGGGATCAGTCTGGATCGACAGCCTGCCCTTGGCTCCGCCGGTCGCCTCGAAGATGGGCAGCAGCAGCGCCGCGCCGCGCTGTGCGATCTCGGCCACGATGGTCCAGGCGATCCACGCCTCGGAGGCGCGCGGCGCCGCGGCAAACAGCTCACGGGCGCGACGGCGCCACCGCTCCCGCTCAGCTCGCAGAACCTCGAGCACGATGGGCGGGTTGCTGGTAGCGCCCACCGCGCCGTTGGCGATCGCGTACTCGAGCTCGTCGATCGCGGACGAGTCGTTCCACCAGTCGGTCGGTGTGGTGTGCGCCATCCGCATCAGCGGCGTCTCGGTTGCGGTCGCGGTCGCGTTCATGCAGCCTCTCCGGTGGGCATCCGGCCAATGGTCGAGTCTACCGCGCAGGGCGCCGATCGGCGTCAGGGCCGCAGTGCCCGCGACCGAGGTCCGCATCGGTCCGCCCCGGCGCTCATTTCTCGCGGATCACGCCAAAGGTCAGCCCGGTCATGACGTACCGGCGGGCGAGCAGCATCAGCAGCAGCGGGATGACGATGGCGATCGTGCCCCCCGCCGCCATGTCGTTCCAGATGATCTCGAACTGGGTGACCAGGCCCTGCACCCCGACGGGGAAGGTCATCGCCTGCGGCGTGGCGGTGAGGATGAAGGCGAACAGGAACTCCGCCCAGTCGAAGGCGAAGACGATGATCCCCGCCGCCAGCAGTCCGGTGCTGGCCAGGGGCAGCAGCACGGTGCGGAATGCACGCCAGCGGGTCGCGCCGTCGACCAGCGCCGCCTCCTCGATCTCGAGCGGGATCTCCTCGAGGAAGCCCTTCAGCATCCAGATCGCCAGCGGCAGGTTGAAGATGGTGTAGACCAGGATCAGCGCCGGCAACTGGTTGTACAGGCCGACGCTGCGCACGATGGTGAAGTACGGGATGACCACCGCGATGGGTGGCAGGAAGCGCAGCGACAGCGCCCAGTTCAGGACGAAGCTGCGCAGGCCGCGGCCGATCGGGAGGCGGGTCAGCGGATAGGTGATCGCGAACGCGACGGCCAGCGCCAGCACGGTCGCCGACAGGCCGGCAATCACGCTGTTGAGCAGCAGGCCACTCATCCCGCGGGTCACCAGCACGCTGACGTACGGCGCGATGGTTGGATTCTGGGGGAACAGCGTCGGGACGGCCGAGTAGAGCTCCGCCTTGGTCTTGAGCGAGGTGACGACGAGGTAGTAGAGCGGAAAGGCAAACACCAGCACGGCGACCACCAGCACGGCGGTGGTCAGGATGCGCCTCACGATGCGTGGCATCAGCGACGCTCGGCCGGCAGGAAGCGGCTGATCAGCGTGTAGAACAGGGTCATGGCGACCATCACCACCACCGCCAACGCGGCCGACTGACCGAGGTCGCTGAAGCGGAACGCCAACCGGTACAGATACAGGCTGAGGAACTCGGTCGTGGTGCCAGGCCCGCCGCCGGTCAGGACGTAGACGTGATCGAAGACGCGCAGCACGTCCGCGATGCGGAACACCACGACCAGCAGGATCAGCGGCTGGAGGTAGTGGAGCTCGATGTGGCGGAACTGGGTCCAGGACGTCGCACCGTCGAGCTGTGCTGCCTCGACCGACTCGAAGGGCACCGTCTGCAGGCCGGCAAACATGATCAGGTACACGAACGGCGTCCACTGCCAGATATCCACCGATGCGACCGCCAGCATCGCCAGCGGCGCGTTGGAGAGCCACAGGATCTGGTTGTGGCCGGTGTCGCCCAGCAGGGCGTTGAGGATCCCGTAGTCAGGGGCATAGACCAGGCGGAAGACGACGCCGACGGCGATCTGCGGGATGACGATCGGGATCATGGCCGAGACGTAGATCAGCGCACGCAACGCGGCCGAATGCACCGTGCGATGGACCAGCAGCGCCAGCCCGAGTCCGAGCAGCAGCTCGGTGGGCAGGACCACGACCGCGTAGATCGCCGTCTGCTTGATCGACTCGTAGAGCTGCGGATTGCCGAGGGCCCGTCCGAAGTTCTCCAGGCCGATGAACTGGCCGGTGCTGTTCGTGACTGCCTGCACGACCGCAAGCACGAACGGGACAGTCGCCGCCACGAAGACCGTGCCAAAGACCGGCAGGAGCAACCGCAGCGCGAGTCGCTCCTGCCGGCTGCGTGCGGACCACGAGGTCCGAAGCCGGGCGGTGGGAGTCATCGGTGGATCCGCAAAACGACCGAACGATGACTCCGCATCGCTACTTGGTCGGGTAGCCGGCCGCCTTCATCAGGCTCCGGATCTCAGTCGAGGCCTTGGTCACCACGTCCTGGGCGGTCTCCTGGCCCGCCAGCGCGGCGTTCAGGTGATTGCCGAGGATCGTCTCCACCGCATTCCACTGATCGGTGCGCGGACGCCAGTTGGGCGGCGCCTGGAGCGCCTCCGCAAGCACCGAGAAGTACGGGTTCTTGTCGGCCAGCGAGGCATCCTTGAGGACGCTCGTCCGCGACGGAATGCCGCCGCTCTGCGCGTAGGTCTTCTGCGTATCGGCCTGCAGCATCCACTTGATGAAGTCGGCCGCCGCCTGCTGGTTCTTCGACGCCTTGGGGATGCCCAGCATCCAGTTGCCCATCATCCCGACCCCCTTGCCACTCGGCCCCTTGGGAATCGGCATGAATCCGACCTTGCCGACCACCTTGGAGGAGCTCGGGTCGAGGACGGCGGTGTTGATCTCGCCGGGCCACGTCGACGACTGGTAGCCCTGGCCGATGGCCATCAGCCGATCGCGGTCAGCGGCGTCGGTGCTGGCCGGATCGGCCTGCGCCACGGCCTTCAGGTCGTTCACCAGGAACTTGACCGCGGAAAGGGACTTCTGGTCGTCGAAGACGACGTTCCAGTTGTCGTCGAAGACGTCACCGCCGAACGACCACAGGATCGGCAGAAAGTCCGCCACGACCGGGTTGGTGGCCTTGCCGCGGATGATGTAGCCGGCAAGGTCGGGCTTGTTCTGGGCCTTTGCATTGGCGAGGACCTCGTCATACGAGGCCGGCGCCGTGGGCGTCAGGTCCTTGCGGTACATGAACATCTCGACGTTGCCGACGATCGTCACCCCCAGCAGCGCCGGGGACTTGCTCTTCTCGGTCGGCGGTACCGGCCCACGGGGCGGAGGCCAGGTCCCCACGTCCCACACTACCGAGGCGACGTCAGGGTCCTTCTGGATCCCCAGCTTGCCGAGATCGGCGAGCGAGTTGCCGGTGCCGAACTTCGGCATCCATGGGTCGTCCATCATCGCCAGGTCGTAGGTCGCCTCGTTCGCCTGAAAGGCGTTGACGAGCTTCGAGTAGAGGTCCGCGTACGGGGACTCCACGATCTGGATCTTCACCCCGGTCTTCTGGGTGTACATCGGTGCCAGCGCCTTGAGGCCGGCGTCCTCCACACCCTGCACCGCGGCGATGGTCAGGGTCACGTTCGACCCGCCACCGCTGCTCCCCGGGGAACCGGAGGTCCCCGTGCCGCAGGCGCTGATGAGCAACGCCAGCGTCAGCACGACCACTCGCTTCCAGGATCCCATCTGATACTCCTCACTCCCGAGTCCGAAGTCCGACGCGCTCGCGTCGGGCCGATCACGTGTCAGGTACCGACCGCCTCCTCACCTCCCCTCTCCGACGCGGGTACGGTGACGGCTGCCGATTGCTCCCTCGCGCCGAGGTCAGCCAGCATCACCGGCCTGCCGTCGAGGCGGGACCGCGTCGCCGCGACGCTGATGCGCATCGCCTCCAGCGCATCGCGAGCGGTGCATTCGCTCTCCTGCTCGCCGGCAACGACCCGCAGGAACGCGAGGAGCTCGGCCCGATAGGCGGCCTCGAAGCGGCCGAGGAAGCCGGTCCAGCCTGCACCGATGGCTGACGCCGGCTCGCGTTCCACGGGGCGCAGCGGGGTGTTCGGCCCGAGACCGACGCTCACCGCGTCGCGCGACCCGATGAGCTCGACCCGCACGTCGTAGCCGCGCGGGTCGTGGCGCGTCTGTCCGAGCAGGGCGATCGTGCCGTCCCGCAGGCGCAGCACGACCGCCGCCGTGTCGACGTCATGGTGCCGCGCGAAGACCGGGAACGCTCGGACCGTCCCGACCGCGTGGAGCTCCTCGACCTCCTGGCCGGTGAGCCAGCGCAGCGAATCGAAATCGTGAATCGACGAGTCCCGGAAGAGGCCGCCGGAGATCGGAATGTACGCGTCGGGCGGCGGCTGGTGGTCGTGCGCGATCAGTCGCACGAGGTACACGACGCCCAGCTCACCGCTCTCAACCATCCGGCGCGCCTCCCGGTAACCGGCGTCGAAGCGTCGCTGGAAGCCGACCTGGACCGGCACACCGCTCGACTCGATCTTGTCGACCAGCGCCTCGGTCTGGGGCAGATCAAAGGCAAGCGGCTTCTCGACGAAGGTCGGGATGCCCCGATCGACTGCCATCGAGACCAGCCGGGCGTGCGCATCGGTCGAGGCAGCGATCACCGCCGCGTCGGCACCGTCGAATGCCTCCTCCACCCCCGCCGCCGTCTCCGCGCCGAGGCGGGCGGCGCTGGTCCGCGCGCGGTCGGGGTCAGCATCGGAGACGATCAGCTGGACGCCGGGCTGGGCGCCCAGGAGTTGGCCGTGCACCTCCCCGATGCGGCCGGTGCCGATGAGCGCGACCTTCATTCCGGGGCTCCGGCCTCGGTCATGGCGTGGACTCCGCATGGCGAACAGGGACCGGGCAGATGCAGGCGATTGCGCACAATAGCCCTCGCCCGGCCGCTGAATCAAGACGGCAAGCAATGGGCGCGTCGCGCGGCAAGGCCCATTCGTCGTAGCGTTAACGAATCGTGTCTGCTCCCTCTGCGCGTAAGGATGTCGTCCGACGGCCGGCTCTGAGCTCTCCGCCCGGCGGCAGGCGGATACCGGTCGCCGGACCGACCGATGGGGAAGCCGATGGCTGATGGCCAGGTGTTCGACCTCGCGGTGCTCGGCGGGGGCCCGGCCGGCGTCACCGCCGCATTGCGGGCTGCCGAGCTGGGAGCATCGACAATCCTGCTCGAAGCAGAGCGCCTGGGCGGCGTCTGCACCGATGACGGTTGCGCGCCGACGCGCGTCTTGGCCCACGCCAGCCGCCTGATCCGCGATGCAGCCCAGTTCGACGCCTACGGACTGTCCGGCGGCGTGCCGCGCCTTGACTTCGCCCGACTGATCGCCCAGACACAGGCGACGGTCTATCGCCTCCACGAGAAGAAGCAGCTCGCCGGCCACCTCGCTGCCGCGGGCGTTACCGTCGCGGAGCAGGCAGGGGCGGTACGCTTCAGCGGGCCGCATACTTTGGTGCTCGGCGACGGGCGACGCGTGAGCGCCGAACGGTTGGTGATCTGCGTCGGCGGGCATGCGCGGCGCCTCCCCTTTCCGGGCAGCGAGCTTGCGATCACCCACAGCGACGTCTGGCAGCTGCGAGCGCTCCCGTCCCGAATCGCGATCGTGGGGAGCGCCGCCACCGGATCCCAGCTTGCCTCGATCTTTGCCGGCTTCGGGTCCCGGGTCACCCTCCTCGATCTCGCGCCACGCATCCTGCCGGGCGAGGACATGCTCGTCTCGGCGGCGATGGAGAGCGCCTTCGCGGAGCGTGGCATCGAGATCCTGACCGGGATTCGGGGTGTCGAGCGGCTGACGCACGAAGCGGGGCGGCTTCAACTCGGCTGCCAGCTAGCGCAGGGCGACCGGGCGCTCGCCGTGGATGCCGTGATTCTGGCGGTTGGCTGGGTCGGCAATGTGGAGTCGCTGGGGCTCGAGGCCGCCGGGGTCGCCACGAACCGCGGCTATGTCACGGTCGATGACCATCTCCGAACGACGGCACAGCACATCTACGCCGCTGGGGACGTCACGGGACGCATGATGTTGGTGCAGAGCGCGGCCGACGAGGCGCGGCTCGCGGCGGAGAACGCGGTGCGGGGCGCCGCCCGGCGGACGGCACACCGGATCGTCCCGCATGGGGGGTTCACGGACCCCGAGTACGGGAGCGTGGGCCTGACCGATACCCAGGCCGCCGAGCAAGAACCGATCGCGGTCGGCACCGTTCCGTACGCGGACCTCGACCGCGCAGTGATCGACCGGCGCACAACTGGGGTGGCGAAGCTCGTCGTGTCGCGCCGCACGCGGCAAATGCTCGGGGCGCACGTGGTTGGCGAGCAGGCGGTCGAGGTCGTGCAGATCGCCGCGGCGGGAATGGCGGCCGGCATGCAGGTCGACCAGCTCGCCGAGCTGGAGCTCGCGTATCCGACCTTCACCGCGATTCTCGGCCTGGCCGCGCGGCGCGTAGTGCGCCAGCTCGACGAACGGATTGATGCGGAGCGGTGGCAAACGCTTGCGAAGCCGGGCGCCGAGTGGGAATGGCGCGATCAGACGTCACCCCGACCCCGCGACGATTGACCGACATCAACGGGGGGCTGCAGCACCTTCCCCAGTTCCTGACCCGGCCTGCGCTGCGCCTCGATCCATACTCCACACCCCATCCGGGCATCTTCGTCTGCTCCTCGTCGACTCCGCCGGGCGGCGGGGTGCACGGCCTGTGCGGGTATCACGCTGCGCGCTCGGCCCTGCGCCGAACCCTGGCCTGACCTCAGCCCTGGCCCGAGTGGGTGAGGTACATCAGCGGCACCGCCGCCAGCCCGACGAGGGTGATCACCACCAGGCAGCTCCAGCCCAGGGCCTTCTGCCAGGACGCGTTGGCGTGCTCGCCCATCACCGCGCGATCGTTGGCCACCAGCAGGATCGGCAGATAGGTGACCGGCAGCACCACGATCGACAGGATCACCGCGTACTCGGTGACCTGGACCGGGTCGATACCGGTGGTCAGCACCGCGAGCGCGATCACCAAGGCGAACACCCAGCCGAGCGTGAATCGCGGCACCTTCAGCGGGTTCTTGTGCTTTCCCCATGGCCAACCGAAGAACTGCGCCAGGTTGTAGGCGCCGGCGAACGACGTCTCGATCGATGCGCCGGCAATCGCAAAGAAGAGTCCCACGGCGGCGAGCAGGATGCCGAGCTGGCCAAAGGGCAGCATCGCGCCGATCGCCGAGCTGCCGACCAGGTTCGGGACCACGCCATTGGGCAGGAACGTCGTCGCGCCCAGGACGATCAGCGCGACGGTCAGGATCGAGCCGAGGGTGAAGCCGAGCACGGTGGTGATGGTGTTGATGTACAGCTCGGCGGGCTTGCGGCCGTCCTCGATGGTCCCCGACGAGTAGAAGTAGACCTCGTAGGGCATCACCGTCGCTCCGATCAGCCCGACCGCGTAGAAGGCATAGTTCAACGCGTCTGACGTCCCCGCCAGTCGCGGCACGTGCGGGACGAAGCTGGAGGCCACGGTGCCCCAGTTGGGGCCGCTGGCGACGGCCGCGACGACAAAGACGAGCATGGCCAGTCCGCCGAACCCGAACACCTTCTCGATCTTCGAGAACGGCAGCACCCAGGTGATCGCCATCACCACCAGCACCGCAACGCTGACCGCCACCCCGTACGACATGCCGGAGATCAGCCGGAGGACGAACGCCACACCGCCGATCTCCGCCGCGCAGGTCAACACGTTGAGGATGTTGGAGGCGACCAGCGAGCAGAGACCGACCGTGAATCCGAATCGGTCGCGGATCAGGACGAAGACCGGCTTGCCGGTGACGGACGCCACCCGACCGGCCATCTCGGAGTAGACGACGATCAGGATGACCCCGACCGGAATCGTCCAGAGGTGGTTCAACCCGTAGCGCGCGCCGGCATCGGTCGCGAACACCACCTCGCCGATGTCCACGAAACCGCCCACCGCGGTCATGATTCCGAGCGAGAGCTCGAAAACCTTGCTCATCGCCGAATCACTTGGGCAGCGACCCGATCAGGCGGTCAAGCGCACGGCCGGCCTCCTCGAGGCTGTGCCTCTGTGACTGCACAGCCGCGGGCTGGTCGTACAGCAGCGAGGCATCGTGAACCGCCTTGACGACCTGGTCCGACAGGTCGAAGAACGACTGGCGCGCCGCACGCAGCTGCTCGTCGAAGCCCTTGCGCTGGAGGGTCGGCGTCGACTCGCCGATGTTGTTGGCCATGTCGTCCAGGTGCGTCGCCCAGAAGGTCGCGGTGGCCCGCTCGCGGTGCGAGAGGGTCAGCAGCGCTTCGGAGACATCGCTGCGGACCGATTCCGCCTGGTTGCGCAGCTCGGTCGCGTCGAGAGGGGCGGCAGCCTGAAACGCAAACAGGGTCACGATGCCGATGACCACCAGCCCGTAGACGGCGACCACCGGCCATTGCACCTTGGCTTGCCCGCCTCGTCCAGCGTCGCTCACGGCGCAGCCCGTCCTCCTTCGGTCCGGCTCAGGGCCTGGCGGACCAAATGCCCGCCCGGGCCGGCGACAAAGCACGACCCATGCCGGGTGTGAGGCCAGCTAGCCGGAAATGTCCGCGACGAGGATCGGCTTTCCGGTCGGTTGGCTGACGCGGGCACGCTCCACGGTCAGGACGAATCGGGCCACTCCCGGGGTCAGCGGGGCGTCCAGGGGTGCCACCACGATGCCTGAAGAGACCGGCACCAGTCCGGCGGGGGTTGCTCGGCCCCGGGCATCGAGCAGCCACATCTCGTAGACCTTCCCCGCCGGCGGCGGAGCGATGCCGGTCATCACCAGCGTCGCGCTCCCCGATGAGCCGCGGACGAGGTACCCGCGCGCGGCCCCAGTCTCGATTCGTACCGCCTGCGAGCCGTTCGCCAGGACGCCGGCGATGCGATTCAGCTGGTCGTCACGACCATTGAGTGCTCCTTGCAGTTGCACCACGGCCAAGGCGAGCACCACCGCGGCCGCGAGGGAGGCTCCGACCACCAGCCGACGCAGCGACGGCCAGCCCCAGCGCGGCACTGACCCCCAGCGCGCCGGAACCCGGTCGCGCGCCACCGCGGTCGGCTCGGATCGGGCCGGACCCACCGCTGTGCGCGGTTGCCCGAGCCGTTCGTCGACAGCCGATTCCTGCGGGACCGCCGCCGCGCTGGCAATGATCCGGCCGCGCAGCGCCAGCGGCGGAACCGGGGTGGGAACCTCGCGCGTCAGTCGCTCGACGAACGCCGCGGCCTCCCGAACCTCCGCGTGCGGCTCGCGGCAGGTTGCGAGGTGGCGCTCGACCGCTGCCGCCTCGGCGGGCGGCAGCGAGCCGAGGGCGTGAGCCGCGGCGAGCTCATCGACATCGGTGCAGACTAGCGGCTGGGTCATCGGTCCAGCCTCCGATCCAGGCTGCGGTCGAGCATCGGGCTGGCAGCGGCCTTCGACGGGCGCTCGAGCGCCCGCCGAAGCTTGGCGAGGGCGAGCCGAAGCCGCCCATTGGCCGTGCCGCGGGCGACACCGGTGAGCGCCGCGATCTCGCGGTAGGTGTAGCCGTTGAAGTAGGCGAGCTCGATCGCCTGTCGCTGCTCCGGGGCAAGCTCAGCGACGGCAGAGCGCAGCTCCTCGTTCGCCACGTGTTCGAATGCCTCGGCGGCCGTCGGATCTGCACCGGTCCGGATCAGGGCCTGCGCATCGGCCTCGTCAAGATCCATGTCGGGTCGCTGCGCCCGCAGCCGGTCCAGGCAGCGGTTGCGCACGATGGTGAGCAGCCATCCGCGGACCGCTCCGCGCTCGGCGTCGAACGAATCGATGCGTCGCCAGACCCCCACGAACGCATCGTGGACCATGTCTTCGGCCACTGCCTCGTCGCCCACGATGCGCACCGCCGTGCGCAGCGCCACTGCTGCGTAGCGGTCATAGAGCTCGCCGAGCGCCTCGCGGTCGCCGCGCTTGAGGCGTTCAACCAGGATTCGGTCGTCCACCGAGGGATGCGTCACCTGCCGGCGATTGCCTCCGAATATCGGCCACGAGCGACGGATGGCGCCGCTGAGTCCCCGTGATGGAAGAAGCATGCCAGCTCAGCCGTCCACGGGTGGGAGCGCCAAAGGATGGTAGCCGCCCACCATGCCGGGCGTCTTCCCGTCTGCCCCCACCTGGGCGCTCAACCGACGCGTCCTGCCGCGCCGATGGTCAGGACAAGCCCCGCGACCAGCACGGTGAGCCCCGATGCGAGCGGCAGAGCGGCCGCGGCCCGTCGAGCCAGCGGACTGGCGGATGGACCGCTGTGGCGCGCCAGGGCTCCGCGCACGAATGTGGTCGCCACGGCCAGCCCGGCGAGCACGAGCGCCATCCCCGCACCAAACGCCGCGATCAGCGCGAGCCCGAACAGGAGGCGTCCGGAGCTGACGGCGACCAGCAGGACGATGAGCGCGGATGCGCTCGGTACCAGGCCTCCGGCGAGGCCGAGCGCGATCACGTTTCGTCGCCGCAGGGGTGCCGCGTGATCCAGCTGCGAGTCACGCCCAGCCTCCGGCGCCAGGTTCCGGTGCGCGTGCGGGTGGCCGTGTGGGTGCGGGTGGCCGTGTGGCCCCGTGTTTCCGTGTGCATGCGTGTCACCGTGGACGTGTCCGGCGGCGTCGATGCCGCGCCTACCGGCTGCGCGTACCAGCAGACCCGCGCCGAGCCCGATGACCAGCACCCCGGAGGCAAGCGAAAGCCAGGCAATGACCCGCTCCGGGACGAAGAGGGCGCCGGCAGCCAGGGTGATCGCCCCGAGCAGGAATACGCCCGCGGTGTGAGCGGCGGCGACGGTGAGGCCGAGCGTGGCCGCGTGTCGACGGCCACCCGACGACCCGACGAGGTAGGCGGCCACCAGCGTTTTGCCATGCCCGGGCGATACGGCATGCGCGGCCCCCAACCCCGCGGCCAGCAGAACGGCGAGCACAACCACGCCCGGGGAGAGCTCGCCGCCGAGCAGCGAGGCGAGCGGATCGTCGCTTCCCCGGCGGGCCAGGCCGGACGAGCTTCCCAGCTGTGTGACCCCGCCGGCGCCGGCGGCGGCCACGGTCACCTGCGCAGTCCGAACATCGAGAGGGCTGGTGAGGGCGTCCTGCGGGTAGGCGCGCAGCTCATTGCTGCGATCGGTGGCCGGAACGCTGGAGCTCACCACCCGCGCGCCGCTCCCCGCCTGAACCACGATCTCGTGCCAGCCGACGCGGTCCGCGAATCCGGTCTCGGTCACGGTCACTCCCAGCCCGCCGTCGGCGGGGATCACGATCGGGAGCGAGAGGTCGTGCACCAGCCGCATGGTCGGCAGCCCGCCCTGGCCCACCGGGAAGCTGAGCTGGCTGGCGGTCACCGATGGGGCCACGCGGTCACCCCCAACCCGCACCGACAGCCCCGACAGGATCTCCGCGCCCCGACCGGCAAGATACGCGGCGCGCTCGTCCGGCGATATCGCGCCGTCGGCATTGAGGTCCATCTGCTGGCGCTCGGCGAAGGTGGGGATTTCGGCCATGTCCATGACGTGCCGAATCAGGAGCCGGTCGCCGGCGACAACGAGCCGGGTGTAGAGGTTGATCGTGAAGTTGCCGAGCGGATGCGCGCTCGTGGCCGGCGGCCGGGCGAAGGCCACGACGGCCACGACCCCGAGTCCGAGCAGGATCATCGATGATCGGCGCCGGACCCCGGTCATCGGCGCACCCCGAGGGCTGCCATGGTGCGCGCCGCAATCGGCGCGGCGAGGGGCGAGAAGTGAGGGTTGAGCGCCAGCGCCCCGCTCAGCCTCGAGCGTGCCAGCCGGAAATCACCGGCTGCGTAGGCGATCATCCCGGCGTGGTACAGGATCATGGGATCCGCGGTCTTCAGCCGGGTCGCCTCGGACGATCGCCGAAGGGCCTCCGGAAGCTGCCCGGCGCGGTAGAGCGCCCAGGCCAGCGCGTCGGCGCCCCGTACTCCGGGCCGGTCGCGGTAGGCCGTGCGCGCCAGACGCAGGGCACGCGCGGGATCGTGCCGGTGGTCCGCCACGAACAGCGCCATCTCGAGATCAGTCTTCACGCCGTTCGCCACGAGCAGCTTCTGAATGGTGTCGACCAGCGCGTACTCGCGCTCCGCCTCGGCGGTCCGGCCGGCGGCCTCGAGTGTCTCGCCGAGCGGGATCACCAATTCGGGGAGCGGAACCTGGTCCGCCGCGCGGCGGTAGAGCGTCACCGCCTCGCCGAGGCGACCCTCTGAAACGCGCAGGCGCGCCTCGCCGGCCAGTGCCTGAATGTAATTCGGGACCAGTTCCAGCGACTGCAGGTAGATTCGCTCGGCCTCGGCGAGTCGACCCTTCAGCCAGTAGAGGTTTCCGAGCTGCACGCGCACGTATTCGGTGTTCTCGCTCACCTGGCCGGCCGCCTGTAACGCCTCCTGCATGGCCGCGATGGCGCCGTCGACGTCGCCGTACAGCTCCCGAAGGTGGGAGACGCGGCTGAACGAGGCGAGGTCCGGCCGCAGATCGACCATGCGCTGGATGGTGGCGACGGCCTCGGGGTAGCGGCCCAGCTCGACCTGCGCATCGCCGATCACGCCGTAGATGCGCGGGATGGTGGGATTCAGCTGCGCGGCCCGCTCCCCAAGCCGGAGGGCGAGGCTGAAGTCGTGTCGTGAGAGGGCGAGCGAACCAGCGGCGATCAGCGCCTCCACGTTCTCCGGTTGGCGGCGAAGCACGCTGCCCAGGAGCGCATCGGCCCGGGTGTACCAGCCGGGGTCCGCCGTTTCGCGCGCCCGCTGGAGATAGGCCTCGGCAAGGAGCACCGTCGCCCGGGCGTCGTCGGGGTTGGCCCGCAACTGGGCCTGAAGCTTGAGGATTGTCTTCTCGGTCCGACCCGCCCCCACGGCTGCGACCGGCACCGGGACTCCAGCAGCCGACGGCAGAAGGGATGCCTGCGGAACGCAGGCGCCGAGCAGCAGCGCGGCCAGGGTCATCGCAGCGATGAGGCGTGGGCCCTTGGTGTCAAGGTCGGTCATCGAACATCACGTCCTGCGGGTGATGGTGGGAATCGCCCCCCCGGCGACTCCCACCATCGGTCCGCTGCTAGGGAAGGAAGCCCGTGCTCGTGGATCCGACCGGGTGATGCATGTGCTCGTACCCCGGGTTCGGAAGCGCGACATACGGGAAGCTGGACAGGAACGGCCTGTCGTTCTGGTTGACGCCGTCCCCGACCTGATTGTTCGGAGAATTGTTGGGCGTGAACGACTTGTAGACCGAGTTGACGAACGCGCCGTAGCCATCGGCGATGGCGCGCAGCTCGATGTCGGTGACGTCGTCGGTGAGGCGACGACCATTCGGGAACCCGGCCAGGTCGCCATCCAGGACGCCGAGCCGAGAGCACTTCCCGGTGTCATCGGTCGCGCTGTCGGCGGTGCACGGCGCGATCGCCATGTTCAGCCGCAGCATGTCCGCGTGCGCCGGTCCGGTGCTGTTCAGGTTGTGGCCTCCCGGCAGGGGCAGCCCCTGCAGGAGGATCTGCTCGATATCCTCGCGGTGCGTCGTCCGGGCATTCGGCAAGCTCGGGTAGAGCAGGTTCACGAGACCTGCAAGCTCGAGCGGCGTGGAGCCGGTGCCGTAGTACTTCTCGAACTGGCGGTCGTCCTTTGGCTGCTGGGAGTTCCAGTAGTCCTTCATGCCGACCGGGATGATCACCTCGTTGACGAGCGGGTTGCCCAGGCGCGAAATCTGGCGCCAGGGACCGCTGTTCGAGGTGGTGCCATTGAGGTTCAGGACGCGGGTCGACTGCCGGCTGGCGGTCGCCCAGACACCGATCACGGCGTTCGAGGCGTCCATGCTGGTGGGTGCCACGCCATTCCGCGACAGGAGCTTCTTGGGAACCTGGATCGCAATGGAGTGGGTGTTGAACCCGCCCACACCGTCGACGCCGGGAGCGGTTCCCAGCGGGATCAGGTGCGCGGCGTTGAATGGGCGAAGGCCGCCGAGGTCGAAGATCGACCCGAGGTCCACGAAGAATGGGTCGTCACGCGGCCCGGCAAAGACCTTTCCGCCGCCGCCCGCCATCGAGGCGGTCGCGCCGCTCGCGAGCGTCCCGTAGTTGGGGGTCGATCGCGGACCGATGTTCGCCGGAGCGACGACGCCATTCCCCAGCACCAGGCGTGACCCGGTGCGGTCGATGCGTGTCACGCTGTAGGTCTGGCGGATGTTCCAGTCCGGATCGGTCAGCGACGTGATCGGGCCGGTGTTGTACAGGAACGTGGCGGGGTTGCGGATGCTCGTCCGGAAGCGGAACTGGTACGTGACATCCGGGACAGCGTCGCCGGTGTTGTCGACCTTGATTTCGTACAGGACGTTGGGATCGAAGTTCGAGAAGTTCGGGCCGCCGGCCGGCTCCTCGAGCGGGATGTAGTCGGCCACGATCGTCACCGTGTCCGGCCTGTCCGGACTGACGAACGCGTAGAGATCGGTGTTGTCGGCCGTCGGGTCGTTCGCGATGAGTGGTGCTTCGCGGTGGCTCGAGGCGAGGCTCGCCTGCGGCATCGCGAAGAGGCTCAGCGTGATCAGCCCGATGACGAGCCGTGCGCCGGGATGCTTCTTGCGCATCTCATGCTCCCTAATCGGTAGAGATCCCCCCAACCGTCGGTCGATGCCGACACTTGATGCCGTTCGAAGGGCGTCCTCCTTGTCTCCCTCGCGCTCCTCGCGGCGAGACCTCGACGCTGGGCGAGAGATGCGCCGATGGCCTCGTCTGCCCTTGCGTTGCAAGAGAGCCGCTGACCCCGGTACGGGGAGGACGGCGCGGCGTATCAGTTCCGGGCTCACCGCCCTGGGTGGCGCCGCCACGAGCCTCAGGCTGCGGTGAGTGGCCCGTTCCGTGCGGCTGGCGCGGTTCGTGAGGGCGCGGGCTCAATGCGCGCGGAACGGCCGCGCTGGTCGCGGCTGCGCTATCGGATCGTGGACTGCGTGAGCGAAGGGGTGGCAGGGAACTCCGGTGGGCCGCCGGCTGCGTTCATCGCCCAGCTCATCGCGAGCCACACGCCCGCGACGCCGAGCACGATCGCCGCCGCCAAGAGCAGCACCGCACGCAGCGTTGGCTCCCGATAGGGCCTGCCGGCGCCGTCGAATGCCCCGCTCACCCCGCAGGTATGAACCTGCGGCCACTGACTGTCAACGAGGGCCCGCTCACTTCGAGAGGGCTGCACATCCCTGCGCCGAAGTGAACGGGCCCTCTGGCGGTGCTTTACCGCAGCTAAGCCGCCGGTGGGCCGCTAGCCGCTGAAGTCCTCGG
>QHBO01000032.1 GCA_003243965.1 Chloroflexota bacterium
ACGATCGTGTTCTCCACGTCGCTGGAGACCCCCGAGCCGCGGGTGCGGAAGATGGAGTCCATCTCGTCGAAGAAGACGATGACCGGGGTTCCTTCCGACGCCTTCTCCCGGGCGCGCTGGAACACGAGGCGGATGTGCCGCTCGGTCTCGCCGACGTACTTGTTGAGCAGCTCGGGGCCCTTGATGTTGAGGAAGTACGACTTCGTGCTGCCCTCCCCCGATTGAGCACCCGACTGACTGGCGATCTTCTTGGCCAGGGAATTGGCGACCGCCTTGGCGATGAGCGTCTTGCCGCAGCCGGGCGGGCCGTAGAGCAGCACGCCCTTGGGCGGGCGCAGCATGTGCTCGCGGAACAGCTCGGCGTGCAGGAAGGGCAGCTCGACGGCGTCGCGAATCTGCTCGATCTGGCTGGCCAGGCCACCGATCGACTCGTAGTCGATGTCCGGCACCTCCTCGAGGACGAGCTCCTCGACCTCGGACTTGGGGATCCGCTCGTAGGCGTACGACGATCGCGACTCGATCAGTAGCGAGTCGCCGATGCGCAGCGGCTGGTCCATGAGCACGTCGGCGAGGTGCACGATGCGCTCCTCGTCGGCGTGCGAGATGACCAGCGCGCGGTCGCCGCCCTCGAGGATCTCCTTGAGCATGACCACGTCGCCGGCCCGCTCGAACTCCAGGGCGCGCACGACGTTGAGGGCCTCGTTGAGCATGACCTCCTGGCCGCGGCGCAGCGCCTCGACATCGACGGCGGGCGACACGGTGACCCGCAGCTTGCGGCCGCCGGTGAACACGTCGATCGTGCCGTCGTCGTGGCGGCCCAGGAAGACGCCGAAGCCGCTCGGTGGCTGGGCCAGCCGGTCGACCTCCTCCTTGAGCGCTACGATCTGATCGCGCGCCTCCCGCAGCGTGCCGGCCAGCCGTTCGTTCTGGCCGGTCACGGTCGCGATACTCGCCTCAGCCTCGCGCAGCCGCTCTTCGAGCAGCCGGACATGGCGCGGCGAATCGGACAGTCTGCGGCGGAGCGCGGCGACCTCTTCCTCGAGGAAGGAGATCTGCGTCGTGAGGCCGCTGACCTCGCCCTCATGCCGCGCACCGCGCGCATCATCGTCCCGAGCGGCCACGTCCCTCACCCCCTTCCGAGAGCTTCACTGACTAGACCCTACCTATCCAGGGGACAGTCGTAACCTCGCACCGCCCCTGTGTTGGCATTCTCTCGTCACGATACGGAAACGTTTAGCACGAATCTGTGACTGCCAGGGCCCCGCCTAGCTGGCCTCCGCCCCCTGCGCCCCCTTGGCCGGCCGCCGTCGCCGGGGCGGCGGCGTCACGCCGTCGGCGAGCCTGCGCGCGGTGACCACGAAGCCGGTGTGCCCGATCATCCGGTGCTCGGGCCGGACCGCGAGACCGTCCACGTGCCAGCCGCGGATCAGCGACTCCCAGGCCGCCGGCTCGTCGAAGCAGCCCTGTTCCCGCAGCGCCTCGGTGATCCTGGACAGCTGCGTGGTGGTCGCCACGTAACAGCAGACGAGGCCGCCGGGGATGAGCAGCCGCTCGGCGGCGGCGGTGAACTCCCACGGCGCGAGCATGTCGAGCACGATCCGGTCGAAGACCTCCCCGGCAGGCTCGGCGTCGGCCAGGTCGCCGACGGTCAGCCGCCAGGCCGGGCGCGGGCCGCCGAAGAACTTCTCGACGTTTCTGCGGGCGACCTCGGCGAAGTCGGGCCTGCGCTCATAGGACGCGACCAGCCCGGCGTCACCGACGGCGCGCAGCAGCCAGCAGGACAGCGCACCCGAACCCGCTCCCGCCTCCAGCACCCGCGCACCCGGGAAGATGTCGGCCAGCGCGATGATCTGCGCCGCGTCCTTCGGATACACGACGGCGGCGCCGCGGGTCATGGACAGCGTGAAGTCGGCCAGCAACGGACGGAGCGCCACGTACGGGGTGCCGCCGGAGGACTTCACCACCGTGCCCTCCGGGGCGCCGATCAGGTCGTCGTGGGCCAGCCCGCCGCGGTGGGTGTGGAACGTCCGTCCCTCCACGAGGAGCATGAGGTGCTTGCGGCCCTTGGGGTCGGTGAGCTGGACCTGGTCTCCGGCGCGGAGCGGGCCGCGGCACTGACGGTTCACGCCGTCAGGGTAGCGGCGCGGGTGCGCGCGGCCGTCAGGTGCCGGCGAACGCGTGATCCAGATCCTGGGCGGCGAGTACCCCGAACACCTTGCCGGAGGGCTCGACGAGCAGGTACTCGGAGGCAGGTGACTTGCGCACCGCCTCGAGCAGGGCCATCCCGGACAGGTCGGCGGGCAGTACCAGGCCGGGGTCGATGGTCCGGGCCAGCGATCCGGCGTCGATCCACGGCCTGCGCTGCGGCGGGGTGGCCATGACCGCACTCTCGTTCACGATGGCGATGGGCTTGTCCTCGTGATCAACGATGACCAGCGCGCGGGCCCCGGCGGCGTCCGCGCGCCGGATGGCCTCGGCCAGCGGCAGGCTGGCCGGGATCGGGATGGCCCGGCGGCTGAGCGCCCGGGCCTGCAGGCCGGGCAGCCGCTCGCGGACCCGGGTCACCCGCAGCGACTGGCCCGCGCCGACCCACATGAAGGCGGCGATGACGCCGAACCAGACCACGTCAAAGAGCTGGACCTGCTGACCTGCCGAGACGATCAGAGCCACCGGCACCACCAGCACGGCTACCGCGAGCACCCGGCCGGCCCAGGCCGCGACGATGGTCGCCGTGCCCGGCCTGCCGGTCGCCTTCCAGACCCCGGCCCGGAGCATCCGGCCGCCGTCCAGCGGCAGCCC
>QHBO01000033.1 GCA_003243965.1 Chloroflexota bacterium
CGGAAGCGGCCCTGCTTGCCCTTCAGCATGTCGCTCAGGCTCTTGAGCCGATGGTTGCCGGTGCCGGCGATGGCGCGCCCGCGGCGGCCGTTGTCGATCAGCGCGTCGCACGCCTCTTGGAGCATCCGCTTCTCGTTGCGGATGATGATCTCCGGCGCCTCCAGGTCGAGGAGGCGGCTGAGGCGGTTGTTGCGGTTGATGACCCTCCGATACAGGTCGTTGAGGTCGGAGGTCGCAAAGCGGCCGCCGTCGAGCTGCACCATGGGGCGCAGATCGGGCGGGATGACCGGCAGCGTGGAGAGGATCATCCACTCCGGGCGCGCTCCGCTCTTGCGGAACGCCTCGATCAGGCGCAGCCGCTTGATCGCCTTCTTGCGGCGCTGCCCTGACGTCTGGCGCATCTCCACGTGGAGTTTCTGCGCCAGCTCGTCCAGGTTGAGCTGCTCGATGATCTTCTTCACCGCCTCGGCGCCCATGCCGGCATCGAAGAGCCGGCCGAAGCGCTCCGAGTAGCTGCGGAACTCGGACTCGGTGAGGGTCTGCAGGACCTTGATCTCGTTGAGCGCCTGCCGCTCGTTGCGCGCCCAAAGGCGCGCGTCGTCGGTCTCGCGCTGCACGTGCTCGCGCTCGGTGGCGAGGGCCTCGTCGATCCCGCTCGTCAGATCCGCAATCGCCGCGTCGCGCTTCTCGGTCGCATGCGTCTTTGCCTGCTTGACGTCGGCGTCGAGCGCCTCCACCTCGGCCTGGACGGCCTTGCGGAGCGCGCTCAGCGCATCCTTCGTCGCGTCCGCGGTGTGGGCGATCACCTCACCGGTCGGGGCGAACACGATCTCCTCGGTGACCGTCTTGCCGGCCGCCTTCAGGCTCGCCTCGAGCTGCTGCGCGGCGCTCGCCAGCTCCTCGCTGCGCGCGGCGAAGCGGTCATCATGGCGGCGGGTCTCGGCCTGGTGGGCCGAATCGACCTCTGCCCGCTTGTCGGCGACCGCGCCCTCCAGCTCGGCGCGCTTGTCGTCGACGATCCCCTGCGCATGGCGGATCCGGTCGTTCAGCTCCTCGTCGATGCGCGCCACGGCGCGGTCACGCTCGTGCTCGTCGACGCGGGTCACCACGTACAGCGCGAAGTAGAGGATGCGCTCCAGGTTTCGGGGGCTGATATCGAGCAGGATGCCGAGCCGCGACGGAGTTCCCTTGAAGTACCAGATGTGACTCACCGGCGAGGCGAGCTTGATGTGCCCCATCCGCTCGCGCCGCACCTTGCTGCGCGTCACCTCGACGCCGCACTTGTCGCAGATAATGCCCTTGTAACGGATCCGCTTGTACTTGCCGCAGTAGCACTCCCAATCCTTGGTCGGACCGAAGATGCGCTCGTCGAAGAGGCCGTCCTTCTCCGGCTTCAGCGTGCGGTAGTTGATCGTCTCCGGCTTGGTGACCTCGCCTGACGACCAGCCCTTGATCTGATCGGGGGACGCGAGGCTGATCCGGATCGCGTCGAAATTGTTGACTTCGAGCATGAGCGGCTACGACTCCTGCGGCACGGTGGCCGCGTCTCGGGCGGCGCGCCGGGGCTGACCGAGCTCCGGCGACGGGATGGACCGATGGGAACGAGCCACGACACCCCTGCGGTGCCGCGGCCCGTGATGGCTATTCTTCAAAACCCTGGAGGTTGATGCCGCCGAGATCCGGAAGCGGGTAGCTCCCGGTGTCCTCGACGAAGCGGATCTCTTCCTCGTTCTCGTTGAGGATCTCGACGCTCAGGCCGAGCGCCTGCAACTCCTTGATGAGCACCTTGAATGATTCCGGGACGCCGGGCGAGTTGATCTCCTCGCCCTTGACGATGGCTTCGTACGTCTGCACGCGACCCACCACGTCGTCCGACTTCACGGTCAGCAGCTCCTGGAGGATGTTGGCGGCGCCGTACGCCTCGAGCGCCCAGACCTCCATTTCCCCGAAGCGCTGCCCGCCGAACTGCGCCTTACCACCCAGCGGCTGCTGGGTGATGAGGCTGTACGGTCCGGTGGACCGGGCGTGGATCTTGTCCTCGACCAGGTGGTGGAGCTTCAGCATGTAGATGTAGCCGACCGTCACGCGATGGTCGAACTGGTCGCCGGTGCGGCCGTCGTACAGGACCGTCTTGCCGTCGGTCGGCAGGCCGGCCTGCGCGAGACGCTGCTCGATGTGCTCCTCGCGGGCGCCGTCGAAGACCGGTGTCGCGGCCTTCAGCCCGAGGACCTTCATGGCCCAGCCGAGGTGAGTCTCCAGGATCTGACCGATGTTCATCCGCGAAGGGACGCCGAGCGGGTTGAGGACGATGTCGACCGGCGTGCCGTCGGGCATGAAGGGCATGTCCTCGGCGGGCAGGATCTTGGCGATCACGCCCTTGTTGCCGTGGCGTCCCGCCATCTTGTCGCCGACGGCGATCTTCCGCTTCTGAGCCACGCTGACCCGGACCAGCCGGTTCACGCCGGGGAGCAGCTCGTCGCCGTTCTCGCGGCTGAACTGCCGGACGTCGACCACGATCCCCCGCTCGCCGTGGGGCAGGCGTAGGGAGCTGTCCTTCACCTCGCGCGCCTTCTCACCGAAGATCGCCCGCAGCAGCCGCTCCTCGGCGGTCAGCTCGGTCTCGCCCTTGGGGGTGATCTTGCCCACCAGGATGTCGCCGGGGTGGACCTCCGCCCCCTCGTAGATGATCCCGTCCTCGTCGAGGTTGCGGAGCGACTCCTCGCCCACGTTGGGGATGTCGCGGGTGATCTCCTCGGGGCCGAGCTTGGTGTCGCGGGCCTCGATCTCGTGCTTCTCGATGTGGATGCTGGTGAACAGATCGTCCTTCACGAGGCGCTCGCTGATGACGATCGCGTCCTCGTAGTTGCCGCCTTCCCACGGCAGGAAAGCGACCAGGATGTTCTGGCCCAGCGCCATCTCGCCACGGTCGGTCGACGAGCTGTCGGCGAGCACCTGCTCGGCGGCCACGCGGTCGCCGACGTCCACGATCGGTCGCTGGTTGATGCAGGTCCCCTGGTTGCTGCGCAGGAACTTCTTGAGCCGGTATGTGTCGCGCACGTCCCCCTCGTCGCGCTCGACCTGGATGTGGGTCGCGGTGACGCTGACCACGGTGCCCGGCTCCCTGGCGACCACCATCTGCTGGCTGTCGAATGCGGCGCGGTACTCGACCCCGGTGCCGACCACCGGCGACTCCGGCTGAAGCAGCGGGACCGACTGGCGCATCATGTTCGAGCCCATCAGTGCCCGGTTGGCATCGTCGTGCTCCAGGAAGGGGATGAGCGCCGTCGCGACGCTCACGATCTGCTTGGGGCTGACGTCCATGTAGTCCACGTCGTCGGCGGCCTCGATCAGGAACTTGTCGCGGTAGCGCACCATGACCCGCTCCTCGACAAACCGCTGATCGCCGTCGAGCGGTGCATTGGCCTGCGCGATGTAGAAGCGCTCCTCCTCGTCGGCGGCGAGGTACTCGATCTCCGCGGTGACCACCGGGCGGACCCGGACCTGGGCGAGCTTGTGCTCCTTGATCGCGGCGAAGAGCTTCTCGTCGATCGCGGTGCCCGCCTTGGCGAGCGGCTTTCCGCCCTCGGTCACGACGAGGTCGTCTGCCAGCACCTGACCGATGGCCTCGGCCTGGCGGTCGCGGTGCGAGACCACCTTGCGCACCTTGCGGTACGGCGTCTCGATGAAGCCGTGGCGGTTGATCTTGCCGTATGTCGCCAGCGAGCCGATCAGACCGATGTTCGGACCCTCCGGCGTTTCGATGGGGCACATCCGACCGTAATGCGAGGGATGGACGTCGCGCACGTCGAAGCCGGCCCGCTCCCGCGAGAGGCCTCCGGGGCCGAGTGCCGACAGTCGCCGCTTGTTGGTCAGCTCGGCGAGCGGGTTGGTCTGATCCATGAACTGGCTCAGCTGGCTGCCGCCGAAGAACTCCTTCATGGCGGCCACCACCGGCCGGATGTTGATCAGCGAGTTGGGGGTCGCCTGGTCGGCATCGGTGATCGTCATCCGCTCCTTCACGACGCGCTCCATGCGGAGCAGGCCGATGCGGAACTGGTTCTGGATCAGCTCGCCGTTGGCGCGGATCCGGCGGTTGCCGAGGTGGTCGATGTCGTCGGCCTCGCCGCGCCCGTTGTTGAGCTCGACCAGCTTGCCGATGATCGCCACGATGTCGTGCCGGCTGATGACCCGCGACTCGCGGGGATTCTCGGTTTCCTCGGCCGGAAGGTCGACCTTCAGCTTGCGGGCGACATCGGCCAGTGCCTTGTTCAGCTTGTAGCGGCCGACCCGTCCGAGGTCGTAGCGCCGGAAGTTGAAGAAGAGGCTGGTGACGAGCGCGCGCGCGTTGTCGACGGTCGGCGGGTCGCCGGGGCGGAGCTTCTTGTAGACCTCGATCAGGGCTTCGTCCTGCGTCGAGGCAGGGTCCTTCTCGAGGGTCAGCGTCACGTACGGATGCTCCGGATTGTCATCCGCGGGGCCGAACAGGCGCAGGATCTCCTGGTTGTCCTCGAAGCCGACCGCCCGCAGCAGGGTGGTGACGGGGATCTTGCGCTTGCGGTCGACCTTGACGCTGAGCAGGTCCTTGTTGCTCGTCTCGAACTCGAGCCAGGCGCCACGATTCGGAATCACCTTGGCCGCGAACAGGACACGGCCGGTGGCCGGATCCTCCGCGCCGGTGTAGTAGACGCCCGGCGAGCGGACCAGCTGGCTGACCACGACCCGCTCGGCACCGTTGATGATGAACGTGCCCTGCTCCGTCATCCACGGGAAATCGCCCATGAACACGGTCTGGTGCTTGACCTCTTCGGTCTCCTTGATGATCAGGTCGACCTCGACCTTGAGCGGCCGGGAGTAGGTGAGGTCGCGGGTCCGGCACTCTTCCTCGTTGAACTTGGGCTCCTCGAAGTAGTAGTCGCGAAAGTGGAGCTCGAGGTTCTTGCCGGTGAAGTCGGTGATCGGGGTGATCTCGTCGAGGAGCTCGCGGAGGCCGTGCTCGACGAACCAGCGGAACGATTCGGTCTGGGTCTGGATCAGATTCGGGAGGGGAAGGACCTCCGGAATATGGGAAAAATTCTCACGGCGCGGGGCCAGCTCAAACCGGCTGGCTGACTCGGCCAAGGCCATTCAGGACTCCTCGAAGAGGGCATGGTGGGGCGCGGACACGCGAACGAGCAGTATATCAGAGGCGGGCACTTCGTCAAGTGAAGCGCCCCCCCGGTAGTGGCTCCATTTGGAATCGCGCCTCTCCTTGTTCTCACGCATCGCCAACGGCTATCCTTCCGGCATGCAGCGAACCAAGATGCCCCGCGATGCCAACCAACGCGCCAAGATGGTCGTGGACCTGGCGACTGGGCAGCGATCCCCTGAGCCGCAGAAGGTCAAGGACCCTGCGGCTATCGCGCGTGGGCATAAGGGCGGGCTGATCGGCGGGCACGCGCGGGCCGTGAAGATGACCGCCATCGAGCGCAGCGAGAGCGCGAGTAAGGCCGCGAAGGCCCGATGGGAGAGGGCGCGAGAGGCGTAGTCCCCACCCTCCCAACCGAATCTCATTTCCTCTCACGCATCGTGACACGCTGTTGTCACGACTCTCACGCATAGTGTCCGTATGAACCAGTTGTCCACCGCAGAGCGAGCGCAGATCATCCGGTGTCTGATCGAGGGAAACTCCATCCGCTCGACTCGCCGGATGACCGGCTTTGGGCGGAACACGATCACTCGGCTGCTCGTGGCGTTGGGCAAGGCGTGCTCCGAGTATCAGGACCGGGTGCTCCGCAACCTGACCCCGACCCGGATCGAATGTGACGAGATTTGGTCGTTCTGCTACGCGAAGGCCAAGAACGTCCCCGCCGAGCACGTTGGGGATTGGGGATATGGCGACGTGTGGACCTGGACCGCGATCGACCCTGACTCCAAGTTGATCGCGTCCTGGCTGGTCGGCTGGCGTGGAGAGGATGAGGCGGTGGACTTCCTGCGCGACCTCGCCTCTCGGCTGGCGAACCGGGTGCAGCTGACTACCGATGGGCACGTCGCCTACATCGGCGCGGTCGAGCGGGCCTTCGGCTCCAACGTGGACTATGCCCAACTCATCAAGCAGTACGGCGTGGAGCACAGTGAGGACGCGTCCCCCACGGCGCGGCGGTACTCGCCAAACAAGGTCGCCGGGCAGGAAGTCCGTGTTGTCAACGGCGATCCTGACCCAGCCCATATTTCGACCTCTTACGTCGAGCGCAACAACCTGACGATGCGCATGTCCATGCGGCGCTTCACGCGGCTGACCAACGGGTTCTCCAAGAAGGTCGAGAACCACGCCGCGCAAGTAAGCCTGCACTTCATGGCCTACAACTTCGCGCGGCCGCATGGATCGCTCGGCACCAACCGAACGCCCGCGATGGCGGCTGGCGTGGCCAATCACGTGTGGACGGTTCACGAGATCGCGGCGCTGCTCGATTAGCCTGCTACCCTCCCGGCGTGGCACCGATCGGCTACCTCGAAACCGGCGTCATCTACTGCGACGACAACCTCCACCGTCTGTCGCAGTTCCCCGCTGACTGCATCGACTTGATCTACCTGGATCCGCCCTTCTTCTCTAACAGGCACTACGAGGTCATCTGGGGCGACGAGGCGGAGATCCGGTCCTTTGAGGATCGCTGGGAGGGCGGTATCCACGTCTACGTCGAATGGATGCGCGAGCGCGTCATCGAACTGCGCCGCATCCTGAAGCCGACTGGCACGTTCTACCTTCACTGTGACGAGCATGCTTCGCACTATCTGAAGGTGATGCTCGATGAGGTGTTCGGGCGCGAGAACTTCCTCAACGAGATCATCTGGCACTACCAGACATCGAGCGGTGCTCCGAAGAAGTGGCTGCACCGCAATCACGACACGATCTTCCGTTACGCGGCCTCCAGACCGGCCCTGGTGACTTGGAATCATCCCCGCGAGCCGTGGCCCGAGGCGACCCTCAGGAAGTGGCAGCACGACGAGGAAGGACGTGTCTACCGCGTTCAGAACAAGTTCGACAAGCGGTACTACATCGATCCCGCCGGGAAGCTCGCCGATGATGTTTGGGAGATCACACTCTCATCGCGGACGAAGGAACGACTTGGGTATCCGACGCAGAAGCCGGAGGCGCTGATGGAGAAGATCATCAGCGCCAGTACCGACCCGGGCGACATCGTGCTCGACCCGTTCTGCGGCTGCGGCACGACGCTCGTCGCGGCACAGAAGCTCGGACGACAGTGGATCGGCATCGACATCAGCCCGACCGCCGTGGATCTTGAGCGCCGTCGCCTCGTAAAGGTGGGGGCGACCGAAGTCAAGCTGGTTGGCATGCCAGTCACGGAGGCACAGCTTGCAGACCTGAAACCGTTCGAGTTCCAGAACTGGGTTATCAACCGGATGAACGGCACCCACTCGCCACACAAGGTCGGCGACATGGGTATCGACGGCTTCTCGTTCATGCTCCATGAGCCGATCCAGGTGAAGCAATCGCGTGCCATCGGGCGCAACGTGGTGGACAACTTCGAGACAGCTGTGAAGCGCAGCGGCAAGAACAAGGGCTACATCGTCGCCTTCAGCTTCGGTAAGGGCGCCTACGAGGAAGCTGCGCGTGTGAAGGGCGCAGATGGTTTGGCGATCACCCTGCTCACCGTGGCAGACCTGCTCGAAGGCAAGGCCGATCTCGTCACGCCGGAAACGGGTCTGTTCGGAACGGACCTTCCCCTGCCGGACCCACGCAGCCCCGATGCACGTCCATCAGTCGAGGAGCTAGTCGCCAGCGACACAGGGCAGGAACTCGGGCAGGTCGCCGAATCTGGGGAGCCTTACCTCTAGGCTTGGCGGCCCTTCTCACGCATTCGGGCTATGCTCTCACGCATGGCGCACCCACCGGGCCTGTACGACCGATTCAAGGGGTGCTGGGATCGATTCGACCGGGCTGTGAGTCACAGAGAAGCCGCCGCTAAAGCGTGGAGCGACTTCCTTGATGAGGAGCCCTACGACACCAGGCTCGAAATAGAGGCCGACGGGTATGGGATGTTGCGGGTTGAGCAATACATCCCGGTGCCCTCCGTCGTCGCCATTGAGTTCGGCGAGTACCTCTACAACCTTCGAGCTGTCCTGGACTACTGCGTGTATGCGGTCGCTGTCTGTGACACGACCCAGGACCCGCCGCCCGGCGAGGATCTTCTCCAGTTCCCGATCTACGACAACGAGACCTCGTATCGGCGCAACGAGTACCGCCTGAAGCCATTGAGCGAGAAACACCGCCGTTGGCTCAAAGCGGTACAGCCGTACATCGGACCAGACCAGCCGGACTACAGCGGGCTCTACTGGCTGAATGACCTTGCCCGACGTGATCGGCACCGGACGCTCCACGTCGTAGGAGCCTATTTGGCCGAAGCGACGTCCATGATCTGGGCTCCCAAAGCCGACGCCATCCTCATTGAGGACCAACCCCCCTTCGCATTTATCGAACGCGAGGCAGTAGTAGCCCGGTTTCAGATCATGCCATTCACTCCGGGTGATGAAGTCCAGGCGAATGGCAACGTCGCCCTTGACGTAGAGATCGCGGAGTTTGTCCAGCGTCGGCCGGAGGGTGCGAAGTGGCTTTGGATGCCGCTTGGGCGCAGACTCCGCATGATGGAACTCACCTGCGTGGAGGGTATCGTCGCCCGGTTCGAGCGCGACTGCCTCGGCTGGACCCGATTCAAGGGCTTGCTCGATGAATCCGCCATCGAGCCAGCAGAGGGCGTCAAGGGGTAGCCCACTCATCGGGCAGCGCCCGGGAGCAAGATTCCCCCTTGTTCATATGGAGCCACTACCGCCCCCCCCATAGCGTTGTGGCTCCGCCCATAGGGTGGGGCAATCCGGCCGGCGAGCTCTGGGCTCATCGGCCTAATCCGTACCTGACGAGCACCCGACCGGGGTTGACGCTCGCCTCGGCGGTCACAACGCCGCTGTGGTGAGCACCGGCTGGGGGTGGGCGGGGACGTCGCGAGCACGGTCGGAGCGTGATCGCCCAAAGCCAGCTGGGACCCGGATCAGTCGCAGGCCCAGCGCACCGCGCAGAGCTCACCGGGTTGCGGCGGCCACCGTGCCGCATCGCGCTTCGGCGAGATCGGTCAGTTGAGGGACGAACCCCTGGTGGACGATCCGGCAGTTGCCGCCGCGGTCGCCAATGGCCGCGTCACCGCCAACACCGGAGGGTGAAGCACACGTGGATCGAGTGCTCCTCCATTGGGGGCGTCCAGCAGAGCGCTGACCTCCCCGGCGGGGAGCGGACGGGCGAGCAGGAAGCCCTGGCCGAAGCGACACCCCAAGTCGCGCACCGCGGCCAGCTGCTCCGGCGTCTCGATCCCCTCGGCGGTGATCTCCAGCTCGACGGCGGTCCCGAAGGCCACTGCCGCGGAGACGAGCGCGCCGTTGTGCTGCGATTCGTGGCCGGAGACAAAGCTGCGGTCGATCTTCAGCGAGTCGACCGGCAAGCTCGCGACCGAGGCGAGGGAGCTGTACCCGGTGCCGAAGTCGTCGAGCGCAACGGAGAAGCCCAGCGCTCGCAGGCGCTCCACCGCAGCGAGGCATGCGGGATCTTCCTGCAGCCAGCTCTCCGTGATCTCCAACTGCAGCCATCGGGGAGCGATGCCGGTGACCCGAAGGATCTGCTCCACGCGCGCGACGAGCTGGGGCTGCTGGAGCTGCCGCGGAGAGACATTCACCGACACGAGCAACCGCCGACCGGCGGCCGTCCCTCGCCAGCGGGCGAGCTGCCGGCACGCACGTTCGAGGACGAATTCGCCGATCGGCACGATCAGGCCCGTCTGCTCGGCGAGCGGGATGAACTCGGCGGGCGGGACCCAACCACGCACCGGGTGCTGCCAGCGGAGCAGCGCCTCGACGCCGTGGAGCTCTCCTGAGTGGAGGTCGAAGATCGGCTGGTAGTGCACCTCCAGCTGGTTCAGCTCGATGGCGCTGCGCAGCTCGGCCTCCAACTCCAGACGCCGCCAGGCGCGCTTGTGCATGACCGGGTTGAAGAGCTCCGCGCGTCCCTTGCCGTTCCTCTTGGCGGCATACATCGCCAGGTCGGCCTGGCGCAGCAGCTCGCCGGCGTCACGGGCACCACCGCTGAGCGCGATCCCGATGCTGACGCTCACCACCACGCGGTGCCCGTCGAGTCGGAAGGGGGCCTCGAGGGCGGTGAGTATCCTGCGCGCCGTGACGCGGGCGGTCCGCGCGTCGGACACGTTCTCGAGGAGCACCGTGAACTCATCCCCGCCCAGGCGCGCGGCGGTGTCGCCGGGACGAATGACGGCCGCGAGGCGCCCGGCGATGCCGCGCAGCAGCTCGTCGCCGACGCGGTGGCCCAGGCTGTCGTTGACCACCTTGAAATTGTCCAAGTCGAGGAACAGCACGGCGTGTCGGGTCCGGCGCAACGAATCCTCGCTCGTCCGTCGGGAGGTCTCCAGCACGTGGCCCAGACGATCGAGGAACAGGGCTCGGTTCGGGAGCCCTGTCAGCGCGTCGTGAAGCGCTTGGTGGGTCAGCTCATCCTCGAGTCGCTTGCGCTCGCTGATGTCTCGGACGACCACCGAGCAGCCCGTCACCGCCCCGGGCTGGTCGCAGATCGGTGAGAAGGTGACTGCCACGTCGATGACCCGTCCGTCGCTGGCCATGTGGATGCTGTCGTCGCGCGCCACGCCCTCGTCGTTCGCCACCCGGGCGTAGATCTCGGCCAGCTCGGAGCGCCGCCGGGGCGCGACCAGGTCCGCCAGCGAGCGGCCCTTTGCCTGAGCCTCGCTGAACCCATACAGACGCTCGGCGCCCCCGTTCCACGTCACGATCCGGCCGGCGAGATCGGTCCGCAGGATGGCATCGTCGGCGGCCACCACGATCGAGGCCAGCTGGGCGGTTGCCCGTCCGGTGACCTGCAGCCGGTGGTTGGCGGTGCCGAGCCGAATCGCGAACCAGGCGCTGACGCCGAGCAGCACGGCCAGCAACGGCCCCAGGGTGAGGAGGAGGTTGATGCGGACCTGGCCGCTGTGGGCGAAGAGCACATCGCTCGGCACCGCGGTGCCGACCACGCTGCCGTCGCGAGGGATGCGGCTGTAGATCAGATGGTAGCTCCGGCCGTCCTGCTCGAAGTCGGCAACCCCATTCGATTTGGCCAGCATGACGGGCACCAGCGCACGCCAGCTGGAACTGCCGCCGCCGCTGGCGAGCGGGAACGGGGCCCGGGACGGATCGGCACGAATGCCGCTCGTCGCGCGGAACGCGGCAAGCTGGGGATGGACGAGCAGCACGCCGTTCGGGGCGATCAGGAAGCTGTATGCGCCGCTGGCGAACGCCGTGCGGCCGAGCTCGTCGGCTAAGGCCTGCACCGGAATCTCGAGGTGGAGGATACCCAGGCGCCGGTCGTTCGCCACGATCGGCGTGGCGAGACCGTAGACCCAACGACCCGAGTCGGGGGAAACGTATGGGGCGGTGGTGTGCAGCTGGTCATCGGCCAGACCCATTGCGGGCAGGAAGGCGGGGTTGGAGGTGCGCTCGTCGGACGACAGGGAGGGCGCGGCGGCGAGCTGGCCGCCGCTGTAGCGCGCCACCTCCGCGCCGTCGGCACGGATCAGGCCGATCTCGTCGACCAGAGCCCGCCTGCCGAGATAGGCGATCACCGTCTCGACCGCCTGGCGCTCAGCCGGGTCCAACGCTTGCGGGCTCGTTCGCAGGCTCGGCCAGAGGACCGGGTTGTGAGCGGCGAGGCGCAGGTCGGCACCGGCGCCGCTGAACAGGCGCTCCACGTCGCGCGCCTGGCGGCCGGCGTAGGTCCCCAGCCGGGTATCGGCCTCCTCGACCACCTCGCGGTCGATGCGCGACAGGAAGACCATGGACGAAACGACCATGACAGCCGCGATGGCGGCGACCACTACAAGCGCATGCCACCATGAACCCTCGCCACCGCGAACCAGGTGCAGCCGACGGATGCGGCTCAACGGCGATCTCAGAACCGCAACCCCATGGTCGCGACGGCCCATCCATCAACGCGCATCTGTGTCCCCCCTCCGCCGATCCGCCCGCGACTGGGGTCGCTTGGGCACGGCCGCCGGTCCAGCCACCTCCTCGTCGGAAGCCCTGCCGCGACCCTGCAAGGCTATCCTCGGAATGGATCCACGGCGAGGGTACGAAGGTCCGGTCCGTGGCGAGCCATCGGCCCGATGTCTCCCCGCAGCGAGTTGCCTGTCTGCGGGACGGCCCCGTGCGGGCGGGCGGCAAGCTCCCCAGGCTCGATCGCGCAATGGACCGATGGGCCCCGGCTGATGCTCGGGGCCCATCTCGCTTCCGGCGCCGATGCCCTAGCGGATCTCGACCGTTGCTCCGGCCTCGGCGAGCTTATCCTTGACCGCCTCCGCCTCCTCGCGCGGCACACCCTCCTTCACCGCCTTGGGAGCGGCGTCGACCAGATCCTTGGCCTCCTTGAGGCCGAGGCCGGTCAGCTCGCGGACCGCCTTGATGACCAGGATCTTGTTCGCCCCGACCTCGGTCAGCACCGCCTCGAACTCGGTCTGCTCCTCGACGGGTGCGGCGGCCGCTGCGCCGTCGCCGCCGGGCGCCGCGGCCACGGCCACCGGAGCCGCCGCGGTCACGCCGTAGCGCTCCTCGAAGGCCTTCACGAGCTCGCTCAGCTCGAGCACGGTCATGCTGTCGATCGCCTCGAGGATCTGATCCTTGTCCAGTGTCTTGGTCGCCATCGGTTGTCGTCTCCTGTCGTGAATGTTCGCTTGCTGTCAGTCGTCAGGCGGCCGCGCCGCCCTCGCTCTCACGTTTCCTGTCCGCCACGGCGCTCAGTACGCCCACCAGGTTGCGAAGGTTCGCGGCCAGGACACCTGCCATGCCCGCGATCGGGGCCGCCATGGCGCCGGCCAGCTGGCCGAGCAGCACCTCACGCGGGGGAAGTGTGGCAAGCCGCTGCAGCCCGGCCGCATTGATCGGGCGTCCCCCGAGCAGGCCCCCGCGCAGCGACACCACGCGGCTGTACGGCCGCAGCGCTTCTTGGAGTGCCTTGGCCATCGCCACCGCGTCGCCGTCGATGGAGGCGATGGCAGTCGGCCCCTCGAGGAGCGGCTTGAGCTCCTCTCGGCCCGCCTCGTCGGCCGCGATCTTCAACAGCCGGTTCTTGGCGACGTGCAGCTGCACACCGCTGGCACGCAGGGTCCGCCGGACCGACTGCATGTCGGACACCTTGAGGCCGCGGTAATCGGCCACGGCCAACGCCGAGCTGGAACGGATCAGCTCCGCGAGCTCGGCCACGGCCTGGCGCTTCTCATCGGTAGGCATCGGTCTTGGAGTCCACCTCCTCGTGGCAAACAAAAATCGGTCCTGGTGCACGCAGGCGCACGAGGACCGATGGTCGGAACTGCGTGCCTCGGCGTGCCCCGGCCTCACGGCCGGTGATTAGCCCCTCCGCCACGGGGGCGGAGCGGGTCACATCGCTGTCTCTGGCGCTCTTCGGCTGTCAGGGTTCGAACGGCGGTGATCGGCCTCCGGTCAGGCGTTCGCGGCGGCGAGCGCGGATGGGATGTCGACCCGCACGCCGGGTCCCATGGTAGGGGCCACGGTCAGCGTCCGCATGTAGGTGCCCTTGGCGCCGGACGGCTTGGCGCGGTTCACGGCGTCGACCAGCGTGGCAATGTTGGCGGTCAGCTGCGCCGCGGCGAAGCTGGCGCGGCCCACCGGGACGTGCACGATCCCCGCCCGGTCGACCTTGAACTCGACGCGGCCGCTCTTCACCTCGCTCACCGCGCGCTCGATGTCGAAGGTCACGGTTCCCGACTTGGGGTTGGGCATCAGGCCGCGCGGACCGAGCTTCTTCCCGAGGCGTCCGACCATGCCCATCATGTCGGGCGTGGCGACCGCGACGTCGAACTCGAACCAACCGTCGTCGATCTTCTTGACCAGGTCCTCGCCCCCGACCTGGTCGGCTCCGGCGCGGAGCGCCTCCTGCGCCTTCTCACCCTGGGCAAAGACCACCACGCGCGTCACGCGGCCGGTGCCGTGCGGCAGGACCACCGTACCGCGCACCAGCTGATCCGCGTGCCGTGGATCGATGCCGAGGCGGAGGTGGGCCTCGATCGTGCCGTCGAATGCGCTGGTGCTGACCCGCGGCAGCAGCTCGACCGCGTCATCGATCGGGTAGCGGCGCTCGGCATCGATCAGCTGCGCCGCCGCGCGGTACTTCTTTCCGTGGCGTGCCATCAGGCGACCACCTCGATCCCCATGCTGCGTGCCGTGCCGGCGATGATCCGCATCGCGTGGTCGACATCGTTGGCGTTCAGGTCGGCCATCTTCGTCTCTGCGATCTCGCGAAGCTGGGCCTGGGTGACCCGGCCGACCTTCTCGCGGTTCGGCTGGGCCGACCCGGCCTCGACCCCCGCGGCACGTTTCAGCAGCGCGGCGGCCAGCGGCGCCTTGGTGACGAAGCTGAAGGAGCGGTCTTCAAAAACGGTGATCTCGGCCGGCACCACGTAGCCCGCCTGGCTGGCCGTCCGCTCGTTGAAGGCCTTGATGAACTCCATGATGTTGATGCCGTGCTGGCCCAGGGCCGGACCGACGGGCGGAGCGGCGGTCGCTTTGCCTGCCGGCGCCTGCACCTTCAGGATGGTGCGAATCTTCTTGGCCATCTCGTTCCTCCGAGGTTCAAGCGGAGCGGTCGGCTCCTCCCTCCTGGCGCGTCGTGAACGGCCGCAGCGCCGTCCGCGCTCGCGGTGTGCCTACAGCTTCTCGATCTGGAGGAAGTCCAGCTCGACCGGCGTCTCGCGGCCGAAGATGCTGACCAGCACCTTGACCTTGTTCCGCTCCGGGTTGACTTCGTCAACGGTACCGATGAACTCCGCGAAGGGCCCATCGTTGACGCGGACGCTCTGGCCCTTGGTGAACTGCACCTTGAACTTCGGCGTCTCGACCCCCATCTGCTTGAGGATCGACTTCACCTCCGCCTCGCGCAGCGGCGTGGGCCGGTTTCCCGAGCCGACGAAGCTGGTCACGCCTGGCGTGTTGCGCACCACGTACCACGACTCGTCGCTCATCACCATCTCGACCAGCACGTACCCCGGGAAGACCTTCTTGTTGACGGTCTGACGCTGGCCGTTCTTGATCTCGATCTCCTCCTCCATCGGGACGAGGACCTGGAAGATCTGGTCCTCGACGCCCATCGACTCGATGCGATGCTCGAGGTTGGCCTTGACCTTGTTCTCGTAGCCGGAGTAGGTGTGGATCACGTACCACTGCTTCGTGGTGCGCTCGTCCGCGTACGCGTCCTCGGGATGGGGAGCCTCGCGTGACAGCCGCGCGGCCTGGCGCGCCTCGTTGTCGCGCACGCCGGTCCGGGAAAGCTGCTCGTCGGTCATCAGAGCACCTGGTGCAATGCGGTGGTCAGGAGATAGTCGATGATCGCGATGTAGGCACCGACGGCGACCGAGACCGCGATCACGATCAGGGTCAGATTGACGACCGTGGCGCGGTCCGGCCAGGCGACCTTCTTCAGCTCGCTCCAGCTCTCCGAGAAATAGATGCGAATCCCCTGGAACACGTCGTGGCTACTTCCTCACGAGATGCTGCATCGAGCGGGTGTGGCAGGGGCGACAGGACTCGAACCTGCAACCGCTGGTTTTGGAGACCAGTGCTCTACCAATTGAGCTACGCCCCTACCGACGGTCTCGCTACTTCGTCTCCCGATGCAGCGTGTGCTGGCGACAGCGGGGGCAGAACTTGTTGAGCTCCAGGCGCCCGGGGTCGTTCCTCTTGTTCTTGCGCGTGCTGTACGTGCGCTCCTTGCAGGTGGTGCACGCCAGCGCGATCACCGGTCGATTCTCGGCCTTGGCCACTGCGATGGGTCCCTCGTCGTCCCACCCGACGGACACGGGAATCTAAGGCCGGTCACCGGGGAGCCACAGGATTCTAGGCCGGCCGCCCACCGGTGTCAACGACGTCACGTTGCTGACCATCGCGCCGAGCGAGCACGATCCGGGTGAACGGCAGCCGAAGGTCGCTGAAGACCTCGATGCTGACCAGGAAGCCGAGAAAGATGAAGATCAGGCCCAGCAGCTGACCGATGTAGAAGGCACTGGTGCTCCCAAAGCGGTTCAGGCCGGTAGTGACCGATGGAATGAAGGCCCCCACCGCGATCAGGATCGTGGCGGGAACGCGGCTCGACAGCCGGCCCGCAACCAGGGCGCGTGCCGTGCCTGGAAGCGAGGCGACGAAGTTGACGACCACCGCAATCGGGACCAGCGGCGCGTTGCGCAGCAACGCCGATGGCGACCGGTCCCGCAGCGAGTACCGGATCACTCGCCGCTTGGGCATGAAGACGTACGCGCTGTAGAGGGCGCCAAAGGCCAACGCGAACGCGCCGGTGACGTTGAAGAACGGCGTCAGCAGCCGGAGATAGCCCGGGAACAGCTCACCGATCGGAATGCGCGTTGCGCGATCGATCGCGTATCCGGGCGCGGGCAGATGGACCGTCAGGACCATCACCGCCGCAACCAGGCTGCCTCCCAGCACGAGCGCTGCCGCAACCGTTGCCCAGCGGTCGTCTCGCCGGATCGATAGCCCAGTGATGACGGCCGCCGCGAGGATCGCGACCCCGAGGTAGATCAGCGGTGCGCCACCCGCGGCGGGATATCGGTATCGCGCCTCGGTCAGGAACGTGAAGAGGCCGGCCACCAGGACCGAGAACGCGAAGGCAAACCCGAATCTCGTTCTCGCCAGCAGGTAGACCGTGCCGAGCCCGAGCCACGCGGCGACGAGGATCGCACCGGTCAGGTACCAGGCGCGGTACAGACCCTCGCTCCAGCCCCACGCCTCCCCGATGAACTCGGTGCCCGCTCCGATCGCAAACCAGAGCAGGCCCACCGTCCAGACCAGCTGGTACGCGTGGTGGCGCCGCAACCACTGGTCGGCGACGAGGATCGCGAACACGATCGCCAGGACAGCCGAGAGAAGCGGCAGGACGACGTTCGAGTCCACTCGGGTTGGACGCCTCCGCTACTGAAGCCCGCGCCGCGATCCGGGGAATGGAGCCCACGTCCGGGCTCGAACCGGAGACCTCTTCCTTACCAAGGAAGTGCTCTGCCAACTGAGCTACGTGGGCCCGCCGAGACCGGACGGCGCTCCGCGATTGTGCCGGACCATCAAAGTCTCGACAACCGTTCGCTTCGATCCGCAGACCTTCCTACCGGTGGTGTGCAGGCGCCACCGGGCGAGGAGTGCGGAGTGGTGGGCAGGGAGGGAATCGAACCCCCACAGTCGAAGACGGCTGATCTACAGTCAGCGGAGCTCACCACCTGCTCAACCTACCCACGCCAGGCGATCGGCCGTGGTGCCGCACCGATCGGTGCGGGAGTATACCGCGTCTCTGCGATACTCGGCTCCCGTCGGCCATGCTCCGGCGAAGCGCATCCGAGGCCCTCGCGTGGACGCTGCATCCACCCCGTACTCTCCCGGCCTGGCCGGGGTGATTGCCGGCGAGACCTCCCTCAGCCTGGTCGACGGCACGCACGGTCGACTCCTGTACCGCGGCTACGGGATCGGGGAGCTGGCAGCGCGTGGCACCTACGCACAGGTCGCCGAGCTGCTGTGGACCGGAGCGTGGCCCGACCAGGCACGCCTCTCGCCGGCGCCCCTCGCGGACGAGGTGGTCGCCGTGCTGCGGCTGCTGCCCGCCGAGACGAGCCCGATGGACGCGCTTCGGACTGCGATCTCCGCGTGGGGGGCTGCCCAACGGCTCAGCTGGCCACCCACCGTCGAGCAGGCCCGGGCCGTCACCGCCTTCGCTCCCTCCGCGCTCGCGGCGTTCGCCCGGATCCGCGGCGGCCATGAGCCGGTGCCGGTGGATCGGACCCTCGACCTGGCCGAAGGCTTCCTCCACCAATTGACCGGAAAGCGCCCGGATACCGCCGCCGCACGGGCGCTCGACGCCTACTTCGTGGTGGGTGCCGAGCACGGGCTGAACGCCTCAACCTTCGCGGCGCGAGTGATCATCTCGACGCGCTCCGACCTGGCCAGTGCGGTCGTCGGCGCGGTCGGCGCGCTGAAGGGGCCGATCCACGGCGGGGCGCCTGCGGAAGTCGTCAATCAGCTCCACCAGATCGGCGCGCCGGAGCAGGCAGAGGCGTGGATTCGGGCGGCAGTCGCTCGTGGCGAGCGGATCATGGGCTTCGGCCACCGCGTGTATCGGGCCTACGACCCTCGCGCAGCGGCACTGCGGACCATCGCGGAGGGGTTGGCCGGCTCTGCCGGCTGGCTCGAGACGGCGGTTCGCGTCGAGGATGTCGCGCTCCGGGTGCTCGCGGAGCTCAAGCCGCATCGGGTGCTCAAGACCAATGTCGAGTACTACGCCGCCGCCGTCCTGCAGGGGATCGGCCTGCCGCCGGATCTGTTTCCCGCGACCTTCGCCCTGGCGCGGATGGCGGGCTGGACGGCGCACGGTCTCGAGCAGGCGATGGCCGATCGGCTCATCCGCCCGGAGGTGCGCTACGTGGGCCCCCCCGAGCGGAACCTGCCCTAGGACGTGTTTCCGCTTTTCGGCGGCTCCCGTGAGTGCGGCTGCCTCGCGGTTCCGGGGATGCCATCCAAAGGGACAGCGGCACCCTCAGCTCACCGCTTTCTTCACGAGGGCGGCAATCCTCGCCTCTTCGGCGGCGGTCAGCTTCTTCAGCGCGAAGGAGGTCGGCCACATGGCGCCGTCGTCGAGGTTCGCGTCGTCGTTGAAGCCGAGCGTGGCGTACCGCGATTTGAACTTATCCGCGCTTGTGAAGAAGCAGACGACCTTGCCGTCCCTGGCATACGCGGGCATCCCGTACCAGGTTTTCGGCGAGAGGGTTGGCGCGCTGGTTTTGATGATCGCATGGAGCCGCTTGGCAATGGCGCGATCCGGTTCTGGCATCTCGGCGATCTTCGCGAGCACGTCGCTTTCGCCGTCCGCCTTGTTCTTGTTCGCGCGCCCTTCCGCTTTCAGCTCTTTGGCGCGCTCCTTCATCGCGGCTCGTTCCTCGTCCGAGAAGGTCTTGCGCTTGGCCGAGGTGCTCTTGGCGGACTTCTGCGTGTCCTTCATTGGAGGCTTCCTCTCTCCGAGTCTTGATGGGGACGACCCTCATGCTAGGTCGCCCGGCCGTTCGCCGGGAGTCCGCTCCCCACCGAGCTCTTCGACCGCACTCTTCAGCTCGCCGGTCGTCTCCTGGAGCGAGCGAGCCGAGTCCTGCACAGCGCTCGACGCTGACTTCATGTCGCGCGCCGCACCGGTCTGGTCACTGGCAGCGCGACGAATCTCCTCGGCCGAAGCGCGCAGCTCGCTGCTTACGGTGCCGGGGGCGGGCTCGCCGGTCGCCCGGGCCTCTTCGTGGGCCGCCTCGGCCCGCTCGGCGGCGAGGGCGACCAGTTGCTCGGCGGTGGCGTCGGGCGCCTCGTCGCGCACCTCGTCGAGGATCGCTTCGGTGTCGACCTCCAGCGTCTCCTCGATGGTTCGCAGGTTGACGAAGTAGTTGAAGAACACGTTGGCGACCGCGATCACCGGTATCCCGAACAGCGCGCCCCACAAGCCGGCGATCTGCGCGCCGACTAGGAGGCCGACGAGGACCAGGATCGGGTGCATCCCGAGCGCGTCCCGCATCAGACGCGGCTGCAGGTAGTTGACGATCACGGTCTGCGTCACCAGCAGGAGGAGTCCCACCGGGAGGATCCACTCAGGGCGGTAGATGGCCGTGGCCAGGACCGGCGGCAGCAGCGCCAGGGGCGGCCCGAAAAACGGGATGAGCATCGCAAGCGTGGCCGCGAGCGTGATCAGCACGCCGTACGGCAGGCCGGCGCCGATGACGACGCCCGCGGTCAGCAGGGCCTGGATCGCCGCCAGCAGGACCTGCGCACGCAGGAAGCCGCCGAAGGCGCGCGCGACCGTACGCTCGAAGATCGCCGCCTGCTCCTCGTAGCGCTGCGGGACAACACGGTTCAGCTTGGCGAGGATGGTCGCGGAGTCGGCAACCATGTAGAGGCTCAGGATCAGGACCAGCACCAGGCCGCCGACGACCGACACGGTGACGCTCGGAATGGCCTGTGCGATGGAGGAGCCAAGACCCCCCGCCTGCCGCTGCACGTCGTTGAAGAGGGTCACCAGGTCCGGCTGGAATCGTCCGAAGGATACGGAGCTCTGCCAGCTCTGCAGGGTGGCGATGATCCTCGTGCGGGTCTCCGGGAAGTGGGTTGCGAGATCGCCCACCTGCGCCCCGGCGGCCGACACAGTGTAGAACAGGAGAAAGCCGCCGACCAGCAGCGCGACGCCGTAGACGATCCCCACCGCCGCGCCGCGCGAAAGGCGCGTGCGGCTGGTCAGCAGGCCAACCAGCGGGGCGAGGACAAAGGCGAGCAGCCAGGCCAGGAAGACCACCGCCACGATCTGCCCGAACTGCGCCACGGCGCGGCCCAGGAGATCGAGTAACAGCAGCGCCACGTAGACCGTGGCGACCACGAAGAAGCCGATCCTCCAGCGGCGCTCCCGCGCCGCCAGGGTATTCACCTGTCATCCACCTCGCTGCTCGAAGTCGGCGGCCAAGCGAAAGCACGCGGCGTGCCGACCCGGTATGGTCGTTTCATCCTGCCTTCAGGCGCCGCGCGTACCGTGGATCCGCGAGCGGCCATTCGGGCACCCTGTGCCGCTCGCCGGCGGACCGGCCGTGGGGCCGCTCCGCGCCGGACCGCAGAGTGTGCGCGCGCCCCCACGCCGCCTCTCTGCGGTTCTTGGTGTGCGGGCGGGCGTTGCGCGGCGCGCTAGAGGACTCCGTCTCACGTCACCGGCGATGACCGGGTCTGCGCAGGGGACGGCCGTCGACGGCTCGCCGTTGCGCATTGGAAACGCTCATCCCACGCCGGCTAGCGCGGAATCGGTGTCCCCTTCCATAGAGTCGTTTTGTCGCCGGACTGCACGACCACCAGTACGGCTTGTCCGTCAGTCGCGACGAGGTCGTGACCAAAGCCTCCGATGTAGGGAGGAATCTGACCCGCCAAGGTCGAGGCCTGTGGCGTCCACGAAGCTCCGTCCGCGGACGTCCAGACGGCTGTGCGGCCTCCCACAGTACCGAGTGCGACGAGCCCTTCGCTGATCTGCACGACCGCATACGGAACAGTTCCCTTGCTGGCAGCCGTCATGTCCACTCCTTGCCAAGCCCGACCATCCGAGGAACGCCAGGCTGCTGCACCATCGTGACTGGTCCCAACGGCCACGTAACCGCCTCCTGGCGCAACGCTGACCGAGTGCATGGAAGCGGAAGCCAACTCAGGACCGCCCTCACCGGCGGTCCAAGCCGCTCTGTCCGCGGACCGCCACGCGGCCGCAGCGCCCACCTTTGTCTCACCCACTGCGACAAACTGAGTCCCGTCAAAGACAACATCGTGCAGGTCAATGCCTGACTCGGTCGCGGGACCGGAGCCGTTGGGGAATGACTCCGACCAGTTCTTGGTATCGCTCGTCAACCAGACGGATCCGGTATACGCCGCGAAGCGATGGCCTAAGACAAGCAGCACTGACGGTGATGAAGCGCCGCCCCAGACGAGGTCGGCTGTGGTCGCAAAGGGTTCTGGCAGATCGCGCGCCTGCCACGCCTGCCCATCCGTCGACTGCCAGACCAGTGGCTGATGCGCATCACCGCCGCCGGTACCGATACCCAACGAATACAGCGAGCTGCCGAATCGCACCACCTGGCCCATTGTCGTCTGCTGGAACCCGCCGGGTGGCGGAGGGCCCGCAGCCGCAGGCACATCGCCACGGCTCCACGAACCACCGTTCGCTGAGGTCCAGGCTGCCAGCCCGCCCACATCGCGCCCGAGTGCGATCCAGGCCTTCGAGTCGGCATCGAAGGCTACGCCGTTGACGCTGCCAACGATCTCGCTGGCGGTCCACTGAAGGTCCGGGTTACCCCTCGGAGTGCTCGACGGTGAAAGCGAGCTGATGGCGCTGGTGCTTGGCGTTACCGCAGGAGTGTCTGTTGGTTGGGACGTCAGCTGGCCGGGAGAAACGCCGCCCCTGCACGCGATTAGAGCAGACGACAGGATCAAGCAGGCGATTGCGGTCGAGCGCCGCGGCATAGCTTTCACCTCTCTGATTACCTAGCGCCGGCGACGAGGCGTCCCGCGACGCGCCACAGGCTGAAGGTGCTGCTGGTATACCGGCCACCCGCATGCGCCTCCATGTGGATATGCGAGAACCCGCCGTTTCCGCCAACGCCCGGACTGTTTACCGTACCGATGGCTTGGCCCGCTGCCACATGCTGGTTCAGCGCCACCAGTGGAGTCGGAAGGTAGGGATTCCGTAGACGATGGAGCCGACGCTCGGGGTCGAACCGAGAACCTGCGGTTTACAAAACCGCTGCTCTGCCAGTTGAGCTACGTCGGCGCGCACAGATTCTAGCGGCGAGCCGGATGGGACCTCTGCCGAAGGACCTCGAAGAGCAGTAGGGAGCCGGCAGTTGCCGCATTCAGCGATCCGATGTGGCCGCTCATCGGAAAGCTGACCAGTAGGTCGCATCGCCGCCGCGTCGCGCCGCTCAGCCCACTCCCCTCACTGCCCACCACGATGGCCAGCGGGCCGGAGAGGTCGGCATCCCATGCCGATGTGGCGGCCGTTTGGTCTGCCGCCACGACCCGCAGCCCCGCTTGGCGCAGTTCGTGGATCGCGGCGCCGATGCTCTCGACTCGGGCCAGTGCAAGGTGCTCCGACGCTCCGGCCGACGCCTTGACGGCCGCCGCTGAGAGGGGTGCTGCACCGCGCTCCGGATAGACGACGCCGTCGGCACCGGCCGCCTCGGCGGCGCGCAGCAGCGTCCCCAGGTTCATCGGATCCTGAAGGTGCTCCAATATCAGGACCAGTGGCAGCCGGCCAGCCGAGCGAGCGGCCTCCAGGATATCGGGCAGTCGAGCGTGGCTGCGCTCGGCGACCTCCAGCAGCACGCCCTGGTGGCCGTCGAATCCCGCCAGGCGCCCGAGCTGCTGGCGATCCACCCGCTCGATCGGGACCCCGGCCCTCTGCGCGGAGCCGATCAGCTGGCGCAGATCGGGGCTGGGCTTGGCGCCGCTGGCGACGAGCAGTCGGTGGGCGGTGCGGCCCGCCGCCAGCGCTTCGGCGACCGGACGCCGCCCGCCGATCATCTCCGTCACGCGGCGGTCATCCCGCGCGCCGGAGCATGGCAATCGCCCATGCCGCGATGCCTTCGGAGCCGAGAAAGCCGAGCCCGTCGGTCGTGGTCCCCTTCACGCCCACGGCCGACGCTTCGAGGCCCAGCAGGCTGGCGACCCGGCGACTGAGCTCATTCCGCCGTGGGGCGATGCGCGGCGCGGCCGCCGCGATGGTGAGGTCGAGGGTGAGCGGCTGCCACCCGGCGCTCGCCACTCTCTGGGCCGCCACGCGCAGCAGTCCGGCGGAGTCGACACCCGGCGGCGCGGTATCCGGTGGGAAGAGGGTGCCGATGTCGCCCATGCCCGCCGCTCCGAGGAGCGCGTCGATGACCGCGTGCAGGACGACGTCGCCGTCGGAGTGACCCTCCAGATGCGCTTCGGCATTCGGCCATGCCAGGCCACCGAGCCGTAGCTCTCCGCCGGGGACCAGTCGGTGCGCGTCGAAACCGACGCCGGCGCGCAAGGCCGATGAGGCCGGGACCCCGGGACTGACCGACGCCGCCATCGGCAGCAGTCGCTCGCGCAACACGGCGCGGATCAGAGGCTCGTCCGCGGGCTCGGTGAGCTTCAGGTTCCACGGCTCGCCTGCGACCGTACGGACCTCGATGCCGGCATCGACGAGCGCCGACGCCTCATCGGTCACTGGCCGCCCGGCCGCGGCGGCGGCGACCAGCGCCGCCCGCACATCTCCGGCGCGCGCCAGCTGGGGCGTCTGGGCGGCCACCACCCCGCGCCGGTCAACCGGATCGAGCGCTCCGTCGTCGACGAGACGCTTCAGGGTGTCGTTGACGGGCAGCACCGGCACCACGGCCCCGCTCTTGCCCGCCGCACCCAGCACGCGCTCCACCAGCGCGGAACCGGCGGCGGGGCGAGCTCCGTCGTGGACGAGGACCAGGGTATCCGCGCCGAACCCTGCCGCGCCGAGCGCGGAGAGCCCGGCGAGCACCGAGTCGGCCCGCTCCTGGCCCCCCGCCACCAGGATGCATCGGTCCCGGGTCGAATCGGTCAGCGCGGCGCGGAATCGGTCACCGGCGCCCTCGGGCACGACCAGCGCCACGCGGGTCACACCGGCCGGCAGCAGGGCGTCGAGACTCCAGCGCCAGACCGGCCGACCAAAAAGATCGACCCACAGCTTGTCGGCGCCCATCCTGCGGCTGCGCCCGGCGGCGACTAGGATGCCGGCGAGCTCCGCCACCTCAGCCGGCGTCGCGCGGCTGCGCGAAGATCATCCGCCCGGCAACGGTCTGGAGCACCCGCGTGACGGCAATCGGCACCTGCCGATCCATGAACCGGCTGCCGCCCTCGACCACGATCATCGTTCCGTCATCCAGATAGCCAACTCCCTGTCCGGGCTCCTTGCCCTCCTGGATGATGGTCACCAGCATCTCCTCGCCGGGGTGGACCACCGCCTTCACGGCGTTGGCGAGCTCGTTGATGTTGAGAACCCTGATCCCCTGCAGCTCGGCGACGCGGTTCAGGTTGAAGTCGTTGGTCAGGATCGCGGCGGTGTGGTCGCGCGCATAGGCGACGAGCTTGGCGTCGACCTCGCCGATCTCCGGATAGGTCTCCTCGGTCACCTCCACCGGGCTGATCGAATCCTTCTGCAGCGCGGTCAGCATCTCCAGCCCGCGGCGGCCGCGGTTTCGACGCAGCGCGTCCGGCGAGTCCGCGATGCGCTGCAGCTCATCGAGCACGAAGCGCGGGACGATCAGCGTTCCGAGGATGAACCCGGTTCGACCGATGTCCACGATCCGCCCATCGATCACGGCGCTGGTGTCGATCACCACCCGCTGGATGCCACCCCGGCGCCGGCCGCCCGGCAGCAGCCCCAGGAAGGCGGGGATCAGGACGTCGCGCTTGGAGAGTGTCGCTCGCAGCATTCCGGCGGCCAGCAGGATGGCAGCCACCGGGGGCAGCACCGAGCCAGGGATCCCGCCGATCGCGGCCAGCGGGACGCCCAGCAGGACACCCATCACCAGCCCGATGATGATCGCGATCACCCCCAGCGCAAAGTCGCCGGCGTCTGCCCGCGCGATGCGGTCCATCGCCCACCGCGTCGGGTAGATGGTGATGTACGGGATCGCCAGATAGCCGAACAATAGCGATGCCGCGACGACCGCCACCAGGAAGGCAGGGCGATTCGCCACGTCGACCAGGTTGTCGGCGCGGGACAGGATCATGAGGCCGAGAGCGAAGCCGAGCACGGTGCCCAGCAGCGCTCCCAGCAGCTGGATGAGTCTGAACATGGGACCGATGAGACCGCCGATGACGCCGGCGCGGCGAGATGAAAGATGAGCCACGCCGTCCCGCGAAAACGGGCGGCCACAGTAGCACGGGGCCGCTGCGGCGGCAATCGATCAGGCTGTGGACTCCGGTGTGGAGAGGGTGGCCTGCAGGGCCTCCCGAAGGGTGCTCACCACCACCATGGCGCTGGGCGCGGCGATCGGTGGACCAACCTCCCCCGCCTCCGAGGCGCCCCGTGCCGCGCCCGTCACCAGCCTCTGGAAACCGAGCCGCTGCGCCTCCGACAGCCGGCGCTCGGCACGGGGCGCCGCGCGGACACGACCCGAGAGCGAAAGCTCGCCGGCGACCACGCTGCCTGCCACCACCGGCCGTTCGCGCAGCGAGGAGGCGAGGGCCACGGCGATGGCAAGGTCCGCGGCCGGCTCCTCGATCCGCAGGCCGCCGGCCACGTTGACGTACACATCGTGCCCGGTCAGGGTGATGCCCGCATGCCGGGCGAGCACGGCGACCAGCATCAGCACCCGGTTGACGTCGATCCCGGTCGTGGCGCGTCGCGGTGAGCCGTAGCCGGCGGGCGCCACCAGTGCCTGGATCTCGACGGCCAGGGGTCGCGTCCCCTCCAGGGCAATGGTGACCGCGCTGCCGGCGGAGGGCGGCTGCTCCGACTCGATGAAGAAGCGCGAGGCGTCACTGACCTCGACCAGTCCGTCGCCGCGCATCTCGAGCACGCCGACCTCATCGGTCGAGCCGAAGCGATTCTTTGCCGAGCGCAGCAGACGGGTTGCGCCCATGCGCTCGCCCTCGACGTAGATCACCGCATCGACCAGGTGCTCTAGGGTCCGTGGTCCGGCGACCGTCCCTTCCTTGGTGACGTGTCCCACCAGCGCGATGCAGGTCCGTCCGCGCTTTGCCACCTCGGCCAGACGCGCCGCGACCTCGCGGACCTGCCCGACGCTGCCGGCCGGGCCGCTCAGCTCGGCGCTTCCCAGGGTTTGCACCGAGTCGACGACCGCCAGCGCGGGTGCCATCTCCTCGATGTTGGCCAGCGCCACCTCCAGCTCCGTGGTGGCGAGCAGGCCAAGCCCATCGACCACGGCGTCGACGCGCTCCGCGCGGCCGCGAACCTGCGCCGCGGACTCCTCGCCGGTGATGTACAGGACCGGCTCACCAGCGCTCGCCAGGCGCGCTGCGACCTGGAGCAGGAGCGTCGACTTGCCGATACCCGGGTCGCCGCCGATCAGGATGATCGAGCCCGGCACCAGGCCGCCGCCGAGGACCCGGTCCACCTCTCCGATCCCGATCGCCAGTCGCCGCGCCTCCGCGCTGCTCACCGAAGAGATCTGCTCGACTGCCATCGCGCTGGGTGTCTCGCTGCGCTGCCGCCGGCCCGCCGCCCGTGCGCCCGGCCCGCGCGCGATGACCGTCTCGACGAGCGTGTTCCATGCGCTGCAGCCCGGGCACTGGCCGGCCCACTTGGGCGACTCGGCGCCGCAGTGCTGGCAGACGTAGACAGAGCGGGTGGGCACCTGAGCGGGACTCCTGCAGGACGAGAGGCGGGCCAACGAGCAACGAGAGCGGCGGGGCCGCCAGAGCCCCGCCAAATGATCCCATGTGCCGGCCTATCGCCGGCCTATCGCCGGCGTATCGCCGGTCAGCCGGCCTTCACCGTCTCCCGCTGCGAAGTGCGGCGGATGACCAGGGTCCCATCGGGGTCCGCGTCGACCTCCACCACGTCTCCCGGATTGAAGGCCGCCATCAGCATTTGCTCGGCGAGCTGGTCCTCGATCTGGTTCTGGATCTCCCGGCGCAGCGGGCGGGCGCCGTAGGCCTGGTCGTAGCCCTTGGCGATGATCGCGTCCTTAGCGGCATCGGTCACGATCAGTTCCATCTGCTGTCCGGCCAGCTGTGCCTTCACGCGGCCGAGCAGCAGGTCCACGATCTCGCGGATCTCCTCGCGGGTCAGCTGCCGGAAGACGACGGTCGCATCGATCCGGTTCAGGAACTCTGGGCGGAACACGTTCTTCAGCTCCGCGAGAACCTTGTCCTTCATCCGCTCGTACTCGGCCAGCGCCTGGGTCTCCGCGCTCCCGCCGGCCCGGAAGCCGATCGAGGCGTCGCGCTGCAGCGCGTGAGCGCCGATGTTGCTGGTCATGATGATGATCGTGTTCCGGAAGTCCACCCTGCGTCCCTTGGCGTCGGTCAGGTGCCCGTCCTCCAGGATCTGGAGGAGGATGTTGAAGACCTCCGGGTGGGCCTTCTCGATCTCGTCGAGCAGGACGACGCTGTAGCTCTTGCGCCGGACCGCCTCGGTCAGCTGCCCGCCCTCGTCGTAGCCGACGTATCCAGGAGGCGCACCCACCAGCCGGGACACGTTGTGCCGCTCCATGAACTCGCTCATGTCGATCTTCACCAGGGCGTCCTCGCTGCCGAACATGAACTCGGCGAGCGCCTTGGCGAGCTCCGTCTTGCCGACCCCGGTGGGCCCCATGAAGATGAAGGAGCCGATGGGCCGCTTGGGATCCTTGAGCCCGGCACGCGCCCTTCGGACCGCCTTGCTGATGGTCCCGATCGCCTCCTGCTGCCCGATGAGGCGCTTGTGCAGCGCATCCTCCATGTGCAGCAGCCGCTCCGACTCTTCCTGGCTGATGCGGATCACCGGGATGCCGGTCCACATGGAGACGACCTGCGCGATGTCCTCGTCGGTCACCACCGGGACGTCCTTGGCGACCTCTTCCTGCCAGGCGGCGCGCAGCTGGTCGACGTGCTCCTTGGCCTGCGCCTCCTCGTCACGGAGGCGGGCGGCTGCCTCGTAGTCCTGCCCGGCAATCGCCTCATCCTTCTGGCGGGTGATCTCCTCCAGCGCGTGCTGCGCCTCCTTGATGGCCGGCGGCGCCGACGCCTTGCGGAGGCGGACGCGCGACCCGGCCTCGTCGATGAGGTCTATCGCCTTGTCGGGCAGGGCTCGATCAGCGACGTAGCGGACGCTCAGGTCCACCGCCGCTCGAACCGCGTCGTCGTTGATGGTGACCCGGTGATGCTCCTCGTATCGGGAGCGGATGCCGAACAGGATGTCGATCGCCTCATCGACGGTCGGCTCTTCGACCATGACCGGCTGGAAGCGCCGCTCGAGGGCGGCGTCCTTCTCGATGTACTTGCGGTACTCCGTGAGCGTCGTCGCCCCGACCAGTCGCAACTCGCCGCGCGCCAGCATCGGCTTGATCATGTTCCCGGCGT
>QHBO01000034.1 GCA_003243965.1 Chloroflexota bacterium
GATCATCAACCAGCCGCAGGTGGCGATCCTCGATCTGGAGGCGATCAAGAAACAGGCGGTCGTGCTTACGGATCCGGAGGGGAACGATTCGATTGCGATCCGGCCGATGACCATCGTTGGGCTGAGCTGGGATCACCGGGCGCTCGACGGCGTCCAGGCGGCCCAGTTCCTGGCGACGGTCAAGCGAAACCTCGAAGGGCTCGCAGCGGGGTAAGTGGCAGCCGATCGTTCGGAGCTGTGGGTCTGCCATCTGGGCAGCGTCGAGTACCGCGAGGCGCTCGCGCTACAGGAGCGCGTCCGTGCCGCTCGGCAGGGCGACCAGCTGCCGGACGTGCTCCTGACGCTCGAGCACCCGCCCGTCTACACGCTGGGACGACGGGCCGGCCCGAGCGAGCTGCCGATGGGCGAGGGCTGGTACCGCGGCCAGGGGATCGATCTTGTGGAAACCGACCGCGGCGGGAAGATCACGTATCACGGACCCGGACAGCTCGTGGGGTACCCGATCGTCCGAGTTGGCGATGTGGTCGCGTACGTGCGGCTGCTCGAGCGCGTTCTGGTGGCCGCACTCGCGGAAGAAGGCGTCGAGGCTCACGCTCGCCCGCAGGACGGTCCCGACTACACCGGTGTGTGGGTGCAGGACCGGAAGATCGCCTCGATCGGCGTACACCTCGCGCGCGGAGTGACTACACACGGGTTCGCTGTCAACATCGATAACGACCTCGAGCCGTTCTCGTGGATCGTGCCGTGCGGACTGGCCGGCGTTCGGATGACCTCGCTCGCGCTCGAGTCCGGCGGCGTCCGCGGGCGCATGAAGTGCTTTCGCCGCCGTGCCGCCTGGGAGCTCGCGCAAGCGCTCGGGCGCCGTCAGCGGCTGGTCAGCCTGACCCGACTGGAGGCCGTAGTAGGGCCAGCAGCGTCTCGGTCACCTGCGCCGGAGTACGTGTGAGCTGCCGCCAGGTCACCCGCAGCGGGCGCCATCCGGCGACCGTCAGCCGCTGATCGCGACGGCGATCCTGTTCGAACGCGAGGCGCGTGCGGTGGGTCTCGTGCCCGTCGGTCTCGACAGCCAGGCGGTGCGCTCGCCAGACGAAGTCCACGCGTAGCGCAGGCTCGCGGCCGTCGAGCACGATCCAGGCATTCACCTCGGGCTCAGGCAGGGCCGCTCGCCGGACCAAGGCTAGGAACCGCTCCTCCAGCTCGCTCCAGGTCGGGGTGGTGCCCGGGAGATGGGCATCGAGCGCTGCTCGCAGTTTCTTGGCGCCGAGGCGGGTCGGGTTGCGTTCGAGTTGCCCCTGGATGGCCCACAGGTTGAACAGCCCCAGGATCTCAGCCTGGTCGAGCGCGCGCTCGACCTGGCGGCGGCGTAGGACCTCGGCGACGTCCAGGAACATCCGGGCGACGGTGGTGCACGGAATGCCGTTGACGATCGTGCAGTCTTCGGGGGCGAGCGTGACCGAGCGGTGAAGGCGGATCCCCTCGTGCCGCCGCGAGGATCGCACCGGCACGGTCACATCGATCCCGCTCGAGGCATCACCCCGCACCCCGACCAGATCGGCGGCGGATCTGTGCGAGAGCACGGCGCCCGGCCCGCATGCGAGCACCGCGGCCATGAAGCGGCCGTCGCGAGTAAGCATCGTTCGAGGTACCAAGGAATAAACGGCCCGATGAATGCGGTGAAGCTGGTCGGCCGTGGTCCGCTGCTGAACCGCCCGGACAGTCCAGCCGAGTCCGATCAGCTGCTCGAGCGAGAACACCACGTGCTGCCGGCTGGCGAGCGCC
>QHBO01000035.1 GCA_003243965.1 Chloroflexota bacterium
CGGCGGATCTCCTCGTCGCGGCCGATGACCGGATCGAGGACGCCTCGACGGGCGGCATCGGTCAGGTCGCGGCCGTACTTTTCCAGGGCCTGGTACGTGTCTTCCGGGTTCTGGCTGGTCACGCGCTGTGAACCTCGAATCTGGGTCAATGCGTCAAGCACGGACGCCTGGTCGATGCCGCTGTCGAGCAACAGGCGAGCCGCGGCGCTCCGCTGCTGGTCCTCCAGCATCGCGAGCAGCAGATGCTCGGTCGAGACGTACTCGTCCCGCATGCGCTCGGCGACCGGGTGCGAGTCCGAGAGCAGTCGGCGCGCCTCCTCGGAGAGGGTGAGCTGGGTGGCGCCCTGCACCTTTGACAGCTGCGCCAGCTCGGCCTGCACGCGCTGGGCGAGGGCCCCCGGGTCGCGTCCGAGGTGCTGCAGGATGGCCGGCACCACCCCATCGGATTGGGCGAGGAGGGCGGACAACACGTGCAGCGCCTCGAGCTGAGGATGGCCCTCGCTCTCGGCCAGCTGCTGCGCGGCGAGGATCGCCTCCTGCGCCTTCTGGGTGAAGCGCTCGATCCGCATCGCTCAGTGCGCCTTGGCTGAGGAGCGCGGGCCGCGCGGGCCCGGCTGGGGGTGCTCCTTGGCGAAGCGCTCGAAGTCCGCGCGCGCCTGCTCGTCGAGGGCCGGGAGCTCGACGCGCACCCGCACGTGCAGGTCACCCTTCTCTGCGGCACGACCGCGACGCGGGAGCCCTCGTCCGGGGACGCGAATCTCCTGGCCCGGCTGGGTCTGGGGGCGGATCCGAAGGCGGACGGAGCCAAGCGGCGTGGGGACCGTCACTTCCGCGCCGAGCACCGCCTCCGACAGCGTCACCGGGACCTCCGTGACGAGATCCGCGCCACGCCGCTCGAATCTGGGGTCGGGCCGAACCCGAACGGTGACGTACAGGTCGCCGGCGGCCGCCGCGTCGCCTCGGACTCCGCCGCCGGCGAGCCGGATGCGGGCGCCATCGGCCACGCCGGCCGGGATCGTGACCTGCAGCCGACGCCCACCGACGTCCACGATCCGCTCCGCGCCACGCGCGACCTCCTCCAGCGAGATCTCCGCCTCCGCCTGCGCCGTTGGAGCGGCCCGGGCGATGCCGCCTCCGGAAAGGTCACCGAAGTCGTACAGGGTCTCGTATTCCGGCTGCTGTCCCGCAGACTGGCGGCCGAACCGCGCCGCGCCGGCTCCCTCACTGAAGAAGGCGCGGAAGAAGTCGCTGAACCCCCCGAGATCCTCCGGCCTCATCCGTCGGTAGGTGAACGACCCATTGCCGGCGCCGAAGGCCGAGGCCCAGTCAGCCTGTCCTCCGTCGCCCGCCTGCTGGTACGCCTGCCAGTTTGCGCCAAGCGTGTCGTAGCGCTTCCGTTTCTCGGGATCGGAGAGGACCGCGTGCGCCTCGTTGGCGTCCTTGAACCGGCGCTCCGCCTCCGCGTTGCCCGGATTGCGGTCGGGATGGAGATCGCGTGCCAGCCGGCGGTAGGCCTTCTTGATCTCCGCCTGCGACGCCGTCTTGGCTACGCCAAGGATCTGGTAGTAGTCCTTGTAATCCATCCCGACCGCTCGCTCCGTCGCCTACGCCATGCCCGCCTGCGGCTGGTCGACCTTCGGCTCGGGAGTGGCGGCGATCGGCGGCTTCCGCTCGGGACGCTGACGCCGCGCGGGACGGCGCACGACATTCTGCTGGCGTGCGGCGCGCTCCGCCTTGAGCCGCCCGGCCGGCCGGGGTGCAGCGATCAGCGCCTCGGCCAGCACCTGGTCCATGGTCTCGACCGGGACGATCCGAAGCTGCTGGCGGATGTCATCGGGGACGTCCACCAGGTCCTTCTCATTGCGGCTCGGGATCAGCACGGTCTTCACCCCGGCCAGGTGCGCCGCGAGCAGCTTGCTCTTCAGCCCACCGATCGGCAGCACCCGGCCGCGCAGCGTGATCTCGCCGGTCATCGCCAGGTCGCGGCGCACCGGCTTGCCGCCCAGCAGGCTGGCCACCGCGGTGGCCATCGTGACCCCGGCCGACGGCCCGTCCTTGGGAGTCGCCCCGGCCGGCACATGGATGTGGATCGTCTGCTTCTCGAACACCGAGGGATCGATCGACAGCTCGCGACTCCGCGATCGCACGTAGCTCAGCGCGGCGCGCGCCGATTCCTTCATGACGTCGCCGAGCTGGCCGGTGAGGATGAAGTCGTCCTTGCCGTCCATCTTGGTCGTCTCGATCTGGACGATGTCGCCGCCTGCGTCAGAGACCACCAGGCCGGTCGCCATCCCGATCTGGTCCTCTGCGTCCAGCTCGCCGTATTCGAAGCGCGCCGGTCCGAGGTATTCCTCCAGCTCATCCGGCTGCACCACGACCTTGGTCGTGGCGTCGCGCGCCACGCGGCGGGCCACCTTGCGCGCCACGTTGGCAATCTCGCGCTCCATGTTGCGGACGCCCGCCTCCTTGGTGAAGGCCTGGATCATTCGCACCAGGGCCGCCTCCTGCAGGTCGAGCTGCTCCGCGGTGAGCCCATGGTTCTCGAGCTGCTTGGGTACCAGGTAGCGCTGCGCGATGCGCAGCTTCTCGAGCTGCGTGTAGCCGGGCAGCTGGATAACCTCCATCCGGTCGCGGAGCGCCGCCGGGATGGTGTCGAGCATGTTGGCGGTGGCGATGAACAGCACCTTGCTCAGGTCGAATGGCACCTCGAGGTAGTTGTCCTGGAAGGTGTTGTTCTGCTCCGGGTCGAGCACTTCCAGCAGGGCCGAGCTCGGGTCGCCTCGGAAGTCCATGCCGACCTTGTCGATCTCGTCGAGCATGAACACCGGGTTGCTGCTGCCGGCGGTCTTGATGCTCTGGATCACGCGACCGGGCAGGGCACCGATGTAGGTGCGCCGATGGCCACGGATCTCGGCCTCGTCGTGGATACCGCCCAGGCTGATGCGGACGAACTTCCGTCCCATCGCCCGCGCGATGCTCTTGCCGAGGCTGGTCTTGCCCACGCCCGGAGGGCCGACGAAGAGCAGGATCGGGCTGCGAATCTTTTCGGCCAGCTTGCGGACCGCCATGTACTCGACGATCCGCTCCTTGGGCTTCTCGAGGCCGTAGTGGTCCTCGTTGAGCACGCGCTCGGCGTCGTCGAGATCGAGGGCGTCATCGGTATAGGTCCCCCACGGCAGGCTGACGAGTGTGTCCACGTAGGTGCGGACCACCCCCTGCTCCGGGGAAGCGCTCGGGATCCGGCTGAGGCGATCGACCTCCTTGAGCGCCTTCTCCTTGACCTCGTCGGGCATGGCCGACTTCTCGACACGCTCGCGCAGCTCCGTCGCCTCGGCGATGGCGGGGTCGTCCTCGCCGAGCTCCTTCTGGATGGCCTTCATCTGCTCGCGGAGGATGTACTCGCGCTGGGTCTTGTCCATCTCCGAGCGGACCTCGGACTGGATCCGGCCCTTGAGCTCGAGAACCTCGATCTGCTTGGCGAGGAATTGGCTCACCAGCCGAAGCCGCTCCGGCACGTTCATGGTCTCGAGCAGCTGCTGGCGCAGCTCGGTACTCATGTCCGGGCTGTAGGCCACCATATCGGCGAGCAGGCCGCCCTCGCTGATGTTGCGGGCCGCAACGGCCACCTCCGGCGGCACGGAGGCGCCGGCGGTGACGTACTGCTCGATCTGCGCCTGGACGGAGGCCATCAGCGCCTCGACCTCGAGGGTCTTGGTCTCCTCGTCCTCGGCAGTTTCGACCCTCGCCTCGAGGTGCGGCTCGGTCTGCACCAGATCGAGGACGCGGATGCGGCGCTGGCCCTGAACGATGGCGCGCACGGTCCCGTCCTGCAGCCGGATCACCTGGGCGATCTTGGCGAGCGTACCGATCGGGTAGAGCTCATCGATGGAGCCGACCTCCTCGGTCTCGGAGTTGCGTTGGGTGACCAGCGCCACCGGCTGCGAAGCGCGGACGGCGCGGTCGAGCGCCTTGACGCTGCGCTCGCGGCCGACCTGGAGCGGCACGATCATCTCCGGGAAGATGACGGTATCCCGCAGCGCGACCAAGGGCAGCACCTGGATTGGATCGATGTCGGGTGTGACATCGGGGTTCGGGGTTCGGGGTTCCACTGGTTACCTGCTCCTTCGGTCGCGGTCGCTCACGAGCTGCGGCTCGCCGTCGCCTTCGACGCCTTCGACGAATTGTTCGACATCAGTCCCATCGAACAGGTCGTAGACGCGGATCTTGCCGAGCGCCTCGAGCTGAAGGATGACCTTGACGCCCGCCAGGTTGACCCCCTGGCGACGGGTGAGAAAGCGGATGACACGCACCCGCCGGATGTCCGCCTCCGAGTAGAGTCGGAGATTGTTGCGCCTGTGGGGACAGAGGAGACCCTCCTCTTCGTAGATCCGCAGCGTGCGCGGATGAACGCTGGCCAACTCAGCGGCGATGCTGATGATGTATCGCGGGCGCTCGAGGTCCAATCCAGACCTCATCCCACCGCGAGTTGCTTGGAGCTCGCGGACCGCTCCCCGTCCGGCCGCACTGCTGCGGCCGGCGGGAAGACGCGATTCCGGGACGATCCGCGGAGCGCGACGCTCACGCGGACTCCGATCCATTGTGGCTGGTGCCGGCGCTGACCCGGATCTGCCGAGGTTTGACCTCCTCGGCCTTGGGGATCCGGACGGTCAGAACGCCATCGCTGAAGCTTGCCGCGGCCTTCTCGCCCTGGATTCGCACCGGAAGCTCGAGCTGCCGGGCGAAGCTGCCGTAGCGGCGCTCGCGGTACACGTACTTCTCGCGGTCGATGGTCTCGTCGGCCTTCATCTCGCCGCGAATGAGCAGCGTCTGGCCGGTGACGGTGATCTCCACCTCCTCGGGCTTTGCACCGGGGAGCGCGGCGCTGACCACGATCTCGTCCTCGGTCTGGTGGACGTCGACGGGCGGGGTGAGCTGGGTGCCGTTCACCGTGCGCCAGGTCAGCGGATTGACGAACGAGTCCTCGAACAGCCGATCCATTGCCTGGCGCAGGGTGACCATCTCGCCGAGCGGGTCAAAACGGGTGATGTTTGGCATTGGGTTCTGCACCTCCTCTGCGTGAGTAGGAACGTGCAACGACCATAATCCCTGACAACGACGCTGTCAAGAGCCTTGCAGCCGAACCGCCGGAATTGTCAGCCGGCGCTGGCGCTGACGATCGTCCAGCGTCGCGCGCCGAGCAGCGCGGGCTGGGCGGAGAGCCTCAGGGTCAGCACCGTCTCGTCCGCAACCGGGACGATCTCGGTGCCGGCGACCATGCCGAAGAACAGCGACGGGCGGCGCACGTAGCGGACCGCCTCGGCGACCGCGGTTGCCGTGTCGTCCCGGTCATCGGCGATCCGGATGCGCACCGCGCGGAGCAGGTTCGGACCCCCCGCGCCGCAGTCGGAGCTGAGCTGCTTCGCGTCGCACAGGACGCGCAGCCGGTCGAGGGCCGCCAGGGCGGTGCCCCGCAGCTGATCGGGCTGGGTCGAGAGGTCGGTGCCCCAGCCGGCCGAAGCGCCCGCCGAGGGCCAACGCGTGAGAAAACGATCCAGCACCGCCGCGGCCGACGAGCCCTGTCCGGCGAAGAGCCAGAAGCCGGTGCCCCACGCCAGGAGGGGGAGCGCCAGCCAGGTGATGGCCGCCGCTGGCGACCGGGGCGCGGCGGGGGCGACGGCGCCGTGCATCCGCTGCGCGGTCCGGTACGCCCACGTCGCCTCCGCCACCCAGGCGCCGATGAACGCGCATCCCAGAACGAACGAGAGCAGATACCAGGTCGTATCGGAGAAGGCGACCGTCGCGCCCGCCACGGTTACGAGTCCGATCACCTCGGCTGCGAACAGAGCTGCCGCCGACCGGCGCTGACCAAGGAGCAGATGCCCCAGGCCCCACGCCACCAGCGACCAGCGGAGCGCGGCGCCTGGCGTGATCCGCGGCGCGTGCCGCGCCGGCGGCGTCACTCGCCGATGAGCAGGTTGCGCAGCTCCGCCTCGCGGTCGGCGGAGGTGATCAGCAGGAGCTTGTCGCCGATCTGCAGCCGCGTCTCCGGCCGCGGTGCGACCGCCCGATGCCCGCGGACCACCATGGCGATCGTGTCGCCCTCAGCCAGCTCGAGCTCGCGTACCTCGCGACCCACGACCGGCGCCCCCGCGCTGAGCTGCGCCTCCACGATCTGCACCTCGCCGCCGCCGAGCTCGGCCAGGTGCAGCAGGTCGTGGACCGGGATCTCGTGCTCGATGACGCCAAGGATCGCGCGCGTCGGGCTCACCGTCTCATCGATCGAGAGCTTGCGGAAGAGGCGCTCGTTCTTCGGGTTGTTCACGCGCGCAATGGAGCGCGGAACGTTGAAGCGCATCTTCGCCACCTGGCAGGCGACCAGGTTGTCCTCGTCGTCACCGGTGACGGCTGCCACGACATCGGCGCGGCCCATCCCGGCCTCTGCCTGGTAGCGCCCCTCGCAGCCGTCGTTGGTGACCACGATGCTGCCCAGCTCGTCGGCGATCAGCCGCGCGCGGGAGGGATCCTTCTCGATCACCACCACCTCGTGGCCAGCGGCGAGCAGCTCCTTGGTGAGGTAGTAGCCGACGTTTCCGCCGCCGACGACGACGACGTACATCAGCCCCGCTCTTCCTCGGCGGCCGCACTCGCCGGCGAGCTGGTGCTGGACGCTGCAGCCTGGTCGTGCGCGCGCGAGCCGGGGGGCGGCGCGCCACGAAGCGGCTCGGCGGTGGGCGGCGAGACCTCCCCCTGGGTTGCCTCCGCGCCCTCCAGGGCCGCAGTGACCAGCGCCCGCGAGAGGATCGTGGTACGGCACATCGTCTCCAGGCCCAGCGACCGGTAGGCCTCGGCGCGCAGCGGGTCGTTGATCTTTGCGATCACGCGCGGAAGACCAAAGCTGTGCTTGCCCAGCTGCGCGGCCAGCGCGTTGCGGTTGTCGCCCTGGGTGAGGGCCATCAGCACGTCTGCCAGCTCGGCGCCCGCGCTGCGCAGCACATCCTCATCGGTCCCGCTGCCGCGAACGGTCACGCCGCCGAATGCGGCGGGGAGCCGGTTGAAGGCGCGCGGATCCGTGTCGATGACGGTCACGTGCTCGCCGTGCCCGTCGAGTTCGGCGGCTGCCTGGGCGCCGACGCGTCCGCAGCCGATGATCACAACCCTCATGGCGTCTGAGCCAGATCCTCCGTCGCGACGCGCAGGCACCAGACCGGCGCGGTTGAGTTCCGCATCACGTACGGAACGGTTCGACCCGCGTCCCAGCTGCCGCCGAAGCGCTTCTTATAGCGTAGTCCCATGATGATCACGTCGGCGCGCTGCTCGACGGCGTCGTCCACGATCGCGGGTCCGGCGGCACGCGCCTGGACCACCTCGGTCTCGGCCGCGATCTCCAGCCCGGTGAGGAAATCCTCGGCCCGCCCGAGGATCTCATCGGCAAAGGCGATCGCCCGCGGCTCCTCGTCGTCGAGCTGGCGGTCGAAGGGGACCTCGATGACGTGCAGCAGGTGGATGGCGACGGCCCGCGGCGCGTGCTGGCTGGCGATCAGCACCGCCGCCAGGCGAAGCGAAGAATCGTCCGCCTCGCTGCCGTTCATCGGGATCAGGATTCGTTCGAAGGTGAGGAGTGGGGGACGCTTCTCGGCTCGCCGGAAGATCATGGGCGGTCCACGGTTCAGCGCCCGTACGCCAGGCGCTCAGCCAGGCGCGTCGGAAGGCCAGCAGCGCGCATCGCGCGCTGAGTCCGCTCGATGTCGTAGCGCACGCGACGGAACTCGGCGGTCGCCGTCTCGCCATCAAGGACCAGGTAGGAGGCGGTCGGGTCGCCGTCGCGCGGCTGGCCCACGCTCCCCGGGTTGACGAGCGACCGCCCGACGAGTCCCACCTTCTCACCGGGGCGGGCCGTCGCCGCGGTCACCTGGCCGTCGGTCGCCTGGAAGACGATTGGAACGTGGGTGTGCCCAAACAGGCAAACCGCGGTGTCGAATGCCGCGAGGTTGGCGGTCGCCACCGAGGTGGAGGTGATGTACTCCCAGATCGGGTCGCGCGGCGATCCGTGGACCGCGGTCACGGCCTGCTCGCGGCGCACCTCGGGCAGGGCGGCCAGGTAGGTGCGCGCGTTGCCGTCGAGGATTCCGGCCGTCCAGGCGATTGCCTTGGCCGCGTCCGGGTTGAAGTCGCCCGGGTCGACGGTGCCGATGGCGGCGCCGTCATGGTTGCCCATCACGCTTCGGGCGCCCATCTGCTGCAGCGCGGCGATCACCTCGTTCGGTTGCGGCCCGTAGCCAACGATATCGCCCAGCACCCACAGCTCATCGATCTGCGGCAGGTCGTCCCAGACAGCCTCCAGCGCGGAGAGGTTGCTGTGGATGTCGGAGAGGACCGCGAACCGCATGCGGGTGCCGAGTATACCGATGCGGCCGGCAACGGCAGCGCTTCGGCCGCCATGGTCGCTCAGCCGAGCGGACGGCGGGATGCCTCGCCCGGCCGACGGGGAAACCTCGGCGGCGTGACGGCGGCCTTGGAGACCAACACGAATCGATGGCCGCCGAGGGACGCCGAGCCCGTCTCCTCGAGGCTGATGCGGTCGGCGCCCAGCTGCTCGGCCGCGACGCGGCCGCCCGTCAGCTCATCGCTCGCCGCGGTGAGCGGCCCCTTCCAGGCGACGAGCGTTCCGCCGGGGCGGACGAGCGGCAGCGCGAGCTCGACCAGGACGGGCAGCGGGGCGCAGGCGCGAGCGGTGGCCAGGTCGTAGTGCTCGCGGTGGCCAGCGTCGCGACCCAGCAGCTCCGCGCGCTGGCTGATGACCGTGACGTTTTGCAGCTCCAGCTCCCGCGCGAACTCGGTGAGCATCACGGCCTTCTTCCCGACCGACTCGACGAGCGCCCAGTGCACCCGCGGAAGCGTGATCGCCAGCGGAATGGCGGGCAGCCCGCCACCGGATCCGATGTCGACCACGGACCGGGGCTCCAGGCGCCCGAGGAGTGGCAGCGCAATCAGCGCATCGAGGAGATGGAGGCGCGCGACGTCGGCAGCTCCGACGACGCGAGTCAGGTTGAGCCGCCGGTTCGCCTCCAGCAGCAGCACGACGAACCGCTCCAGGCGCTCGAGGTGCATCGGATCCATGCGCTGAGCGAGCTCAGGATGGTCGACCAGCAGGAGCTCGAGCCTCGCACGGGCCGACCGAGCGATCTCGGTCGGCTCCAGTTCATCGGACAAACAAGATGCTCCCCGCGGACGCCTTTCAGTCTTCCCGACGAGGTGCGGTGTCGCGGCCGGCTCTCGCATCGGCCCCGCAGCCCCGCCGGTTACCGTACTCGGCGACCGGTGGAAGCAGGACGTCAGTGTCCCAGCCGCCACTCGGATCGGCAACGGACTTATCCACGAACGACCGCCGCGCAGCCCGGATTGTGGACAAGTGCGCCCGATATACTCCGATCCGATGGCGAATCCGGGCCGCCGGGCGGCTACGATCGGGGACCAGTGGCGGCGACGCTGATCGACGGCGCGCAGCCGCGCTTCGCGCACGAGAGCGAAGCGGAGCTGGCGAGGATCCTCGACTACTACCGGATCCAATGGCGATACGAACCCGACACCTTCCCCATCTCCTGGAACGCCAGCGGCGCGGTCGTCGAGTGTTTCGCGCCCGACTTCTACCTGCCGGAGATCGGTCTCTACGTGGAGCTGACGACCCTGAAGCAGTCGCTGGTCCGCAAGAAGAACCGCAAGCTCCGCCATCTCCGCCTCCTCTATCCGGAGATCCGGGTGAAGCTCTTCTACGCGCGTGATTTCAAGGCCCTGATGTTCAAATACGGGCGCCTGTCGTTCCTGGCGGAGGGGGCCAGCGTCGCCAGCCGTGAGCTCGACACCTCCGAGCTCGGTGCGGCCTCGTGACCGGCCTCGGCACTCGGTCGGTTCATGACGATGTGGAGGAGATCCTGCTCAGCCACGAGCAGCTCCAGGCCCGGGTCGCGGAACTGGGCCGCCAGCTCTCCGCTGATTTCGACGGTCGCGACCCGGTGCTGGTCAGCGTCCTGAAGGGATCGATCGTATTCCTCGCCGACCTGATGCGATCGATCGATGTCCCGCTCAGCGTCGACCTGATGGAGGTCAGCAGCTACGGCGCGGGTACCGAGTCGAGCGGTCAGGTGCGGATCATCAAGGATCTGTCGAGCTCGATCGAGGGTCGCCACGTGATCGTCGTCGAGGACATCATCGATACCGGACTGACGCTGAACTACCTGCTCCGCTATCTCCACGACAAGAGCCCCGCGTCGATCACCGTCTGCTGCCTGCTCGACAAGCCGGCGCGCCGCCTGGCCGAGATCGAGATCGCCTATCGGGGCTTCACGATTCCGGATCGGTTCGTGGTCGGCTATGGCCTGGACTTCGACGAGCGGTTCCGAAACCTGCCGTACGTCGGCGTCCTTCGCCCTGCTGTCTACGCCGGCGGACCGCCCGAGGGCTGACCGATGTCGAGCGGGGGACGCCGCTTCCGATTCCTGATCCTGCTTGGCAGCCTGCTGATGATCGTCGCCGGCTTCCTGCCGTGGTGGCAGGCGGGCGGCGACCGCGTCGGCGGCGTGCCGCTTCCCTCCACCGCCGGGATCGGCCTCCAGGGGCCGGGGTTGGTCATCTTCGGCGCAGCGGTGGTGGCGCTCGTGCTCCTCGACATCGGCTACATGCGGGGACGCTGGGGATTCGTGCTGGACGCCCCGATTGTGTACGTCGCGCTCGGGGTGCTCGCCGGCGCCGCGCTCGGCTATCGCGCCTGGGAGCTGTGGTCGGTTGGCTTCCTGCCATGGCCGCAGCACTCGCCGGGACTGGCGGTGGCGGGTGTCGGCGTGGCGCTGTTGCTGTACGGCGCGGGGAGCGGATTCGGCGCCCGCCACCCGGTGTGACGGCTCGCCGCAGCGGTCCTGCGGCGAGTTACCTTGCCGGGGGCAGGACGAGTGGGCTGATGAACAGCCAGCCGATGATCACCACCACCAGCAGCGCGGCGAGGATGAGGATCGGGCGCAGGTCGGGCCGATAGGAGCGCGGCGGCCGGGGAGGTCGCGAAGGGCCGTTTGGTACGCCAGACATCGGTCGAGCCAGAACCTCAGATCTCGCCGAGGTATGCCTGGCGGACCTGCGGATTGGCCGCGAGGTCTGCGGCGCTCTCCGCGAGGATGATCCGCCCGGTCTGCAGGACGTATCCGCGTTGGGCGACGTTCAGTGCCTGGAGCGCGTTCTGCTCGACCAGCAGGATGGTGGTGCCCTGGCGGTTGATCTCCTGGATGATCGAGAAGATCTGCTGGACGAGGATCGGTGACAGCCCCAGGGACGGCTCGTCGAGGAGCAGCAGCTTGGGCCGAGACATCAGTGCCCGGCCGATGGCGAGCATCTGCTGCTCCCCGCCGGAAAGGCTGCCGCCACGCTGTGCGCGGCGTTCGGCGAGCCTGGGGAAGAGCTGGAAGACGCGTGCGAGGTCCTCGTTGACCTCCGACCGCTTGCGTGTGAATCCGCCCATCTGCAGGTTCTCGAACACGCTCAGCCGGGAGAAGATCCGCCGCCCCTCGGGCGCATGGCCCAGGCCGCGCGGCACCAATCGGTACGCGTCCACGCGCGAGATATCCGTTCCGTCGAACATCACCCGCCCGGACCGAGCGCGCACCAGTCCGCTGATCGTCTTGAGCGTGGTCGTCTTGCCGGCGCCGTTCGAGCCGATGAGCGTCACGATCTCACCGCGGCGCACGTTGATCGTCACGCTGCGCAGCGCCTGGATGTGGCCGTAGAAGGCGTCCACCGCCTCCATGCTCAGCAGGTCGTCGGTCGCGGCTGGCTGGGCGGTCATGAAGGCGGCTTCCCGAGGTACGCCTCGATGACCCGGGGGTTGCGCCGGATCTCCTCCGGGGTGCCCTCCGCGATGCGCTCGCCCTGATCCAGCACGGTGATCCGGTCGCTGATGCCCATCACCACCCGCATGTCGTGCTCGATGAGCAGCACGGTGAGGCCCAGCTCAGTGCGGAGCCGCCCGATCAGCGCGGTGATCTCGCCGGTCTCGCGCGGATTCATCCCCGCGGTCGGCTCGTCGAGCAGGAGCAGGACCGGCTCGCAGGCGAGCGCGCGAGCGATCTCGAGGCGTCGCTGGTCGCCATACGGGAGGTTCCGGGCCAGCTCATCGTCTCGCCCGCGCAGCCCCGCCAGCTCCAGGTAGCGGGCTGCACGGACCCGTGCTTCCTCCTCCTCGGCCCGATGACGCGGCGTGCTGAGCACGGCGTCGACCGGCGTCGACCGCAGCTTCAGGTGCATGCCGACCAGGACGTTCTCGAGCGCCGTCATGTTGTGGAAGAGACGGATGTTCTGGAAGGTGCGTCCCACCCCGGAGCGCACGATGTCGTTGGGTCGCGCGCTGCGGAAGATTCCCAACCGACGAATGAAGCTCTCGTACCAGGCCGGCCGCGCCATCGCCGTCGGGAGGATCAAGGTGGCGAGCAGCAGGGCCAGCAGTCCCCACAGCGCCACCAGCTGGATGTTGCCGCCCGACACGAGGATCCCGATCAGCAGCACCAGGAGCGGGGGCGCGAACCAGAGCAGCGGCTCCAGCCAGGCGCGGCGCGCCGGCGCGATGAGACGCATCCCGGACAGCTCGATCGATCCGGAGGTCGGCGGGATCAGCCCGGCGATGACGTTGAAGAACGTCGTCTTTCCCGCGCCGTTCGGACCGATCAGGCTCACGATCGCCCGACGAGGAATGACGAACTCGATGTTGCGCAGCGCGACGAGGCCGCCGAACTGTTTGGTGATCGAGCGTGCGATCAGGACATCGTCCGGCGTCTCGGGCACGGCCGGAGCGGCCTGCGCAGTGGCGGTCATGTCAGGGGCTCCGCGCTCTCCTGCGGGCTGCTCAGATCGTCGCCCTGCGCCGTGTGGAGCTCCCGCCGCCGCCGGCTGCTCGGGAACAGGCCCTCGGGACGCAGCAGCATCATCGCCACCAGCGCGATGCCGAACAGCAGGAACTGGTACTGCAGGAAGTCGATGCTGCTCAGGAACGGGATGTTGAGCGGCTGGAGGAAGTTCGTCAGCTGCTTGAGCACCACGCTCTGGACGATGAAGACCACGAAGGCACCGATGGCCACGCCCCAGATGTTGCCCATTCCGCCGAGGACCACCATCGCCAGGATCGTGAACGAGACCGTGAACCCGAACTGGTCGGGGCTGACGAAGACGAGGCGGGAGGCGGCGAACACGCCGGCAAGTCCCGATGTCGTCGCGCCCAGCGCGAAGGCCAGCAGCTTGGTGGTGATGGTATTCACGCCGCTGCTGGCCGCCGCCAGCTCATCCTCGCGGATTGCCATCCAGGCGCGTCCGAGCCGCGAGTCCTGCAGCCGGTAGAGCAGGATCAGGACGATGGTCAGCATCACCACCATCGTCACGTAGAACGGGACCGGGTTGCTGGCCCCGAAGATGATTCCCGGAAGCGAGGGCCGATCCACACCGCTGATCCCGTTGGTGCCATTGGTGAGCGCGTCGGAGTTGGTGAACACCACCGGCACGATCTCGCCGAAGCCCAGCGTCACGATCGCCAGGTAGTCGCCGCGCAGCCGGAGCGTCGGCGCGCCGAGCGCGATCCCGAACAGGGCGGCCACCAAGGCGCCGACGATCAGCATCGGCCAGAACGGCACGTGGATGCCGTAGAACGACGAGGCCAGCAGCCCGTAGGTGTAGGCGCCGATGGCGAAGAAGGCGGCATAGCCGAGGTCGAGCAGGCCGGCGAGTCCGACCACCACGTTCAGCCCCAGCGCCAGCAGGACGTAGATGCCGGCACCGTTGAAGTTGTCGATCCAGACGCCCTGGGTGTTGAAGCCGGAGAATGGCGGCGCCAGGACGATGAGCGGCAGCGCGATGGCGACCAGCAGCATGGCGGCCATGATCGCGACGGAGCGGTGCCGGCCGAAGAAGTCGAAGAGCCGGTCGGTGCTGCCCAGCGCGGTCGCGCCCGTCTCGCTGTCCTCGACCGTTCCGCGCTGCCGGGTCATGCTCGCTCTCCGATCTGCTGGCCGAGGATGCCCGCGGGCCGGAAGACGAGCACCAGGATCAGGACGCTGAAGACCAGCGCCTCCTGCCAGCGTGACAGGCCGGTCGTCACCGCCGCGACCTCGATGAAGCCGATGGCGAAGCCACCGAGGGCAGCGCCGACCGTGTTGCCGATCCCCCCCAGGACTGCCGCGGTGAACGCCTTCAGGCCGGCGTCGAAGCCAAGGTTGAAGACGATGTTGCCCTTGTAGAGACCGTAGATCAGGCCCGCGGCGCCGGCGAGCGCCGAGCCGATGAAGAAGGTGATGGCGATGGTGGCATTGATGTTGACCCCCATCAGCTGCGCCGCTTCACGGTCCTGGGCGGTCGAGCGCATTGCGCGCCCGAGGCGCGTGCCGCCAACGAACACCTGCAGTGCGATCATCAGCACCACGGCGACCAGGAAGATCAACAGGTTCAGCAGGGGCACCGATGCGCCCAGAAGGGTGAATCGGTACTCCAGGCTCACGAGCTGCGGGGACGGTACCGGCGAGTTGCTGATCAGCACCTGGACGACGTTCTGGAGGATGAAGCTGACGCCAATGGCCGTGATCAGCGGCGCAAGGCGAGGCGCATTCCGCAGCGGCCGGTACGCGAAGCGCTCGATGGCGGCGCCGAGGACCCCGAGGACCACCATGGTGACCAAGAATCCCAGCAGCAGGATCCCGATCAGCAGCGGGATCGACTTGATCGCGCCGCCGAACCCGAGCGAGGTGAAGATCAGGTAGGCGACGAACGCGCCGACCATGAAGACGTCGCCGTGGGCGAAGTTGATGAGCTCGATGATCCCGTAGACCATCGTGTAGCCGAGGGCGATCAGCGCGTAGATCGCGCCGATGGTCAGCGCACTGAAGTATTGGGCTGTTCCGGTCGCGACGACGTTGCTGAACGACTCGCTCCGCGTGCCGAGCCACGTCAAGCCGATCATCAGCAACCAGCTGATGACGAGCGCACCGGCTGCGATGAGCGCCAACCTGAGGATGCGGAACGTCACACGCGACCTCGCGAGCTCCAGGTTGCCCGGCGGAGCCGGAACGGAAAAGAAAGGGCGGCCGGAAACGCTTCCCGGCCGCCCGTCGGTTCAGCGGGTCACTGCCCGCCTTCGAACGCCTGCTGCTTCACGAACGTCCAGCCGCCCTTGCCCCCGTTGAGGCTCGGATCGACCTTGTAGAACGAGATGAAGGCCTGCTTGATGTCGCCGGTGCTCGTGAAGCTGATCTTCCCGAGCGCCGTGTCGTACGTCTTCGAGGCATCGAAGACGTAGGCGCGAACTGCCTCTCTCAGGCTCTTCATGTCGCTGGCCGAGGCCGCCGAATCGGAGATCGCCTTCAGCAGCACCTGGGTGCATGCATATGCGATCGCGCTGTAGGCGCCCGGATCATTCTGGAACGCCGCCTTGTAGCGGCTCGAGAAGTCGCTGCCGCTCGGCAGGTCGTGGACGCCGGCGACGGTGCCGTACACGTCATGCGAGTTGTCGACGCCGGCCAGGGTGATGAACGCGCCCTGGGAGCCGCCGGTCCCCAGGTCGGCGATGCCATCCGGCCCGGTGAAGGGGATGGCCCCCATGCCGGCCTGGACCATCTGCTTGCGCGCCAGGCCGCCGCCGGTGACCTGGGTGCCGCCGAAGTACACCACGTCGGGGTTCAGCGACTTCACCGAATTGAAGAGCGATGTGTAGTCGACCGAGGCGGAGTACTTCTGCCCGTCACGCTTGGCGACCTTGCCGCCGAGCTTGACGAACGCCTTCTGGAACTCGTCCGCGACGCCCTTGCCGAACGCCTCGGTGTCGTCGAGGATGTAGGCGTTCTTCTTGCCGAGGTCGTTGTAGTCGAAGGCTGCCATGGCCGGGCCCTGGATATCGTCAGGAGCGGCCAGGCGGAAGTAGTTGCGCTTGTCCGGATTCTGCGGACGCAGCTTGTCTGAGCCGGTCTTCGTCAGGTCGACGGCCGTGTTGGACGGGCTGCACTCTGCAAGCCCGGCCTCGTTCGTGACCGGTATGATCGATCGGGCAACGTTCGAGTTGAACGGACCGACCATGCCAACCACCGCCGGGTCCGCCACCAGCGTCTTGGCGTTCGTCGCGCCCTGGTCCGGGTTGTGGACGCCGTTCACCGCGTCGTCCTGCTTGTTGATCTCGATCTTGTAGCCGCCCGCGCCACCGTTCTTGTTGGCCTCATCGACGGCGAGCTTGATCCCGTTGAACGTCGGCTGGCCGTTGGCCACCTCGTTGCCGGACAGTGGTAGATCGACGCCGATCTTGACGGTGCCCTTGCTCCCGCCGCCAGCGCCGCTGCCCGAGGTAGAGCCGCCGCCGGGGGCGTTGTTGCCCTGGCATGCGGCCAGAACGAGCAGCAGCGTCAATCCGACCGCGCTCGACCGCAGGAACTTCTGCATCCGGTGTCTCCTTCAAATCTCGGGGAAGGCACGCGCGCGCGGCCCGGGAAAGAAATGTGCCGCGCATCATACGGGCGCACCCGCATGCACGCAAGACTTTTCCCCCTCTGACCCCTACTAACGCCTGCGGACCGCCCAGGTTCACTCCGCGGCCGGATTGGGGTTGCGTGGTATGCTTGTCGGCGGTACGTCACGCTGCGTCCGCGCCGCGTCACGCCCCCGAGAGGCTCCCGCGTGGACTATCACGTTCGAAGCGCTCGCCTGACCGATGTCGAACCCGCCATGCGCATTCTGATGCCAGACGGCGGAGACCCGCTTCAGCAGCGCGACGACGCCGACCGATTCCGCAGCCTGCTCTTCATTCCCTCGGCGACCGTCGTCGTCGCGGAGTTGGAGCGTCGCGTCATCGGCGTGGGAGTGCTCTCGATCCGGCCCACTGTCCGGAGCGGCCCCTACGTCGGAACCATCGACGAGTTGGCCGTGAGGCTGGGAGCCGGCTCGACGGGGAGCGACGCGGACGCCGCTGACATGCGCCGGTCGGACATCGCCCGCTCGATTCTCGAGCAGCTTGTCGGGTCGGCCCGCAACAAGGGTTGCACGCGCGTCGAGGTCACCGATCCCCTCGCGACCGCCGAGCCCGCGCTCTGGGAGCGCGGCGGCTTCGCGAAGCGGGGGACGCTGCTGAGCCGCGCCGTCGGTTGAGACCGATGGCGCGCCGGGCCGGGACATCGGCGACGTGACAGCCATAGCAATTCAACAGGAGAAGCTCTCTTGAGCAAGAACGTGGCGCTCTTCGTGGATGTCGCCAACCTTTACTACTCGGCCCGAGGGCAGGACGTGGACGTCGATTACGTCGCGCTGCTGAAGTACGCCACCAAGGGGCGTGACCTGATTCGGGCTTATGCGTACTCCGGGCTCGACCCCGAGAACGAGAACCAGCGCAAGTTCATCGACTTCCTGGGCAAGAACGGCTACAAGGTCGTTCACAAGGACATTCGGAAGTTCGGCGACGGCCGCGTCAAGGCGAACCTCGATATCGAGCTGGTGGTCGACCTGTTCAGGGTCGCCGACAGGATGGATATCGCGGTCATCGTCTCCGGCGACGGCGACTTCGCTCCGGCCATTCGCGCGCTCCAGGACGTGGGCGTCCGGTGCGAGGTGATCAGCTTCCGACCGAACACCAGCTCGGACCTGATCGCGGTCGCCGATGAGTTCGTCGACATCATGAAGATTGCGTCCATCGAGCGCCGACGCGAGGGCATCCGCACCGGAGTGCCGATGCCGGAGATGCCCGCCAAGGAGACGACGCCCGAGTTCGCGTTCCGTGAGGCGTCTCCGGCAGTCGCCGCCGCCGCCCTGGCGGCGCTGCGCACCGGGGAGGCGCCGCGCGCGGCCGGTCCGCGTCGCGCCCGCGGACGTGTCGCCGGTCGGCCAGAACAACCGTCGGACGCAACAGCCGCTGCACCCGAGGAGAGCCTCACCGCTCCGGCGCTCGCCGTCGCGGAGCAGCCGGCCGCCGCGGGCGAGAGCGAGGCACGCCGCCGCCGCCGCCGCCGCGGCGGGCGCGGCAGAGGCCGGGGACGGCACGACACCGAGGTCGGCGCGACGACACCGACTGATGGCCCCGCCGGCGACATCGCCTGGGAGGAGCTCGACGACCTGAGCCAGATCGGTGATCTCGGCGCCGAGCGCGAGTACACGTTCGAGGAGGCCGATGCGGAGACGCTCGCCGAGCTCGGGATCCAGGCGCAGGTCGGAGCATCGCCGGCAGCCGCCGTCACATCTGCGGACGCAGCGGATATTGCCTCGGGCGCGCCGACGGTCGACGAGCCAGCCGAGCCGGAAACCGGCACCACCAAGCCAAGGCGCCGCCGGCGGGCCTCCATGGGTATCTCCTCGGCCGCCGAGGTGCAATCGGTGGATCTCACCCCCGGCGCGCCGGTGGCCGAGAGTCCGGAGGGTGGGACCGACGCTCCGGCGCCCCGACGCCGTCGCGGCAGGCGAGATCCGGGCAGCGCCCCGGCATCCGCAGCGCCCACGACACCCGGCGCTGACGAGCCGGAGGCCAAGCCGGACGAGAAGCGCGTGAATGCGCGCCGCGGCAAGCGTTCGAGCGTGAGCGTCGAGACTCCGTCGGCCGCCGATCCCGATGCTGACAAGCCCGCTGCGCGACGGACGCGAGCGCGCCGTACGCCACCTGCCGCTGACGCCTCCGGCGAGAGCGCCGGGGTTGAGGCGGGAGCGGAGCAGCCTCAGGGCATCTGGCAACGCTTCCGGACAGCGCGGGGCTCCTGAGCGGAGCGTGACGAAGCCGGCCCTCGAGGCCGGCTTCGTCACGCAAAGGGGCGGAGCGGACTCAGCTCGGCTGGCTCTCGCTGGTGCTCGGCTCGATCGGCGTGGGGGCGTCCACCTGGCCTCCGGCTGATGGCAGCGCGGTCGACGACGCCTCCGAGTGACCATTGGTGGCCGGCTCCCGCTGGAAGATCGGGACCCAGTCGCCGGCGTCGCGCGCCCGCGAGGCGATCTCCTCGCGCATCTGGCTGCCAGGCTTGGGCGCGGTGAGCATTGCGACTGCTGCTCCGGCAAGTGCGCCGAGCAGCAGGCCCAAAAAGAACGCCGTCCAATGTCGCTGCTCCTGCCGCTTGATGCCGAGCCGCACCGCGGCGGTGTCAATCAGCTCCTTGCCGGCGGGAACGGCGGCGCTCGCCGCACCAATCGCCACTGTCCGCCGCTTCCACGCGCTGCCGAGCGTCGGCAGCAGCTGCTTCCTCCAGGTGCGCCTCGACCACTTGGCGGCGTCCTGACCGTATCGACGCGCGCTCTTTGCCACTTCGCTCCGCGTCGGCTGGCTGTCCTGCCATGCCTCTGCGGCGCGCGCCGTGGCTGCTTCGGCTGCCTCCGCGACGACCGATGCCATCTCGCGCCCGCGTCGCGAAATCTGGCGCTGAACGTCCGTCTCGAGCACCCGGTCGACGGCGGATCGGACGGTGCCGGAGATGTCTTGCGCCATCGCTTCCTCCTCGGTGATACGCCCAAACGGGGCTGCACGCAGTATGCCACCGTGCGTCTGCGAGGGCGCCCCGCGGGGCCGCCGCCGTCGTGCGACGAGCCGGTTGCCGGCCGGCCGCCAGGGATCCGACGGTGGCCCCGGGAGCATGGTGCCGCCGCGAGATAGGCTGCATCCGGCGACCTCATCGGGCCGTTACGGCGCCCTTACCTGCCGCCGCTCCTATACTCGGCCCGATGATCCCCCAGCTTGGTGAGGCGGGTTTCCAGAGCATCGGTCAGGCGACGGCCCGCGCGATCGTGCATCGCGCTGCCGCGAACCGGCGATTGGGGCGGACGCTCCTCGTCCACGGCGCAGCCGGCTCGGGAAAGGGCGCCTTCCTCGACGACCTGCTCGCCCTGCTGCTCTGTCACGCCGAGGCCCCGGGCCAGCGCCCGTGCAATGCGTGCCGGTCGTGTCGAGAGGCTCGCGCGCACACGCATCCCGACCTGGTGATGGCGTCGCCGGAGTCGTGGCGCGACGGCCGCTCCGCCGGCGAGAGCCAGGTCGCGGCGGCCCGACGCTGGCTGCTGGAAACCTCCGGGGCACCCATCGCCGGACCCCGCCGGGTGGTGGTCATCGAGCACGCCGACGCTGCAAACGAGCAGATCCAGAACGCGCTGCTGAAGACGCTGGAGGAGCCCGGACCACGGCATCTGTTCGTCCTGGTGGCCGATGATCCTGCTCGGCTGCTGCCCACCATCCGGTCCCGCAGTCAGCCGCTCCGCATCGGCCCGGTGCCGCGTGCCCAGCTCGTGTCGTGGCTGGTCGAGGAGGAGCGCCTGCCTCTCGACCAGGCGACGGTCGTCGCCCGCGTGTCCGGCGGGTTGATCGGGCGCGCGACCTCGTACGTGCGGAATCCCGAGCTGGTTGCCTGGCGCCGCCGCCTGCAGGGCGAGCTGCTGGACCTCGTCACGCGCGGCCGCGCGGATCGCTTCCAATCGATTCCCGAGCTGCTCGAGGAGGCCGGGCGGCCGGCGGGGCCGGCAACGTTACCCACCGTCGGTGAGAGCGAGGACGGCGGAACCGTGCGGGCGCCGGCATCGGTCCAGCGCGAGGCAGCACTGCGCATCACGGATGCATGGCAGGACCTGGCCCGCGACCTGATGGTGGCCGCCGCCCGGCAGCCGATGCTGGCCGGCAGCGCAGAGCTCCATCCGGAGCTGCTGACCGTCGCCGAGCGGATCGGCAGCCGGCCGATGGCCCGCTTCCTGGGGGTCCTGCAGGAGATCCAGGATGCGATAGAGACGAACGCCGCGCCCAGGCTCGCCCTCGAAGTGGGGATGCTGGCCTGGCCGCATCTCGGCAACGCAGGTTGAGCGCGGGGTCCGAGCGCCTCACCGTCCACGTGGTTGGGCGGGTGCAGGGAGTGGGGTTTCGCTGGTGGGCAGCCCGTCAGGCGGAGCAGCTGGGGATCGTCGGCTGGGTGCGCAACGGCGATGACGAGCGCTCCGTCGAGCTTCTCGCCGAAGGCCAGCCTGCGGCGCTCGCCGAACTCGAGCGCCGCCTCCACGCTGGTCCGCAGGCCGCCCGCGTCGAGCGGGTTGCCACCTCCCGTGGGCGCGCGAGCGGCGCGTTTCGCCGCTTCGAGATCAGCCGTGGATGAGCCGGGCCGCCGCGCGATCCTGTTGCTGGTCAACCCTGTGGCGGGAGGCAAGGTCGGGTCCGGCCCTCTGCTATCGGCAGACCCGGAGCGACTCGAGCCCGCCGCCCTGGCGGCGGCGCTCCGCGCCCGAGGGCTCGAGGTCGAGTCGCGCGAGCTCGGACCTGACGACGACGTCGGCGAGCTGGCGAGGGAAGGCGCCGAGCGCGGTCTCGACATCGTGGTCGCCGGCGGCGACGGCACCGTCGGTCTTGCCGCAGCCGCACTCGTCGACCAGGCCGCGACGCTGGGCATCCTGGCGCTCGGCAGCTTCAACAACGTCGCGCATGGGATCGGCATCCCGTTGACCCTCGGACCCGCCCTGGAGGCGATCTCCCGCGGGCGCGTCCGGCAGGTCGATGTCGGCGAAGCTCGCGGGGGTGCGGCAGATGCGACGGATGCAGCCGTGGAGTACTTCCTGGAGGCTGCCGGGGTCGGCCTCGATGCAGCAGGGTTCGGAGTGGTGGAGCTTCAGGAGCGCCACGGCCTGCGTCGGGCACTGGGTGCCCTGTGGCGCGTGCTGCGCGGGCGCAAGCGGCGGATGCGCCTGGTGATCGACGGCCAGCGGCGGCGTACTCGCGCCCCGGCCATCACCGTCTGCAATGGTCCGTACCACGGGTTCGGCTTCGCGCTCGCCCCCGCGGCGGATCCCGCCGACGGCCAACTGGACGTGGCGATCTTTTTCCGGATGAGCCGCTTCGAGGTGCTGCGACACTTCCTCCGCGTGGCACGCCGGCGCCCGTTCCGGGAGCCGCGGCTGCGGCTCATCGCCTGCCGACAGCTGAGCGTGGACGCGGTGCAGGGCGTGCTCCCGGTCCACGCCGATGGCCGCTCCATCGGTACCACACCCGTAACGTTCCGGGTCCGGGCAGGCGCGCTGCGGGTGTTCGTCTAGTCGAGCGCCGGACCGGGCAGCGGCGCCGCGGGAAACAGCGAGCGGTGCATGGTCAGCGCGTACCGGTCGGTCATGCCGGCGACGTAATCGGTGACCTGCATGACGAGCGGATCCTCGTTGCGGCGAAAGGCGTCGGGCAGCGACTCGGGGTGCCGAAGGTGGTGCTCGACCAGCTGGCGGATCACCTCGACCGCCGGTTTCTGCTGCTCGAGCTGCTCGGGCGCCTCGTAGACGCGCGAGAACATGAAGTCGCGGAGCTCGTTCATCACCGCCAGGGTGCCCGCGTCCATCTCCACGCGTCCAACGGCCACCGAACGCTCGATCACCGCGCCGATCATCTCCGCGACCCACAGCCGCCCCGGTTCGCCGAACCGCTCGCGCACCGAACCGGGGAACGCGTCGGGAGGCAGCACGCCCGCGCGGATCGCATCCAGGGCATCGTGCGACAGGTAGGCAATGCGGTCCGCGTAGCGCACGCAGATGGCCTCCGCGCTGGAAGGTGGCGGATCGATCCTCCAGGTGTGCGCCCGGATCCCGTCACGCACTTCCCAGGTCAGGTTCAGATCCTCGACGACCCCAAAGGTCCGCACGCTCTGCGCGGCATGGTGCCAGCCGGCCGGGGGGAAGTAGGGTGACAGCGCCTCCTCACCGGTGTGGCCGAACGGCGTGTGGCCGACGTCATGGCCGAGGGCGATCGCCTCGGCGAGCGGCTCGTTCAGGGCGAGCGCTGCGGCCAGTGCGCGCGCGATCTGGGCCACCTGGAGCGTGTGCGTCAGCCGCGTGACGTAGTGGTCACCCTCCGGGTTGATGAAGACCTGCGTCTTGTGCTTGAGGCGCCGGAACGCCTTGGAGTGCAGGATCCGGTCGCGGTCGCGCTCGAAGGCGGTCCGAAAGGCATCGGGCGGCTCAGGCCGAGCTCGCCCGCGGCTGAGCGCGGATCTGGCGGCCAGCGGGGCGAGATGCTGCTCCTCCGCCTCGCGCGCCTCGCGATCTCGTCGTCTGAGCCCCGTCATCGACCGATGATCGCCGATCGTCTCCTGTCGCGCCCACCGACGCGCAGCCGTCAATCGAGCTGAAGCACCGACAGAATGTTGCCGGCCGGGTCCCTGAACCAGGCGGTGGTGGGGCCATAGCCTCGGTAGATGCCCCTGGCGTCAGTGATGCCGTCATAGACCCCCAACGCTCGCGCGGACGCGGACCATGCGCGACGCCCGGCAATGAGTGTTGGCGCGCCGGACAGGATTCGAACCTGCGACCTTCGGCTCCGGAGGCCGACGCTCTATCCACTGAGCTACCGGCGCGCGTCCTGGACGGACCGCGATGGGCGTCGATCGGACCATTCTACGTCCCGGCCGAAAAAGCGCGGCCGACGCCGGTCAGCGGCTGGCAAGCCACCGCCGAACGTCCGGCTCGTGCTCGTCGAGGTGTCCGGTGAAGTCGCCGTCGGCGAGTGCCACGCCCTCCATCCAATCGAAGCGGTTCGGGTCCGTGACGGCGTCGGGCGGTAGGGTCTCAACAGCCGCCGCGAAGTGGTCGTAGACGCTGTCGGCCTCGGCAAGGACCTCTGGAAGCGGTCGGTCCCTGGACTGCTCGTGCATCCAGGCGTTGATCGGGTCGTCCTCTTCGTCGCCAAGTTCGGCCGGCCAGGGATTCGGAGGAGCCGGCTCGCCCCGACCCGCAGCCTCCAGCCGGAGCACCGTCCGACGACGCCACGCGGTCAGATGGGCGGCGAGGTCCTTGAACGTCCACTCGCCCATCGGGCCTGGCTGCTCCATCCGGTCGTCGCCGACGTCGGCGACCAGCCGGCGCCAGCGCTGCTGGCCATCACGGATGTGAGCCATCAGCCGTGCCCGTGCGTCGTCGTCGGTCATTTCGCGTCAGCCTCCGATGAGGTGGGCGGCGCCACCTCGGCCACAAGCCTACCCGAGCCGCGCGGCAGGACTCGGCCGGAACTCCCATTTCGGAGATGCCGGCGACCCCGACAGCGCGGTGCGCCGGGTCGCCACCCCGGAGCCGCCGGCAGGCTACGATCCGCTCGCCATGGTTCCCGTCCGACACGCCCGCTCCGCGCCGCGGCATGGCCTCACGCGGCCCCTCGGTCGATGGCTCGCCCGGCGGCTGACATCCGCCTTCGCGGGACTCGCGCTTGCCACGCTGCTGCTGCCCGGCGCGGGGCCCGCGACGGTCCGGGCGGCGAATCCGGTGATCCGCTCCCAGATCGTGCAAGCCGGCCTGCAGGTCCCGTGGGATGTCGATTTCACTCCCGACGGCCGCATGCTCGTCAGCGAACGATCCGGCACGCTCCGCATCTACGCGAACGGCGAGCCGGGCGCGGCGCTGCTCGCGACCAACCGGGTGAGCTACGTGAGGTCGGTCGGCGAGGCCGGTCTGATGGGGATTGCGGTCGACCGGTCCTTCGCCGTCAATCATCGGATCTACGTCTGCGCCTCCCGCGACGACTACGGGCGCTGGCTGAACCAGGTGCTTCGCTATCGGATCGACGCATGGAACCGGCTCATCTTCGAGAAGGCAGTGATCCGATTAGGCGCCGCGGCGGCTCCAAACCACGATGGCTGCGCGGTCGAGATGTTCTCCGATGGGATGGTGTGGGTAACCATCGGCGATGCCGGCGTCGCAGCCCGGGCCCAGGACCCACGCTCGCTGAACGGCAAGGTGCTCCGCGTCACGCCAGACGGAGGCGTCCCGGCGAACAATCCGATCATGCCGGGAACCACGACGCCGAGCCTCGTCTTCAGCATGGGGCACCGCAATCCGCAGGGGATTGCCACGCAGCCGGGAACCGGGGCCGTCTACGCGGTAGAGCATGGCCCCGAGCGCGACGACGAGGTCAATCGCATCTACCCTGGCGCGAACTACGGGTGGCCGTGCTACACCGGGACCGGCATCCGGAACAGCTCGTACACCGGTCGCTGCGGCCCGTCCACCGCCTACCGCAACCCGGCGTGGGCGTCCGGCGCGGTCACCTGGGCCACGTCCGGCGGCACGTTCGCCGCGGGTGCCAACTGGGGAAGCTTCAGCGGGCAGCTCTTCGTCTCATGCCTCAAGGAGTCCGACGTGCGCCGATTCCAACTCGCCGGGACGACCCTGGCCTATCGCCAGACGCTGTTCGACGGGACCTGGGGTCGCCTGCGCGCCATGACGCGAGGTCCGCGCAACGCACTGTACGTGACGACCGGAAACGGCACCGGCGACAGGGTGATCCGCATCACCGCCGGCTGATGGCGGGAGGGCGCGAAGCGTTCGGAGGAGCTCGCCCCGGCGGATAGTCGAAGGCCCCGCCGAAGCGGGGCCTTCATTGCTGCCGGATTCGCTAACCGCAAGGGCATCTTTCACGCACGGTTTCCCGCACTACCCTTACCCTAACCTACCCATGACCTTGCGATCAGTGGTGAATCGCTGTGCGAACAGCCTCCAAACTATAGCCCAGGGGCTCGCCGGGGGTCAACGCTCGAGGACTAAGATTCCTTCACACTTCCGGCCCCGAGCCCGGACGCAGAACGCTCAGCCGCTGGGCGCCGGTGATACCGATGGCCCCTTCCCGACCAGGATCGACTGGATGATCACCGGGTCGAGGGGCAGACCGATGCGCGGGTCGTTGACGGGCACCCTGGCGATGGCGTCCACGGTGTCGGTTCCCCGGCTCACGATGCCGAAGATGGTGTAATCCCTGGTCAGCTGGCCGTTCAGGTCCGCGAGGTCGATGAAGAACTGGCTGCCGTTGGTGTTTGGCTGGGCAGCGTTGGCCATCACCACGGCATAGCGGTCGTACCGCAGATCGGGAGCCACCGGCTCGATGCTGAACGCGTACCCCGGTCCGCCGCTGCCCAGACCCGCGAAGTCGCCGTGGTTGGTCTTCGTCTGGGGGTCCCCTGCCTGGGCCACGAAGCCGGCAAGCACGCGATGGAAGCTGATCCCGTCATAAAAGCCGCATTGGGCCAGGGCGACGAAATTTGCCGCCGCGATCGGCGCACGACCGCCGTAGAGCGTGATGGTGAAGCCTCCCTTGTTGGTGGTGACCACGGCCTGGTCGGACCCCGCCAGCAGGGTGGCCGCCTGCGCGGGCGTTGGCGCTGAGGTCGGGCAGGGCACGCGCGGAGTCGGTGAAGGGCCGGCGCTGCAGCTGGCCACGGGCAGTGCCACCAGCAGTGCCAACCAAGCCGGGGCGTGCGAAGCGCGCGGCCTCATCGGTCCCGTGCATCGGGCTGGAGCTTGATCTCGAACAGCCGACGCGCGTGGGAGACGGGCATCGTCCCACCGTAGATCAGCGTGTCGTGGAAGAACTTCAGGCTGAAGGCGGGCCCCATCCGCCGCTCGACGTCGTGCTTCAGCCGCTCGATCATGTGGCGGCCGTACAGGTAGCTGAGCTGGTAGGTGGGCGTGCTGGTGTAGCGCTTGACCTCGGCGAGGGCCGCCGGTCGCTCAAACCCGGTTTCGGCGACCAGCCGGTCGACCGCCTCCTCGAACCCGATCTGTCCGCGGTGAAGCTGCACGTCGAGGATGATCCGGGTCGCCCGCCAGATCACATCGGTGAGCTGCGCATAGCGATGCCGGGGTGTGTTGTCGAAGCCGTGCTTCTTCATCATCCGCTCGGTGTAGAAGGCCCACCCTTCGGCGAACTCCGGCGCGGTGGAGAGCAGCCGCACGAGGCTCGGATTGCTTGATGCGGCGGCCAACTGGAGGTGGTGGCCGGGGTATGCCTCGTGGACGCTGGTGTTGCTGATGCTCGAGTAGTTGTGCTCGCGCATCATCTCCGGCGTAGCAGGCGGCGTCACGATGTAGGTCCCGACCGGCACCGCGTCGAACTTCGCGGGCTCGTAGTAGGCCGCGAACGGGATCATGTGGCGCAGGAAGCTGGGCGTTTCGGTGACGATCAGCGTGTCCTGGTCGGGCATCGTGGCCAGGTTATGATCGACCACGAACCGGCGCGCCCGGTCCATCGCTGACCGATATTCCTCGAGTGCCTCGGGAAACGTCGCCGGGTGGTCGTCCTTGACCGCATCGCCCACCTCGGCCGGGGAGAGCGTGGGATCGATCTCGGCGCAGATGGCGTCTCGCTCCGCGTGTGACTCGGCGAGCATCTCTTCGCCAATGGCCAGAATCTCATCCCCGCTGGCCTCAAGCTCCCGGAGCCGAACCAGCTCCTCGAAGCGTTCGGGTCCGGCGTGCCACTCGCCCTCCGCGTGCGGGATCACGTCGTCGCGCAGCCAGCGGTCGTGCGTATCGAGCGCGTCCCGTACTCCGTTCGCGGCGCGGGCGAGGCGCTCGACCAGAGTCGCCGGCGCGCGTTCGGAACGGGCCGCCGCGAGGATGGTGTCGAGAAAGGCCGGGAGGGCGGCGTCTCCCTCGAGTTCGAACTCGGCCCACAGGCGCACCGGGTCGGTGACGCGGCGGCGCGCATCGGCGAACATGGCAGGCGCCGCCTCCATGCGGGAGGCGATGCTTTCCAGCCGCTCGGGAAGCGGGGCGAAGTCCCGCGCGAACAGCAGGAAGAGCGCCTCGCCCAGCGTCTCGGCCGCGTCGGAGCGCGCCGCCCAGGCCTTCCGCTCGGTCAGCTGGAAGAGGCGCAGCCGGGACTCGTGGAGGACGAGATCACGGTCGAGCGAGCGCTCGGCGCTGAGGTCGCCGGCCGGTAGCCGCTCCATCTCAACGATCGCGTCGCGGAGAAGCTGGACCTCTTCCTCGACGGCGTCGCGCGACGCGGAGGAGAGCAGGTGATCGTAGTCGTGGATTCCGAGGAACGTGGCGAGCTCAGGCTGCAACCGCAGCCGCTGACGGAACCAGCGTTCGACGATGCGGTCGAAACGCGCGTCGAGGTCAGAGGGGGAGACGGTCATGGAGCTCCTCAAGGCTGCACGCCGCGGATCTGGGTGCAGCGGGGATGTCGGGCGCAATGGATATCGGGCGCAGGTGAAGCCTAGCATTCAGCGCTTCCGCGTTCCGTGGCGGCGGTCCGTGGTGGCGGTCCGTGGTGGCGGTCCGTGGCGGCGTTCCGTGCGCGCGGTCCGTGCGGTCGGTGGTGAGGCGGCATCGGCTCGCCTACAATCGGTCACCGTCCCAGCCACCGAGGTAGCTGCTCGAGCACGTGGTCACCAAGAAGGTCAGCAAGCCGGTCCCCGCGCGACGCGACGACGCGCGCGGGCGGCTCGGGGCGCCCACCGCACGCGCCGGCCGGACCCCCTACCGCGTCACGCATGCGCTCGCCCCAGACCACCTCGGGGAGATCGCCAGCGTCGCGCTGCTGGCCGTGGCGATCCTGGCCGTGGCGCTGTTCATCGTCGGCATCTCGATGCTCGTTGGCGGCCTGACCATCGGATCCAAGTACGCGGCCAACGGAGGTCCGCCGCCCGGCGTCTCGGGTCTCGGAACGGTCCCGCTCCTCGGTGGCGCGGGAATCACGCTACTGTCCGTCGTGCTGCTCGTGGCGGCTGGGGCGGTGCTGGCGGAGCTCCGCGGCGCGCGGGCCGTCCTGGCCGCGCTGACCGGGGTGAGCGCGGCGCTGTGCGCCATCGGGGTGGCGGTCGTCATGCGGGCTGCCGGCGGTGCTCCGATCCTGGCTGCCGGCCTGGCGGTGGCGGCCCTGGTGTTCGGGGTCTGCACCCTGGTCTTCGTCCGCCGACGTCGCTGAGTCGAACGCGCTCCGTGCGCGATCGCGATGGTTATCGGATCCCGACGGGCTTCCTGGCTGGCGTTGGCGGACTGCTGTCGTTGGCGGGCCTCGGCGGAATCGGAGCGGCGCTCCTGGCTCCCGGGCAGCTGAAGGCGGCCGTTCCCGGCGTCGTGCTCGATGCGTCTGCCGTGGGCGGGGCGACGTCGGCACTGGGGGGCGCGCTGCTGGTGCTCGGCGTGGCGCAGCTGGTGACCGCTGCCGCGCTCCGGCGAGAGGTGCGTTGGGCTCCGGCCGCCGGAGTGATGCTCGGCTCGGCGGTCGGGATTCTGCTCCTCGCCAGCGCGACGGCATGCGTGGTGATGATCGCCGCCGGAGCCGAAAGCGCTCCGCTGCTGGCGGTCGCCGGTCTGGCCCTTGGGGCCCTGGCGTTGGCGTACGCGGGCGCCACTGCGCAGCTCGTCGTCGCCGCCAGGCGCCGGCTCGACAACATCCCCGGCCGGGGGCGCTGAACGTCGCTTGTTTGTCGAAGTTTGACCCCGAGCCCGTGAGCTCTGAACGGGGGTTCCTTGCTATACTCCGCCCCCGTCGCCGCCGCGGGCCCGTGGTGTAGCGGCCCAACATGCCAGCCTGTCACGCTGGAGATCGCCGGTTCGAATCCGGTCGGGCCCGCCATAGCACACTCCGACCTCCTCTGGCACCCTCCACACAGACACCCAAGCCCATTCGCGGCCCGGCAGCATCGGTCGCCCAGGCCCTCGAAGCTACCCAGCCCGGTCGCGCGGTGGTCAGGAACTCCTCCCCTCCGCCTTTGCCATCGCAGCTGCCGTCGCGTCCCGGCTGGCCAGGGCCTCGAGGCGCGCCTCGTGGCGGCGGAGGATGGCGGCGGCCGCCTCGTCGATGTCATCGGTCACGGTCAGCAGGTCCAGATCCTCCGGACTGATCTTGCCCTCCTCGAGTGGCCGGGTCCGGATCCACTTCAGCAGCCCGCCCCAGTAGTCGGTGCCGAAGAGCACGACCGGGAAGTGCTCCACCTTCCCGGTCTGGATCAGGGTCAACGACTCGAACAGCTCGTCGAGCGTTCCGAAGCCGCCGGGGAAGATGCAGAACGCCTCTGCGTACTTTACGAACATCGTCTTGCGGACGAAGAAGTAGCGGAACTCCATCCCCAGGTCGACGTACTCGTTCAGCCCCTGCTCGAACGGCAGCTCGATGTTGCACCCGATCGACAGCCCGCCCGCCTCCCGCGCCCCCCGATTGGCGGCCTCCATGATGCCCGGTCCGCCGCCGGTGATGATCGCGAAGCCCTCCTTCACCAGGCGGCGAGCCAGCTTGCGAGCCGTGGCATACGTCGGGTCGGAGCGGCGTACACGCGCCGAGCCGAAGACGCTCACCGCCGGACCGATGCCGGCCAGCGCGTCGAAGCCCTCCACGAACTCGCCCAGGATCCGAAGCGTTCGCCAGGTATCGGTCTTCTGGAACTCGTGCCGCTCGCCGCTCTCCTCGAGGAGGCGCTGATCCTCGGTCGGCCGCTTGGCTCCGTGGCGCATCACGACCGCGCCGCTACGCTGGGCGGGATCCCTCTCGGCTGGCATCGCATACCTCGTAGGCAGATGGACCGATCGTCCGCGACGCAACCGGCGTGCCGATCTGGGCGCCGATCCCGCCCCCACTCGACAGCGCCGGCGGCCGATGGTAGGGTGGCCGCTCTTCTCCGCGACCCGGCATACCGGGGCTGACCTGAGCGCGCGGGACGAAGTTTGACCACGCACTCGCGAGGATTCTATTGCCAGACCTCCTGCGGCGCGTCGCCGTGCTGACCGTGATCAGTGGAGTCGGGATCGGGCTGCTGACGCCGCTCGCCGCCCGCTCGGCGACGCCGATTCCCGCCGAGACGCAGCGCCTTCTGAACGCCGCCGCGAGCCGCCCGCTCAGTGACGCGCCGCGTACCACCATCGCCGGCCGGGAGCGCTCCAGCACCGTCAGCCTGGCCGGCGCGGCCCGCTCGATCCAGGTCGAGATGCTCCTGCCATCGACGCCTCGCTCCACCCCCGGGACGGTTGCGATGACCGCCCGCTTCGAGCCGGTTGCAACGCCGATACCGCTGCCGGCTCCCGCAGCCCCGCCGAGGTCCGCCGCGCCGGCTGCGGCTCCCCCGGTTGCCCCGCCGGTCGCCGGAAACACGATTGCCGGAACCGCGAGCTGGTATTGCTGCACCGTCGGCTACGCGGGACAGGCTGTGGTCGCCCTCCCCGGCGCATTGGGCGGCCACTACAAGCCGCCGCCGGCGAGCCGCTATGTGACGATCTGCGCCGATCGGTGCGCGCGGATTGCCGTCGTCGACTACTGCGCCTGCTACTGGGGCACCGCGAACCAGAAGGTGGCCGACCTGTCGCCCGAGGCTTGGGCCGCGATCACCGGGCGGAGCCGCTCGATGGGCGTGGTGCGGGTCACGATCCAGCTCTGAGCTAGCGGCTGACGGCGAGCGCCACGATCCCGACCAGCAACGCGACGCCGACCAGGACCACGATCAGGCGCGCGGCCGTCGATGACCTTCGAGACGGGTATGGCTGGTATGCCCGGCCCGTCCGGCGGCGTGAGCGGCTCACCGGCCGGTCACCAGGTGCGACGGAACAGGAACGGGGTGGTGAGCGCCTCTCGATTGCTCACCGAGCGCAGCTGCTTGCGCGTGCGCTTCAGAAGCTTGCCGTGGTACGTGCCGTCGCCGTATGGCTCGTGGAGTCGCGCAACGTCCCAATCGCGCGTGCCGCTCACGGCCGTTGCGGGCAGCCATCGGTCGAGGATCGCCTTTGCCTCGTCGATGGCCACGAAGCGCCGCGTGCGCGTGCCGTTGTCCAGCAGCGTCAGCAGGTCCGCGAAGCTGGCATCGATGTCCTCCACCAGCGTGGAGAGGCGCTCCATGGTGCCGGGGATCCGCTCGGGGCGGAAGAGGCCGGTGAGCAGCGCCTTGCGCTCATCGGTATGCACATCGGCGAGGACCTCGGGGAGGCGGGGGATGCCGGCGGCCGCTTCGGCCGGGGGCACCTCATAGTCGTACAGCCTGACCATCATGACTCTGAGAGCGTAGCCCAGGAGCTTGGTCGCGTTCGTGGGGCACGTGCGGCCCGTACAATCGGGGGCCTTGGGCCATGCGGGTACCGTCGCGCGCGGTCCCTCCCGATCGGTCCTACCAAAGCAGGAGGTCCAGATGGGGATGCTGCTCGAGGGCAAGCGGCTGGTCGTCACCGGTGTCCTGACCGACGACAGCATCGCGTACTCCGTGGCCAGGGTCGCGCAGGAAGCGGGCGCGGAGCTGGTGCTGACCAGCTTCGGGCGCGCGATGAGCCTCACCCAGCGTGTGGCCCGCAAGCTGCCGACTCCGCCGGACGTGCTGGAGCTCGACGTCAACGACAGCGCGCACCTCGAGGCGCTCAACGCGGAGGTGATGCGCCGATGGGGACGCCTGGACGGGCTGGTGCACGCCATCGGCTTCGCGCCGGCCGACGCCCTGGGCGGGAACTTCCTGAACACGCCCTGGGAGAGTGTGGCGACGGCCTTCCAGACATCGGCCTATTCGCTCAAGGCTCTGTCGGTGGGCCTCCTGGAGCCGATGAAGGCGGCCGGCGCCGCGAGCGTGGTGAGCCTCGACTTCGACGGGCGCTACGCGTGGCCGATCTACGACTGGATGGGGGTCGCGAAGGCAGGTCTAGAGTCGATCACCCGCTACCTGGCTCGCGACCTGGGTGCGCACCGGATCCGGGTCAACACGGTCTCGGCCGGACCGATCCGGACCATGGCCGGCAGGAGCATACCCGGGTTCGATCAGATCGCCGACCGGTGGCTGAGCCGCGCTCCGCTCGGCTGGTCGATGACCGATGCCACGCCGGTGGCGCAGATGGTCTGCCTCCTCCTCAGCGACTGGGCACCGATGACCACCGGTGAGCTGATCCATGTCGATGGCGGGTATCACGCGATGGGGACCGACATCCGGCCACACGGCTAGGTGCAGCACGGTCGAGGCACACGGTCGAGGCGCGGTGAGGCACGGTCGAGGCGCGGTCAGGCGTTCCCGGCCGGTCCGCTGGGCCACAGCAGGGCGACGGTGAATGGCGCGCTGCCGAGCAGCTGGTCGCCCCGGCGCAGCTCGACCCGATGCCGCCCGAGCTGCTGCAGCTCCAAGCCGTTCAGGTCGGCCACCAGGTTGGCCGTCGTCGTCCCCTCGGGGACCTCCATTCGCAGGCGCGGAGCGTCCTGGAGCAGCGGCGCTCCGCTCGGCGAGACGACCTGCAGGTCCAGCTCGTGGATTCCCGGCTCGGTCTCGAGGACGGCGACGACGAACAGACGCCCGTGGATCGCGGGGAGCCGCGCGACGTTGATCTGGCTGAACAGGCCGATGGCACTGATCTTTCCGTCCTGCGCGGTCAGGGCGTAGTCGCAGATCAGCAGCGTGTGGAGGTCAAGGCGGGGCTCAGGCACGCATCGGAGTATAGGCCGGGGTGGGGACCGCCCCTTACCGGCCCGGGAGTGGGCCGGGCCGTCGCCCCGACCGGTGCGATCACGAGGTGGTGTCGTACAGGTCGGGGTCGAGGAGCCAGGCTAGCTCACCGGCCCCCGGCTCAGGCGTCCCGGGAAACTCCACGCAGGCCAGGCCGCCCTTCCGCATCCGGACCGATGCGGCGCCGGTGAGCTCACCGATCACCGATGAGAGGTCCGGCTCGTGCCCGACGAACAGGATGCGGCGAGCGTCCGGCCAGCGGATCGCGGCGCGGGCGAACGCCGGCCAGTCGGCGCCGGGAGCCAGCTCCGGAACGGTGGTCGGCGGCGCCGCCAGGCCGAGGCCGCGGACCGCCAGGTCGGCGGTCTGCCGGGCGCGGAGCGCAGGGGAGGTGAGTACGCGGTCGGGTCGCAGGTTGAGGCGGCGCCACAGGTGCCCGGCGGCGGTCAGGGACTCGACCCCGGCTGCGGTCAGGGGCCGGGCGAGATCGTCGCCGCCAGCGGGCGCGTCTTCCGCGTCCGCGTGACGGAGGAAGTAGAGGATCAACCTGGGGCCACCGGGGGCGTCAGGCGGAAGCCGCCCCGCCGCGGGTCCCGGTGTGCCCGCTGGCGACGCCTCGTGCGTGACCGGTGCGGCCGAGGCGCAGCGTGGTGGCCATGGTCGCGGACGCCTTGGGCAGCGTGACGGTCAGCACGCCGTTGTCGAGGGTGACGTTGGCGCGTTGGCCGTCGACGGGAACCGGCAGCTCGAACTCGCGGTGGTACGGACCGTAGGCCCACTCCCGGACGAGGTGGGCGATCCGGTCCTGGCCCTCCCCGCGAGGCGCGGCACGCAGCGCCATCCGGCCGTCCTCCAGGACATCGACCTCGATGTCCTCTGGCGAAACGCCGGGCATCGGCGCGACGACCATCAGCTCCCGCTCGTTTTCGAAGATGTTGATCGGGACGGCGATCGGTTCGGTCATGCGGATCCTCGGTGAGCGATTGCGGCGCGGCCGCGGCGAATTCGGTTCATGCGCTGTTCAGTCGGGGAATGCCTCGGGGCCGCGCTCCGAGAGCTCGCGGGCGTGCTCGGCCGAGTCCTCCGGCGGGATCCAGGAGTACGGGTATCGGTCGTCCTCCAGCTCGGCGGCCTGCGCCGTCAGGTGCAGCGGGTGGAAGGTGTCGATCATGACCGCCAGCTCCTCGGTGGCCTCCTTGCCGATGCTCGCCTCGACCGTGCCCGGATGCGGCCCGTGGGGGATCCCAGCCGGATGCACGGTGAACGAGGAGATATCCACGCCGCGCCGGCTCATGAAGTTGCCGGCCACGTAGTAGATCACCTCGTCGCTGTTGATGTTGCTGTGGTTATACGGCGCGGGGATGGCGAGCGGGTGATAGTCGAATTTGCGGGGCACGAAGCTGCACACCACGAAGTTGCGCGGCTGGAAGGTGAGGTGCACGGGCGGCGGCTGGTGCACGCGCCCGGTGATCGGCTCGAAGTCGCCGATGTTGAACGCGAACGGCCACAGGTAGCCATCCCAACCCACGACGTCGAACGGATGGTGCCGATAGTGGTAGGCCGTGATCCGGCCACGCGTCTTGACCTCGACCACGAAGTCGCCCTCGCCGCTCTGCGGCGCCATCTCGTCCGGCGGCCGGATGTCTCGCTGGCTGTAGGGCGAGTGCTCCAGGAGCTGGCCCCACTCGTTGCGGTAGCGGCTCGGCGGCTCGATCTCCGAGGGACACTCGAGCCACAGCATCCGCTGTGAAGATCCGTCCTCCGGCCGCAGCCGGTAGGTGGTGCCGATGGGAATGACCAGGTAGTCGCCAGGCCCGTACCGGATCGGGCCGAAGACCGTCTCGAGCGTGCCGCTGCCCTCGTGGACGAAGTACATCTCGTCCGCCTCGCCGTTGCGGTAGAAGCGCTCCATCGGCTCAGCCGGGCGGACCACCCCGAAGGTGACGTCCGCGTTGAAGAAGAGCGGCAGCCGGCCAGTGATCGCGTCGCCCGCCGGCTCAACGCCGCGGGTGTTGACCAGGTGATGCCGATGCGCCCCTTCGCGGTCGTCTGCCGAGGCGGCGATCGAGATGTCTCGGGCCTTCTCGATCTGGTGGGTCTGGGTCGGCGGGGTCTCGTGGTAGAGCAGCGAGGAGCGCCCCGAGAAGCCCTCGACGCCGAACAGCTCCTCGGCGTACAGCGAGCCATCCGGCTGGCGGAACTGGGTGTGGCGCTTGTGCGGGAGCGTGCCGCGCTGCACGTAGAACAAGGCCGATTCCTCGCTGCTGCCGCGCCATTCTATCCGGCGTGGTGTCAGTCGGCGGCCCGCACGGGTCGGCTAGCATGCACCGATGAACGTCACGAATCTCAACCACGCCGTCCTGTGGGTCCGCGACGCTTCCGTCTCATCTGACTTCTATCGCCGGGTGTTCGGCTTCGAGGAGGTGGGAAGCGAGCGCGGTGGCCAGATGGTCTTCATGCGCGCTGCGGACGGCCCGAACCACCACGACCTCGGCCTCTTCTCGGTCGGCGCCGATGCGCCACGGCCGGCCCGCGGCTCGGTGGGCCTCTACCACCTCGCGTGGGAGGTCACCACCATCGAAGGGCTGGCCGATGCCGCGCGGGCGCTGGGCGACGCCGGAGCGATGACCGGCGCCAGCGACCACGGGGTGAGCAAGTCGCTCTACGGCCGCGACCCCGATGGGATCGAGTTCGAGATCATGTGGCGCGTCCCCCGCGAGGCGTGGGGGGAGTACGAGACGCGCGGCGTGGTGCTGCCGCTGGACCTCGAGCGCGAGCTCGAGCGCTGGGGTGCCGCCGGCCGGCCCGTCAGCTGATCGCGGGGGTGCGCCTCGCATCTGAACCGGCGGCGTTGTCCGCCACCGCGGCGAGAATGGCCTTGACCTCGAACGGGGTGAGGCCGGGATGCTTGCTGAGGATCAGCGCCACGAGCCCGGCGATATGCGGCGCCGCGAAGCTGTTGCCGGTGGCCGCCGTCTCGGTTCCGTCCTTCCACGCGATCGGGACGTCGACGCCCCACGCGCCGAACTCCACCGGCGGCCTGGGGTTGTAGTAGAAGCGCCACGGGTCCGGCTCCCCGTGGGCCGCCACCGACAGGACCGATGAGAAGAGGGAGGGGTAGCTCTGGACCGGCACGTTGTTGGCGGCGCTGACCAGAGCCACGTTGTGGAAGTAGGCGTCATCAGCCAGCTCGTGGAAGACCGGGTACATCGCCTCGCTCTTGCTGGAGAGGCTCAGGTTGGCGACCTGAACGCCGCGCTCGATGGCCCACTCCAGACCACGGGCGAACGCGGCGCCCTTGCCCTTCAGGTCCGCCCCGAGGACTCGGACCGACACGATCTCCGCCTCCGGCGCGAGGCCGAGGATGATGCCGGCGCACGCGGTGCCGTGGCCAAACAGATCCTGCGGCTCGTCGGGCACCACCTCGGGATCGCCGTCCGCGCTCAGCTGCACGGCCACGCTTTCCACGAGCCTGCCGCGGACCTTGGGGTGCGAGCCCTCCACTCCGCTGTCGATGATCGCGACCCTCACCCGTTTACCGGTGGCCCTGCCCCACGCCCAGTCTCGGTCGATGCTCTGCAGGCCCGCGCTGCGCGCCAAGCTTCCGGGCGAGGCGCCGGCATCGACGAACGGCCCTGACCAGGCGGGGAGGTCATCGTCCGGCGGCGGCATCCGGGTTGGCTACCGGCGCCGTGGAGCGCGCGCGCCGTGAATGGCCACGACGCTGAGGATGTCCGCAAGCAGTGACAGCTCGCGCTCGCCGAGGTTTCGCACACTGCTCACGTGGTCGACGAGCGTCCAGAATGGCAGCTCGGCCTGCCGGTCGAGGTCGGCGGCCGCGGTGGCGAGCGCGTCGATCTGTGGAGAGCTGAGGCTCCCGTTGGCCACGGCGCCGATCGCCGAGCGCAGCAGCGTCGGCAGGTCGCGCTGGACGCGCGCGGCGGCGATGGCGGTGGCGGCCTGAGTGGCGAACACTGCCAGCAGCTCCATGTCCCGAAGGCTGAATGTCGGCGAGCTCCGCTTGTCGAGCACCTGCAGCACGCCGTGCGCGCCGCCCTCGTCGACCAGCGGCACCGCCGCGAGCGAGCGAGGCAGGTAGCCGGTCCGCTCAGCGGTGGATCGGTCAAATCGAGGGTCCGAGGCGACATCGCTCAGGGCGAGGGCCTGTCCGGTGGAAAAGACGAAGCCCGCGATACCTTGGCTGGGTTTCACCGACTTCCCGATCGCCCCCGCGCCCTGTGGGCCGGCCGCGACGCGGAACTCGAGACGATCCGGGTCCGGCTCGAAGAGCGCGATCGAGGCCGCCTCGGCGTCGAAGAGACGGAGCGTGGCATCCACGATCGATTGAAGCAGCCGCTGCTCCGAGTCCGCTTCCATGCGCGCGGCAACCGCCCCGCGCAATGCGACGGCGCGGAGCGCCTGCACCGCGTCGGTCAGCTCGTCGCCGGTTGGCTCGTCATTCACAGGACTTCGCCCGGGTCACAGCCGAAAGCAGGACGCCGGTTTGGCCGACGCCCCGCTTCCAGGTCCGCTCCCCTCAGCGCGACGTGTGCATGTGGCCTTCGACGTCCTCGTCCTCAGTGGCCCGCGTGGTGTGCTTGTGGCCCTCGACGTCGTCGTCCTCGGTCGCCCGCGTGGTGTGCTTGTGGCCCTCGACGTCGTCGTCGGTGGCGCGTGTATGAACGTGGCCCTCGACGTCGTCATCGTCAGAGGCCCGCGTATGAACGTGGCCTTCGACGTCGTCGTCGTCCGACGCACGCCCTCGGATTGGGGTTCGATCGCTCAGGGACATTTGATTGGCCTCCGAATCACTGGTCTGCTCTGGTCCGGTACATCGGTCCAGTTGCCTGTGGTGACACTACGCTGTGACCGCAAGGGCCAGCAGCTGCTGGCCGACAGGCGGGCTGTCAACTGTGCGACAGGCCGACGCTCACGGGGAGACGGCATGGGGCCCGCGGTGTCAGCGCTCACCGCGACGCTCGAGCTCCTCCACGTCGCGGATCACGAGCCGATCCCGCTCGATCCGCAGCAGCCCGCTGCCCACGAGGTCGCTCAGGAGCCGATTGACGCTCTGGCGGGTGGCACCGATCATCGCGGCAAGGTCCGACTGGGTGTACGGCCAGTCCAGGCTGACGTCTTGGCGTGCCTCGGGATCCGCATCGCGGGCGAGACGGGCGAGGCGGGTCGCCAGCCGGCCGGCGAGATCGAGGAAGTGCAGCTCCTCGACGTGACCGGTCAACCTCCGAAGCTCCCCGGCGATCGAGCGGAGGAGCGCGTCGCGCAGGGCTGGGTCGGCGCCGACGAGCTCCAGGAAGTCGGAGCGCGGCAGGCTCAGCGTCTCGGTCGGCTCGAGGGCGGCCGCCGTCGCGGAGCGCGGCGCACCGTCAAGGAGCGAGAGTTCCCCGAAGAAGTCGCCGGGGCGCAGGGTGGCGATGATCGCCTCCTCGCCTTCCGGAGAGGGGAGAAGGATCTTCACCGCGCCGCCGGTCACGATGTGCAGCGCGTCGCCCGCGTCGCCCTGGTGGAAGATCACCTCGCCGCGTCGAAACCGGCGGCGTCGAAGGTGACGCTCGACGTCCGCCAACGCGGCGGGCTCGACATCGCGGAAGAGCGGACAGCCCGCGAGCAGCTCCCGGACGCCGCTGACGGAATAGGTCACGCGGGTGCCTCACCGGCCTGACGAGGGGCTGGGCCTCCGAACCCCATCGCGCCCGCTCCCCGGTGCAGATCGAGGAGCCGGGACGTGAGCCCCGGACCAGCCGCGACGAGCTCCAGGAATCGGTCACCGTCGAGCGCCAGCAGCGTTCCGTCGGACGCGGCCGTCACCGTCGCGGTGCGCAGCGTGCGGGCGAGGAGGCCGATCTCCCCGAACACCTCGTCGGGTCCCATGCTGCGCAGATGTGCCGGGGGTTGGCCGGTTCCATCGGTCTGGGTCACCTCGAAGCTGCCCTGGGCGATGAAGTAGAAGCGGTCTGCAGGATCGCCCTGGCGGATCACCACCTGGCCGACCGTGACGGGAACCCTGACCAGGTGCTCGGCCGCCTGCTCGAGCGTCGCGGGCGCCAGGCCGCCGAAGCTCGGGAGCGCGATGAACCGCTCCGCGGCAGGGTCGAGCGCGACCCGTACGCGGCCCCACCGCCCTACCAGCACCACGCCGATCGCCGTCGCGGCCGCCATGCTTGCCCCCAGCACCCCGAGCAGCAGCACCGGTGACACGAACTGCGCGAGGAACGGGCCGCTGAATGCCCCGACTGCGTAGGCGGCCACGGCCAACGTCTCCATGGCGCCCAGCATCCGGCCACGGATGGCGTCGGGGACGGCTCGCTGGAAGAGCGTGGTCGCAACCACCTCCAGGACGAGCAGCCCGGTGTAGGCGACCACCATCGCGCCCAGGGCCGGCAGCAGCGCCGACGCCTGGCCGAGCAGCGCCAGTCCCACGCCCAGGGTGACGCCGCCCGCGAGCAGCGGCATGCCGAGCCGTTGCCGGAGGGTGACCGGGCCGGAGAGGATGGCGCCAACCAGCCCACCCGCGCCGATAGCGGCGTTCAGCCAGCCCGTTCCCGCCTCGCCGGCGTGCAGGACATCGACCGCCACCACCACGGTCAGAACCGCCAGGGCGCCGGACACGAATCCCTCCGCGACGTTGATGATCACCAGACCCGAGAGCGGCCCGATCACCGGCCGGATCTCGGCGCGCGACGCCCGGCTGACGCCCGATGCGCGCTCCGACACCGTGCGCTGCTGACTCGCGCGCGGCAGTCGCCACAGGATGACGGCCACGATGCCGAACGAGACCGCGTTGAGGAGGAATGCGAACGCCAGGCCTCCGACCGTCAGCAGGATGCCGGCGAGGGCTGGACCGATGATGAACGCGAGGTTCTCCAGGCTGGCCCACGCCCCGTTCGCCGGTCCCAGCTCAGTCTCGTCGGCGACCAGGCTGGGGAGCAGCGAGCCGATAGCGGGACCGAAGAAGGTGGAGAAGCAGGCGGCGAGCAGGCTGAGCGCCACGATCAGCCATACCGATGCGCCCGTGGCCACGCAGATGGTGAGCGCGATCATCACCACCCCCCGGGCGACATCGGTCACCAGGAGGATCATCCGGCGGTCGTAACGATCGACGATGATGCCGGCCGGCACGGAGAGCACGACGTACGGGAGCACCCGGGCCGCACCCACGATGCCGAGCACGACCGCCGATCCTCCCGCTTGGTGCACGACGACGAGCAGCGCGACGAGGTAGAGCCAATCGCCGATCGACGAGATGAACTCACCGATCAGCAGCCTGGCGAGCGCCGGATTCGCGAAGACGCGCCGGTAGGCCGCGAGTGTGCGCATGGCTCCCCGCTGTCGAACCGCAGGCCGCGGTCGACGGAGTGTACGACGCGTGCCGGAGGCCGCCGCCACCGAGGGGCGAGCGCGTGTCGCCCGGGCGACAGCTGCGGCGACGTCGGCCGGACGCGGGCGCTGGCCGCGATCCGACCTCGATGATGTCGGTTTCGTGCTCTGCCGATCGCCCTCGACGACCGATGATCGTTTCGGCGGCTGCGGATGGCCACCGGCGAGGAGGACGAGATGAGCGCGATGGACTTCACGGACCTGGAGCTTCGGCTGCAAGAGCACGCCGACCGCGTCGAGCGTGTCAGTCGCCGAGCATGGATGCTTGAGCCCGCCGCGGCACCGTGCCGAACTTCGGTGACCGAGCTGTTCGCGGCGACCGTGCGACGGGGGAGCCTGGTCGCCGCCGCAGCTCTGACCGCCGTCGGCGCTCTGGTCCTCGCCGCGCACTAGCTCGCCGCCGTCGGCGGCGAGGGATCGCGCTCCGCCCGCCCTGAGCGGAGCGCAGCAACCCGGCAGGAGCGTCAGCACCCCGACGCTCCTGCCGCGGTGTCCGGCAGAGGTCCTAGACTGCCCGCCGAGTGTCATCCACGCCGGTCATCTACTCCACGGCACACCTGGCGCACGAAGGGCTCATCGAGCTCCAGGACGGCGTCGTCATGCCCTGCTACGAGATGCCGCAGCGGGCGATCGCGATCCGTCAGGCCCTCAAGGCCGAGGGCACGTACCGATTCGCGACACCGCTCGAGCACGGACTCGACCCGATCCTGGCCGTGCACGATGTGGAGCTGGTGCGTCTGCTGGAGCACGTCTGGGCCGACGCCGTCGAGGCCGGCGTCACGCATGGCACCCGGGCCCTGATTCCCGACACGTTCCGCACCGCGGCCTACGTGCACGGGCAGGCGAGCTCGCAGCTGCCGGACAGCGGTCCCGCGCGGCTCGGTGCGTTCTGCTTCGACACCGCCACGCCGATCGTGGCCGGCACGTATGAAGCCGCGCGCGCTGCCGTCGACGTTGCGCTGACCACGGCCGAGCGCGTGCTCGCCGGCGATCGCCTGGCGTACGGCATCTGCAGACCGCCCGGACACCACGCAGGGCGCTCATTGTTCGGCGGCTACTGCTTCTTCAATAACGCGGCCATCGTGGCGCAACGCCTGGTCGAGGGGGGCGCCTCGCGGGTGGCGATCCTGGACCTCGACTACCACCACGGCAACGGGACCCAGCAGATCTTCTGGGAGCGAGGCGACGTCCTTTACGTGTCGCTCCATGCGGATCCGCGGCGCGCCTACCCGTACTTCTCCGGCCACGCCGCGGAGAAGGGTTCAGGTGCCGGCGCCGGCACCACCGCGAACTTCCCGTTGGCTGCTCGCACCGATGTCGAGGGCTACGCGGCGGCACTCGACGACGCGCTGAGGCGCATCGCGGACTTCGCTCCCGACGCGCCGCTGGTGCTGTCCCTGGGCTTCGACACCTTCGAGCGCGACCCGATCGGCGACCTCGCGCTGCGCACCGCGGATTACGCGCGCCTCGCGCGGATGGTGGGCGGACTGGGCCTGCCGGTCGTCGCGCTCCAGGAGGGTGGTTACGCGATCGACGCCATCGGTGCGAACGCGGTGAGCTTTCTGAACGCCCTTCGCGACGCCCTGCCCGCGACCGCGGGCAAGACGTGAGGCCCTCGGTCAGCCTGCGAGGATCTCGGCGAAGCGCGCCGGGTCCACGTTTCCACCACTGACCAGCACGACTCGCGCGTCGTCGCCGAGGGCCTGTGGCACCCGGCCGGAGAGGTGCGCCGCCATGGCGGCCGCGCCCGAGGGCTCGGCCACGAGTCGCGCCCGAGTTGCAAGCTGGCGCATCGCCTCCGCGATCTCCTCCTCGGTGACCGTCACGATGCCGTCCAGGTAGCGCCGGAGATGCGCGAACGGCAGCCGGCCGAGCGACTGGGTGCGAAGCCCGTCGGCCATCGTGCGAGCCGTGGCCTCCGCGCTCCAGCGCACGGGCTCCCCGCGCGCCAGCGACTCCCGGGCGTCGGCGGCCAGCTCCGGCTCCACGCCGATCACGCGAGCCCCCGGTCGCAGCAGCTTGACTGCGGTGGCGACGCCGGCGGCCAGGCCGCCTCCGCTGACCGGCACCAGGACGCTGCTCACCGCCGGCAGATCCTCGGCGATCTCGAGGCCAACCGTGCCCTGGCCGGCGATCACCAGCGGGTCGTCGTAGGGCGGGATCATCACGTAGCCGCGCTCGATGACCAGCTCCTCGGCGATGCGCTGCCGCTCCTCGCTGCTGGAGCTCGGAGAGACAACGATTTCGGCACCGTCCCGGCGGACCCCCGCCACCTTCACCGCCGGGGCGTCGACCGGCATCACGATCACCGCGGGCGCTCCCAGCAGTCGAGCCGCACGCGCCACGGCCTGCGCGTGGTTGCCTGAGGAGTAGGTGATCACGCCACGCGCCCGTTCGGCATCGGTCAGGCTGGCCACCTTGTTGTACGCGCCGCGGATCTTGAAGGCGCCGATCGGCTGCAGGCTCTCCGGCTTCAGCCAGGTGGTGTCGTCCCAGGGGAGGAGCGGAGTGTGCAGCGCCACGCCGCGGATCCGTTCGGCCGCGGCGCGGATCTCCGCCAGGCTGACCAGCGCATCGGCGTCGAGCGTGGCGTCAGGCGAATCTGCCGTGCCGGGGCTTGCCACCGGTGGCTACAGGTTGCCCCGCTTGGCCTGCTCGCGCTCGATCGCCTCGAACAGCGCCTTGAAGTTGCCCACGCCAAAGCCCCGCGAGCCGTGGCGCTCGATGATCTCGAAGAAGAAGGTCGGCCGATCCTGGACCGGTTTGGTGAAGATCTGGAGCAGGTAACCCTCCTCGTCCCGGTCGGCCTCGATGCCCAGCTCCTCGAGGACCTCCATCGCGATGCCGACGTCTCCGACACGGGCCGGGAGCTCGGCGTAGTACTCGTGCGGCATGCCGAGGAACTCGACGCCGCGCTCGCGCAGCGCGCGAACGGTGCCGACGATGTCCGTGGTGCGCAGCGCGATGTGCTGCGTCCCCTCGTCGAGATACCAGTCGAGGAACTCCTGGATCTGGCTCTTCTTCTTTCCGCTCGCGGGCTCGTTGATCGGGAACTTGATCCGTCCGTTCCCGTTCTGCATCACCTTGCTCATCAGGGCCGAGTACTCGGTGTGGATCACCTTGTCGTCGTAGTGGATCAGCTGGCTGAAGCCGAGCACGTCACGGTAGAAGTCGACGAACCGATTCATGTCGCCCAGGGCGACATTCCCCACGCAGTGGTCGACCTCGATCAGCGTCTGACCTGCGGCCGCCGCTGCGGGCCGGCCGACGCGGTGGTAGCCGGGCGCGAACGTCCCGTGATAGTCGGATCGGTCGATGAAGGAATGGACGACCTCCCCGTAGGTGTGGATCGCGCTGCGGCGCAGCGTCCCCTTCTGGCCGGCGATCTCCGTCGGCTCCAGGTAGGAGCGGGCGCCGCGCCGCGTCGTTTCCTCCCAGGCCGAGCGCACGTCGCTGACCGCGAAGGCGATGTCGTGGACGCCGTCGCCGTGCCTGCGGACGTGCTCGGCGATCTCGCCGTCAGGGGTGAGCGGGGCAGTGAGCACCAGGCGGATGTCGTTTTGCACCATCACGTAGCTGGAACGATCTCGGACGCCCGTCTCCAGGCCGGCATAGGCGACCGGTGTGAATCCCCACAGCGCGCGGTAGTAGACGGCGGCCTGCTTGGCGTTGCCGACCCAGAACTCGATGTGGTCGATCCCCTGCAGCGGCAGGAAGTCCTGCGCCTCGGCGGCGGCGTTGGGGTTGATGATCGCGCCCGCCTGGTTGGCGGCGCCACGGGTCAGCGTGTCGGTCATCTGCGGTTGCAGCCTCGGTGTGGAGTCGTTGCCCGATTCTAATCCGCCCGGCTCACATTCAGGCGGATGGCTGCCGACCGCCCTCCTGCAGCCCGCGCGCGGCCCCGAGCGCCACCTCGATCATCAGGTCCACCGCGGCGGCCAGTCGCTCGGCCGGAAGGTATGACTCCTCCGAGGTCACCTCCTCGGATAGGACATCACTGACCGTCAGCAGGCAACCGGCCTGGACACCGGCGCGAGCCGCGAGCAGGAAGAGTGCCGCCGCCTCCATCTCGAAGGCCAGAATGCCGCGCTGGCGCCACTTCTGCGCATAGTCGGGGTCGGGGTTGTAGAACACGTCGACCGATGCCACCTGCCCCACCCACGGGGTGATTCCCGCCTCGTGCGCAGCGTGGTAGAGCGCATGTGTCAGCGCGAAGTTGGCGGTCGGGGCGTAGCCATCGCCGTGCAGGTAGGTGCGGGTCGCGCCGTCAAGGGGTGCCGCCGAGGTGGCGACCACCAGGTCTCCGGTCCGCAGGCCGGGCGCGATCCCGCCGGCGGTTCCGACCCTGATCAGCTGCGTGGCGCCCAGCCGCAGCAGCTCTTCCACCACGATGCTCATGCTCGGTGTTCCCATGCCCGTCGTCTGGACGCTCACCGGCGCCCCGCCGTACGTCCCGGTGAAGCCGAGCAGCCCTCGGTTGGTGTTGACTTCGCGCACCGCCCCGGGGCCGCCATCGAACCGCTCCGCGATGGTGCGGGCGCGGTTCGGATCCCCGGGCAGCAGCACGAGCGGTGCGTAGTCGCCCGGTTCGGCGTGAAGGTGGAGCTGCGGCATGTGGGGCTAGCCTAGCCCGCCGTGGCGGCAGTCGCACTCCACGTGCCGCGGCGTGGTGCACGCTGCGATCGCGTTGCGCGCGCTGCGCCGCGGCCCGGCGACCGATTTCGCCTAGCATCAGGCGGTGAGCGACGCGTGGGCCGCCGAGCTGGAGTTCGCCGTTGGAGTTGCGCGGCGCGCCGGCACGCTGCTGACCGAGTCCTACGAGCGCGTCCAACGGATCGACTACAAGAGCGCCCGCGACGTGGTGACCGATGTCGACTTCCGCAGCGAGGCGCTGATCCTGGAGGCGATCCGGGACCAGTACCCCGCCGACGGCATCCTCGCCGAGGAGTCCGGCCGGCATCGGGGCAGCGCCGGCGGACGGAGCGACCGCACGTGGGTCATCGACCCGCTGGATGGCACAGTCAACTATGCGAACGGGATCCCGTACTACTGCGTCAGCATCGGCCTGGCGGTCGGCGACTCGGTCGCGTTGGGCGTCATCCTGGATCCCGCGCGCGGCGACCTGTTCGCCGCCACCGCGGACGGCCCGGCGTGCCTGAACGGAGCGGCGACCCATGCCTCCGACAAGGAGTCCCTCTCCGATTACGTGGTCAGCCTGACGGTGATCGGGCGCGGAGGGATCGAGAAGGAGCGTCGCGTGGCGCGCGAGGTCCGCATCCCGCGCCGGATGGGCAGCGCGGCGCTCTCCCTGGCGTACGTGGCCGCCGGGCGCTTCGACGCATTCGTCCAGAACGGCGGCCTCTCGCTGTGGGACGTGGCGGCCGCCGGCCTGATCGCCGAGCGCGCCGGCGCGCGCGTCACCGATCTCGGCGGTGGCCCGTGGTGGAACAGCGGCCGCAGGGCAGCGACGATCAGCACCGTCGCCGCTCCCGAGCCGCTCCACCGCCGGCTGATCGAGCTGCTCGCCGGAGCGCGCGTCACCTCCCAGGATCGCTGAGGCGGGCCAATCCGCCCGGTGCGGGCTGGCCCCCGTGCCAGCCCGCCGTCACTCTCCGAGACCGGCCCCGACAAGCACGGTGGCCAGCATCGCCAGCGTCCGAGCGGTGGCGCCCCAGATCCGGACGCCCGCGTGACGGTAGACGTGGGCGCGCAGCAGCAGGTCCGGCAACTGGATCTCCTCCTCGCGGACGATCTCGTCGCCGAGGAGAAGCCGCAGCGGCAGCTCGACGATCGCCGCGACCTCCGCGTCGTGCGCGATCAACGTCGGCCGCTCGCTGACGGCCGCTACGAACGGGCGCAGCTCGAAGTTGCTGACCGGTATCCAGATGTCGTCGAGGGTCCCGAGCACGCGCACGATGGCGGGATCGAGGCCGATCTCCTCGTGCGCCTCGCGCAGGGCGGTATCGGCGCGGGTCTGGTCCGCGGAGTCCGCCGCGCCGCCGGGCAGCGACACTTCGCCGGCGTGGCTCCGCAGCGCGCCGTGTCGCACGGTGAGCGGGATGGTCAGCTCGCCGTCGGCGGGGTAGAGCGCCAGCAGCGTCGAGGCGGGGCGAGGCGGAGGAAGGCTGGACCGTTCGTAGCGGCGGATTGAGGTCCCGGTGTCAGCGCGGGGCAGGAATCCGGGCGCGCTGCGGATCGGCCTCCCGGCGGCCCGGAGGGCATCGGCGACCGCGTCCGCCCAGCCCGCCTCACCGCGTAAGATGCCTGCCATGCCGCCTCCACCCAGCCGCGATCGAGAAGACCGGGTCCGTGCGGCGCTCCTGCGCGCGCGGCTGCTGACGAACCGTACCCCGCATCTCGCCACCCAGACGCGACGGGACGCAAACACCGCCATCGACATCCTGGAGGGTCAGCTCGGTCTGAACCAGACCGATGTGATCGAAGCGACTCGCGCGGTCGAGCTGCTGAACGGTGCCTATCCCTCGCTGATCTTCGGCCTGCTCCGCGACCAGGACTTCGCCGAGCGCTTCTCGCCGGCTCTCCGTCGTCTGGGCCTGCGGGGGATCAGCCAGCGGCTGGAAGAAGTGAGCGGCAACAGCATGGCCGAGCCGATCCCTGGCCCCACCGGCGAGCGACACCATCGCGACGAGCTCGCGCCCGACGAGCGCGTCGACGCTCTCGGCAGGCCGCTGCCCCCACCGCCCGGCTACTACTGATCCGTCCCGGCGCCGGCGAGCGCCGCCACCAGCGTCGCGTCGGTTGGCGTGGATCCGAAGCCCAGGCGATCGCCGACGACCGCGGCGGCGGGTGGCTCCAGGAAGGTGGAGCGCAGCGCCTCCCAGGAGGCTGCCGCGAAGACGGCAGTCGGCGGCCCGTCGAGGATGATCCGGCCCGCGCGGAGCACGACGACCCGCTCGAAGGTCTCCGCCGCGAAGCGCATGTCGTGGGTCACCGCGATCACCGTTCGACCCGACGACGCCACCGACCTGACGATCCGCCCGACACGCTCGACGCCGCGCGGGTCCTGCCCGGTGGTCGGCTCGTCGAGGACCAGGACCGGGGTCGACATCGCCAGCACGGAGGCCAGCGCGAGCAGCTTGCGGCGTGAGGCGCCCAGGTCGTAGGGGTTCGTCCGCTGCTCGGCGTCGAGCCCGGTGGCCCGCAGGGCGTCGTCGACCGCCGCGCGGAGCCGGTCGCCGGAGAAGCCAAGGTTGCGCGGGCCGAACTCCACCTCACGGCGAACCGTTGCGGCGAAGATCTGGCGATCCGGGTCTTGGAAGACGAGGCCGACCCGCGCGGCGAGCTGGGCCACCGTTTGCTGGACGGCATCAGTGCCGTCGACCAGGACCCGCCCCGACGTTGGCCGCAGCAGCCCATTCAGATGGCGGACCAGCGTGGTCTTGCCGCTCCCGTTCTGCCCGATGAGCGCCACGCGTTCGCCGGGACCGAGGTGCAGGTCCACTCCATCTATGGCGCGAACCTGGCCCTGGCGGTAGACGTGGACCAGCGACTCGACTGCCAGCTCGACCATCAGGCCGATGCGGCCGCCAGATCGAGCGCGCGCTGCGGAAGCCCGGCCTCGCGCGCGAGCCGCGCCAGGCGCACGCCCGAGGGCTCCGCCACGCCCAGCTCCGCAAGTCGCGGATCGCCGAGGATTGCGCGGCCCGGTCCGTCGAGCGCCACTCGGCCCTTGGCCAGAACGACGACACGGGAGACGAGATCGGCAAGGAGGTCGGTCTTGTGCTCCGCGATCAGGATCGAGGCTCCCTCTTCCGCGAGCCGCGCGAGCGCCTCGCCGACCAGCCGCGTCCCGGCCGGATCGAGCTGCGCGGTCGGTTCGTCGAGTACCAGGTGGCGCGGGCGCATGGCCAGCAGCGATGCGATGGCGGTCAGCTGCTGCTGGCCGCCGGAGAGACGTGCCGGATCGCGCTCGGCGAGCGCCTCGATGCCCAGCATCTCCAGCGCATGCCGGGTGCGGCCGAGGACGTCGGCGAGCGGCAACCCCAGGTTCATCGGTCCGAAGGCGACCTCCTCGTAGACCGTGGCGGTCACCCCGGAAAGCTGCGTCCCCGGGTTCTGGAACGCGATCCCGATGCGAGCCGCGAGCTCGTGCATCGGTCGCCCGGCGGTCTGCGCACCGTCGAGCAGGATCCTGCCGGTGAGCGTGCCGCCGATCGAACGCGGCGCCAGACCGGAGGCGAGCAGGCACAGCGTGCTCTTGCCCGATTCGTTGGCTCCGACCAGCCCGACCACTTCGCCATCGTGAAGCTCGAGGTCGACATCGCGCAGCGAGATACGCTCTGCGCCCGCGTATCGGTACGAGACGCCCTCGAAGATGAGCATTTCGGCGCCGATCCCTCAGCCCAGGACGCCGGCCAGGCGCGCAGCGAGCAGCGCCGGCACCGACAGGAGCAGCAGCCAGCGCGCGGCCGACTGCGCGGATGAGTCCGGCGGGGCCCACAGGAGCGTGCGCCGACCGGGGCGGGTGAAGCCCCGTGCCTCGAGCGCCATGGTCCGCTCCTCGACTTCACCGATGGCGCCCAGGATCACGGGCCCCACGATCGGGAGGATACCCCGCACCCGGCGCCAGATGCTTCCCTCCGTGTCGAGCCCTCGGGCACGCTGGGCGGCGGTGATCGCACCGGCCCGATCGACCATCGCCGGCACCGTCTGCACCGATGCGTTGGCCACAAAGGCGAGGCGCGGCGAGACTCCGCGGCGCTCGAGGTCGACCACCAGCGAGGCGGGCGGGGTGGTCAGGTAGAAGAGCGTGATCGCGCCGGAGATGGCCAGGATCCGCGCCAGAACCTGGACCGCAAACGAGAGGCCCTCGGCGGTGGCGGTGATCGGGCCGAGCTGCACGAGCACGTGGCGACCGCCGGCGAAAAAGAAGACGTTGACAAGGACCGCGCTGACGGCGATCGGCAGTGTGAGCAGCAGTGACGTCCGGATCAGGCTGCCCAGCACCCGGGCGAGGACCGCCGGCACGATGACCGCCAGAAGGAGCAGGGCGATCGGACCGACGAGTCCGCCGATGATCACCGCGTCGACGGCGGTGGCCGTCGCGAGCAGCGCCTTGGTCAGTGGGTTGAGCCGGTGGACGCCGGTCGGACCCGGCCGGCTCAGGAATGCCGGAGCGGTCGCGGCGAGGTCATCGGTCAGGCGGTCGCCTCCCCCAGGTCCGCCGCGGGCTCGCTCGCCCCGCCGCGCTCCACCAACCGCTCGCCCTGCGGGAAGCGGGCCTTGGTGCGGCGTGCCATGGCATTCAGGATCAGGTACACCGTGAAGAAGGTGACCAGCTTGTCCACCGGGTCGGAGAGGAGGCCCTGCTGAAAGGTGGCGGTCGCCACGTCCGAGCCCCCCTGGCGGAACGCCGCCACCAGGAAATCGGTGCCGGAGCCGGTGACGCCACCGAACACGTTGGCCGCGATCGGCGCGCTGATCAGCGCGGCGACGACGCCGGTCACCACCCCGGCGACCACGACGTACGCGACCGTCAGGTCGCGCCGGATGAAGAGGAGCGCCAGGAAGCCGACCAGCCCGGCAACAAAGAGCAGGGCGACGATCCAGCTCAGCACCGCGAAGATCGGATTATCGGTCTGGCCGAAGAACACGAAGCCCTTGCCGTAGAAGCGAGTGACCGCGTAGAAGGCGAGCGCCAGGACGATTGCGACCGCCACCATGCCGCCCAGCATCAGCTCCGCGATGGACCGATTCGGGCGTGGCCGCAGCCACTCCAGCCGACCGAACATGCCGGCCAGCAGGCCGATCACGGCCGCGACGATGAAGAAGGCGGCCGCAGCGGGGCTCTGGAACGGCGGTGGCACGACGTAGGTCCACAGCAGGTTGGCGAGGGCACCGGTCAGCATCCCGGGAATCGGGCCGGCGAGCGCCCCGACCAGGATGGTGCCGATCGAGTCCAGGTAGATCGGGATCTTCAGTGCCGCGGCCACGGTCTGGCCGAGGATGATGTTGATCGCCAGCGCGATGGGAATCAGGACGATGGTGCGCGTGTCGAACTGGCGAGCGATGGAGGTCAAGGCCCGCGTCTGCAGGTACTCGACGGCGGCGTAGGCCGCCAGGCCGAGCAGCAACGCCACGGCCAGGATCAGCGCGAACGAGTTCGCTCCGGAGGTCCGAATCCCGGTCTGGGGGTCCTGGGCGCCGTTGAACGCCCCGAAGGCGATGACGCCGATGTAGGCCGCGACGGCGAAGACCGCCACCGCCGCGATGATCCGAAGCGCTCGCTGGGCCACGGGACTGCCTCCTTGGTGTCTGCTCATCGGCTCGACCGCTCCACCGCCCGGGCCAGGCGGCCGAGCAGCTCGTCGCGCATCATCTCCGGATCGAGGGCGGCCGCGACCCGGACGATTCTGCGCTCCGGAATCTCGGATCGATACAGGGAGCCTGCGGCGTACGGGCTTTGGCTGGTGTCGCAGGCCAGGCGCTCCTCGACCTCGTCGGTCACCGTCTCGGGTCGCAGCAGTGAGGCGATGAGCGTCACCGGATCGTGCAGATAGCATCCGTCGATGCCGTCCGCCTTGCGGTGGAACTCGACATAGAAGCGGACCGCGTCGCGGACGATGCCCGACAGGTAGGTGTCCGGCAGCGCCTCCATGTCGTCAATGGTGAACACGACGTCCTGCGTCGCGTCCAGCGGGAAGATGCGGTCGATGGCGTTATGGGCCAGGCAGGCCTCGGCGGCCTCGGGGTCGACGCAGGCGTTCCACTCGCCCGTCTCGGTCGTGTTGCCGCGCTCCTCGAGCGTGCCACCCATCCAGATAACCTCGCGGGCGCCCTCGGCCAGCTGGACGCCGTGCTGCACCGCCGTGGCGAGGTTGGTGAGCGGCCCGAGGGCGACGATCGTCATCTCGCCCGGATGGCGAGTGATGTGTGCTCCGATGTAGCGCGGGGCAGGCACCGTGGTGTACTCGGTGGTGCCCAGCTGGCGGTCCTCGCCGCGGAGCTCGACATAGCCGGTACCGGTTGGGCCGTGGGTGTCCTGCGCGGTGCGCAGCCGGCGCTGGAGCGGCCGAGCTGCGCCGATGCTGACCGGCACATCGCCGCGACCCACCATGCGCAGGATCTTTCCGGTGTTGCGCGCGACGTGCTGGATCTCGACGTTGCCGGCCACGCAGGTGACGCCGCGCAGGTTCAGTTCCGGGGCCGTGGCCGCGATCAGCAGGGCGATCATGTCGTCGATGCCGGTGTCGACGTCGAGGATGACCGGGCGGGCGTCCATCGGCGCCATGCTACTTCGGCCAGCCCCCGGCCTGCCCGACCTTGGAGGCGAGCGGACGGCCGAGCGCCTGGCTGATGAACCGCGCCGCGGTCAGCACGCCGTCGAGGTCCACGCCGTGGCGCAGGCCCTCGCGGTCGAGCAGATAGACGAGGTCCTCGGTGGCGAGATTGCCGGCCGCACCGGGCGCGTACGGGCAGCCGCCGGTCCCTCCGGTCGAGGCGTCGAAGCAGCGGACCCCGAGCTCGAGCGACGAGGCCACATTCGCGGCTGCCGTTCCGCGGGTGTCATGGAAGTGCATCGCCAGGCGGTCAGGACCGATTCCCGCCTCCCCGAGCGCGGCCACCACGCGTCGGACGTCGCGTGGCCCGCCGACGCCGATGGTGTCGCCGATGCTCAACTCGTCGACGCCGATGTCGAGCAACCGCTGCGCGACGCCGACCACGGCGGACTCCGGGACGTCCCCGGTGTACGGGCAGCCGAAGGCGGCCGACACGTACCCGCGCGTCCACATCCCACGCGCCGAGGCGCTCGACACGACCGGTGCGAAGGCGACGATCGACTCGTCGATCGTCATTCCGATGTTGTGGCGGCTGAACTCGTCCGAGGCGGCAGTGAATACGGCGATCGCGTCGGCGCCGGCTGCCAACGCTCGGCTCATGCCCCGCTGGTTGGGGACCAGGACCGGGTAGCGAACGCCCGGGCGGCGCTCGAGGCGCGCCAGCAGATCGTCCGCGTCGGCGAGCTGCGGGACGGCGCGCGGCGAGACGAACGAGGTCGCCTCGATCTCACGCAGGCCCGCGTTCCCGAGCAGCTCGACGAATCGCAGCTTCACATCGGTTGAGACCGGGAGCGGCTCGTTCTGGAGGCCGTCCCGCGGTCCCACCTCGTAGATGCGGACGTCGGTGCTCATGGCGTGGATCGTACGGCCGGCGGCCGCCGCCCGCGTCCCCGCCCGCGTCCCCGCCCGCCGTCGGCGGGGCTCACGCCCGCACCTCGGCAATGGTTGCACCGCGCTCGACCTGGTCGCCGAGTCCGACATCGATGCGGATCAGTGTCCCGTCCGTGGGGCTGACCACCGCGTGCTCCATCTTCATCGCCTCGATGACCACCACCGGATCGCCCGCGCGCACCGCGTCCCCGGGGTGGTGGCGAACGGCGATCACGCGCCCGGGCATCGGCGCGGTGAGGGTCGCCGATCCTTGGCTGACGGCGGCGTGGCGGACCGCCTCCTCGATGGTCGGCGCCGGCGCCAGCCGGAAGTCGAGCGACTGGCCCTGCACGTCGACATGCACGGTTGACCCGTCGTGGACCGCCGCGGTGCTCGTCGCCGGCCCCGCGGCATCCAGCGCGACGCGGCGAACCTCCCCGCCATGCTGCACGCGGATCGCGGCCGGGGCGTTCAGCCGCCATCCGCCGCCCCACGTCTCGTCCCGCGGGGCGAGCAACTGGGCGGCACGCTCCCACGCTGCCGGACCCGGCACGGCGGGCGCCGGCATCTCCACCTCGGCGATCGTGCTGGTGCGCACCTCGCCGGCCGTGAACCAGTCCTGGCGCACCGCCCAGCGCAGGAAGCGCAGGTTGGTGCGCACGCCCAGCACGCGGGTCTCGTCGAGTGCGGCGCGGAGGCGGGCAATCGCGTCGGTGCGGTCGCGCCCGACCGCGATCAGCTTGGCGAGCATCGGGTCGTACCGGTCGCCGACCAGCTGTCCCGGGCGGATGCCCGCATCGACCCGGACTCCCGACGGCCAGCGCAGGTCTGCGATCCGGCCGGTGGCCGGTAGGAATCCGGCCTCGGCATCCTCCGCGTACAGCCGCGCCTCGATGGCGTGGCCGGTGATGAACACTTCGGCCTGCGAAAGGCCGAGCGGCTCGCCCGCTGCGATCCGCAGCTGGTCCGCGACCAGGTCGCGGCCGGTGACCGCCTCGGTGACGGGATGCTCGACCTGGAGCCGGGTGTTCATCTCCAGGAAGAAGAACGATCCGTCGTCGTCGACCAGGAACTCCACCGTCCCGGCTCCCACGTAGCCGACCGATGTCGCCAGCCGCAATGCGGCACGGCCGAGCGCTTCCCGCAGTTCCGCGGTGACCGATGGACCGGGGGACTCCTCGATGATCTTCTGATGGCGGCGCTGGGTGCTGCAGTCGCGCTCGCCGAGGTGAACGCCGTGTCCATAGCGGTCGAAGAGAACCTGGACCTCCACGTGGCGGGGAGCCTGAAGGTAGCGCTCCAGAATCAGCTGCCCGTCTCCAAATGCCCGCTCAGCCTCGCGCCGGGCCGCCGCCAGTGCTTCCGGCAGCTCGTCTGCAGCGCGGACGACGCGCATCCCCTTGCCCCCGCCGCCGGCCGCCGGTTTGACGAGGATCGGTAGGCCGATGCGCCTCGCCTCCCCCTCGAGGCGCAGGCCCTGCTGGTCGGCAGCGTCGTAGCCGGGCACCACCGGGATGCCAAGCTCGGTCGCGCGGCGACGGGCGGCAGCCTTGTCACCCATGGCGGCGATCGCGGCCGGCGGCGGCCCGACCCAGACCAGGCCGCTCGACTCGACGGCCCGGGCGAATGCGGGATTCTCCGAAAGGAACCCGTACCCAGGATGGATGGCATCCACCGCCGCCTCGCGAGCGACCGCCACGATCGCGGCAGCGTCGAGGTACGCGGAGATGCCGCGCAGCTCGTCGACTCCTTCCGGCGGAGCGTCGTCCGCGGTCACGATCCCCACGCTGCGGATCCCCATCCGACGCGCGGCGCCGGCAATCCGCCGTGCGATCTCTCCCCGATTGGCGATCAGCAGCGACCGAATGGCGCGCCGCCCGGCCGCGGCCGGCGCTCGCCCCGCCTCCTGACCCGCGACCGACCAGAGCAGGGAGCGCGACACCCGGATCCGGCCGCCGACGCGCGTGCCCGGCAGCCGTCCGTCGCTGATCCAGCGCTGAACGGTTCGGACCGTGACGCCCAGCTCAGCGGCCACCTGGCGCGGGGTGAGCTGCTCGTCGTCCACGTCGCGAATGTCGCCGATGACCGACTGGGCCGTCAACCATCGGGCCGTCAACGGATTCGGCCGTCACCGAGGCCGGGGCCTGTCGCGGGGTTGGGTGCGCGGTCGGCTCAGGCGCGCCAGGCCGGGCGACGCCTCTCCAGGAACGCGGCCAGTCCCTCCTGACCTTCCGGGCCGGTCCGCTGCTCGGCAATGCGGCGGACGGTGAGGCCGCGCGCCACCTCGGGAGCGGCGTCGCGCAGCTCGCGGATCAGCGATTTGGCAGCCCGAACGGCGGTTGGTCCGGCGGTGTGCAGCTCGGCCACGTACGCGGCGAGGGCGGCGTCGGCCTCCTGCTCGTCGAGCGCGATGACGTGGACCAGGCCAATCGCCTTCGCTCGATCAGCGCCGAAGCGCTCACCGCTCGGAAAGAGGGCACGCGCATGCGTCTCACCGATCTTGGCCAGGACGAAGGGAGCGATCACCGCGGGCAGGATCCCGAGCTTGGTCTCGGTGAATCCAAAGACGGCATCGGCCGTGGCCACCACCATGTCGGACACCGCGCAGAGCCCCATGCCGCCGCCGAGCGCGGCTCCCTGCACCCGAGCAACGACCGGGGCGGGACAGGCATCGACGGCGTCGAGCATCTCGGCCAGACCCCGCGCATCCGATTCGTTCGCCGCGCGGTCGAGCACCAGCGCGGCCCGCATCCAGGCCACGTCCGCGCCGGCGCAGAACGCGGCCCCCTCCCCGCGCAGGACCACCGCCCGCAGCGTCTCCGGCGGCTCGTCGGCGAACGCGCGGAACGCCGCGCCGAGGTCGCCGATCAGCTCGGCGTTCAACGCGTTGCGCACCTCGGGGCGGGTGAGAGTGATCTCCACAACGTCTCCGTCGCGCTCGAGCCGGAGCAGGTCGCTCATCTATGGCCGCGCCGGTAGAACGGCTCGGCAACCGCGCGCACCGCGTCGAGCAGCGGTTCCTCGAGCCAGACAACGTCGGTGCCGGGCGGAACATCCACAGTGGCCCGGGCCCCCGGCTCACCCAGCAGCCCGAGCAGCAGATGCGGCTCGCCGTCGGCGTCGGACTCCACCAGGAACGCCGTCTCGACACTGGTGTTGGCGAGCGACTCCGCGAGCGACTGCTCCAGCGGCCGCGTCTGGATTCCCGGCAGCCGGACCCGGATCGACTGGCGCCGCGAGGCGGTCAGCAACGGTTCGTCGCTGCCGGGCAGTTGCCCGGCGGCCAACGCGGCCAGCTCATCGGGCTCGAACCGATAGGGAACCGGGCCGGCCGGATCCAGGATCGCCGGCAGCCCCGAGGCTGCCAGATTGGACAGCACCACCCGTGCGGGGAGCGGAAGGCTGCTCGTCCCGCGCGGTGCCCAGGCGGCCAGTGCGCCAACCGATGCGAACAGGACGCTCACCGGTGCCTCCTCGGCGTCCCGGGCCAGCATCACGCCGACCTCCACCTCGTCCTGATCGTTGACGGCGCTCTCCAGCGCCTGGCGGGTGTCCTCCTGTGCGCCGGGCGGGACGGGCAGCAGCAGCGTCGCCGTCGCCAGGGCGCGGTAGAACGCGTGGAGCCGCGCCCCGGAGCGGTCGCCGGCCACCTCGGCTTCACGGGCCGCCGTCATCGCTTCGAAGAGCGATGCGGCGCTCTCCTCCAGGCTGCCGGTCGGCACGCCGCGGTCGTGGGAGCCGGGAGCAGGACGCTCGAGCACGGGTCGATCGGTCATCGGCAAGCAGCGTAGCGCACCCGCAGGTCAGCCCCGCACCACACGGGTCTCGATTCGCACGCCGGCTACATCCGGAAGATTCCGAAGCGGGTCTCGCCGATCTCCCGGTTCAGCGCCGCGCTGATGCCCATCGCCAGCACGCGGCGCGTGTCGGTCGGGTCGATGACCCCGTCATCCCACAGACGCGCCGTCGAGTGGTAGGGCGAGCCCTGCCGCTCGTACTCGGCCAAGATCGGCGCCTCGAATGCGTCCCGATCGGCATCGGTCTCGAACCCCCCCCGCACCGTGGACAGAACGCGGGCCGCCTGCTGACCGCCCATCACGCTGATCCGGGCGTTGGGCCACATCCACAGCTGGCGCGGGGAGTAGGCGCGCCCGGCCATGCCGTAATTGCCCGCGCCGTAGCTGCCGCCGATGACCACGGTGAACTTAGGGACCGAGGTGGTCGCCACCGCCGTCACCAGCTTCGCCCCGTCCTTGGCGATTCCCCCGGCCTCGTACTCGCGGCCGACCATGAAGCCGGTGATGTTCTGCAGGAAGATCAGCGGAACGCGCCGCTGACTCGCCAGCTCGATGAAGTGCGCTCCCTTGAGCGAGGAGCTGCTGAACAGGATCCCGTTGTTGGCAAGGATCGCGACCGGGTAGCCCTCGATGCGCGCAAAGCCACACACCAGCGTCTCGCCGTAGCGCTCCTTGAACTCGTGCAGCTCGCTGCCGTCGACGAGGCGCGCGATCACCTCGCGCACGTCGTACGACTGGCGCGGATCAGCGGGGATGACGCCGTACAGCTCCGCCGGATCGACCGATGGCGCCCGGCTGGCCTCAATCGGCCAGGGAGGGGCCGGGCGCCGCCAGGCCAGGTTGCGCACGATCGAGCGGCCGATCGCCAGCGCGTGCGCGTCATCGAGCGCGTAGTGGTCGGCGACACCGGAGAGCCGAGTGTGGACCTCGGCGCCGCCGAGATCCTCGGCGGACACTTCCTCGCCCGTCGCGGCCTTCACCAACGGCGGACCTCCGAGGAAGATCGTGCCGGTGCCGCGCACGATGACCGTCTCATCGCTCATGGCCGGCACGTAGGCGCCGCCCGCCGTGCACGAGCCCATCACCAGCGCGATCTGCGGGATGCCCTGCGAGGAGAGCTGCGCCTGGTAGTAGAAGATCCGGCCGAAGTGGTCGCGGTCGGGGAAGACTTCGTCCTGGAGCGGGAGGTAGGCGCCGCCCGAGTCGACCAGGTACAGGCACGGCAGCCGGTTTTCGAGCGCGATCTCCTGCGCCCTGAGGTGCTTCTTGACAGTCAGCGGATAGTACGTGCCGCCCTTCACCGTCGCGTCGTTGGCGACCACGATGCACTCGACGCCCTCGATCCGCGCCACGCCGGTCACGATCCCCGCCGACGGAGCCTCGTCGTCGTACAGGCCTCCGGCGGCCAGGGCGGAGAGCTCCAGGAAGGCGGTTCCCGGATCGATCAACGCATCGATACGCTCGCGAACGGGCAGCTTGCCCCGGGACCGATGGCGCTCGATGGCTATCTCGTCACCGCCCGCACCGCGCTCGCTGACGGCTCGCACCCTGTCGCGGAGCTGGGCCACCGCGGCGCGCATGGCGGCGCTGTTGGCGCGGAAGGCCCCGCTTGCGGGGTCGATGGCGCTGCCCAGGGTGGCCATCGGGCGATTATCGCCGCTCCGGGTCGTCGCTGACGGGCGGTGGGCCCGGGCTTCGGTCGTGCCTCAGGCCAGGGTGACGAGCGGGACGATGTGTTCCACCTGTCGTGCGTTGACGATCACCACGCTCACCACGTGCTCGAACGAGGGTTCCCCGTTGTGGAGCAGATGCGCGTCGGTGAGCGGCAGGAAGCGATGGGCGCGGAGCACATGGACCCCCGGCTCGATGCCTGGCGGAAGGTGCAGGTTGCCCGTCACGCTGAACGGGCCAACCACCATCCCCACCCGTCGCAGTCGCCGATGCAGCCGCAGCTGCCGACTGGCGCGCCACTCGGGCGGCATGGCCAGCAGCACGCTCGCGGCGGGGAGCACCTGCCAGTCACCCGGATCCCGGGTCGCTGGCGCCGACAGCGCTTCAAGCGGCCCCGGGCTCGGATGCCAGAGCCGCAACTCGTCGAGCTCGTTGAGCAGATCGGTCACCCGTCGGCCACCGGCCTCGATCCAGCCCACGATCCGCGCATCGGCCGTGTAGAGCTCAATCGGCGCAAGCTCGGGAACCACCGCGCCCGCGGCGGCCGC
>QHBO01000036.1 GCA_003243965.1 Chloroflexota bacterium
AGTTCCAGGGCAGCAGCCACGATCGCCTCGCGGTCCTGCCGGGCCCACAAGGGGTCCAGCTGAGCGATGTGGGCCAACCGGTCCGGGCTGCCCCAGGCGCCGAACGCGTAGGCGGATCGCACCGCGACGGAGCGATGCCGGACGTGCATGCCGCGGGCGCAGGGGCGACAGCGGCGGTAGTGTGAGTGGGCGTCGCAGCCGCAGTCGCAGCGGCAGCGCGGCGCCAGGGACGGGCATTCTGGGCAGGCCGCCGACATGCGGCGCTCCCTCCGCCTGCGGTGTGGGGCACGCACCCCGCGGCGCAGCATCATCGCGGCCACCCGGGCAACGTCTGCAGGGCGAGGTCGACGACCTCATCAGGATCCTGCCCGGCCAGGATGCAGACCTCTCCGAGCTCGGCGACCAGACGATGCTCGAGGCACGCGCCGTGGTGCGCCAGGCGGACCTGCTCGTCGATCTGGGCCCTGGTCATCCGCCGAGAGAGGCCACCCGGCGTGTAGGCGTCCGCGCCCAAGCTCGGGCGCGGACCCCCCGATCGGAGCTTGGGAACCGACGGGAGCTCGCTCATCGCGGCGTCCCGGCCGGCGGCCAGTCGCCAAAGGCGTAGGCGGCGCGCACGCTCACCGACACGAGCTCGCTCATCGACCGGAGCTCGTGTGGGCAGGCTCGAGCGCCACGGCCATCGACGGCACGGTGCGCCCAATAGGAGCGCCCACACCGCCGGCACCAGGTCCGCCAGCCGTCAGCCCTGGAGAAAACCTCTTCTAGAGGGCGCTCACGCGGGGCGGCCACGGCGCACCTCCGCACATAGACCTAGCTGCGCGCAGCGCAACATAAGATCTATTTGCGGCAGTGCGCGGGACGGGCCCAGGACCGCTCTGAGGGGCGGAGCCGGTTCCTCTGCCGCGATGGCCGGCCGCCCACGGCGCGGCGGCGGCAGAATGTGCGTGTGTGAAGGCGGTCAGCGGCGCGTGGGGCGCCGCCGGGTGCCGCCCGCGGCGGTCACCTCGGCGGCGATCGCCGTCGGGAGATGGCCGGAGACGCGGATGCCACCCGCGAGGTAGCGCTCGGTCACGTCACCGGCCGCCTTCGCTCGGGCGACGAGCTCGCCGCGGTGGTAGGGCACCACGGCGTTGACCGCGACCATCTGGTGGCGGAGCATGGCGGCGATCTGTTCCCGCAGCGCGTCGAGACCCTGTCCGTGGACGGCGCTGACGAACGCGGCGCGGTCGGAGCCAGGGCTCGGGCTGCCGGCGCGCGCATCGCCGAGCCGGTCGATCTTGTTGAAGACCGTGATCCGCGGCGTGTCGGCTGCGTCGAGCTGCTCGAGCACCTGCTGCACGGCCGCCTGCTGGCCGATGAAGTCGGGATCGGCGGCGTCGACCACCTCGAGCAGCAGGTCGGCGCGTGCCACCTCCTCGAGCGTGGCTCTGAACGCATCGACGAGGTCGTGGGGCAGTTTGTTGATGAACCCGACGGTATCGGTCATCACCACCCGTTGGCCGGTCGGCAGCGTCACCTGCCGGGAGGTCGGGTCCAGCGTGGCGAACAGCATGTTCGCGGCGTACACGTCCGTACTTGCAAGGGCGTTGAGCAGGGTGCTCTTTCCGGCATTCGTGTAGCCGACCAGCGCCACGGTGGACACCTCGCTGCGGTCCCGTTGACGGGCGGCGGTGGCGCGCTGCCGCTTGACGTCCTCGAGCTCGCCGCGCAGCTTGCGGATCTTGTCGGCGATCAGTCGACGGTCCGTCTCGAGCTGGCTCTCGCCCGGTCCCCGCGTGCCGATGCCGCCGCCGGTGCGCGACAGGTGGGTCCACATCCGGGTCAGCCGCGGCAGGTGGTATGCGAGCTGTGCCAGCTCGACCTGGAGGCGTCCCTCGCGGGTCCGCGCGTGCTTGGCGAAGATGTCGATGATCAGCGCGGACCGGTCCAGCACTTTGCAGTCGACGAGCTTCTCGAGGTTCCGCTGCTGCGCAGGGGTGAGCTCGTCGTCGACGATGAGCAGGTTGAAGTCGGTGGCCGCCCTCTCGTCGACGAGCTCGGCGGCGCGCCCCTTCCCGAGGTACCAGGCGGCGTCGGGAGCGCGCCGACGCTGGAAGGCGCTGCCAACCACGCTGGCTCCCGCGGTCCGGGCCAGGGCCTCCAGCTCGGCCAGGCTGCGGCCGATCGGCCAGCGGCCGTCTCCAGGGTTTTCGATCCCGACCAGATAGGCGCGCTCCACGGGCGCGGTGAGGTCGAGCAGGCGTCCATCGGTCATCTGCGGGCCATGGTAGTCGATGCCGGACGGGGCACCGCTGCGATCGCCTGGACGGCCGCCGTCGCGGCATCGACCAGCACGCGATCCGTCATCGAACGATCCGCGGCGTCCGGCGCGGCGAGCCAGACGACATCGGGATCACGGCGAAACCAGCTCAGCTGGCGCTTGGCGTACTGGCGCGTGCGGCGGGCGGCGACCTCGAGCGCCTCGTCCAGCGTCCACTCCCCTGCCAGATAGCGCGCCGTCTCCGCGTAGCCGTGGCCACTCATCGCCGGGAGCTCGGGTCGATAGCCCGCGGCGAGCAGCGAGCGCACCTCATCGACCAGGCCGTGGCTGAACAGCCAAGCGGCCCGTTCGTCGATGCGTCGATAGAGCGTCTCGCGCGGACGGTCGATGGCGAGTTGGAGGACAGGCCCGCCATAGGCAGTTGCCGTCGGCAACGGATCGCCCGCCATGCGGCGCTCGAGCGCGGCCAACACGCGTCGCGGGTTCCGCACATCGATGCCGTCGCCAGCCCGCGGGTCGTAGGCCCGCAATCGGGCAGCCATCGCGTCCAGCCCGTGCCGCTCGAAGTCCCGCTGGAGCGCAATCCGCAGCCCCGGCGACCGCGGCCGTTCGGTCAATGCGTAACCGCCGAGCAGCGCAGTGATGTACAGCCCGGTGCCCCCCACCAGGATCGGCAGCCGGCCTCGCTCCCCCACCTCGCGGAGCGCCTTGCGAGCTGCACGCAGCCAGTCGGCGACGGTGAGCCGCTGATCGGGCGCTGCGAGGTCCAGGAGGTGGTGCGGCGCTCTTGCCAGGTCCGCCGGTCCCGGCTTGGCGGTGCCGATCGTCATCCCGCGGTACACCTGGCGCGAGTCGGCCACCAGGATCTCGCCGTTGAGGCGCTCGGCCAGCGCCAGCGCCAGCTCGCTCTTGCCCGAGGCTGTGGGGCCCACGATGGCGAGCAGCGCCGGCTCGGTCGAGCCGGCGAGCGACGTGCCCATCGGCCCTCTAGTCGACCTCCACCAGTCGCTGGACCTGGTCGATGCGAAGGGCGCGCCCGGTGCGCCGGTCGGCCTCGACGACCACCGCATTGAAGCTCACCGTCCCGCTCGCCACCGCGAACCGCGTCGGCATGTGCGTCAGGAAGCGGGGCAGGACGGTCTCCACCGACATCCCGATGATCGAGTCGCGTGGCCCGGTCATGCCCACGTCGCTGATGTAGGCGGTACCCCGGGGCAGCAGCCGCGCGTCGGCGGTCGGGACGTGAGTGTGGGTGCCGACCACCGCGCTCACCCGTCCGTCCAGGTGCCAGCCCATCGCGTTCTTTTCGGAGGTCAGCTCGCAGTGGAAGTCGACGATGCGCACCGGAGGCAGGGGCTCGGCGGCTTCGTCGAGCAGCGCGTCGAGCGCCTCGAACGGCGAGGCCAGCTGGTTCATGTACACGCGGCCCATGGCGTTGATGACTGCCACCTCTCCCCCATCCGCCAGCCGCAGCACCAACCAGCCCCGGCCGGGTGCCCGGTCGGGATAGTTGAGGGGCCGCAGGACGGGCCGATCGGTCTCGAGGTACTCGTAGATTTCGCGCTTGTCCCAGATGTGGTTGCCGCTGGTGATGACGTCGATCCCGTGGGCCAGAAGCTCCTCGGCGAGCGATGGCGTGAGCCCCATCCCACCGGCGACGTTCTCCCCGTTGGCGATCACGCAGTCGAGGTCGAGCTCCCGACGCAGTGCTGGGACGAGCTGGTTCACCGCCAGGCGCCCCGGTTTGCCGATGATGTCGCCGACGACCATGCACCGCAGGACGGCGCCGTCGGTCACCGCGCGAAGTCGACCGCCCGCGTCTCGCGGATCACGGTCACCTTGATCTGGCCGGGATACTGCAGCTGGTCCTCGATCTTGCGCACCACGTCACGAGCCAGGCGGTTCGAGGCGCCATCATCGATCTCCTCCGGCCGAACCAGGATGCGGATCTCGCGCCCGGCCTGGATGGCGTAGCAGCGCTCGACCCCGGGGAAGCTGAGGGCGATCTGCTGCAGGTCGTCGAGACGCTTCACGTAGTTGTCCAGGCTCTCGCCCCGCGCTCCCGGGCGGGATGCGCTGATCGCGTCGGCGATCTGGACCACCGTGGCCTCGATGCTCTCCTGCTCCACCTCCTGGTGGTGTGCGGCGATGGCATTGCAAACGACCGCATTCACGCCGCAGCGGCGCGCGATGTCGCCGCCGATGAGCGCGTGGGGGCCCTCGACCTCATGGTCCACCGCTTTGCCGATGTCGTGCAGCAGTCCGCCCTTCTTCGACTCCTGGACGTTGGCACCGATCTCGGCGGCGAGGAGGCCGGAGAGGCGCGCGGTCTCGACGCAGTGGTCGAGAACGTTCTGGCCGTAGCTGGTGCGGTACTTGAGCCGGCCGAGAAGCTTGATCAGCTCGGGATGGAGACCCGGCACGGCAGCGTCGTAGGCGGCCTGCTCGCCGGCTTGGCGCATCACCATCTCGATCTCCTGGCGCGCCTTGGCGACCGTCTCCTCGATCCGGCCCGGATGGATCCGCCCATCGGAGATGAGCTTGGTGAGGGCCATGCGCGCCACCTCGCGCCGCACCGGATCGAATCCGGAGAGGACCACCGCCTCGGGGGTGTCGTCGATGATCAGATCGACGCCGGTTGCCTGCTCCAGCGCGCGGATGTTCCGCCCTTCACGGCCGATGATCCGGCCCTTCATCTCCTCGCTCGGAAGCGGGACGACGGTGACCGTCGCTTCGCTGGTGTGGTCCGCGGCGATCCGCTGCATGACGGTGGTGAGCACTCTCCGGGCTCGCTCCTGTCCCTCTTCCTGGGCGGCGCGCTCGATCTCCCGCACGCGCTGGTTTGCCTCCGCCTGCGCCTCGTCGACGATCTGCTGGATCAAGCTCTGGCGCGCCTCGCTCACGGACAGGCCGCTCACGCCCTCGAGCTGTTCCAGCTGCTGTCGGCGCAGCTCGGCGACCTCCGCTCGATCCGCCTCGATCTCGGACAGGCGCTGGTCGAGGGCTGCTTCGCGCCGTTCGAGGGTCTCGAGTTTGCGGTCCATGCTCTCCGACCGATCGAGCAGGAGCCGCTCCTGGCGCTGCAGGTCGACACGCTTCTCGCGCGCCTCATCCTCTGCGACGCGCTGGATCTTCAGCGCGTCGTCCTTGCCCTCGAGGACGATCTCCTTTTGCTTGGCGCGTCCCTCGGCGATGATCCGCTCGGCGTACGTCTCCGCGTGCTTGACCGCCGCGGTCGCGACGAGCCGCCGCGCGATATAGCCGAGGGCGCCGCCGACGAGGATCCCCGCCAGCAGCGCCACCCCGGCGACCACCGCAATCTCTGGCATCGGCTCCCTCCCGTTCGATGGAGCCCGCTGATGGGCGATGATGATGCGCCCGCAATCTCCGGGCGCCCGCGTCGTGCAATCTCAACTGGCCCGCCCCCCGCGCCATCGAAAAAGTGTACCGCAAGTTGCTCGGACCCTCAGGCCCGGACTGGGTTGAAGACGCGGCCCATCAGACGTACGTGGTCCAGATCCCGCGGCAGGAAGTCCTGGAGCATGACGCGCTGGACACCCGCCGCCTCCAGCTCTGCCACCCGGGCCAGCGCCTGGTCCGGAGTGCCTATGATCCAGCGCTCCCGACGCTCGTCGAGCCACCCCTTGGCGTCCGCTTCCCCGCCGGCGGCCAGCACGTCGCGGGCGCGATCTTCGACGTCGCCCGGCGACTCGCCGATCAGCACGCCGACCATCGCGGACAGCACGACCGTGGCGGGATCCCGCCCGATCGACTCGCACGCCGCCCGCACGCGGCCGTATGCCTCTCGTGCCCGATCAGGTGTCGCGCTCTGCCGGTTGAACTCGTCCGCATAGCGCGCAACCAGGCGGGCGAGCCGCGGGCCACCGTCCCCACCCAGGATCAGGTGCGGGCCGCAGCGACCGTCTCCGCTCGGACGGGGGGCAAAGCGGGATCCGCGCACCTGCCAGTGTCGTCCCTCGAACGTCCATCCGTCCGGCTCGCACCACAGTCCGGTCACGACCGCGAGCGCCTCCTCCAGGCGGTCGTAGCGCTCGCGGAGCTCGGGGGGATACGGGATCCCCAGCTCGGCGTGTTCACGTTGGTTCCAACCGGCCCCCATGCCGACCTCGATCCTTCCGCCGCTCATCTGGTCGACGGTGGCGACCACCTTGGCGAAGCTGCCCGGGATGCGGAATGTGACCGGTGAGACCAGCGTGCCAAGACGGATGCGGCTCGTCTCCCGCGCCAGGCCCGCCAGGGTCGACCAGGCATCGGTGGTCGGCAGCCCGGCAGCACCGGGAAACGAGGTGTAGTGGTCCGAGCGGAAAAATGCCTCGATGCCCGACTCCTCAGCCTTGCGCGCGAGCGCCAGGAGCTCCTCGTACGTGAGTCCCTGCTGCGGCTCCGTCATCAGCGCGTACCGCATGAACACCTCATTCGTCGATCTCTTCGAGCGGCAGGTTCGCGCGCTCGCGCAGCGCGCCGCGCACGGTCGCAGCGTCGAAGCCGCGCCGCATCAGGAAGGCACCGAGGCGGGCGATCGCCTTTGGGTCGTCGGGCATCGGGCGACCTCGCAGGTGCCGATCGACTGCCTTGCGGGCTCGTTCGGCCTCAGTCCGCGGGAGCATCTCCTCGGTCGGCGGGCGTTCGTGCCGGGTATTCCCTTCGCGGAATCGCTCGAGCGCCTCGCCTTGCACGCCGTGCTGGCGCAGCTCCGCCTCCAGCATCCGCTGTCCGCGCGGTGCATGCCGATCCCGCTGCTCGGTCCACCAGCGAGCGAATGCGTCGTCGTCCAGATAACCGAGCGCGCGCAGCCGATCCGTCGTCTCCGCAATCACATCGTCCTCGGCCCCCGCCCGCCGGAGCCGTTGCTGCAGCTCCCAGCCGCTCCGCGGGCGAGTGGCGAGGAAGCGCGCGGCGATTTCGAAGGCGGCGGCGGCGTCCGGGCGCTCTCGCGACCGGGCAGGCCGGCGGGCGCCGGGCCGCGGCGGGTGCTGCGGGCCTGACTCCACGACGAGCGGCTACTCAGCTTCCGCGATGCCTTCGACCCCGACCTCGATCGACGCCACCTTGCCCCGGATCTCGTCGTCGATCCGCTGCGCGATCTCTGGGTTCGCGCGCAGGAAGTCGCGGGCGTTCTCGCGACCCTGCCCGAGGCGGGTCTCCCCGTAGTTGAACCAGGCGCCGGTCTTGGACAGGATGCCGGCGGCGATACCGACATCGAGCAGGCCGCCCTCGCGGCTGATCCCCTCGTTGTACATGATGTCGAACTCGGCGACGCGGAACGGCGATGCGACCTTGTTCTTGACGACCTTCACGCGCGTGCGGCTGCCGATCGCATCGGTGCCGGTCTTGAGCGTCTCGATGCGGCGGATGTCCATGCGGATGGATGCGTAGAACTTGAGAGCCCGCCCTCCCGGCGTCGTCTCCGGGTTGCCGAACATGACGCCGATCTTCTCGCGCAGCTGATTGGTGAACACCAGCGCGGTGTTGCTGCGGTTGATTGCGCCGGTCAGCTTGCGAAGCGCCTGGCTCATCAGGCGGGCCTGGAGGCCAACGAAGCTGTCGCCCATGTCGCCCTCGATCTCGGCGCGCGGCACGAGTGCGGCAACCGAATCCACGATCACCACGTCGACCCCGTTGCTCCGAATCAGCGTTTCGGCGATCTCGAGCGCCTGCTCGCCGGTGTCCGGCTGGCTGACCAACAGCTCATCCACGTTGACGCCCACGTTGCGGGCGTAGTTGGGATCGAGGGCGTGCTCGGCGTCGATGAAGGCCACGATCCCGCCGGCACGCTGCGCGCTGGCCGCGATGTGATAGCACAGCGTGGTCTTCCCGCTCGACTCGGGGCCGAAGATCTCGGTGATCCGCCCGCGCGGCACGCCGCCCACACCGAGTGCCAGGTCGAGCGCGACCGAGCCGGTCGGGACGATGTCGACCGCCAGCTTGGCGCCCTTGTCGCCCAGGCGCATGATCGCGCCGCGCCCGAACTGCTTCTCGATCTGCAGGATTGCGGCGTCGACGGCTCGCCCACGTTCGCCGTGATGTTGCTCGCCGTTGCGCTGGTCGCCGCTCTTCACGATCTGGGCCACCGGGGCGTCCATCGGTCTGCTCGGGCTCCTTCCCTCTTGCCCCGGCGGCTACGAGGTCATTCCTCGACCGGACCGGGCTCGGTGCGCGGCTTGCGCCTTGGTTTGATCACCTCGACGGACATCGGCGGCTCGTACAGCGAGGGCGGCTGCACCTTTGGCGCTTTCGCCTTTGGCTTCCGTTTCTCCTGATGCCGCGGCCGATCTCGGCTTCCCACCTGGTGACCTCCGATCTGGGCCGGACGAGGCTGGCGCCAGTCTCGTCGGTAGTCCTTATCGAGTCGTTATGCGCTGCTTTGCCGCGTTCCGGCGGCCGGAAGGTAGTGTGCGTCGATGGCGCCCCGCAACGATTCGAACGAGCCATCGTCCAGCGCGCCGCGGATGGCACGCATCAGGTCCAGAGTATAGGTGAGGTTATGGACCGAGGCGAGGCGATACGCGAGCAGTTCCTCGGCGCGGAAGAGATGCGCGACATAGGCGCGCGAGTAGTCGCGGCACGTCTCGCAGCGACACGCCGGATCGATCGGCCCCGGGTCGTCCAGGAACCGCGCGTTGCGCAGGTTCAGCTTGCCGCCACCGGTCCACAGCTGGCCGTTGCGCGCCACCCGAGTGGGCAGCACGCAGTCGAAGAGGTCGACGCCGCACTCGATCGCGGTGAAGAAATCGGGTGGCGCGCCGACCCCCATCAGGTAGCAGACACGAGTGTCCCCCTCGAGCGCCTCGGCCACGGTGTCGAGTGCTGCGGCCATCTGCCGCTTGGTCTCCCCCACCGACAGGCCACCGATGGCGATGCCGTCGAACGGCAGCGCGCGGATCGCGGCGGTCGAGATGCGACGCATCTCGCGGTCAATGCCGCCCTGAATGATGCCGAACAGCGCCTGGTCGGGCCGAGACCGGGCCGCCAGACAGCGCTCCGCCCAGGCATGGGTGCGCGCCATCGCGATCTCCACCTCGCTCGCCGGCAGTCGCGCGTCGACGAGCTGGTCGAATGCCATGGCGATGTCGCTGCCGAGCAGCTCCTGGATCTCGACGGCGCGTTCCGGCGTGATGCGCTGACGCGAGCCGTCAAGATGGGATGCGAAGGTGACGCCGTCATCATCCACGCGGCGCAGCCGGGCAAGGCTGAAGACCTGGAATCCTCCCGAGTCGGTCAGGATCGGGCCATCCCAGCCCATGAACCGATGCAGCCCGCCGAGCGCCGCGATGCGCTCCGCCCCCGGCCGGAGGGAGAGGTGATAAGTGTTGGACAGCAGGATCTGCGCGCCCGCCGCACGCAGGTCGCCCGGCGTGAGGCTCTTGACCGTTGCCTGCGTCCCGACCGGCATGAAGGCGGGCGTCTCGATCACGCCATGCGCGGTGCGCAGCTGACCGAGCCGCGCGCGCCCGATGCTCGTCGGGCGATGGGTGAACGAGATCGGTTCGGTGCCTGTTCCACCCGCTGCGCTTGCGGTCATCGGCGGAGAGGATAGGCTACGCGCTGCAGGAGGTGCACCGCGTGCGACTCGCCGACTGGCCTCGGATGCCGTACCTGAATGAAGAGCTGCGGGAATGGGTGGCCCTGCAGCTGAAGGCGCTGGGCGTCGAGGAGATCGCGATCTTCGCCCTGGAATGCGGGCCCCAGGATGAGGAGCGCCGCGTCCTGGTCGCCACCGATATCGGGCTCTGGGATGGCCTCTACACGCCGCGCGGCTCGACCGCGCGGTACGCGTTGCGGAGCACCCTTCACGCCTGGCAGGCGGTGCGGGGGGTCCGGCTCGAGGCGGAGACGTTCCGGCTGTGGGCCCTCGAGCACCAGACCCGCTGGCAGATGCGCATCACACGGCCCGCGCTGGAGGTCACGATCGACGATCCCCAGCTCGGCGCGGCACTCGCCGACTTTGCGAAGGCGTGCCTGGTGATGGCCGAGCCGGCCGGCTGGCAGGCGCCCGACGACGGCTCCGGCGCAGAGGCCGGCGAGTCCCTCAGCAGATGAGCATCGCGTCGCCGAAGCTGAAGAACCGATAGCCCCGCGCCAGCGCGGCGCCGTACACCCTGAGCAGCGCGTCGCGCGCCTCGAGCGGAGATAGGCTGCCCGAGCGCCACTGCACGAAGGCGGCGACCAGCAGCAGCAGCGAGCTGCGCGGCAGGTGGAAGTTGGTGACCATTCCGTCGACCGCGGCAAAGGCGTGGGGCGGGGTGATGTAGAGGTCCGTCCAGCCGTGGTCCTGCGCGCTGCGGGCAGCGGTCTCGAGGACGCGCACCGTGGTGGTTCCCACCGCGATCACCCGTCCGCCGCCGCCGCGGGTGTCGGTCACCAGGCGGCGGGTCGCCTCCCCGACCTCGTACCACTCGCGGTGGATCCGGTGCTCGTCCACGAATGTGCCCTCCAGCGGGCGGAAGGTGTCAAGCCCGACGTGCAGGGTGACGCTGGCGCGCCGGACCCCGGCTGAGTCGAGGCGAGCCAGCAGACCCGCGGTGAAGTGCAGCCCGGCGGTGGGCGCCGCCGCGGAGCCCGGTGTCCGCGCGTAGACCGTCTGGTAGCGGTCAGGGTCGGCAGTGCGGCCGTGGATATAGGGCGGCAGCGGCATCTCGCCGGATGTGGCCATCACCGACTCCGGATCCCGGTCGAAACGGACTGCACGGGTGGTATCGGTCAGTCGCTCCCCCACCTCGACCCCGTCGCCGGAGGGAAACGTGATCCGCGCGCCGGGTGGCAGACGCCGCGAGGGTCGCACCAGCGCCTCCCAGCGTCGATCACCCATCGCGCGGAGCAGCAGCACCTCGCCTCGCCCACCGCCGGGACGGGTGCCGCGCAGCCGGGCGGGCAGGACGCGGGTGTCGTTGACCACCAGCAGATCGCCGGGCCGGAGCTCCGCGGTAATCTCATGAAAGGCTCGGTGCCGGAGCGCGGGCGGCATCGCCCCCGCCTCGAAGTCGGCGACCAGCAGGCGGCTGCTGTCGCGCGGCTCCGCCGGGGACTGCGCGATCGCGGCGGGCGGCAGCTCGTAGTCGAAGTCGTCGATCCGGAGCCGCCGGCTGCTCACCGGCAGATGCCCGCCGTGTGGTACCGCCCGCGGGGTGGCGCGCCTCCGGGCCGCCTCGGCGGCCGGAGGCTATCGCCATCGGTCAGACCTTGGGAAGCAGGGGCAGCAGCCACGACTCCGTGAAGTACACCACGAAGGCCGCCGACACGAGCCACATCAGCGGATGGATCGCCGAGAATCGGCCGCGAATGACCTTGATCAGGACCCAGCTGATGAACCCGGCTCCGATGCCGACCGTGATGTCGTAGGTGAGCGGCATCAGGATCATCGTCAGCAGCGCCGGCAGGCCCTCGTCGGGATCTGCCACCGGGATGTCGCGGACCAGGGTGAACATCAGGTATCCGACCAGCACCAGAGCAGGTGCGGTGGCGACCGCCGGCACCAGACCGGCGAGCGGGCTCAGGAAGACCGCGAGCAGGAACAGGATGCCGGTCACGATCGAGGTCAGGCCGGTGCGTCCGCCCTCCGCCACGCCCGCGGCGCTCTCGATGTAGGTGGTGTTCGACGAGGTGCCGGCCACGCCGCCGGCGACGGCTGCCAGTGAGTCGACCAGGAGCACCCGCCCGACGCCGGGAACGCTTCCATCCGGCCGCGAGAGACCCGCCTCGGCAGCGACGCCGGTGACGGTCCCGATCGTGTCGAAGAAGTCGGTGAGCATGATCGCGAACACGGTCAGCAGGGCGGCGATGACGCCAAGGTGGACGAAGACGTTGCCGAGGTCGAAGTGACCCAGCGTCGAGAAGCTCGGGGCGACGCTGAAGGTCGTCGGCAGCTTCTGGACGCCGAAGATCAGCGCGATCGCCGTGGTCACCACGATGCTGATGATCAGCGCCGCCCTGATCCTCAGGATCCAGAGCGCGATGGTCAGCGCCAACCCGATGAGAAACACGCCCTGGGCCGCCGTCGTCGGGAACGCCAGGAACACTGGAGTCCCCTGCCCGGTCGGGTTGGAGCCGATGAACCCGCCGTTCACCAGCCCGATGAAGAGGATGAACAGGCCGATGCCGACGCCGATCGCGCGCTTGAGGGCGAGGGGCACCGCGTTCATGATCGCCTCGCGAAGGCCGACGAGCACGAAGACGGTGACGGCCAGTCCCTCGAGGACGATGACGCCCATCGCGCCTGCCGGTGTCAGCTTCTCCGCGCCGACAAGCGTGAAGGCCACGATCGCGTTGATCCCCAGCCCGGCCGCGAGCGCAAGCGGGTAGTTGGCGATGACCCCCATCAGGATCGTCATCAGCCCGGCCACCAGGGCTGTGCCCGCCGCGAGGGCCGTGGCGGTGAAGGCGGGATCGGCATCCTTGAAGCCGGCCCCCAGGATCGAGGGGTTCAGGAAGATGATGTAGGCCATGACCATGAAGGTCGTGATTCCCGCCCGGATCTCGGTGCCGACCGTCGTGCCGCGCTCTTCGAGTTTGAAATAGCCCGAGAGGCCGCCCGACGCGCCCCCGCCTGGCTGCTTGGGAACGCTCTCTGCCGCCATGGGTGAGAGACCCTCCGTGCTCTCGCGTGGCCCGTCCACCGGATCGGGACGGTCGCCGGCCCGATCGTATCGCGCGCTGCGCGGAGGCAGTGCCCGTTTCTGCGCGTACGACTCGGCGCCGTCCGCGCGGCTCAGCGGCGGAACAGGATGGTGGCGATCACGCTCAGGACCACGGACACCACCAGCATGCTGGTGATCGGGATGAAGAGGCTCCCGTTCCTGCCCTCGATGGCGATGTCGCCCGGCAGGCGCCCGAACGGCAGCCGGATACCGAGGACGCTCGTGACTCCGAGGATGACGATCAGCGTGCCCACCACGATCAGCACCCGCCCCAGGTCAGGAGACATCGGTCGTCAGTCGAACAGTCCGGGCTGGGCGGTCGGAGCCGGCTGACTGGCCGCGAGTCCCAGGTGCTCCCACGCGCGCGAGGTGAGCTGGCGCCCGCGTGAGGTGCGTGCCAGGAGGCCGATCTGCATCAGGTAGGGCTCGATCACGTCCTCGAGCGTCTCGACCGGCTCCGAGATGGTGGCGGCCATCGTCTGCAACCCGACGGGACCTCCGGCGTGGTGCTCGGCGATGGCCGTCAGCAGTTGGCGGTCCATGGCGTCGAGGCCCAGGCCATCGATCTCGAGCAGGTCGAGCGCTTCGGCAGCCAGCCGCGCGGTCACCCGGCCGTCCCGCTCTCCGCGGACCTGCGCGAAATCGCGCACCCGCTTCAGCAGCCGGTTCGCGATGCGTGGCGTCCCGCGGCTCCGGCCGGCGACGATCTCGGCGGCGTCTGCCTCGAGAGGGACGGCGAGGATCTCCGCGCTCCGGCTGAGGATGCGGACCAGGTCGTCGGGAGTGTAGTAGTCGAGTCGATAGGTAACACCAAAACGGTCGCGCAGCGGACCGGTGATGCTGCCGACCCGGGTCGTGGCCCCGATGACCGTCACGCGCTCGATCTGGAGCCGCACGGTGCGCGCGCCAGGCCCCTTGCCGAGGACCACGTCGAGGGCGAAGTCCTCCATCGCCGGGTAGAGGATCTCCTCTACCGCGTGACTTAGCCGGTGGATCTCGTCGATGAACAGCACATCACCCGCCGCAAGGCTGGTCAGCACTGCCGCCAGATCCCCCGCGCGCTCGACAGCCGGGCCGCTGGTGGTTCGAATCTGGGCCCCCATCTCCGCGGCCACGATGTTTGCCAAGGTGGTCTTCCCGAGTCCGGGCGGGCCGTACAGCAGGATGTGGTCGACCGGCTCGCCGCGGTGCTGGGCGGCGTCGACCAGGATGGCGAGGTTCTCCTTCACGCGATCCTGGCCGGCGAACTCGTCGAGGCGTCGCGGACGCACCGTGGACTCGAGCGCGAGCTCCTCGGCCACCGCCTCCGGGATGGCGATCCGCTCGATCGTCATGCGCGGCCGTCCCGTTGGCCGGGCCGCGCGACGGAGACCGCGGAATCGAACATGTGGCCGATTCTACGCGTCCTCCATGGCGCGCAGGTCCTCGGGCGTGTCCACGTCGGCCGCGTGCATCGCCACCGATACGGGCGTCACCAGCTCGGGGCGTGCCTGGAGGAGGGTGCGCAGCCCCCCGTCTCCGCTGATCTCGTCGACCAGCCACCAGTGGCTGCGCTCGATCAGCACGGGGTGCCCGATGCGGCCCTGCGCACGCGCGGCAACCACGGGTCGGCTGCCGCGGGCAGCGATCACCGCCGCGATGGCGTTGCCGGGCAGCGTCGGCTGATCTCCCAGGAGCACGAGCGCGGCGCCGGTTGCCTCCTCGAGCGCCTGAAGCGCGAGCCGCAGCGAGTGGGCCATCCCGCGTTCGGGGTTCGGGTTGCGGATCCAGCGCAGTCGGTGGGACGGCCGGCCGGCGGGCGGGGTCAGCCAGACTGGCACGACCGCAACCACCGGCTCCAGGCCGGCCTCCAGCGCGATGTCGAGCACGTGCGCGAGGAGTGGCTTGCCACGCAGGAGAGCCAACTGCTTCGGCGCCCGGAAGCGGCGCGAGCGGCCGGCTGCCAGCACGACGCCGGCGACCGCATCGGGGTGTCCCACGGGTCCAGGGGCTTGGGGCCGATCCACGCTGCCTATACTGGCGCGAAACGCTCGCGCCGGAGGGCGATGGAGTCTCGGTGGACCTCTTCGACGCGATCCCGAAGGTCGAGCTGCACTGCCATGTCGAGGGTACGGTGCGGGCCGCCACCGTCCTCGAGCTGGCGCGCAAGAACGGGCGGCCGCTGCCCACGACTGACCCCACCGAGCTGTACCGCTACCACTCGCTCGACTCGTTTCTCGAGATCTTCTGGCTCGTCCAGTCGCTCATCGCGGACCGCGCGGACTGGGCGCGAGTTGCGCACGAGTCGCTGCTCGATGGCGCGGAGCACGGCCTCCGTTACCGTGAGACCTTCTTCACGCCGGCACGTCACCTGGCGGGCGGTCAGTCTCTGGCCGAGATCGTCGCGGGGCTCACCGAGGGCCTCGAGGCGGCGGAGGCCGAAACCGATGTGCGGGGCATGCTGATCTGCGACATCGATCGTGCGTACGGCGGATCGGCGGCCAATGAGCTGATCGAGCAGCTCGGCGAGCTGCGGCGAGCAGGAGGTGCGGAGCGCGTGATCGGTATCGGGTTGGACTCGACCGAGCGAGGCGTCGACCCTCGGGAGTTTGCCGACGCCTTCGCCCAGGCCGGACGCCTCGGCCTGCGACGCACCGCCCACGCCGGGGAGGACACCGGGCCGGAGAACATCGCGGTGGCGATCGAGGCGCTGGGAATCGAGCGGATCGACCACGGTCTCGCCATCCTGGACGACGCGGCGCTCACCCGACGAGTGGCCGAGGCCCGAACGCCGCTGACGGTGTGTCCGAACTCGAATGTCGTCATCGCCAACAGGTACACGCGGCTGGAGGACCATCCCTTCCGCCGCATGCGCCGAGCGGGCCTGCTGGCGACCCTCAATACTGATGACCCGGCGATGACCGATCTCGACCTCGGACGAGAGTACCGCTCCGTGGCGACCGCGCTGCAGATGCCGTGGCCCGAGATGGCCGCGGTCGCGCTGGACGGCGTGGAGGCCAGCTGGCTGGAGGAGGTCGACAAACGGTCGATGCGCGCCCGCTTCGAGCGCGAGCTGGCCGCGACGGAGCCGGTGTAGCAGGTGGTCCCCCCGTGGCCGCCCTTTGCGATCAGGGTCGGTCTGGTCACCCCGCTCGATGCGGGAGGCACGCGATTCGAGCGCGACGCGCTGGTCGAGGTCGACGACCACGGTCGCCTGGCGCGGGTCGAGCCATGGTCGTCTGCGAGCTCCCCCGCGAGCGTGGACGACCTTCGTCCGCTGTTCGTGCTTCCCGGGCTGGTCGACCTGCACGCCCACCTCCCTCAGCTGCCGAATGCCGGGCTGGGCCAGGGTCTGGACCTGTTGACGTGGCTTGAGCGCTACATCTTCCCGCTCGAGCGCGCGTTCGATCGCCGCGCTGCGGAGCACCTGGCGCCGCATGCCTTCAGGGCCTTCGCGGCCGCCGGGACGACGACCGTGGTGCTCTACGGCGCCGTGTACGAGGCGAGCATCGACGCGGCGTTCACGGCGGCGGAGGCGCATGGCATCCGGGCCGTGATCGGCAAGGTGATGATGGATCGGCTGCGCTACGACCCGGCACTCCGTGATGCCGAGGTGCTCGAGGCAAGCCTGCGGCAGACGCGCGACCTCATCGAGCGCTGGCACGGGCGCGACGGCGGGCGCCTGCAATACGCGGTCACCCCCCGCTTCGCGGTCAGCTGCTCGGAGGAGCTGCTGCGCGAGTCGGCCGCCCTTGCCGCCGCGACCGGAACCTACTGGCAGACGCACCTCAGCGAGGACCGGGGCGAGATTGCCGAGGTAAGACGCCTCTTCCCGGCAGCCCTCGACTACACCGATGTCTACGAGCGTGCCGGCGGGCTCGGGGCTCGAAGCCTGTTCGCGCATGCCATTCACCTGGGGGATCGAGAGCTTGGGCGGCTGGTCGAGACCGGCAGCCGCGTGGCGCACTGCCCGGCCTCCAACCTGTTCCTGGCCAGCGGCGCGATGGACCTGGCCCGGTACCGGGACGCGGGGCTGTGCGTGGGGCTGGGATCCGACATCGCCGGTGGCCCCGATCTCTCGCTGTTCGGGGTGATGCGTGCCGGGGCGTACACCCAGAGCGGCCTCCGTTCGATGCTCGGCGCGCAGGGAGCGCCGCTGACTCCGCAGGACTGGCTGCGCATCGGCTCGCTCGAGGGGGCCCGAGCGCTCGGCCTGGAGCGCACCATCGGCTCGGTCCAGGTGGGCAAGGAGGCGGACCTGATCCTGGTAGACCCGGAGGTCACGATGCCGATCCCCGGCCTGCGCGATGACCAACCCGACGGCGCGCTCGACGACCTATTGAGCCGCCTCATCTTCCGGACGCAGCGCGACATGATCCGCGCGGCGTGGGTCCGCGGCCGGCGCCTGGATGCCGCTCCTCCCGCACGCAGCCACGTCGATGCCTGAAACAGCTGACCTGCTGATCGAGCACGGCACCCTCGTGGACGGGTCGGGTGCGCCGGGGTTCGCGGGCAGCGTGGCGATCGTCGGCGACCGCCTCCGTATTCTGCGCGAAGCGATGCCCGAGATCGACGCCGGCGTGCGGATCGATGCGACCGGCAGGGTGGTCGCCCCGGGGTTCATCGACCTCCATTCGCACTCCGGGCTGATGATCCTGGCCGAGCCTCGACACGAGCCGAAGGTGCGCCAGGGGGTGACCACCGAGGTGATCGGGGTCGACGGCAACTCGTACGCTCCGTTCCTCCGGCCCGAGGATCTCCAGGCTTTCGCCGAGCTGAACGGCGGCCTCGACGGCCGTCCGTCGATCGACTTCGACTGGGACTCGGTGGCGAGCTACCTGAGCCGCTTCGACGGGCGGGTGGCGGTCAACATCGGATTCCTGATCGGGAACTCGGCGCTGCGCATCTGCGCGCTCGGCTGGGATGACCTGCCCGCCGACGAGGCGGCCCTCACCCGAATGCGCTCGATGCTCGCTGAGGGGATGGCCGAGGGCGCCCTTGGAGTGTCCAGCGGGCTCGACTATCCGCCCGGCTCGTACGCCAGCACCGCGGAGCTCGTCGCGCTGACCGCGGAGGCGACACGGCACGGCGGCCTGTATCACACCCACGTGCGCTACCCGCTGGGTGACCGTTTCCTCGACCCGTTCCGCGAGGCGATCGAGATCGGGCGCCGGGCCGGCGGGCCGGTGCACATCACCCACTTCTACCATCGGGCCAGCTACCCCGGCTCACCGGAGCGCATGCTCGAGCTGGTCGACGACGCGCGCGCCGAGGGACTCGACGTCACCTTCGACACCTACCCGTCCGAATGGGCCAGCACACGGCTGCTGATCCAGTTGCCGCAATGGGTGCAGGCCGGCGGACCCGGGGCGCTTCGAGCGCGCCTGGCCGATGGCGGCATCCGGGATCGACTGCGCGCCGAGCTCGCGGCCAACGGAGCCGCCTCCGCATCGGGTGGCTGGGCGGACGTGCGCCTCGGCTACCTTGCCAATCCGCGCAACCTGAGGTGGGAGGGGCGGACCCTCGCCGACCTCATGGAGGAGACCGGCACCGATGCGGTGGACGCCATCTGCGACCTGCTGCTGAGCGACGACCTGCGGGTCAACCAGGTCACGTCCGGCCCGGAGGCGGAGTCACTCCCCCGCTTCGTGTGCCACCCGATCGGGATGGTCGGCACCGATTCGACCTTCATCGGCGCGAAGCCGTCGCCGCGCACCTATGGGTCCTTCCCGAGGATTCTGGGCCAGTTCGTGCGGGACGAGGCGCTCCTCTCGCTTGAGGAGGCGGTGCGCAAGATGACCTCGGCCCCGGCCGCCCGACTCGGCCTGGCAGACCGCGGGCTGCTGCGCGACGGTATGAAGGCGGACGTCGTCGTCTTCGACCCGCAGACCGTCCGGTCGACCGCCACCTACGACGCGCCGCGCAGCTATCCGCTGGGCATCGAGCAGGTCGTGGTCAACGGCACGCTGGTCATCCACGACGGCCGTCACACCGGCGCGCTCCCCGGCCGTTCGCTGGGCCGACGACACTGAGGCTGCCCTGACCCCTGGCGGGTTGTAGGATCGAACGATGAAGCGCGCGTCGACGAGGATCGCCCCGCCATCGCGACCGGCGGAGCGTGTCGCGCCCGCGGCGCCAGCCCTGGCGGCCCGCACCGCCTTTCCCCTTCGGCGCGAGGGCCCGGCGAAGCTCACCGGGGAGGCTCGTTACGCCGACGATCTCGTCTTTGCCGGCGCGTGGTACGGCGCAACCATCCGCTCCGATGACCCGCACGCCACGCTGATCGCCATCGACCGCGATCCCGATTTCGACTGGTCGCGGGTGCTGATCGTCACCGCTGACGAGATCCCCGGCGAGAACGTGGTGAGCCTCATCTCCGACGACCAACCGGTGCTCGTTCCGGTCGGAGGCGAGATCCGTCACCACGCCGAGCCGGTGGCGCTCCTGGCCGCAGCCGACCGCTCGACGCTGCATGCCGCGAAACGTCGGATCCAGCTGCGGACCGAGCGTTTGCCAGCCGTCTTCGATCCGCTCGCCTCGACGCAGCAGATCGCCCACTTCGCGATCCGGCGCGGCGATGCCGAGAAGGGTCTGGCTGACGCCGAGCTCATCGTGGAAGGCGAGTATCGGGTCGGACACCAGGAACAGCTGTACATCGAGAACCAGGCGATGATCGCCCTGCCGCGGGATGACGGCGGGATCACCGTCCACGGCTCGCTGCAATGCCCGTACTACATCCACAAGGCGATGAAGCGCGCGTTGAACCTGACCGATGCGCAGGCCGTGGTGATCCAGAGCGAGACCGGTGGCGGCTTCGGCGGCAAGGAGGAGTACCCCTCCATGATCGCCCTGCACGCGGCGCTGCTCGCTCGCAAGCTCGGCAAGCCGGTGCGCATGATCTATGACCGCCACGAGGACATCAGCGCGACCACCAAGCGCCACCCGGCCATCGTCCGGCATCGGACCGGCGTGACTCGAGATGGCGAGCTGGTGGCCCAGGAGATCGAGGTGGTGATGGACGGCGGCGCGTATGCGACCCTGACCCCGGTGGTGCTCAGTCGCGGGACCATCCATGCCGGGGGGCCGTATCGGTGTGAGAACGTGACGATCACCGGCCGAGCGATGGCCACCAACACGCCGCCCAACGGCGCATTCCGCGGGTTCGGCGCGCCGCAGACCGAGTTCGCGGCGGAGATGCAGGTCAACCGCATCGCGGAGGCCCTCGACGTCTCGCCGCTCGAGCTGCGCCGGCGGTGGGCCTACCGCGAGGGCGATGTGACGCCGACCGGGCAGGTGCTGCGTGAGAGCGTCGCCGCTCTGGAGGTGCTCGAGGCTGCGGCCGAGACCGCCGGGTTCAGCCGCAAGCGGACCGATCGGCGGCGCGCTTCGACCTCGGGCGGCACCCGCGCGTCGGGGATCGGTCTGGCGCTGGCTTGGCATGGCGCTGGGTTCACCGGGGCCGGCGAGACGCACCTGGCCAGCGTCGCGTCCATCGAGCTGACCGATGTCGGCGCCATCCGGGTGCTCACCGCATCGACCGAGATGGGCCAGGGCACCAAGACGATCTTCCCGCAGCTGGTGGCCGCCGAGCTGGGAATCGGGATCGACGAGGTCGAGATGGCGCCCCAGGACACGTCGCTGGTCCCCGACTCGGGACCGACGGTCGCCTCCCGGACGGCGATGGTCGTCGGCCGCATCCTGATCGGCGCGGCCCGAAAGCTTCGCGCCCGGGTGGAGGAGTCCAGCGGCCAGCCCTTCCCGCGGTCGTATCGGGACTTCGCGAAGCGGAATGGGGGGATCCGGATCGACGAGCGCTTCGAGCCCTACCCGGGGATCACCTTCGACGAGGAGCGCTACGTCGGCGATGCGTATCCGTGTTACGGGTGGGCGGCCGCCGTGGCGGAGGTCGAGGTCGATCTCGACACCGGCGAGGTCGCCGTTGAATCGGTGGTCAGCGCCGACGACGTGGGTCGGGTCATTCACCCCGTCCTCGCCGAGGGCCAGGTGGAGGGCGGCACCCTGCAGGCGGTCGGCTACGCCACCATGGAGGAGATCAAGCTCGCCGACGGGCGGTACCTCAACGACCGGCTCGCGACCTACCTGATTCCCACCGCGCTCGACGCCCCACGCATCACTTCGATCCTGGTGGAGAAGCCGTTCAGCGGATCGCCCCACGGCGCCAAGGGCGTCGGGGAGCTGCCGATGGACGTCGCGGCGCCTGCCGTGGTGGCGGCCATCCACGACGCCGTCGGGGTCTGGATCCATGAGCTACCCGCCACGCCGGAGCGGATCCTGGCCGCGCTGTCCGGCGCCTCGGCACCGGACACCCCGGGGTCCGAGCCGGGCACCCGATCGGGCGCGCGGGCCAATCGTGCCGCACCGGCGCGCGGCGTCGATCCGCGGCCGGAGGCGCCCTCGGATCCGCTCCCGCTCCGCGCCCCACAGGACAAGGGTGGCGATTGGGAGCGCGATCGGTGAGCTATCGGCTCCAGGTCAACGGGGAGCCGGTCGAGGTCGACGCCCCGGGAATGCGTCGCCTCCTCGACGTGCTGCGCGAGGAACTCGGGCTGACCGGCACCAAGGAGGGCTGCGGCGAGGGGGAGTGCGGCGCCTGCTCGGTGCTGCTGGACGGGGCCGTGGTCGACGCCTGCCTGGTTCCGATCTGCCAGGTCGATGGCCGGGCGGTGACCACCGTCGAGGGCCTGGCGCGCGAGGGCGTCCTCAACGCGCTGCAGGCGGCATTCCTGGAGACCGGCGGCGCACAGTGCGGAATCTGCACCCCGGGGATGCTGATGGCCGGCGAGGCGTTCATCGCCAGCGGCGCCGCGCCGGAGGAGGACGCCATCCGCGAGGCGATTGCCGGCAACCTGTGCCGGTGCACGGGGTACACGAAGATCATCGACGCAATCGCGCTTGCGGCGGAGCGACGCCGCGTCCCCGGCTGAGCGATGCCAAACGCCGTCGAGCCACCCGTCGCCTCACCGTCGAGCCTCCAGGACGCGTATGCGCTGCTGGCCAAGGGCGGCTACCGACCGATCGCGGGCGGCACCGACCTGATGGTCCAGCTCACCGGTGAGATCGGCGAACCGCCGGAGCGCGTGCTGGACATCTCCCGCCTCGATCGGCTGCGCGGCATCGAGCGCAACGCCGGCTGGTTGGTGATCGGGGCGCTGACCACCTACACTGAGCTGCGACGCTCGCCGCTGATTGCGGAACTGCTGCCGGCCCTGGCGGAGGCGGCCGCCACCATCGGCGCCGCCCAGATTCAGCAGCGTGGCACCCTGGGGGGCAACATCGCCAACGCCTCGCCGGCGGGCGACACGCTTCCGATCCTGCTCGCCACCGACGCGCGCATCGTGGTCGGCAGCGGGCGGCAGGAACGAACGATTCCGGCGACCGAGTTCTGGATCGGCTACCGCACCACCGCGCGAGCCGACGACGAGCTCGTGCTGCGCGTGGAGGTGCCGCTGGTGTCCGATCGCCGGGTGCGCTTCCGCAAGATCGGGACGCGCAGGGCGCAGGCGATCAGCAAGGTGGTGATGGCACTTTCGTGGTCGGCCGATGGGCGCGCGGGGGCCTGGCGGAATGTGCGGCTTGCGCTCGGCTCGGTGGCTGAGCGCCCGATCCGTGCATGGGAAACGGAGGCGATCCTGGAGGGCGCACGCCCGGACGAGGAGACCGCCGAGCGAGCGGTCGCCGCGTTGGCCGCGGAGATCCACCCGATCGACGACGTCCGGTCGACGGCCGAATATCGGCGTGCGGTCGCCACCCGCGTCCTGCACCGCCTGATCCGCGAGGAGGGCAGCCGGTGAGACGGGCCGTCTCGTTGAGCGCGGTCACCGATGAGGAGGACGCGGCGCTCGCGGCGGTCGGCGCCCTCCTTGCCGCCATCGGCGCTTCGGCGGTGGTGCTCGGCATCGGCGGCCTGGCTGCCACCGGGCTTTCCGCCGCGGTCGCGTTATCCGGGCTGCTCGTGCTGGCGGCCAGCCGCCGGCTGACACGCGGCGACGTCGCGTCGCTCCGCGTGGGGGTCGCCGCCTGCTGGGTCTGCATCGGCCTCGGGACGCTCGCCGCGCTGCTGACCGATGTCGATGGCGTGGCCCTGGCGCTGATCGTTCTGCTCTTCGGTGGGGCGACCCTGTACCTCCGCCAGCTGCTCGACGAGCGATCCGCCGGCGCCCAGTTGCCACCGCCCGAGGTTGACCGCGGGTCCATCGAGGACCTGCCCTGAATCAGATGCTCGCCGCGCCGCCGGCGGTATCGCGGAGCCAGGCGATCTGTGCCCGGTGCTCCGCCTCGTGCTGCAGCAGGTGGTGCACGACCCAGTCGGCCGAGACGTCCCAGCTGTCGCGGTGCCGGAGCGCGTGGTAGGCCTCGGCATCCATCGGTCGCATATGGTCGAGCAGCAGCCGGCGGACCGCCGCGAGGCGCTCCAGGTGCTCGGCGAGCGGCACGCCGGCGACCTGGGCCAGCCGTCCTTCGGAATCGCGATCGCCGAACGGCAGCAGGTCGTGGGGCCACGCGGGGGCGTCATCGGGACCGAGGATGTCGGCCAGCAGCCAATCGGCTTCGACCAGCGCGATGTGGTACAGAATCGTGCCGATGGTGTTGTCGCCACCCGCCGGGCGCCAGTCGACCGCCTCCGGCGTGACTCGGACGAGCTCCTTGAGGGTGTCCCGGCGCCCCTCCTCCAGGGCGGCCAGCCAGCGGCCCACCTCGGGGTCGTCGGCGATCGGAAAAAGCGTCAGGACGTCGCGTTCGGCTTCGATGCGGGCAGCCTACCCCAGCCGATGGTGCGGCGCATGAACCGTCGGCGCCGTGCGGTGCATGCGGCCCCGGGTCGCTACGACCGGGACAGCGACCGCTCAACGAAGACGCCGCGGCGCGTGGTCGGGACCGCCGCCCCGTTGCGGATCACCGGCTCGCCTCGCAGCAGCACGTCGCGGACGCTCCCGATACTCGGCCTGCCCTCGTACGGCGTGAAGTCGCTGGTGTGGTGGAGCTGCGCCTGCTCGATGCGGCCGCGGCTGCGCGGATCGAAGAGGACCAGGTCCGCGTCGCGTCCGATCTCCACCGCGCCCTTGCTCGACAGGCCGAAGAGGTGCGCCGGGGTCGTCGCCAGCACGCCGACCATCTGCTCGACGCTGATTGCGCCGGTGGCCACTCCCTCGGTGTAGACCACCCGAAGGAGCGTCTCGATGCCGGGGGCCCCATTGCTGATCCGGTCGAACGCCGGCGCCGGTAGGCGCTTCTCGACCGCCAGGCGATCCGGCACGTGATCACTGGCCACCAGGTCCAGCCCCCCGTGGGCGAGCGCCAGCCAGAGCGCCTTGCGGTCCGAGTCGGAGCGCAGGGGTGGCGAGATGAGACGGGTGATTGCTTCGGCCTCCGGCGCCTCATACAGCGCGTCGGTCAGCGTGAGGTAGTGCGGGCAGGTCTCGGCGTACACCGGCCAGCCGCGTGCCCGGGCGGCAATGACCTCGGCCAGCGCATCGGCGCACGACAGGTGGACGATGTAGACCGATGCGTCCGCGGCGCGCGCGAGCGCAATCGCACGGTGGGTCGCCTCCGCCTCCGCGTAGGACGGACGACTGACCGCGTGGTACCGGCTGGCGAGGTGCCCTGCGGCGAGCTCGCGGCGCACGAGCTCGTCGACGACGGTCGCGTTCTCGCAGTGCACCTGGAGCATGCCGCCACGCTGAGCGGTGACCCGCAGGGCGGCGAGCAGCAGCTCATCGGTCAGGCGGAAGTCGTAGACCATGAACGCCTTGAAGGTCGGCACTCCGGCCTCGATCAGGCGTGGCAGCTCCGCGATCGAGTCCGGCTGGTCGCCGGAGAGGACCGCCGAGAGCCCGAAGTCGACCGCCGATTCCCCCACCGTTCGAGCGCGGAACTCCTCCATGCCGGCGACCAGAGAGCGTCCGCCGGCGGGGCTGATGCCCGTCCCGGGGTTGTTGAAGGCCAGGAACGTTGTGGTGCCGCCGTACGCCGCCGCGAGCGAGTCGCGGTGGAATCGGTCCGGCTCGATCTCGGTCGGCAGCCGCGTGTGGGTGTGAACGTCGATGCAGCCGGGCAGCACGAGCATTCCGCCAGCCTCGATCGTTCGGCTGCCGGCGCGTGGCAGGTCCGGCCCGACGGCCTCGATCCGGCCGTCGGTGATGGCCACGTCCGCGCGGAACGAGCGCTCCGAGGTAACCACCGTGCCGCCTCGGATGACGAGGTCGGTCATGGCGGCGCGCTCAGGATTCGCTGATGACGATCGGCTGTGCCCCCTCCCACAGCACTCGCCGGCCGAGCTCCGCGAGGAGCTCGGTACCGTCGGTGACCGTCGCAAAGTGGTTCCCGGCGAGCTGGCCGAGCTTCGAGCTGAACATGCATGCGCCGTACGGGAACAGGATCTCGCACTCCGAGATCGGTCCGCTGTAGACGAGGAGCTGGCCGGCCGCGGGATGCGAGGTGTGATGCTCGTACCCGACCCCCATGTCCAGGTCGCCGAGGGGGACCCAGGTGCCCTCTCCGCTCCAGCGACAGTGGATCAGCCGCGCCTCGATCGGCAGCAGCCCGCGAACCGCCGCGACGGTGCGCGGGGCCTCCGCCTCCCAGCGGGCGGTAAAGTGGAGGTCGCCGACACGGATGGTCAGGTCAGTCACGCGCGGAGGATACCGTGGCCGCTCCCCCACCGACGATCTCGACCCACGTGCTGGACCTCGGCCGGGGCGAACCGGCGACCGGCGTCCCGGTTGCGATCTTCCGCCTCTCCCCGGCAGGGCAGCCGGAGCTGCTCGGCGAGATGACGACCGATCCGGACGGCCGCGTCGTCGACCTGCTCGGCGGCGCCGAGCTCATCGCCGGGGACTACCAGCTCGTCTTCGACATGGCCGCGTACGCCGATGACCAGGGTGCCGAGCCCGCGTTCTTCGAGAACCTGGCGCTCGGCTTCCGCATCGACGACGTGGGGCGCGGCTACCACGTACCGCTGCTGCTCTCGCCGTTCGGCGTATCGAGCTATCGGGGCAGCTGACCTTGGCCGAGCACGTCCTCCCCGCTGCGGCCGAGCTCGACCTGCTCCCGTCCGACGCGTTCGTCGAGCGGGTCGCTCCGCTCTTCGAGGATGCCCGCGCCTTTGTTGCCCGGCTGGCTGCTCGGCGCCCGTTCCGGACCGATGACGGCCTGCTTGCCGCGGCGCGCGAAACGGCCCTGGGGATGCCCGCTGAGGACCAGCGCCGACTGCTCGACGCGCATCCGCGGATCGGCGCCGCCCCAGAGACCATGTCGGACCTGTCGCGTGGCGAGCAGGGCGCTGCGGATCCTGCGGCCGGCGGCAGATCGATCGCCTCCGAGCTGGCGGAGCTGAACGAGGCGTACGAGGAGCGTTTCGGCTTTCGCTTCGTGATCTTCGTCGCTGGACAGTCACGATCCCAGATCGTCCCGCTGCTCGAGCAGGCGCTGCGCAGCGACCCGGAGGTGGAGCTGCGGCGCGGGCTGGAGGATGCGCTGCGCATCGCCGCCGATCGCCTCGGGCGCCTGCCGCGCACCACCGAGGCGGTCGTTCGATGAGCTACGAGATCAGCTACGGCAAGGCTGACGTGAAGGTCTACCGCACCCACGCGACGCCGCTGACCGGCATCGCGCCGATCCCCGAGTCGCCGTTCACCGGCCGCGACAATCGGCTCTTCGCCGCCGAGCTGGAGATCGTGGTCCGCGGAGAGGCGTTCATCGCGGCCTACACCCGCGGCGACAACCGGCGAGTGGTGGCCACCGACACGATGAAGAACTTCATCCTCCAGGCAGCGCTCAACTGCGAGGCGGCGACCCTGGAGGGATGGCTGCACGAGATCGGCCGAGCATTCCTGCTGACCTATCCGCAGATGGAGCGCCTCACGATGCGGGGTCGTGAGCTGCCGTTCCCGGCGGCGCTCGTGCCGGACCGCCAGGGGTTCATGCTCTCCGAGCGGCTCTTCAGCCGCGATCGGAACGACGCCAGCCACGCGTCGCTCGATCTGGAGCGAGCCGCCGGCGGTGACGCCGTGGAGGTCACGTCGCTCGAGGCGGGGCGCGAGGGCCTGCAGCTCATCAAGCTGACGGGCAGCAGCTTCGCCGACTTCGCGCGCGACGCGCACACCACCCTCCCCGACCGCCCCGACCGTCCGCTCTACATCTGGGTCGACATCGATTGGCGGTACACCGACCCGATGCGCCCGCTCGACCCCGTGCACCCCGGCTACGTGGCCGGCGAGCAGGTGGCTGACCTGGCGGCATCGGTCTTTCACGACTTCGTGAGCCTGTCGATCCAGCACCTCGTCCACGAGATCGGCGAGCGGATGCTCGCCCGCTGGCCGCAGCTTGCCGAGGTTCGGTTCGAGGCGCAGAACCGCCTCTGGGACACCGCCGCGGTGAGCGAGGCGGACCCGCAGGTGCGCGTCTATTGCGATCCGCCTCCGCCCTACGGGCGAATCGGCCTGGTCATGCGTCGCGGAGAGCGGGCAACTCAGCGGTGAACCTTTGACCACCCCGCGGTGTAGGCGGAGAGTGGTCGGGTACCCATGATCCGCAGCCTCGCCAGCACCGCTGTCCTGGTGCTGAAACGCGCCGCCGCCCACCGGCTCGTGCTCGCCGCCGCGGCGATCATCGTTCTGCTGAGCACCACGCTCCTGTCCGCCGGAGTGATCTATGCCGACGCGGTGTCGACCAGTGGTCTGCGACGGGTCCTCTCCGAAGCCGCAGCCGACGCGGTAAATGTCGAGGTCTCCGCGCGTGCCTCCGCCCGCGACGACGCGGCCGTCGACGCGGGCGTCCAATGGTCACTGAGGTGGGCCCTGGCCGGCTTCTCGCCCGTCGTGGTTCGGAGCGGCCAGTCCGATTCCTTCGCCCTCCCCGGGCAGGGCGCAAACGTGCGGAAGCTGACCCGATTCGCCTTCTCCGACGGCGTTGCTGCGCACGCCCGCCTGGTCGCCGGCCGCTGGCCGGCCGCCAAGGCCGCCTCCGGAGCGATCGATTCGGCCATCTCCGTGTCGACCGCCGATCTGTTGGGCCTGCGACCCGGAGATCAGCTGGTGCTTATCAGCCGCCTGGACCCCGGCTTCAGGACGACGGCGCGCATCGTCGGCGTCTTCGCCGTGGCCAACCCGGGCGATCCGTTCTGGTTCGCCGATTCCGCCCTCCTCAGGGGGATCGAGCACACCGAGAATTTTGATACCTACGGCCCGATCTTCGTCACGCGGCCGACGTTCCTCTCCCTCTTCGGGGGCCGGGAGTTCGACCTGCGCTGGCGCGCCTTTCCGGACTTCGGCAGGCTCACCGTCTCGGGTGCGGGCGATCTCCAGGCGCGCGTCAACGGCCTGCTCGCCACCCTCAACGGCAGCGTGCCGCGGCCACCGGCGTTCTCGATCGCCACGCGGCTGGGATCGATCCTGGGCGACGCCCAGCGCTCTCTGCTCGTCACGCAGACCAGCGTGGTGCTGGTCACCCTGCAGCTCATCGTGCTGGCCGGCTACGCGTTGCTGCTGAGCACGACGCTCGTCGTGGACCAGCGGCGAGTGGAGACCGCCCTGCTGCGCTCGCGGGGTGCCAGCGCGGCCCAGGTGGCAGGGCTGGCGGCGCTCGAGGGCCTGATCATCATCGTCCCGGCGGTGGCCGCCGCGCCGTGGCTGGCGGCGCTGGCGTTGCGGGGGTTCAACGCCGTCGGCCCGCTGGCGGCCATTCGGCTTCAACTCGATCCAGCCGTCTCCCCCCAGGCGTACGAGCTCGCGGTGGCAACCGGCATCGGCTGCCTCGCAATGCTCGTGCTGCCCAGCTACCGATCGGCGCGGTCGGTCACCGCGGCACGCGCGTCGCGTGGGCGCCCGGGTGCCGGGGGGCTGCTGCAGCGCGGCGGCGTCGATGTCGCGCTGCTGCTCGTCGCCGCGCTCGCCGTGTGGCAGCTGCGCCGATATGGCGCACCGCTCACCGCCAGCCTGCGCGGCCAGCTGGGCATCGATCCTCTGCTGGTCGGCGCGCCCGCGATCGCCATGCTCGCAGGGGGCCTGCTGGCGCTGCGCCTGGTCCCGAGGCTGGCGCAGGCCGCCGAGTGGCTTGCCGTTGGCGGCCGCGGCATCGTGTCCAGCCTCGGCACCTGGCAGCTGTCCCGACGCCACGGGCGCTACGGTCGCGCCTCGCTGCTGCTGGTGCTGTCCATCGCTCTCGCCATGTTCGGTCTGTCGTATTCGGCGACGTGGACCCAGTCGCAGCGCGACCAGGCCGACTTCCAGGTGGGAGCGGACGTGCGCGTGGCGCCCGACCAGGGCCAGGCGGCCGTGCCAGCGGCGGTGCTGGCCAATGCCTACCGCGCGAGTGGCGGCGAAACGGTGCTGCCCGTGCTGCGCACGACCACCGCGCTGCCGAATGCCATCCCCCAGGTGCTGGCCCTCGACGCATCGCATGCCGCCTCGGTGATGCGGCTCCGCGCCGATCTCGGCTCCGCCGCGTTCGAGGGTGCGCTCGCGGATCTCGCACGCCAACGCCCAATGCCAGCGCTTCCCGCCCTGAGTGGCACACCGGTGCGGGTCCGGGTGCGCACGACGCTCGCCGCGCAGCTCGATCGGGGCCAGGCCGCGCCGCCATTCAGACTCGACCTCGTCGCTCGTGACGCCGGAGGGCTGCTCCATCGGTTCAACGGCGGGCCCCTGGCGCTCGGCAGATCGGTGATCGACGTCGGGCTCACCGATCCGCTGGCCGGCGGAACGCCGGCTTACCCGCTGACGATCGTGGCGATCGAGCTCGGCGCGCCGGTGCCCCTCAACAGCGTCTCGGGGAGCTTCGAGATCGCCGGAGTCGAAGCGGTGGCAGCCGACGGCAAACTCACGCCGGTTGCTCTCGCGTCGACCGGTTGGAGGGCCGTCGCGCACGGTGGTGGCAACCGCGCCCCCGGCCGCATCGAGCTCGGACGTCGACTGGGTGCGACATTCGAGACCGGCGCCAGGCTTCCAGCGTCCACAGCGTCGATCACCTTCAGCATCGAGCCGGTCGCCCTGCACCAATCCGTGACAAGCATCCCCGCGGTGGTCAGTGGACCATTCCTGGACGCCGTGGGCGGCGCGTTGGGGGACAGCATCCCCATGGATCTCGGGCCACCGGGCGTCGCCGTCCGCGCGACCGCGCGCCAGGACCTGCTCCCAGCCGTGGACGCGGCGCGGCCCGCCATCGTGGTCGACCTTCCGACGCTGGCGCTGCTCGACTACGCGGCGACCGGCGACGTGACCGAGCCGAACGAGTGGTGGGTCGCAACCTCTCATCCCGACGAGTTCTCCGCGGCCATCTCCGGCCCGCCGTTCTCGAGCCGATCAGTGATCGGCCGGGCCGCGCGGGCAAGGTCGTTGCAGACCGACCCGGTGGCCCTCGGCATCGTCGGCGCCTTGGCACTCGGCGCGCTGGCCGCGGCGGTCTTTGGCGCCATCGGGTTCGCGGCCACCGCGGCGGTGGGAGCTCGTGAGCGGTCGTCGGAGTTCGGCCTTCTGCGGGCGCTCGGCCTTGCGCCCCGTCAGCTGACGGGCTGGCTCGTGGTCGAGAACGGCTTCCTTGCGCTGGTGAGCCTGCTGATCGGTACGGGTCTCGGCGTGCTGCTTATCTGGCTGGTGATTCCGTTCGTGACCGTCAGCCGCGAGGCTGGTCGCGTCGTGCCCGATCCGCTGGTGATCATCCCCTGGGCGCCCGTGGCGGTCGTGGACCTCGCGCTCCTGGTGGTGGTCGCGCTGCTGGTCGCCGGCCTCACGCGCCGGCTCGCACAGCTCGGATTGAGCGCCGTGCTGCGCTCGGCGGACGACTGATAGTGGCGTCCGCGACCCTGTTTCTGCGGCGCCTGCGCACCGACTTCCCGATCGTGGCCGCCATCTTCCTGGTCACGCTCCTCAGCGCGATCGTGTTCCAGGCGCTGCCGGTCGTTGGGTCGGAGGTCGCCCAGTCCGGTCTGACCCGCACGCTGCTCGATGCGCCAGCGGTCGAGCGGAACCTGGCGATCCAGTTGACCGACCTGTCCGTCGGCCCGGACCAGGGCAATCCGCTCGCGACCGTGGATGAGCTCGGCGGCACGTATCTGCGCGGCTTCCCCGCATCCATCCGATCGCTGATCACGTCGCGAAACTCGTCGGTTGAGACGTTCGACATGCTGGTCGGCGGCGGGCCGAAGCCACCGCATCTTGTCCTTGCGACGCGAACCGATATCGAGGCGCACCTGCGCATCGTCGCGGGGCGTGCGCCCGCCTCCGGCTCGGTCCTGAGGGGCCGTCCGGGACTCGAGATCGCGGTTTCCCGCACGACCGCCACCCTGATGAGACTCAAGGTCGGCGATCGGCTCCCGATTGCGCGCGCACCGACCGGACCGATCCAGATCTTCCTGGATCGGCCGGTGAACGTCGACGTGGTGGTGGTCGGCATCTTCGAGCCCACCGATCCCGCCGGGGAGTACTGGGCGAGTGACCGCCGCCTCATGGCGCCTCGCGTGGAGACGACGCTCGAGGGCGACACCCTGTATGGCGTTGCCCTGATCGGCAGAGGCAGCCTCGCGCAGCTGACCAGCCTCCCACAGCCGATCACCGGGTACACGATGACCTGGCGCTACCACGTGGATCCCGACCGGCTGCACATCGACGGCGTTCCGTCGCTCCTGGCGGATCTGCGGCGGACGACGCTGGAGCTGCAGCGAGGCGGCGGCTCCCTGAACCCAGGCCCCTCTCCGTTTGAAGGGCCACGGCTGGCCACCGGCCTCAGCCAGCTGGTCGCCGCGTACACGGCGGCGCAGGCCCCCGCGGTTGCCCTGCTGACGGTCGTGGCCGGCGGCGTGGCCGTCATCGGCGGCGCGCTGCTCCTGCTGCTCGGTGTGCTCACCGCCGAGCGCCGCCGCGCCACCATCCTGCTGCTTCGCACTCGTGGAGCAGCTGTTCCCGATCTGCTGCTGGGCGCGACGGTCGAGGCCGCAGCCGTCGCCGCGCTGGCCGCCGCGCTGGCAGTGCTGGCGGTTGCGCTGGCACTCTCCCCTGCCTCGGGCAGATTCGAACTGATCGGCCCGGCCGCGGTCGCGGCGGTGACCATCGGCTGCCTGGTCGGACCGGTGATGGCTGCCGCGTTCCGGCGAGCCTCGGAGATCGGCGTGCGGCAGACCGGGAGATTCGACCCGCGCCGGGTCGTCATCGAGCTTACGGTGATCGCGCTTGCAGGCGTTGCCGTGGTCCTGCTCCAGCGTCGCGGTCTGAGCGGAGCGGCCGTCGGGGGCGCGGCGCCGCCCGCGGGACCGGACCCCTTCCTGGCTGGAGCCCCGGTGCTCGTCAGCCTGGCAGTCGGCGCCGCATTGCTTCGCATCTACCCGGTTCCGCTCGGCGCGCTTGCCGCAGCGGCGTCTCGCGGCCGTCGTGCGATCGCGGTGCTCGCCCTGCGCCGCGCCAGCCGCGCGTCGACCACCGCGCACCTCCCCCTCGTCGTGCTCCTCCTCTCGGTGTCGGTGGCCTCGTTCTGCTCCGTGGTGGGATCGACTGTTGACGAGGGGCAGATGCAATTCGCGTGGCTGACGGTCGGCGCCGACTATCGCGTCAGCGCCCCGGAGGGACAGATCTTCCCGGCCAACGTCGACCTTGCGCAGGTGCCCGGCGTCCAGGCGCAGGCGCGTGCGGTGGTGCGCGAGGCGAGCGTTGGACTGGGCGGTTCGAACCTGGTGACGACGCACATCGTCGGCCTCGACGCCGCCGCCTATGAACGCGTGGTGGCCGGGACGCCGCTTGCCATGACGTTTCCCTCGGCCCTGACCGCCAAAGCAACCGCCACCGGGTCCGAACGCGACCCGCTTCCGAGCGTCGTCTCGCCGCTCACGCTGGGCGGCAACGTACGCGTGGGCGATCGGCTGCTGATCGTTCTCGACCAGCAGACCTACACCTCGGTGGTGGTCGGAGTCCGCGATGCGTTTCCCGGCGTGGGAGGATCGTTCGTGCTCATCGATCGACGCCTGCTGCTCTCGGTGCTCGGCCCCACCGCGCCGGCACTGACCGCGCTATACCTTCGGGCGCCGAACGTGGCCGACCTCACGCTGCGCCGCGCGGCGGCTGCCGAGAGCTCGCTCGCGAGCGTGACATCACGCGAGGATGAGTACCAGCGGGTGCATGGCGGGCCACTCGTCGCGGCCACGCGGCTGGCGTTCGTCGCTGCCTCCGCGCTCGCCGCGCTCTACACCGTGCTCGCCCTCGTCGCGGTCGTGCTGGTCACCGCCCCCGCGCGCGATCGCGACCTCGTCCTGCTCAGAACGCTCGGCGTCAGCCGACGCCAGGCGGTGTGGATGACTGCCGCCGAGCAGCTTCCTCCTGCGCTGATCGCGATCGGCGTCGGTCTCGGTCTGGGAATCGCGATCGCCGTGGTGGTCCTGCCCGGCCTGGGGGTGGACGCGCTGATGGGTCCGCTGCTGCCCGCGCGGGTCGCTGTTGCGTGGGCCAGCCTGCTCGCGATCGGTCTGCTCTTCTGCCTGGTGGCGCTGGTCGCCACCACGCTGGCCGCGATCTCCGCGGGGGGTGCGAATCTCGCTGCCTCCCTCCGGATCGGCGAGCGATAGTCTGTCAATCGAGCTGGGAGTGATGGACGCATGACGCTCGAAAGCGGCGGCACGGAGACCGGTGGCATCGTCGAGCTGCAGCGCACGACGGCGGACGAATCTTCCGGAATGCGTCCGCGATTCGGCACCGATGCCCACATCGTCTGCGACAACCTCGTGCGCATCTACAAGGTCGCGGACCTGGAGGTTGTCGCGCTCCAGGGGCTCGACCTGCTCGTCAACCGCGGTGAGCTGATCGCCATCGTCGGCGCTTCCGGCAGCGGCAAATCGACGCTGATGAACATCCTCGCCGGGCTCGACAGCCCGTCCGCCGGCCGTGCCACGGTTGCCGGCCACGATCTGGGCGCCATGGGTCCGCGCCAACGGGTGCGCTATCGCCGCCAGGTGGTCGGCTTCGTTCGCCAGCAGACGATGAGCAACCTGCTCCCCTACCTCACCGCGAAGGAGAACGTCGAGTTGCCGATGGTGCTCAAGGGCGTGGAGGCGGATGCCCGCCGGCGACGCAGCACCGAGCTCCTCGATCGGGTGGGGCTGGGCGATCGGGCTCGGCATCGTCCCGAGCGGCTGTCCGGCGGCGAGCAGCAGCGAGTCGCGATCGCGGTTGCGCTCGCCAACCAGCCGGAGGTCCTGTTCGCCGACGAGCCGACCGGTGAGCTGGACAGCACCACCTCGAGCCAGGTGTTCAGGATCTTCCAGGACATCTCGGCCTCGCTGAATGTGACGGTCGTGGTCGTCACCCACGACCCGCTGGTCTCCGAACAGGTCCGCCGCACGGTCGCCATCCGGGACGGCCGCACGAGCAGCGAGACCCTGCGGCGCAGGCAGCGGGGCGTCGGTGGCGAGCACGAGGTCATCTCGGAGGAGTTCGCGGTACTGGATCGCGCCGGCAGGCTTCAGCTCCCTCGCGACCACATCGAGACGTTGGGTCTCGAGCACCGAGTGCGCCTCGAGCTCGAGCCCGACCACATCGGTGTCTGGCCCGATGGCGATCCGAGGAACGAGGACCCGCGACCAGAGGGGCCGGCGTGACGGCGTTCGACGCCTACCGTCCCGACCGCGGGCGCGCCGAGCTGGTTGTCGCCGAGCGCCTCACCCGTGAGTACGAGCTGGGCGGCCAGACGATTCGCGCCGTCGACGAGCTGACGCTCCGCGTGCGTCGCGGGGAGATGGTCGCCGTGCAGGGCCGCTCCGGGTCGGGCAAGACGACGCTCCTGAACCTGCTCGGCGGCCTCGACCGGCCGACGACTGGCACGGTCCGGTTCGACGGCCTGGAGCTCACCGAGCTGGCCGACGATCAGCTGACCGAGCTTCGCCGACGGCGGATCGGGTTCATCTTCCAGTCGTTTGGCCTGATCCCGATCCTGTCGGCCGCCGAGAACGTCGAGATTCCGTTGCGGCTGGTAGGCGCGGAGCCGGCGGCACGTCGCGCGCGGATCGCCATGCTGCTCGAGATGGTCGGCCTGGCCGAGCGCGCTCGGCACCGGCCACACGAGCTCTCCGGCGGCGAGCAGCAGCGGGTGGCGATCGCGCGAGCGCTCGCCAACGGGCCGGAGCTGCTCATCGCCGACGAGCCAACCGGACAGCTCGATTCGCAGTCTGGGCGGGCAATCATGCGGCTCGTACGAGCCGTGGCCAGGTCCGAGGGGGTGACCGTGGTGGTCGCGACCCATGACGTCGCGCTGGTCAGCCTCTCGGATCGGGTGCTGGAGCTGCGCGACGGGCGGCTCGTCTCCGAAGGTCAGCCGATGAGCAGCCCACCGGTCTGACCCGGCCCTCCGACCGCCGTCCCCGGGCCATACCGGCGCCGACACGTCCGGATCAGGCGCCGAGCAATCTGCTCTCAGCGCGAGCGAGCAAGCTCCTGGAGCGCGGCACGAATGCGCGCGTCGAGGCCGCCGTCGGTGGCCGCCACGCTCGCGGCCGCGCGCCGGCCCTCGGAGGCGGTGTAGCCGAGCGACTCGAGTGCTGCCACCACGTCGCTGTCGGGGCTCGGGCTCCCGGCCCCGGCCGCGATGCCGGCCGCGTGGACCTTCTCCTTGAGCTCCAGGATCAGCCGCTGCGCGGTCTTCCGTCCCACGCCCGAGACCGAGGTGAACAGGTCGATGTCATCGGTCAGGATCGCCAGCTGCAGCTTCGTCACCGGCTGTGCGGCCGTGATCGCCAGGGCCAGGCGCGGCCCGACACCGGCCACCGTCATCAGCAGCTCGAAGAACGCCAGCTCCTCCGCCGAGGCGAACCCAAACAGCGCCTGCTGGTCGTCGCGCACCAGGTGATGGATGAACAGGCGGGCCTCCCCGCCGATCCGCAGGCGGGCCAGCAGCGCTGGGCTCGCCACGACCCGGTAGCCGATGCCTCCGGTCTCCACCAGGGCGTGGTCAAGCCCGATGTGGGTCACCGCGCCGCGGATGAAGCCGATCACGCGCGCGAAGCCCTCACCGCCGGCACCGGGTCCGTCCGAGATGCCGCCGCACGGTAGACGGAGCCGATGGCGATCGCCAGGGCATCGGTCGCATCGTCGGGCACCCGCTCGAGCGAGACGTTCAGCAGCCGCGCGACCATGGTGGCGACCTGCCCTTTCTCGGCGGCGCCGTTCCCGCACACGGCCTGCTTGACCTCGTTGGGTGTCGGCTCGTCGACCGGGAGGCCGTGCTCCGCGGCGACCAGCAGGGCGACGCCACGTGCCTGCCCCACCGACATCGCGGTCTGCACGTTGCGCTGAAAGAAGAGCCGCTCGACGCCGATCCGAACCGGCCGATGCGCATCCACCAGCGAGCTGAGCGCGACGTGCACCAGGCGCAACCGATCGGCATCCGACGATGAGGTCGCCGTCCGGATGCAGCCAGCGTCGACAAGCCGCAGCGTGCCGTCGTGGAGGGCAACGACGCCAAAGCCGGTCGTCGCCGTACCGGGGTCGATACCGAGGGCGATCACCTGGCCATGGTAGCCGCCGTGTCAGACGACCGAGGCTTCGAGCTGCTCCATCAGGGCATCGGGAATGTCGAAGTTGGCGTACACGTTCTGCACGTCGTCGAGCTCCTCGAGACGTTCCACGAATTGCAGCACTTGCCGCGCAAGACGCTCGTCGCCGAGCTCGACCCGGGTCGTGGGCTCCATCGAGACCTCCGCCGAGAGTGGAGCGTGGCCGGCGGCGGCCAGCGCAGCGCGCACCCGCTCCACGTCTGCAGGCTCGGTGTAGACCACGATCGCGCCGGCATCCGGCGAGGAGACGTCGCTGGCGCCCGCGTCGATGGCGGCCAGGGTCACCTCGTCGGGGTCGTGGCCGTTCAGCGCGATGTCGATCACACCGCGCTGCTCGAACTGCCAACTGACCGGGGTGAGCGACCCACCGACCTTGTTGAAGATGCTGCGGATCTCCGAGGCGGTCCGATTCCGGTTGTCGGTCATCGCCGCCACGATCACCGCCACGTTGGCCGGCCCGAAGCCTTCGTAGGTGATCTCTTCATACTGCTCCGCCTCGCCATTGTCGCCCGTCGCCCGATCGATGGCCCGCTTGATGTTGTCGGCAGGCATGCTGTTCGCGCGCGCCTTGTCGACGGCCATCCGCAAGCGATAGTTGCCGTCCAGGTCGCCCCCGCCCTGGCGCGCGGCGGTGATGATCTCGCGCGTCAGCTTGGTGAACAGCGCGCCGCGCTTGGCGTCGTTCGCGCCCTTCTGGCGCTTGATCTGCGACCACTTGCTATGGCCTGACATCGGCCCTCCCTGGTGCTGCCACGCGGCCGCGGGCGCAGAGCGCAGGCAACGCGCAGCCTCTCGGTCCGGTGAGGGTGCCGATTGTACCAAGCGCGCCGCACGGTCCGGCGCGGGCAACCCGATCGCCGCGCTTCTCCGCGATGAGAGCCCGGACCTGGTCCGCTGCGTATCGCTCCGTATAATGCGGGTCCTGATCGACTCGACTGCGCGGGGCGGCTGGCCTCGCGGCCGACACCACGCCAAGGAGCTCGGATGAAGCCGACCAGTCCTGACCGTATTCGGAACGTGGCGCTCATCTCGCATGGCGGTGCCGGCAAGACGAGCCTCGCCGAAGCGATGCTGTTCGACGCCGGGGCGATCCAACGGCTCGGGAGCGTCGACGCCGGGACGGCCACCCTCGACTGGGATCCCGACGAGCACAAGCGCAGGCAATCAGTCAACCTCGGCATCGCCTCGCTGGAGACCGATGGCGTGCGCGTCACCATCGTGGACACCCCCGGCTATGCCGATTTCCAGGCCGATGTGATCCAGGCCCTGGCGGCGGTCGATGCGGCGATCGTGGTCATCGATGCCTCGGCCGGCGTGGAGGTCGGCACCGAGGAGGTGTGGCGCCTGGCTGATGACCGGCATCTGCCGCGGATGATCTTCGTCAACAAGATGGACCGCGAGAATGCGAACTTCGACGCGGTCCTCGACGCGCTCAAGGCGCGGTTCGGGCCGAAGATCGCGCCGGTCTACCTTCCCATCGGCTCCGCGGATTCGTTCCGGGGCTACGTCGACGTCATCGAGCAGCACGCCAACGTCTACGAGGGCGGCACGCCGCGCGAGGCACCGATCCCCGACGAGATGCGCGGCCTCGAGGAGTCGCGCCGCGAGGCGCTGGTCGAGGCGGCCGCCGAGGCGAGCGATGAGCTGATGGAGAAGTATCTCGAAGGGACTCCGTTCAGCGACGAGGAGATCACGGCCGCCCTGCACAAGGGCACCCGCGAGGGCAGCGTGGTGCCGGTGTTCGTCGGCAGCGCGCTGAAGAACATCGGCGTCCGGGAGCTGACGAGCATGATCGCCAAGCACATCCCTTCCCCGTCCGAAGTTGGCACCCGAACGACGGTCGACGCCAGGCAGATCGCCCCCGATCCGGACGCGCCGCTGGTGGCGCAGGTGTTCAAGACGATCGCCGATCCGTTCGTCGGTCGGCTCACCTACTTCCGGGTCGTGGCCGGAACGCTGCGCGGCCAGGGGCACATCTACAACGCCTCACGGCGCGAAGAGGAGCGGATCGGCAACCTGCTGGCGCTGCGTGGCAAGGACCAGGAGACGCTTTCCGAGGTTGGCCCCGGCGACATCGCGGCGGTCGCCAAGCTTACCTCGACGCAGATCGGCGACACGCTCACCGCCGATCGAAGCCAGGCGGTCGAGCTGCCGCGCCCCGCCTTCCCCGCGCCGACGTTGCAGGTGAGCATCGAGCCGCAGTCCAAGGCGGACCTCGACAAGCTCGGCCAGGCGTTGACTCGCCTCCTCGAGGAGGAGCCGTGCGCTCAGATCCACCGCGAGGACGGCACCGGCGAGACGGTCCTGGCCGCCATGGGCGATGCGCACGTGGATGTCATCGTCGATCGCCTGAAACGCAAGTTCGGCGCGTCGGTTCGGACCGGAACACCACGCGTCCCTTACCGCGAGACGATCCGGAAGCCAGCAAAGGTCGACAACCGGTTCAAGCGCCAGACGGGAGGGCACGGCCAGTACGGCCATGTCGTGATCGAGTTCGAGCCGATGCCGTCCGGCACCGGCTTCGAGTTCGGCGACCGGATCGTCGGTGGCGTGGTGCCCAAGCAGTACATCCCCGCGGTCGAGAAGGGGCTGCGCGAGGCGCTGGGTGAGGGGGTCATCGCCGGCTACCCGATCGTCGATCTCAAGGCGACCCTGGTCGACGGCTCCTACCACACCGTTGATAGCTCAGAGATGGCGTTCAAGGTCGCGGCCTCCCAGGCGCTGAAGCGTGCCTTCCCCGATGCGAACCCGGTCCTGCTCGAGCCGGTGCTCGAGGTGGAGGTGGTGGTACCCGACGAGTACATGGGCGACGTGATGGGCCAGATCACCGCCAAGCGCGGTCATGTGCTGGGGATGGATTCGAGCGACGGCATGCAACGGCTGCGCGCGCAGGTCCCGCAGGCCGAGATGTTTCACTACGCCACCGAGCTGCGGAGCATCACGCAGGGGCGTGGCCGCTTCAGCCAGCGCGTCGACCACTATGCGGAGGTGCCGCACAATATCGCTGACAGGGTCGTGGCCGAGCACACCAGGACGGCGGCCGGCGAGAAGCACTAGCGAGTGGAGGAGGTTTGCGATGGAGCAGGAGAGGAGCCGCACGCCGGATCCAGGCGTGCATGATCCGGAGATGACCGAGCCGGACGAGGCGAACGCGCCCGACACCGATCCGACCGATGACCGCGAGCTGGCCGGTGACATCGATGATGAGGGCCCTCGATCGCCCAGCCCGTCGTGACCACCCGACCCTCAAACACCGTGGCGGCGACCGCGGAGGAGCCGGGCGCCGGGGCGCTCGACCTGCGCGGCTTCGCCGTCCTGAGCTTCGACTGCTACGGGACACTCATCGACTGGGAGTCCGGCATTCTCAGCGCCCTGCGGCCGATCCTCGCCGCCCACGGCGTCCAGGTTTCCGACGATGCCGCGCTGGCGGCATATGCCCAAGCGGAGACCGCTGCCGAAGCGGGCCCCTACCAGGCCTACGCCGCCATCCTGCACCTGGCGCTGATCGGCATCGGTGAGCGGCTCGGCTTCTCGCCGCTTGCCGAGGAAGCTGACCGATTCGCCTCCTCGATCGCCGACTGGCCCCCGTTCCCCGATTCCGTCGACGCCCTCGCACGACTCCGGACGCGCTACCGCCTCGCCGCACTGACGAACTGTGACGACAACCTGTTCGCCCATTCGAGCCGGCGCCTCGGCGATCCGTTCAGCTGGGTCATCACCGCTCAGCAGCTCCACAGCTACAAGCCCGCCCCGCGGAACTTCGTGGCGGCCATCGAGCGCACCGGCGTGCCGGCGGACCGCTTGCTGCATGTGGCCCAGAGCCTGTTCCACGATCACGCGCCGGCCAAGGAGCTCGGGCTGCGAACCGTGTGGGTCAATCGCCGACGGGGTCGGGCAGGCGCGGGGGCCACGCCGCTGGCCGTCGGCGTGCGGCCTGACCTCGAGGTGCCCGACCTGGCGACCCTGGCCGGATTGGCGGGCGTCTGAAGCGGTCGAAGCCGACCGCCACCGACCGTCCGGACACCGGCGAACTAGGCGGTGGCCACCGGCTCCAGCACCAGCTTGGCCGCCCGCCGCTTCCCGATCCGCACCTCCACGACTCGCCGGGGTGCGAAGCGCTGCAGCTCGTCACGCGCCACGGAGCCATCGATCCGGACGCCCCCTTGGCGCAGCAGCCGCCGCACCTCTCCGCGCGAGGAGGCGAGGCCTGCCTGCACCAGCAGCTCCGGGAGCTCAATCCCCTCTGGTTCGACCCGCATCGAGACCACGGGCACCTCTGCAATCCCCTCGCCACGGCCGACACTCCGCTCCCATTCGTCCTCAGCCAGGGTGGCAGCCTCTTCCCCGTGCCAGCGTCCGACGATCTCGCGTGCCAGCCGCTGCTTTGCGGCCTTGGCATGCAGAGCGCCGGATTCGATTGCCGCCAGGAAGTTCTGCGCCTGCGCATCGGTCCAACGCGTCACCAGGTGCGCCCAGTTGTCCATCAGCCCGTCGGGGATGCTCATCACCTTCGCGTACTGGTCGTAGGGCAGCTCGGTGAGACCGATGGCGTTCCCGAGCGACTTGCTCATCTTCTGCACGCCATCGGTACCGACCAGCAGCTCACAGGTGAGGATCTGCTGCGGCGGCTGGCCGTAATCCCGCTGCACGTCTCGCCCGACGAGGAGGTTGAACGTCTGGTCGGTACCGCCCATCTCGAGGTCCGCCACCACCGCCACGCTGTCGAACGCCTGGAGGAACGGGTAGAGCGTCTCGTGCATGCTGATCGCGGAGCCGGTCGCCAGACGCCGCGCGAACGTGTCGCGCTCGATGAGGCGGGCGAGGGTCGTCGAGCTCAGCAGCCGGAAGACGTCGCCCAGCCGGAAGGAGTCGAACCACTCCGACTGCCAGCGGATCTCGGTCCGCTGCGTGTCGACAACCGCGTGGAACTGGGCAAGGTACGTCTCCGCGTTCGAGCGGACCTGCTCCGGGGTGAGGATCGGCCGGGTGGCGTTGCGCTCCGATGGATCACCGATCTGCGCGGTCGTGTCGCCGACCACCAAGATCGCGAGATTGCCGAGCTGCTGCCAGGCCCGGATCCGCTCGAGCAGGACGCCGTGGCCGATGTGCAGGTCTGGGCTGGTCGGATCGAAGCCGATCTTGGCGCGCAGCGGCCGATCCGCCTCCAAGAGCATGGTCCGCAGCGCATCGCGCTCTACGACCTGCGTGACCCGGTGAGAGAGGAACTGCTCGACAGCAGCGGCGCGATCGGCCATGGGCGGTCGAGTATAGGGTGCGCAGCCCGGGCGCTCGTGGGTCAGACCCGTTTCGGCCGCGGTCGAGACTGCGTGCTAGAGTGCCGCAGCGATGGCCCGACGTTACCCGCCGCCGCGTGACGGCTTCACCCGGCGTGCCGGGCCTGCCGCCGCGGCCCGTCCACTCGACCGCTCTGCGGTGCCGCCGGCGCTGGTGCTGGGCATCTTCGGTCTCCTCGCGGCGGGTCTGTTCATGCTCGTGGTGGGTGCCTACCTGACCTACGCTCGCGGCCTACCGTCGGTCTCCGACCTCGAGACGTTCCGCCTCGACGAGGGATCGACCGTCATGTCAGCGGATGGTGTGCAGCTCGCCTCCTTCGCTGCGGAGCAGCGGCGAGTGGTGCCGTACGCCCAGATTCCGCGGGTCATGATCGACGCGCAGGTTGCCGCAGAGGACCAGAGCTTCTGGACCAATCCGTGCATCGACATGCGCGGCATCGTCCGCGCCTTCGTCCAGAACCTGAGCGCCGGCGAGACCGTATCGGGCGCATCCACCATCTGCCAGCAGCTCGTCCGGATCCGCCTCTTCGACGCCTCGCTGATGGCCGACCGCTCGCGACGGCTGGAGCGCAAGATCAAGGAGGCGCTGTTGGCGCTGCGCGTCGGCGAACGGTACGTCGGGAAGGCGGGCAAGGAGAAGCTGCTGGAGATGTACCTCAACCAGGTCTTCTACGGGCACAACTCCTACGGTGTGTGGGCCGCCGCCCACTCGTACTTCGGCAAGGACATCACCCGCACCGATTCCGCCAACCGACTGACCATCAGTGAGGCGGCACTGCTGGCCGGCCTGGTGCGCTCACCCTCCTCGCTCGACCCGACCAAGGTCGCGGTCCAGCGCAAGGATGCCAAGGGGCGCCCGATCCTCGTCGTCCCGTTCAACAGCGACGTGGTCCGCGTCCGTGGATTCGTGCTGAACAACATGCTCGACAGCGGCTACATCACTCCGGCCCAGCTGGCAGCCGCGAGGGCCGAGCAGGTGGTGCTGCACCCCGCCGGCACCGATCGGTTCAAGGCGCCGCATTTCGTCTACGCCGTGCGGCGAGCCGCCGGCCAGCTGCTCGGCGGTGAGGAGGTGCTTGACCGCGGTGGCCTGAAGATCCTGACCACGCTCGACTACAAGGGATACCAGCTGAGCGCCGAGAAATGGGCCGCCATCGGGTATGACCTCGACCGCATGACCGATGCGCAGCTCACGGTCAAGTACGGTCCCGATGCCCTGCGCTGGATCAAGACGCTGCAGGGACGGAACATCAACAACGACGCCCTCGTGTCGCTCAACTACCGGACCGGAGCGGTCATCGCCTACGTAGGGAGCGCCAACTACTACGGGCAGAGCACGCCCGCCCACCAGCCGGCCTATGACGTGGTCGGACAGGCATTCCGTCAGTCGGGATCCGCATTCAAGCCGGTCACCTACGCCACCGGGTTCGAGCGCGGCACCATCACGCCGGCGACCATCTTCATGGACGTCATCGGCGAGATCGTGAACGGCTACAGCGTCCCCGATGCCGAGCCGATCGAGCGTGGTCCGGTCCGCGTCCGCGATGCGCTGAAGTACTCGCTCAATATCCCGGTCGCCAAGGCCCAGCAGCTGATCGGCACGGAGAACGTGGTCGCCCAGGCGAAGCGGTTTGGGTTGCAGTTCGATCCCTCACAGAACCCCAACGTGCCGTCACTGACGCTCGGGACGATCGGCGTCCACCAGCTCGACCTGGCGGGCGCGTACGGGGCGCTGGCCAACGGGGGAGTCCTGGCGCGCCCGTACATGATCGAGAAGATCATCGACCGCAACGGCAAGGTCGTCTACGACCATGCCGTTGACGCGGCCAAGCCGGCGCGCGTCCTCTCGCCGCAGTCCGCGTACCTCGTCACCGACATCCTGGCCGATAACACCGATCCGGCCGCAAACCCGCTGTGGGGACCGCGCTTCCAGCTCACCACCGACACCGGTCGGCGCCCCGCGACGCTCAAGACCGGCACCACCAACGACTTCCGCGACCTCCAGGCGTTCGGATACGTCGCCCCGGACAAGGATGCGGGCAAGGCGCAGGGCGCGATCGTGACCGGCGTGTGGGTCGGGAACAGCGACTTCTCGGCCATCAAGTCGGTCTTCGCGGCCGACGGGCCGACCTTCATCTGGCACGACTACATGGCCGACGTGCTGGCCAAGAACAGGGTCCCGGTGCGCGACTTCCTCCGTCCCGACGGGATCACCGAGCTGAAGGTCGATGCGCTGAGCGGGATGCTCCCCGGCGACCAGACCACCAAGGTCGTCAACGAGGTGTTCAACACGACCGAGGTGCCGCGCGACAAGGACACGCTCCACCGCGAGCTCGCGATCGAGGCCAAGACCGGCAAGATATGGCAATCCGGCTGCGGTGACTTCGTGCCGTCCGGTGCCAGCGCGGCTCCCAGCGCGGCTCCCAGCGCGAGCCCGGGACCCAGTCCGAGCGGCAGCCCCGCTGCGCCAACCGCGCAGATGAAGGTCTACCTCGACCTCTCCAAGCTCGAGGCCGATCACCCCACGTGGCTCAGGGCCAACCTGGCGTGGATCCGCAAATGGCGCGGGAACGAGGCGAACCTGGAACGTTTCCCAATCGTCAATCTCGATGCGCCGCTGGCGCCGACCGAGACCTGCACGCCGGGGGCGATCCCGACCTCGACGCCCACGCCGTCGCCGAGCCCGACGCCGTCACCGAGCCCAACCCCGTCACCGACCCCGTCGCCCACGCCGTCACCGACCCCCGCGCCGACCGGCTCGGCGACACCGACGCCAGCCCCGACGCCCTAGAGCTCGGCGATGGTGGCCCCTTCGCCACCCTCCTCTCGGCGACCGCCACGCGTGGCACGCACCCTCGGGTGCTCGGTCAGCCGCTCCCGAAGGGCGCGCCGCAGGGCCCCGGTCCCAGTCCCGTGGATGATGCGGACCTCATCGAGCGCGGCCAGGAGCGCCTCGTCCAGGTAGGCATCCAGGCGCTCGAGCGCGGCCTCCACCCGCTCACCGCGAAGGTCGAGCGACGGCGACACGTGAGCGGCGGCCCGACGCCGCATCTCGTCGGCCTCGCGGTCGCGGGGCGCGGGGCCGCTGACCGGCTCGTCGACCACCTCGACGTCCGAGCCCGGTACGACCACCCGCGGCCCGTCGGTCTCGAGTGTGACGCGGCCCGTTCGGCCGCTCACCTCGACGATGCGGCCCGGCGTGCCGAGGGTCCGGCTCCGGCCCCACAGTCCGACGCGGGGCTGCGGGGACGCGCCGACCGGCGCTGTCTGCGCGGCAGCCTCGTGCGGTCCGCGCGCGCTCCGTGCCGACTCGCGTGCCGCGGCGGCCCGCAGCCCAAGCTCGTCGAGGGCACGCGCTGCAGCTCCCTGGGCCGACTGGCGAGCATGGGCGCCGCGTTGTCGCCCGAGCTCGCGCTGCAGCTCCGCGACGTCGCGTTCGGCACGGTCCAGCAGCTCATCGGCAGCTCGCCGCGTCTCGGCCAGGATGCGCGCAGCCTCGCGGCGCGCCCGCTCGACGCCGGCCTCGGCCAGCTCCCGCTGCCTGCGAGCGACAAGCTCCTCGTCCCGCGCGCGGGCCAGCGCGGCGTCGCGCTCGATCTCGGCGCGTTGAATCGCTCCGAGCGTCTCCTCGATCGAGGCGTGCTCCCGTGACAGGCGTCGCCGGGCGTCCGCCAGCAGCGTCGGCTCCAGGCCCAGGCGCTCGGCGATGGCGAACGCCTGCGACTTGCCGGGCAGCCCGATCGATAGCCGATACGTCGGGCGCAGGGACTGCACATCGAACTCGACGGCGGCATTCGTGACCCGCGGGTGCTCCTGCGCGAACGTCTTGAGTTCCGCGTAATGCGTGGTGGCGGCGACCATTGCCCCGTCGTCCAGGAGGCGGTTGACGACCGCCATGGCCAACGCCGATCCCTCGGTCGGATCGGTCCCGGCGCCCACCTCGTCGAGCAGCACGAGCGTCGAGGCTCCGCCGGCGGCAACGAAGCGCACGACATTGCGCAGGTGGCTCGAAAAGGTCGAAAGCGATTGCGCGATGCTCTGCTCGTCGCCGATGTCGGCCATCACCCGGCGGAAGATCGTCAGCCGCGCGCCCTCCGCCGCGGGAACCCGCAGCCCGGCCTGGTGCATCAGCGCCAGCAGCCCGAGCGTCTTGAGGGCCACCGTCTTGCCGCCGGTGTTCGGACCGGTGACGATCAACGCGCGGTACCCGAACCGATCTCCCAGGCGCAGGTCGATCGGTACCGCCGATGCGCCGAGCAGCGGATGGCGGGCCGAGAGAAGCTCGACCGCATCATCGGTCGGCTCCGGACGCACGCCGTCCAGCTGGGAGGCGAGACGGGCCCGGGCAATCCACAGATCGGCGCGCGCGAGCGCAACCAGAGAGCCGAGGAGCGCATCGGCGCGCCGTTCCACCTCACCCGACAGCGCGTCGAGGATCCGCTCCTGCTCGCGCTGCTCCTCGAGCGCGGCCTGCGTCCAGGCATTGTTGAGCTCGACGACGGCCAGCGGCTCGATGAACAGCGTCGCGCCCGATGCGCTCTGGTCGTGAACGAGGCCCTTCAACCGGCCCTTGGCCTCTGCGCGGATCGGAATGACGTAGCGCCCCGAGCGAACGGTCACGACCGGTTCGCCGATCACGCCCGCGAGATCCGTTGATCGCAGCATGGTGTTCAGCCGCTCGCGGACGCGGTCCTGAGCGGTGCGCAGGCGTCGCCGGATGGCAGCCAGCTCGCGAGAGGCGCCGTCGAGCACCTCGCCGGTCTCGTCGACGCTGCGCTCGATTCGCTCGCGCAGCGCCGGCGCGTCGTCCAGCTGCGCGCGGACCTCCGCCAGGTGAGGTCGGCGCCAGTCGTCCAGGCGCGCCGCGAACAGGCCGGTGGCGCGCAGCGTGGCTGCCACGTCGAGCAGCTCGGGCGCGGTCAGGCGTCCGCCCCGGCGCGCCCGTTCCAGATGAGGGCGCAGATCGCGCGCCCCCCCGATCGTGGCTTGTGCCTGCTCGCGGAGCAGGGCCGCCGCTTCATCGGTCTGGTCCTGGAGCAGCCCCACGTGAGCCGCGTCGGCCACGGGCAGACTCGCGGCGGCGAGCTCACGCGATGGACCAAAGGCGGTCAGCGCGGCGAGCATCTCGACCACCGCGGGGAACTCGAGCGCTCGCGCGGTCGCGGCGTCGACGGCGGCACCGGCAGCCGGCTCGCGGTCAGCGGCGGGAGACATGCGGATCATCCGCGGCCAGGAAGCGAAGCCGGCGCCGGGCCCAGGTCCCCGCGTAGTCCACACCGACGCGTGGGCGCGCGATGACGATGGCCGGTACGCTCCCCGTCGCCAGCCACAGCGGCCCGCTGATCAGATCGGACCCGTTGATCGCGCGGTCCACGCCGAAGGCTGCCGTGAGGTTCCCCGGCCCGGCGGCCAGGCGGACGGGCGGCACCGCGGTTCCGCGGCGCTGTCGGGCGAGGGCCTGCCCCTCGGTGATCGCCGCAGCGCGGAGCAGGACCGCTTCCGGCTTGGCGCCGGGGCCGCACACCACGTTGAGGCAGTGGTGGAGCCCGTACACGAAATACACGTACGCATGCCCGGCCGGACCGAACATCACGGCATTGCGCTCGGTTCGCCCGCGCGCCGAATGTGCTGCGAGATCCTCCGGTCCCTGGTACGCCTCCGTCTCGACGATCCGACCCACAACCCGGCCACCGGCGCCATCGTGCACCAGCCACATGCCCACCAGGTCGCGGGCGACCGCCGGGGAGGGTCGATCGAACCATGCGCGGTCGGTGATCGGGGCACCAAGTTCTAAGCTCTCGCTGGCGCCAGCCGGGGCGCCGTCACGGGAGGGCGCGGCACTCACCGTCGAAGGAGCGCGGCGATCTCGGCGGGGACGAACGGGCGGGCCAGGAAGCCGGCGGTCGGAATCACCAGGGCGCGCAGCCAGCCGACCAGCAGCGAGCTGTTGAGGCCGTCGTACAGGTTCGCCAGCCAGCCGGCATCGGCGATCGACGCGCTCGATGCGTTCCGGAAGAAGCTCGCCAGCACGATGTAGAAAAAGACGACGCTCATCGCCGCGGCCACGAATCCGAGAATGGCGCCGATCAGCTCGTCTGCCTGGCGACCGATGGGCAGCGGTGTCCGACGATAGAACGCGCTGACCAGCAGCCACGCGCCAATCGTCAGGGCGACGAACAACACGAGGTAGATGATGAGCTCGCGCAGGCCGGGTGTGAAGGCGGTCCAGGCGCCGGACAGCATGGCGGCGAGGGGGTGCTTCAGCTGGCTGGCGATGATGAAAGCCAGGAGCACCGCCAGCGCGTCGAGGAGGTGGCGAACGGTGCCCTGGATCCACCCCGCGAAGATCCCGCCTGCGATCAGGACCAGGATCGCCAGGTCCATCCAGTTCAGCTTGGTGAGAACGTCCATGTGGCGACTCCTCGAATCGCGGGCGGCCGTTCGGGGCGGCGCGGGGGCGGCGCGTAGCGTAGCAGTGGGATCCCGGTTGCGGCAAGGTGAGCGGGCTAGCGGATCTCGGCGTGGAGGTGGTGGCGGAGCGTCCCGCCGATCCTGCCGAGCGCCCTGTCGACCGCGCGCTCGTGGCCCGGGACCGCAGGCTGAAAGCGAAGGGCGAGCGCGTATGACACGCGGCCTGCGCCGATCTGGGGGCCGCGGTACTCGTCGAAGAGGGTGACACCGGTGAGCAGGGGGCCTGCGGTGGCACGTACCAGGCGCAGCAGCTCCCCCACCGGCACTGCGGCGTCGAGCACCACGGCCAGGTCGCGGTCGACCGGCTGCGCCGACGGCACGGGTGCGGCGTGCAGGACTGCCGGAACGAGCGCCAGGAGCTGCGGGAGATTGATCGCCGCCACGACCGGGCGCCCGGGCAGGTCCCACGCGGCCGCCACCCCGGGATGCACCTCTCCCAGGCTGCCGTAGGGGCGGCCAGCGGCATCCATCACTCGGGCACGGCGGCCGGGGTGGAGGTGCGGATGCGCCTCCGCGTCGGTGTCTGGCCGATAGGTGGGCAGCGGCGCGCCGAGGGCGGCATGCAGCGCCTCGACCACGCCTTTCAGATCCGCAACATCGGCCGCTCGACCCGGCTGACCGACCGATCGGGGGGCGTGGCTGCCCAGCAGGGCGATGGCCACATGCCACGCCTCGAAACGACCGGTCCCCGCCGTCTCCGCCAGGCGGCCGGCGGGGCCACCCTGCTGGTCCGCCATCCAGTACGTCTTGCCGACCTCGTAGAGCCACGCGTCGCCTCGCCGCCGGCGCACGTTTTCGGCGAGTGAGGCAAGCACCGAGGCGTACATCACCGGGCGAAGCACCGAGTGTGCCGGCGAGATCGGGTTGGCGACCCGGATCAGCTCCGGATCATCGGGCGGGTATCCGGTCCGCTCCAGGTCGGCCGGACCGATGAGCGCGTGCGTCACCGTCTCCGTCAGCCCGATTCCGGCCAGGATGCGCCGTACCTGATGCCGGCCCGCGCTTGGATCGCGCCGTGGTTCGCCAAGCTCTGGTCGTGGCAACACACCCGGGATGCGCCCATAGCCGTATGCGCGTGCGACCTCCTCTGCGACATCGACCGCGTGGGCCACGTCGAGACGATGCGGTGGTACCTCGACCTCCAGGTGGTCGCCGCCGCCGCGAGCCGTGAACTCGAGCGGCTCCAGCAGGGTGGTGACCGTCGGCGTCTCCAGGTCGATCCCCAGCAGGCGCCGCATGCGTCCGACGCTGACCGAGACGACCCGGTTCGGGTGTGGCGCGGGGTCAGTGTCGAGGATCCCGCGTGCCACTCTGGCCCCGGTCAGCTCCGCAATCAGCCCGGCCGCGCGGTCCGCGGCGGCCCGGGGGAGGTTCCACGGGATGCCCTTCTCATGCCGCGCGCTCGCCTCCGAGCGCAGTCCGAGGCGCCGAGCCGCGTTGCGCACCGTCGGCCCGTGGAAGGCCGCCGACTCCAGGATCACGCTGGTGGTGGTGTCGCCGACCTCGGTGCTCGCGCCGCCCATGATTCCCGCCAGGCCGATCGCGCCAGCTGCGTCGGCGATGACCAGCATCCGGGGATCGAGACGCCGGCGCTGATGATCGAGCGTCTCCAGCTCCTCATCCTGGCCCGCCTGGCGGACGACGATCGTGCCGCCGCGGATCGCGACCGCCGAGTACGCGTGCATCGGCTGTCCCAGCTCGTGCATCACGTAATTCGTGATATCGACCACCGCGCTCACCGGTCGCATCCCGGCGGCCACCAGCCGCTGCTGCATCCACTCCGGGGAGCTGCGGTTGCTGACCGCATCGAAGTAGCGGGCCGCGAAGCGCGGGCACAGCGCCGGCGCCTCGATGCGAACGACGAGGTGGTCGGCGGTGTCGTCGCCGCTTTCGACGACGTCCGATTTGGGGAGGCGGAGCGCGGTCCCGGTGAAGGCGGCGATCTCGCGCGCCAGACCGACCATCGACAGGCAGTCGCCGCGATTCGGCTTGACGTCGACGTCGAGCACGGTCTCGCCGAATAGGCTCCGGACGTCGCTGCCTGGCTCGTGCTCGCGATCCGCCCCGAGGATCTTGATCCCGTCCGCGTCAGCACCGATCCCGAGTTCGGCGGCGCTGCACAGCATGCCCTCGCTGATGACACCGCGAATGCGGCTCCGCTCGATGCGTCGCTCGCCGGGCAGCATCGCACCGACCAGCGCCACCGGCACCAGCTGTCCCGGAGAGATGTTCGTCGCACCGCACACGATCCGCAGCGGCTCGCCGGTACCGACGTCGACCGTCGTCAGGGACAGCTTCTCGGCGTTCGGGTGCGGCTCGATGGCCAGCAGTCGGCCGACCACGACATCGGTCCAATCCGCTCCGGAGACCTCGATCCCCTGCACCTCCATGCCGCGCACCGTCAGCTCCTCGGCCAGTTCTGCCGGCGTCAGGTTGAGGGCGACGTAGTCGCGCAGCCAGGAGAGCGGCACGCGCATCGCCTAGCGTCCGTCCGAGAACTGCTCGAGGAATCGCAGGTCCGATCCCATCAGCAGGCGGAGGTCGGGAATCCCGTAGCGCAGCAGGGTCATGCGGTCGAGTCCCATCCCGAACGCATAGCCCTGGTACAGCTCCGGATCGAGGCCGCCGTTGCGGAGCACCACCGGGTGCACCATCCCGGCCCCCAGGATGGTCATCCAGCCTGTGCGCTGGCACGCCGGGCAGCCCTCTCCGGCGCACACCACGCACCCGACGTCAAAGGCCACGCTCGGTTCGGTGAACGGGTAGTAGCCCGGCCGGAATCTCGTCCTCGTCTCGGGGCCATACATCGCCCGAGCGTAGGCCTCGAGGGTGCCCTTCAGGTCGGCAAGGCTCGTCTCGCGGTCGACCACCAGGCCCTCGACCTGGAAGAACTCGAAATTGTGGCCCGCGTCGACCGCCTCGTAGCGGAAGCAGCGGCCGGGGATCACGACCCTGATCGGCGGCTTGAGGGCCTTCATGGCGCGGATCTGGACCGGGCTGGTGTGGGTACGCAGGATGGTGCCGTCCTCCGCGGGACGCGGCGCTCCCGCTTCGACGCTGCCGGGCTCGGCCACGTACAGCGTGTCCCACAGGTCGCGCGAGGGGTGGTCGGGCGGGATGTTGAGACGCTCGAAGTTCATCTCGTCGGTCTCGATCTCGGGCCCCTCGATCACCTCGAAACCGAAGCCGTGGAAGATCTCCCGCACCTCCCGCTCGGCGGTCATCAGCGGGTGCAGGTGCCCCGCAGCGACAGGGCGCCCCGGGGCGGTCATGTCGATCGCCTCCGCGGCAAGCTGTCGTTGCAACGCCTCGCGGCGCACGACACGCTGCCGGTCGTCGAGCGTCGCCTCCAGCTCGGCGCGGACCTCGTTCGCGAGCCTTCCCAGCGCAGGACGCTCGGAAGGCTGCGCATGAGCGATCTCGCGCAGCAGCGCCGTCAGTCGGCCGGACCTTCCCAGGAGCCCGCTGCGCAATGAGCCCACCGCGGCGGGATCATCGGTCTGTGCCAGGGCGGCCAGCCCGGCGGCGCGCACCTCCTCCAGGGCGATCCGAAGATCGTCGCTGCTCGGACGGTCTGGCGCTCCCTGGTTCATCGGTCCTTCCGCATCATGCGTGAAATGAAACGACCCCGCCCCGGTGACCGGAGCAGGGTCGGCATGCCGACGTCGTCGCCGGCCTAGCCGGTAAAGGCGCGCTTGGCGAGATCGACGACCTGCCCGAACCCCGCCTGATCCCGGACGGCGAGATCCGCGAGCTGCTTGCGATCGACCTCGACGCCGGCGGCCTTCAGCCCGGCGATCAGCCGCCCGTACGGCAGGCCGTGGATCCGGCTGGCAGCGTTGATCCGCTCGATCCACAGGCGCCGCATGTCCCGCTTCCGCTGTCGGCGGTCACGGTAGGCGTACACGAGCGCATGGAACAGCGCCTCGCGGGCCGGCCGGACGAGGCGTGAGCGGGTCATGCGCCGCCCCTCGGCCTGGTTCAACAGCCGCTTGTGACGCCGGTGCGCGGTGACCCCGCGCTTCACGCGTGCCATCGGCGGCTACTCGTACGGAAGCAGCCGCTTCAGCTGCTTCTGGTGGGCCGGGCTGACGGCGGTCACGCCGGCGTAGCGCCGCGTGCGCCGGCTCGACTTGATCTCGAGGTGGTGGCCACGCCACGCCTTGGGGCGCAACCACTTTCCGGCTCCCGACTTCCGGAAGCGCTTGGCGGTTCCCTTGTGCGATTTGATCTTCGGCACGCTATCCCTGCTCCATCGGTTGTGAGACCTCGGCCGGAGGCTCCGGCTTGTCCTTGACGCGCTCCTGCGGCCCAACCGCGGCGGGCGAGCGGGCTGCGATCGCGTCGCCGATCGTCTCCCCGGTCGGCGCGGCGGCGGCGTCCTCGGTGATCCGTTCGGTCTTCTTCTCCGGTCGCTTCTCGAGTGACGCCATCACGATGTACATGCTGCGACCCTCGAGCAGCGGCTGTCGCTCAACGGTTCCGTGCTCGGCAAGCAAGTCCGCTGCCTTGACCAGAAGGTCGCGGCCCAGGTTGGCGTGGGTCATCTCCCGTCCGCGGAACTGGACCGTGACCTTGACCCTGTCCCCCTCATCGAGGAACTCCGCGGCGCGCCGCAGCTTGGTTCGCAGGTCGTTCACATCGATCTTGACCCGCAGGCGGATCTCCTTGAACGTCTGCGACTTCTGCTTCTTCTTCGCCTCGCGCTCGCGCTTCTGAAGCTCGTATTTGTACTGACCGTAGTCGAGGATGCGGCAGACCGGTGGGACTGCGGTGGGAGCGACCTCCACGAGGTCGAGCCCTTTCTCCTGGGCGAGGGCCAGGGCCCGTGCCGTCGGCATCACGCCGAGCTGCTGACCTTCGTCATCGATGACCCGCACCTCGCGGATCCGGATCATCTCATTGGTTCGCAGATCCCTTGCGATCTTCTTCCTCTCCTTTGACAACAAGGCCATCCGACCGATGCTGGCCGGGTGGCCCATCCACGCGCAAACGCCGCAGCATGGTAGCCCACATCGCCACCGAGGGTCAACGAATCCAAGGCGCCAGGGCGCCGGTCACACGGGGTAGTCGTAGAAGATGGCCACCTGGCGCCCATCCGGGTCGGCGATGCGGAACGACCGGCTCCCCTCCCACCGATCGCCGGAAGGGGGCGCCACGAGCGCAAAGCCGCGCCGGCTCAGCTCCTGGGCCCAGGCGTCGACCTCGGCGGCGGTATCCATCCGGAAACCAATCTGGATCCCGTCGCGCGTCGCCTTGGCCCCGCGTCGGAAGCTGAGCTCGAAGCCGCTCAGCTCGAGATCGACCCCGCTCTCGTCCTCGGCACGCCGCCGGAACCCGAACGCCGATGCATAGAACTCGCCGACCCTCGACGGCTCGGGGGAGACGAGCGCCAGCTGACCGATGGCCCGCATCTTTCGCATCAGGCGTGAGATGGCCGCGGTATGCCGGCGCTCAGTCGGCGTCCGCGATTACGGCGTAGGGCCACAGCTCCCGCGCTCCGATGCGACCACCGAGCTCGGCGATGAACTCGCCGAGCGGCACTCCCTGGCTCGACTCACCGGTGCGCAGCCGCGGCGAGACAGCTCTCCCCTCCTGGTCGCGGTCGCCGACGACCAGCATCACCGGAATCTGCTGCCCCTGGGCATCGCGCAGCTTTGCCTGCATCCGCTCGGATCGGTCATCGACCTCGACGCGGATGCCGGCGGCGAGGAGCGCATCCCGCACGTCCGCCGCGTAGGCCAGATGGCGGTCGGCGATCGGGATCACGATCGCCTGGACCGGGGCCAGCCAGGCCGGGAAGGCGCCCGCGTAGTGCTCGGTGATGACCCCGGTGAAGCGCTCGAACGACCCGTAGATCGCGTAGTGAATCATCACCGGCCGCTCGAAGCCGCCCTCGCCCGCCCGGTAGTCCAGGTCGAAGCGCTGCGGGAGCTGGTAGTCGAGCTGGATGGTCGCCGTCTGCCACTCGCGGCCCAGCGCATCCTCGATGAAGATGTCGATCTTGGGGGCATAGAAGGCGGCGCCCCCGGGGTCCATCTCGAAGCCTATCGCCGCCCCCTCGATCGCCTCCCTGAGCTTGCCCTCGGCCATGTCCCAGAACTCGTCGCTGCCCAGCTTCTGCTCCGGTCGGGTGGCGAGCTTGAACCTCGGCGAGAAGCCGAACGGCGCGTACTGCTGCTTCACCAGGTTGAGGGCCAGGTTCACCTCGTCGATGACCTGGTCGTCGCGACAGAAGACGTGCGAGTCGTCCTGGGTGAGCTGCCGCACCCGGAACATGCCGGCCAGCGCACCGGTCCGCTCCTTCCGGAACAGGGTGCTGTAGTCCGCGAATCGGATCGGCAGGTCGCGGTACGATCGCGGCCGCGTCTTGTAGACCAGGATCTCCTGGGGGCAGTTCATCGGCTTCAGCCCGGAGACGTGGTCGGAGTCGTCAAGCACGAACATGTTGTCCTGGTAAAGCGACCAGTGGCCGGACTGCTCCCAGAGCTCTTTCCGCACCAGGCTCGGCGTGCGAACCTCGCTGAAGCCGCCGCCGAGTCTAACCGAGCGCGACCATTCCTCCAGGGCCCGCCACAGCGCCATCCCCCGCGGGTGCCAGAACGGCGCGGCGGGCGACTCCGGGTGAAAGGTGAACAGATCGAGTTCGCGGCCAAGGCGCCGATGGTCGCGCTTGCGCGCCTCCTCGAGCCGCCAGAGGTATCGGTCGAGATCATCCTGCTGCTCCCAGGCCGTCCCGTAGATCCGCTGCAGCATCGGCCGGGCCTCGTCGCCCCGCCAGTAGGCACCGGCGCTGTGCAGCAGCTTGAATGGCCCCAGATCTGCGGTCGAAGGCAGATGCGGGCCGCGACAGAGGTCGATGAAAGCTCCGTGGCGGTAGAACGAAACGACCTCAGCCTCCGCGGCCGGCAGTTCTCGGATGATCTCGGCCTTGTAGGCCTGCCCCTGAGGCTCGAGCTCGGCGAGCGCCTCGTCCCTCGACATTTCGATCCGGACGAACGGGAGCTCCGCGCCCTGTTCCTGTCGCATGCGGTCCTCGATGCGCGCCAGGTCGTCGGGGGTCAGGGCCCGCGGCAGGTCGAAGTCGTAGTAGAAGCCGTCCCTGATCGCCGGACCGATCCCGAGCTTTGCATCGGGGAAGAGGGCCAGCACCGCCGCCGCCATCATGTGCGCGGCCGAGTGACGCATGGTGGCCAGCCGATCATGGGCGCCCGCGTCGAGCATCTCCTCCGGTGCTTCGCGGACCTCGTCGCTCTCGATTGTCATCGGCCCTCCTTGCCTCGCAGGAGGCCAATGGTAGCCATCAGTGGCCCGCGGCGTTCTCCTCGATGAGTCGCGCCGTCTCCTGCTCCGCCTCCTCCGCGGAGCCTCCGGCCTGGTCGTCCCCGACCTCCACGATCCGGAATGGCGAGCCGTCTCCGAGGTTGCGCAGCATTGGGAGCGAGACGTTGTGGACCGGCACGCCACCCCGTGTCCCGCCATCGGGCGAGCCACGATGCGCGTGTCCGTGGAGCACGACGCGGGTGCCGTAGCGGTCGATCGGGTCCTCGAGCCGACTCGAGCCCAGGAAGGGGAAGATCGCCGGCGGCTCGCCTTCAACGGTGGCGTGCACCGGGGCGTAGTGGAGGAGCACGACCCGTGCCCGCGGAGCGGAACCGATGCCCCGCCTCGGTCACACGGTCTTGAACTGCTCGAACGGTTGACGGCAGGCGGCGCAGTAGTAGATGGCCCGGCACAGCGTCGGACCGAAGGGGTTCTCCAGCGTGGTGTTCCGCGAGCCGCAGTACGGGCAGCTGGCGATCGGCAGCACGGCCAGCTCGTCGAGCGGGTCGCGATCGGGTGGAATCCGCCCCTGTGGGACCGGGGGGGCGAACCCGCTGCGACGCAGCCGCTCACGGCCGCGGGCCGTGATCCGCTCGGACGTCCATGCCTCGACGAAGCTCAGGGCGACCCGAACTTCGTCGGCGATACCGAGAGCGCTCAGCTTGGCGGTGATCTCGTCCCGCATCACGTCCACCGCCGGACAGCCGACGAAGGTCGGCATCAGCTCGATCTCCAGTGTCCGCCCGTCTGAGGAGAAGGCGACGGTCCGGATGACCCCCAGATCCACCACGCTGACGGTGGGAATCTCCGGGTCGTTCACGTCGGCAAGGGCGTTCCAGGCAGCTGCGAGCCGGATTTCGACCGAGGCTGCTACCACGTGGCTCCCTCCTCGGAGCCGGCGACCATCGTGAACTCGCCATGGAGCCATCGGAAGTCATCGGTACGGCGCGTCCTGCCATCCGGTGGGGGCGCTCCATCGCCGCCGACCGGCAGCGAGAGCCGCTCCAGTGTGGGACGCACGCGCGCTCGCCAGCGGCCGTGCAGCGCGGCGAGCGGCTCGGCCAGGACGCCGGATGCGAGCAACTCGGGTTCGCCACTGAGTGGCGTGAACACGGCATCGGCATCCGGCCACAGGCGCTGGAGGGCGGCCGTCAGGCGCTTGCGCGCCTCCCCCCCGGCCTCGGCCAGGCGCTGAAGCCACGCATCGGCGTGCATGCGGTGGTACGACTCCTCGCGGCGCATCTTGCCGGCCAGACCGGCGAGACGCTCGTGCGACGAGCGGGCGAGGGCTTCGAGGCGAACCGCATCGGCGTGCTCGTAGAGGAAGCGGCGGGCCACCGTGAAGGCCCAATCGGTGCGCGGGTGGTTCATCAGCGCGGCGTGGCGAAATGCATCGGCGGGGCGCCCGAACGCGATTCGGTCCGGATCGTCGTGGGTGGTCTCGGCAAGGAGTTCGTAGAGGGCGCGCGCATGGCCGATCTCGTCCTGGGCGATGGAGCTCATCGCGACGTCTTCCTCGAGCATCGGCGCGATGCCGGTCCACTCGGAGTCCCAGAAGCCGATCACGAACTCGTCGTCGGCGGTTGCCAGCAGCAGCTCGGCGAGCGCGTCCCGCGTGACGTCCCCGAGGAGCGCCTCGGGCGGTGCGGCCGAGCTCACGGCGATTCCTCCGCGCGTGCCTTGGCCGCCTCGAGCTTGTGCTTGATGAGGTACCCACCCGGTCGCTTGTAGGATCGGTCGAACGGCGGCTTCAGCCAGTCCGGGTCGTCCAGCTCGTTGATCGCTTCTCGGGGCACCACCCACAGGCGCGTCGATTCCTGGCGGCGCCCGTAGAACTCCCGCGCGTAGTGCAGCGCCAGCTCGGCATCGGGCGCGCGCACGCTCCCCGCATGGGTCATCGCGTCACCCTCGTCTTCCTGGCGGAAGACCTCCCAGACCGAATCGGTCATCGAGCCGTGGAGGCCTCAGGCGGCCGCAGCCGCCCGCCCGATGATCGCGTCGCGTACCCATTGCGTCAGCGCACGGTTGACCCGGCGAAACTCGAGACGCTCCTGCGACCGAGGGCCGTGACCGGTGACCACGCTGCGCAACTCGTCCCAATCCGGCTCGCTGTAGTGCCACCGACCGGCGCCGTCGTCATAGCGCAGCTCGGGATCGGGAATCCGCAAACCCAGCTCCCGGATGCGCGGAACGTAGATGGACAGGAACTCCTGGCGCAGCTGCTCGTTGCCCTTGGACTTGATGCGCCACAGCAGGTCCTTGTCGCGCGCGGGATCGGTGGGCGGGCCATGCATCTGCATCAGGGGGCCCCACCATCGGTCGAGGGCGTTCTGGACCAGCGCGCGCTGACGATCGGTGCCGTTCATGAGGGTCAGGACGACATCCCGCCCGTGCATGATGTGCACGGATTCCTCCCAGCAGATCTTCTTCATCGTCCGCGCGTAGGGTGCGTACGATGAGTCACGGAGCGCCTGCTGGCTGACGATCGCCGCGGCGTCCACCAGCCAGGCGATGATGCCGACATCGGCCCACGACTCCGTCGGGTAATGGAAGACGTTGTGGAACTTCGTCTTCCCGTCGAGCAGGTCCTGGAGCATCTGCTCGCGCGGCTTTCCGAGGTCCTCGGCGACCCGGTACAGCAGTTGAGCGTGGCCCACCTCATCCTGGACCTTGCTGGTCAGGGCCAGCTTGCGGCGCAGCGTGGGAGCGCGAAGGATCCACTCGCGCTCGGGGAGGACGCCCATCAGCTCGCTGTTGGCGTGCATCTCAACGAATTTCAGGATCGCGGCCCGGTACGGATCCGGCATCCAGTCGTCGGCCTCGACCTTGCCGCCGGCCGCCACGCGGGCGTAGAAGCTGTCCGCCCGCTCGCTGTCGTCCATTGCGTTTCACCTCCGCGCGACCGAGTCAGCGGTCGTGCTGGCTAAGGGTACCTCATGGCCCAATCCACCGATTCCGCGGCCGACTGCCGGCTGGCGGCGGCAGTCGGCATGCCGCTTGCTGCCTTGGTGGCCAAACGGCCGCGGCCGCGTGCTGCGCTGCGACCGCGATGAGCCTACGGAGGGTGGATCTCATGCACTCGCTGCCCATGCGAGCGGCGCGCCGTGCCCGTCGCCGCACCCTGGTCGCCTTCGCGATGCTTCCGCTGCTCACCGCCCTGCTGCTCACCGGCCAGGGCCGGCCCGTGCAGGCGGCGGCGCCGCCGGGCGGGACGATCGGCCCCGCCACCCCCAGCGTCACCTGGCAGGGCCAGACCTACACGGCGGGCCACACGGTGGCCGATCCAGCCGCCTGCCCGCCCGCCACGGACCCGGCGAACACGCTCTGCGACCACTTCCTTCTGAACGTCAACGTGCCGACCACCTACTGGAACACGAATACCGGCGGGGCGGAGATCAGCATCAACTGGGGATCCTCCCAGGATGACTTCGACCTGTACGTCTACGACGCCAGCGGCACACAGGTCGCCTCCTCGGCTTCGGGCGGGACGACCTCGGAGCGGGTGTTCGTGCAGAGCGCCTCGGGACAGTACGAGGTCCGCGTGGTGCCCTTCCTGATCGCCAGCGTGCCGGGCTCCGGCTACAGCGGCACCGCCGGCTTCGTCAGCCGCGCGGGCGGCCCGGCGCCCAATCCGACACGCGCCAGCGGCGGGCTGGTCTTTGCCCCGGCCACGGTGATCGACGCCCAGCGCACCGAGGGCGAGCCGATCAACCACATCGACCGCAACGGCAACTACTGGGAGTCGGGTCCGTGGGGCACCAGCACCCAGAACTCCTTCATTCACCGCTCGACGGACGGCGGAAACCAGTTCAACATCGTCAGTCCGGTGGGCGTGCGACCGAACACGCCTCCCGGCGGTGGCGACACCGATATCACCACCGATGACCAGCTCAACGCCTACTTCGTGGATCTCGAGGGCCTGGTCAACCTCGGCGCCGCGGTGAGCAACGACAGCGGCAACAGCTGGCGGACGAACCCGTTCAGCGTTGCGCATGCGCTCGACGATCGCCAATGGTTCGCCGCCGACAACGGCACGACATCGGCCGCCGTCGACAACACGATCTTCCTGGCCTTCCGCCAGGTCGCGCTGGGCTCCTACATCTACTCGACGCCCGGGTCGACAGGCCCGACCGATCCGATCGGGGGCCTGGTCTACAGCAACTCGTCGAGCAACCCGGTGGGTCCGATTTCGACCGGGGCGCCCTGCGGCCAGCTGCGCTTCGATCCGGTGAAGCGCAACCTCTACTACCCCTGCGCCGCGGGTGACCATGTCGAGCTCACCATCGGCCACGTGAACCCCGGTCAGCGGACCGGCATCACCTTCCGGACCGTCGCCGGTCCCACCTCTCCTGGCGGGGCGGTGGGTGACATCTTCCCCAGCGTGTCCGCCGACCGCGCGGGAAACATCTACCTGGTCTGGATCGACGAGACGAACCACAACGTCTACTACGCGTACTCCACCAACCAGGGCACGACCTGGTCCGCGGTGGTCCAGGTCAATGGCAACGATGCAAACTCGAACGTCTTCCCGTGGGCGGTGGCCGGCAACGCCGGAACGCTGGCGGTGGCCTGGTACGGAACCAGCTCGAGGCTGGACAGCGACAACATGCCCTCGTGGTACAACAACCGGCCGGCAGCGACGGCCTACAAGTGGTTCGGCTACGTCTCGCTGATCCGGGGCGCGGCCAGCCCTCGCCCAAGCCTGGTCCAGACGCGCTTCACCGAGAAGCCGATGCACTACGGCCAGATCTGCAACGGCGGCCTCGGCTGCACGACTTCGAGCGGTGACCGCACCATGGCGGATTACTTCGCGGTCGCGTTCGATCGTGCCGGGGCGATGCGCATCGTCTACAACGACACGACCAGCCAGCACCACGGAGCGCACCTGTTCGAGGCACGGCAGATCGCGGGGCCCGGTGGCTTCGGATCGTCGGTCAGCACCCCGGCTCCGGGGAACCCGATGCCCGATCCCACGGGGGACGCGCGCTCGCCGCACTACGCGCCGACCGGCGCCGGGCCGAACCTCCCGCAGCTCGATTTCACCGGGCTGCGGCTCAGCCAGCCCAATCGGTCCACCCTGCGCGTCGAGATGGCGCTGAGCAGCCTCGCGAGCCTGGCGCCGCCTCCGGGCAAGACGAACGCCCTGTGGCTCACGCGCTTTCAGGCGCTCTCGATCGGTGACGGTGGAGAGGAGGCGTATCGGATCTTCTACGTGGGCGCGGAGAGTGCCGGTGGCGCGCGGCCGCCCACGTTCTTCGCGGGGAGTGGCGCATCTGCCCAGGGAGCCGTCCCGGGTAACGGATGCACCACCAACACCCCGGAGAACTGCAAGGTGGTGCAGTATCCCAAGGAGAACACCGCGACCGGCGCCATCGTTGGGAACCGGATCATCATCGACGTGGCGATCCAGGGCGGCTTTGGGCCGAATCGGCCGATCCTCGGCGGCAAGCTGTTCAGCGTGACGGCGCTCAGCGCCGGCAGGAACGCGGACGTGGACCTGTTCGCCGACGTGGACGCGACCCGCGCGTTCGACTACCTCCTCGGAGGTGGCGGCGGGACGCCGCCGCCGGGTGGTGACTGCGACGTCGAGGGCGGCGGCCACGGCGAGGGCAAGGGAGGCGACGATGCCGCTCTGGCACTCAACGTCCCGGTCTCGCTGCTGGGCAAGGTGGCGTACACCGACAGCGGTCAGGCGGACTTCCGCTCCACCCGCGTCACCAAGGAGAGTTGTGACGATCGTCGGGAGCATGCCACCATCGAGGGCGAGGGCATCGACCGCGGACAGCGGGTCTCCTTCCTGCTGAACGTCAGCCGTGCCGGCGCCTTCACCATCGCGCTCAGCAATGGCTACACGCATTCGGGGACGCTCTCCACGGGCAGCTTCCGAATCGGGCCATAGCTCGCACCGGTCGGAGTCAGTCAAACGGGCGAGGGCGGCCGCGCGGCCGCCCTCGCTTCTCGCCCCCGTCAGTCGTGCGGCGCGCTCCGCAGCGGCCGGCGCCAGCGTTGGTGCGCGTCCGCCCTGTCCGCCGAGGCGCGCAGCCGCCCGGGCGCCTCGACGCTCACCTCCGCGCGCGGCACGTACAGGTCGATCGGCACGAGGCCCGGCGTGCGCACCAGCAGGTAGTCGGCAAACACGGCGTCGACCGTCCCGATCCGGCCGCGTCTCCCCTCAACGCGCCACCCCGGCGCGATCTCCTCGATGACTTCGCTCACCCGGTTACCGTAGCGGATCAAAGCCGCCACCGATGCCCCCGGGTCAGCCGACGCTCACCGAGATGGTGTGATACCCCGTCGCACCGCTGGGCGCTGGCGGTTGCACGGCTGCGGTCTGCACCACGCCCGTGCCATCGGTGGCGCGGACCCTGAGCGCGTGCCGTCCCGCCACTGCGTTCCAGGGGTAGAGCCATTGCACCCAGGTCGCTCGACCGATGGGGGTCGAGAGCCGCGCAGCGGCCCAGGGGGAATCGTCGACCTGGACCTCGACCCCGGCGATGCCCCGCTCCGGCGCCCAGGCCACGCCTGCGACGGCCACCCGGCCGATCGGGAGCTGCACCCCGCCGCGCGGCGTGTCGATGCGCGACTGCGTCTTGATCGGTCCGTACTTCGCCCAGCCGAGCGGCACCCAGTAGGCGTCGAAGGCCTCCAGCGTGGTGAGCTCGATCTCGGTGATCCACTTGGTGGCCGAGACGTAGCCGTACAGGCCCGGCACGATGAGTCGCGCCGGAAAGCCGTGGGCGGCGGGGAGCGGTGCACCATTCATGCGAACCGCCAACAGCGCCTCCTTCCCCTCATCGGTGAGCCACAGGGTGGGAAAGCCGCACGTCCAGCCGTCGAAGGCGCGTCCCACGACCTGGGAGGCGCCGCGCCGTACACCGGCAAGGTCCAGTATCCGCTGCAGGCGGACGCCGCCCCACAGGGCGTTGCCGACAAGGTCGCCGCCCACCTCATTGCTGACGCAGGCGATCGTCACGTACTGCTGCTGCATCGGCATCGCGAGCAGGTCGGCGTACGAGAGCGTCACCTCGCGGTCGACGAGCCCATGGATACGGAGCTTCCAGGTCCGGGCGTCCAACCGCGGGGTGAGAAGCTGGGTATCGATCCGGTAGAACCGGTCATTGGGCACCACGATCGGCGTGAGCCCCGCGACCTCGAGGCTGGTGCCCGGGGGAAGCGTCGGAGCGGCGACCGGCGGAAGCGCGGGCACTCCCGGCGGGGTTTCGAGACGCTGTCGATCGAGCAGCAAGCGGCCCACCACTCCCCCGCCGATCGCGGCGGCGCCGACGCCCAGCGATGTGCCCAGGAACCGGCGGCGGGACCAATCCGGCATCTCTGCGCGCGCGGCGGCGGGGGTCGCGATGGCGAGCAGCCGCTGAAGGGTGAGGATCGCCACCGCCACCGCCACCAAACATGTAAGCAGCGCGAGCAGCGGATCGACCAGCGGGTCGGGCAGGCTGACGAGGAAGGCGGCCAGGCCAATCGCCGCGTACCCGAAGCGCGCGAGGCCCTGGCGTCGGCGCGCGACGATCCCCAGCAATGCGGCGAGCCCGACGGCGATCAACGCCACCAGCACGTTGAGGGCGAGCTTGTCGTTCGTCCCGAAGATGCCGACCACCAGCTGCTTGGCTCCCGGCGGCTGACGACCGATGACGAACGCACCGACCTCCACGACCAGAGAGGGGGCCCCCGCAACCAGGCCGGCAAGCAGCTCCGAGACGGCGAGAGCCGCCGCGCCGGCGACGGTCCCCGCGAGCGCAGCCGCGGACGCGGTCGCGGACGCGGTCGCAACAGGACGCACGGCGGCGCGTTCGGCGGGCGCGGTGTCGGTCGGAAGCTGCATCAGTATCTGTACGGCATCGGCTTCACCGCGTCCCATTCTCTCGGCGATCGTCGGTCGTTCACGCGTAAGGTGATGGCATCGCGCAGCCTGTCGTCCACCTCGCGCATGGAGCCTCTGCGGGCGCCGAGAGTATGCGCCCATGGGTCGTGGCGCTCGAGGCGCGCGGATTCCGATCGCGTGCCGTCTCGCTGCCGCGCACTGCGGCGACGCGTGCCGTGGCCGCGTATCGCGCCGCGGCGCCTCCGGCCCTCGACTCGGTCATCGGCGGCCATTCGTTCGGCGGCCGGGTCGCGTCGCTGCTGGCGGCCGAGGAGCCGTACCGCGGGCTCATCCTGCTCAGCTACCCGCTGCACCGCCCCGGGCATCCCGAGGGTTGGGAGGAGCGGACGGCGCATTGGCCTTCGATCTCGTGCCCCGTCCTGCTGCTCTGGGGCGAGTCCGATCCGTTTGCACGAGTCGCGCTCCTGCGCGCCGCCACCGACCGGCTCGCGGACGGCCGTCTGGTCCTGTACCCGCGAGTCGGGCACGGACTGCTCCCGGTGCGTGACCAGGCGGCGGAGCAGATCGCCCGATTCCTCGCAGGGCTCAACCCACGCTCGCCCTCGAGCTGAGCGAGGCACGAGACGCCAGACAAAGTCACCCGGCGCCCGACCGCAAGGTACTACGCCACAGGAGCGGGGGGGANNGGGGGGGGGGGGGGGGGGGGGTGCCATAGCCTGTGGCCGCCATCATCACATCGAACCCGCACGGAGGTTCCCATGCGTCTCTTTCGCGGCATGCTCACAGCTGCGGTCATCCTCGGGCTATCCGCGACGGCCGTCTTCGGGCACCGTCTGACCTCGAGCGGGGACCGGGCCAATTTCGGCCCCGTGAATGGGGTCGTCACGTCCGGACGAGATGCCAACCACTCGCCGGAGCCGAGCCACTCGCCGGA